>NZ_JBHSDT010000003.1:0-283395 GCF_042651765.1 Gracilibacillus xinjiangensis | reverse complement strand
GTACAGTGTTTTTCTGTACAAAGGGAAGGATCAACTATACGCTAGCTATTAGAAGCTTGAACTAGCCTGAATTTTATAAAAGTTGTTTGTTGCTTGTCTAATCTTCTTATCTAGTTTTGATGGTATATTTACCACAATAATATATCAATGTCTGGTGACGATAGCGGAGAGGTCACACCTGTTCCCATGCCGAACACAGTAGTTAAGCTCTCCAGCGCCCATGGTAGTTGGGGCTTTGCCCCTGCAAGAGTAGGACGTTGCCAGGCATATAATTAATACAGCTTTGAGAAGCATAAATTATTCCACAGTAGCTCAGTGGTAGAGCAATCGGCTGTTAACCGATCGGTCGTAGGTTCGAGTCCTACCTGTGGAGCCATTCATTTGCTTCCATAGCTCAGTCGGTAGAGCACTTCCATGGTAAGGAAGGGGTCGCCGGTTCAAGTCCGGCTGGAAGCTCTGCAAGAATAAATTCTATTGGCCCGTTGGTCAAGCGGTTAAGACACCGCCCTTTCACGGCGGTAACACGGGTTCGAATCCCGTACGGGTCACCATTAAAAATATTAGTTATTATATTAAGGATAGCATGTTAAGAACGCGGCGTTATGTCGCAATACATAGACTAGCATATCCTGTAAACGGAGGATTAGCTCAGCTGGGAGAGCACCTGCCTTACAAGCAGGGGGTCGCAGGTTCGAGCCCTGCATCCTCCACCATTTATGCCGGTCTAGCTCAATTGGTAGAGCAACTGACTTGTAATCAGTAGGTTGGGGGTTCAAGTCCTCTGGCCGGCACCACTTGTCTATAATACATGGAGGGATAGCGAAGTTGGCCAAACGCGACGGACTGTAAATCCGTTCCCATCGGGTTCGTAGGTTCGAGTCCTACTCCCTCCACCATTGTATAATTTTGAGCTCAGTGTATATACTAAGAGTATACACCTTTTTTATTGGGCTATAGCCAAGCGGTAAGGCAACGGTTTTTGGTTCCGTCATGCGTTGGTTCGAATCCAGCTAGCCCAGCCATTTTACTTATACCTAATAAAAGAATATAGTTAGAGCCATTAGCTCAGTTGGTAGAGCATCTGACTTTTAATCAGAGGGTCGGAGGTTCGAATCCTCCATGGCTCACCATTTTTTGGGGCCTTAGCTCAGCTGGGAGAGCGCCTGCTTTGCACGCAGGAGGTCAGCGGTTCGATCCCGCTAGGCTCCACTCTAATAGATTGTATTTTTAGAACAGGTATTTACGTACCTGTTCTTTTTCTGTGGGTTTTGTTAAATAATAATGATTGATAAGTTTCATTAACTGATTTCTTATTATAGAACCTTCGTTTGTTTCAAAGCCTTTCTATATAAAAACGCCTATATCCTTTATAAAGGATATAGGCGCTTTTAAATTTACTGTTTGCTTGCTTTTGTCATCTGGTGCCAAACAGAACCTTTAGCTTTTTCTCCACCTTCAATGCGTGCCAGAGCCATCTTCACTTGCATTCTTACCTCAAATTCCGGATCATTAATAGCATCTTGTAAAGCCGGAACTGCTGTCTCATCTCCTAATTCATATAAGAACATTGCTGCCCGCCAGCGGACCAGCCGGTTCTTATCAGTTAAAGAATTTATCATTTCTGGTATTGCCTGTTTAAAGCCGAGATCTGATAAGCAATCGCCAGCTGTTCTTCTTACATTAACAGCTCTATCTTTTAATGCCTTGTATAGATATGGTAATACTTTTTCATCTTCAATCATTCCTAAATATGCAGTGGCAAGTCTGCGTATGGATGCTTTTTCATCATCTAATGCTTTATTTAATACATCTAAATCATCAATAGTTGGTGACATCCGGTCAAGTGCTGCATAACGCTCCTTCCAATCGGGGTTGTCTAACATATCTGGAGTCACTTTTTGGAAAGAAGGATTTTGCTTATTCTGTCGATTATCAGCAAAGTCGATTAATTCATTTAGACGTTTTTCATTATAACTGGCAGCTAGTTCTTCAACAATATCCTGACCAATTTGTTCCATGTCACCATACCTTGGTGACTGTTCCACCCACTTCCGCTCTTCCAACATATTGCCAGTGTCTGCTGAAGCTTTTAATGCTGCCTCAGAGAAATGTGAAGGTAACCCGAAACGTTTTTCTACGTCATCTTCTACAAGCTTGATTTGCATCGGGATATACCGAAACATTTGGATATATACTTTTACTTCACCAAATGAGTTCTCTGCCATATCTGATGTTGAACGAAATGAATGATCTAGTGATTCAACAGACCCTATTATATCAGTAACTTGTGGTAATATTTCCTCCCATGCTACTTTTGGATGTCTTTCTAATGCTATAAAGTCGATTACCCGGTAAATACCCTTTACACCATTCACACCAAATAGATCTTTTATGTACTTCGGTGCATTATCTAAATTATCACTTTCTTTATAATTTTCTGTTTGATTAACCGGTAGTTCTTCATCTAAATTTATCTTCATTGAATATGGACTAGGTGTCGGTTCAATTGAAGTTATTTTCATAAGGTTATTCCTCCTGTTCATATACATTTATTTTAACAAATGCTGTCGGGATAATACAATAATCGTGTAAATCGAATCTACCATTAAACTCAATTGAAAAAATATAAAATTTTACAATTCATAGACAAAAAGTCCAATTTTCTTGTTATAATAGGCTTATTGCCATTTAGTAAAAATTTTTTATAGAATAATGAAACCTAATGTTGTGGTTTTTCGTACAATAGGTAACCGCAAGTTTAGCGGAGGTTATAAGATGATCGAGGAGAAAATTGTAAAAAGTATAAAATTAGTTAAAAAAGGGGATCAATCGGCATTCGAAGATATTGTAGAACACTTTCAAGGTAAGGTGTTCGCGATTTGTTTCCGTATGGTTGGAAATAAACATGAAGCTGAAGATATAGCGCAAGAAGCTTTCATTCGTGCTTATATTAATATACAATCATATGATGAGAATCGAAAATTTTCGACATGGTTATACAGGATTGCGACAAATTTAGCGATAGATCGAATGAGGAAGAAGAAACCAGATTATTATCTTGATGCTGAGATAAAAGGTGCAGATGGATTGAATTTATATGCCCAAATCCCAGATGATGGGGTACTTCCAGAGGATGAGGTGGAAAGCTTAGAAACACAAAGCTATATTCAAAAAGAGATAATGGAATTGCCAACTAAATATCGAAGCATTATTGCATTGCGATTTATCGATGAACTCTCTCTAAAAGAAATTAGCGAAATATTAGAAATACCTGTTGGGACAGTAAAAACCAGAATTCATAGAGGGAGAGAAGCTTTAAGGAAAAAGCTTCGCCATGTGTAAAGGAGTGTGAGTAAAATGAGTTGTAATGGAGATGTAATTGGATTAATGCATTCATATTTAGACGGTGATATTACTAAAGATGAAGAAGAAGCACTGCGCTCCCATTTGAAATCATGTGAAGCTTGTCAAACTCATTTTCGAGAATTAAAAAGGACAGTAGCATTAATCACTACAAATGTTGACTTACAACCTTCTGCGGATTTCACGAAAAATGTAATGGCACAACTGCCAAAAGAAAAGAAAAGATCGACAGTTCGCAGATGGGTTCGAATCCATCCATTAGTCACGGCTGCGGCTATTTTCTTTATCTTAATGTCCAGCAGTATTTTAGCAACATGGAATCAAGACCATCAGTTAAGTTATCCAAAAGGAATGAATTTAGTTGTTGAAAATGATACCGTCATAGTTCCAGAAGGTGTTATTATAGAGGATGATCTAGAAATAAAAAATGGAAATATTAAAATTCACGGTGAAGTGAAAGGAGATGTAGTGATTATAAATGGAGATTATCTCACTGCATCTGCTGGAAATGTAGCGGGAGAAATTAAACAAGTAGACCAAATGTTTGGTTGGTTATGGTATAAAATAAAAGGTTTAGCACAAGAAGTTTTTAGCTTTGAAAAGTGATCTCTTTCAATTGATGAGAGATCACTTTTTTTTATGGCTGTTTGCTAAAGTTTTTCGTTTTTTTTGTTGTGATTTTATAGCAAAAATTTATAGTTTAAATTACTTTTTACATTTTTAAATAAGGAAAAACTAAAAAATAGACCAAAAGTAGACGAACTCTTCATTAGTGGTTCTATTAGAAAATGATAAATTGACCTCATATTGGGGTCTTTTTTATGCGCTCCTTAACATTTCAACAGTCATGAATTTTTGACACGCTGAAAAATCCTCTATTCCCTCTGTTCATCAAAATTAAATCTTCACCTGATTTGAACCGACGGAACTGATAAAGATAGTTGTTAAAGTATTTGGGTTACCTACCCAGGAAAACGTTCCATCCATCCCTTTCGACGCGGCTCCTGAACCCCATTATAGTTTCCTTTTACCAATTCACGCAAGAAAACAACAATCTACACGGCACCAGCCCATTTTTATAAATAAAGAAAATTAATAGTTATCAAAAGCTCACAGTAAATCTGCTCTTCATTTTATGCTATAATATGATTACATAACTACAAATTAGATAGGAAGAGGATTCGGATGGACATAAGGTTGTGTTTTCATGTTTAATTGGGAATGGTCTTTTCTCAATATATTAAAGATAGTTGTTGACATAGGAATTGTTTGGTATGTGCTATACAAGCTTCTTATGCTTATTAGAGGAACGAAGGCTATTCAGTTATTAAAAGGTATTTTCGTCGTAATATCTGTTTACCTTATTAGCGTTCTGTTTGAATTGGCAACAGTTCGAATCTTAATGTGGCAAGTGATTATGTGGGGGCCCTTAGGAATCATTATTTTATTCCAGCCAGAGCTGAGAAGGGCATTGGAGCAATTAGGAAGAGGCAGCTTTTTTTCCCGTAATTCGAAATCCGAAGATGAAGTATTCCATCACTCCATAAAAGCAATAGCAGACTCTTGTAACTATATGGCGAAAAGAAGGATTGGAGCTTTAATTACAATTGAACGTGAAACGGCAATGGGTGATTATATATCAACAGGGATTCCGATAAACGCGAAGTTAACCAATCAGTTATTAACAAACATTTTCATACCGAATACACCTCTTCATGATGGTGCTGTTATCATTAATAAAGATGAAATTGTAGCTGCAGCTTGTTATTTGCCATTATCGGAAAGTCCCTTTATATCGAAAGAGCTAGGTACAAGACATAGAGCTGCACTTGGTATAAGTGAAGTAACAGACTCGATAACGATTACCGTATCTGAAGAAACAGGTAATATCTCTTGTACGAAAAATGGGGAGTTACATCGGAATATCTCTGTCGACAAATTAGCAGAGCTGCTTGAAAAGGAACTTGTAACGAAATTCAAATCCTCTACAACAAAAGGTTGGAACTGGAGGGGGAAGAAAAATGATGAATAATTGGTTAGAAAAGCCATGGGTCATAAGAGTTGTTGCTTTAGCACTTTCCATTCTGCTGTTCGTTGTTGTCGCTTTTGATGAAAATGTCTCTGATGAAGATGATGGGTACAACTCCATTTTTGGTACAACTAATGAAACGAAAACATTAGAAGATATGCCGGTGAATATTGATATTGATCAGGAGAAGTACGTGGTGAGTGGTGTGCCAGAAACAGTAAAAGTAACGCTTCAAGGATCTGTAAGTCTTGTTACTTCCACGTCATTACAGCGGAATTTTGAAGTGTTTGTTAACTTAGATGGTCTTGGTACCGGAACGCATGTTGTGCCGATCGAATATTCGGGAATAGCTAACCAGTTAAATGTTTATATTGAACCACAAGAAGTCGAAGTATCGATTGAAGAAAGAGCGAGTCAAAATTATACTGTTAATATTGATGTACTTAACCGTGATCAAATTACTGCAGGTTATGAAGTCGGTAATGTTTACACGGAGCCAGAGTCCGTTACTGTAACAAGTTCCAAAAGTATTGTTGATCGTATAGCAATTGTCAAAGCATTCGTTGATGTAGCTGGTGTAGAAGAATCTTTCACGGCAGACAATGTACCTGTCAAAGTATATGATAATCAAGGAAATGAGCTAAGTGTTAGAATCGATCCACCTACCGTAGATGTTACAGTTGATGTGAAAAATCCTAACAAATCTGTACCAGTATCATTGGAAACAGTAAGTGAGGTTACAGAAGATTTAAGATTAGCTTCAATGGAATTAGAAACAGAAACAGTCACGGTATTTGCGGCAGAGTCTTATTTAGAAGGGCTAGAGGAATTGAAGACAAAGCCAGTTAACTTAAGTGAAATAACAGAAAGCGGCACATATGAGGTAGAACTAGATATTCCGCAAGAAGTAAGAAAAGTCGAACCTGCAACTGTAAATGTAGTAATTGAAGTAGAGCAAGCAGAAGAGCGGACTGTGGAAAATGTCCCAATATCAATTGAAGGAGAACCTCAAGGCAGTAGTACTTCATTTGTCAGCCCTACTACTGGTGCAACAAATGTAACAATTAGGGGTTTTCCTTCTGACATTGAAGAATTAACTGCAGAGGACTTGCCGCTTTCTGTAACAATGGAGAACCAGTCGCCGGGTGAGGTAACCTTGCCAATTAACAACAATATTTCCGAGGAAATACTAGAAAATGTCGAAATTGAACTAGCGATAGATGAAGCAACATTATTGGTCGAACCTGATGCATAGGAATGAATAAAGGAGAGAATAATTAATGGGAAAATATTTTGGTACTGATGGTGTACGTGGAGTAGCAAACCAAGATTTAACACCAGAATTAGCATTTAAGTTAGGACGTTATGGTGGTTATGTGTTAACGAAGGAAGAGCAAAATCCAAAAGTATTAATTGGAAGGGATACACGTATATCAGGGAACATGCTGGAAGGAGCTCTTGCTGCTGGTTTATTATCAATTGGTGCCGAAGTAATGAGGTTAGGAGTGATTTCAACACCAGGAGTAGCTTATTTATCAAAGGCAATGGATGCACAAGCTGGTGTAATGATTTCAGCATCTCATAACCCTGTTGAAGATAATGGTATTAAGTTCTTCGGGTCAGACGGTTTTAAATTATCAGATGAACAAGAAGCAGAAATCGAAGCATTATTAGAACAAGAGGAAGATAATCTTCCACGCCCGATTGGGGGCAATATTGGCCAAATTAATGATTATTTTGAAGGTGGGCAAAAGTACATCCACTATCTGAAAGAAACGATTGACAATGAGTTTGATGGAATACATATAGCACTGGATTGTGCACATGGAGCCACTTCAGGCCTGGCATCTCATTTATTTGCTGATTTAGAAGCAGATATATCTACAATCGGTTCTTCACCAAATGGGTTAAATATTAATGACGGATTCGGTTCTACCCACCCTGAAAAACTGCAGGATTTAGTTGTAGAAAAAGGTGCAGATGTTGGCTTAGCATTTGATGGAGATGGAGACCGCCTTATCGCTGTAGATGAGAAAGGAAATATAGTTGATGGCGATCAAATAATGTTTATTATCGGAAAATATTTTAATGACAGAGGGTTATTGCGTCATTCCACTGTAGTATCTACCGTGATGAGTAATATCGGGTTTTACAAAGCGTTAGAAGCCAATAATATGAAGAGTGATAAGACAGCGGTAGGTGATCGCTATGTAATGGAAGAAATGCGTAAAGGTGGTTACAATCTAGGCGGAGAGCAATCTGGCCATATTATTTTCTTAGATTACATTACAACTGGTGACGGTATGTTATCAGGACTCCAGCTGGTAAACGTTATGCGGGAAACTGGTAAGAAATTATCTGAACTGGCTGGTGAAATGAAGAAATTTCCTCAAGTATTGAAAAATATTCGTGTTGTAAATAAAAATGAAGTGATGACAAATCGAACAGTACTGGAAGCCATTAATAAAGTGGAAAAAGAAATGGGAAGTCAAGGGCGTGTTCTTGTTAGACCTTCTGGTACTGAACCATTAGTGCGCGTAATGGTAGAAGCACCAACGTTAGATGACTGTAATCGTTATGTGGAGGAAGTTGCTGACGTTATACAGCAAGTAATTGGATTAGAAGAATAGTAAGGAGAAGGTCTTAGATGGAATGACATTTAAGACCTTCTCTAAACACTTTTTTCGGCTGTCTGGCATATTCTTAAGTAAGCAACATAATGTTATTTGTTGCGTGTAATAAATTTTTCAAGTAAAATAGGGGCAGTCATTATTTTTCAAAAATAATGTTGATTCAAATAGAGAAAGGAGCATAGTATTCAGTTATTATTTAAGCGCCAGGGCTACAAGAGGGAAGACTCTTATAGCTGACGAGGAGGAGGTTTATCGAGTGAGATCGGCGGATACCTCCCGGTTGGACATCTCAACCGATATGTTTTTATTTGAAAACATGAAGGCAACTTCCTGTACAAGAATAAAAACAAGATGTAAAAATCACACGAGAAAGGGGCAATGAAGCGCCCCTTGTCAAAGAATTTGTCAATCGGCCGTTTTGTTTGCCCCTTCAAATACAAGGAGGAAACAACGCTATGTGCGGTATTGTAGGTTATATTGGAGCAAATGATTCTAAGGAGATCTTATTAACAGGACTGGAAAAATTAGAATATAGAGGATACGACTCTGCGGGTATTGCGATTTTAAATGAACAAGGAATGAATCTATTTAAGGTAAAAGGACGTATCGCAACATTACGTGAGAAAGTAGACGCATCTGTCATGGGGAATGCAGGAATTGGACACACACGTTGGGCAACACATGGTGAACCGAGTGAGGACAATGCCCACCCGCATCAAAGTGCAACAGAGCGTTTTACTTTAGTTCATAATGGAGTAATTGAGAACTATTATGAAATTCGTGATGAATATCTGCAAAATGTAGAGCTGAGAAGTGAAACAGATACAGAGATCGTTGTTCAGCTGATAGAACAGCTTTACAATGAAACAAATGATGTGCTCGAAGCATTCCGTAAAGGATTATCCTTATTAAAAGGTTCTTATGCAATTGCATTAATAGACAGAGAGAATCCTGATCTTATTTATGTAGCAAAAAATAAAAGCCCATTACTTATAGGTCTTGGTGATGGATTTAATGTTGTTGCAAGTGATGCCATGGCAACACTTAGAGAAACGAATCGTTATGTGGAAATTGAAGATAAGGAAGCTGTACTAGTTCGTGCAGACCGTGTTGAGATTCAAAAATTAGATGGCACAGCTGTGGAACGCGAATCTTATATCGCTGAAATTGATGCATCCGATACAGAAAAAGGGACATATCCTCATTTCATGTTAAAAGAAATTGATGAGCAACCTATTGTTATTCGTAATATTATTCAAGAATATCAAGCGCAAGATGACGCAATTAAGTTAGATGTGGATATCCGTCAGGCAATGAAAAAAGCTGATCGTGTTTATATTATTGCTGCAGGAACTAGCTACCATGCTGGTCTTGTTGGAAAGCAATTTATTGAGAAATTGGCGAATATCCCTGTCGAAGTGCATATTGCAAGTGAATTCTCTTATAATATGCCATTACTGTCTGAAAAACCATTATTTATCTTTATTTCTCAAAGTGGTGAGACAGCGGATAGCCGTTCGGTTCTAGTTCAAACAAAAGCGTTAGGACACCCAGCTTTAACTATTACAAATGTTCCTGGTTCTACCCTTTCTCGTGAAGCAGATTATACATTACATTTACATGCAGGACCAGAAATAGCAGTTGCTTCCACAAAAGCATATACTGCGCAAATTGCTGTTCTGGCAATTTTAGCTGTTGATACTGCCAGAGTGAAAGGTATTGACCTTTCATTTGATCCATTACAAGAGCTAGGTATTGTTGCTAGTGCGATGGAAACATTAACAGACCAGAAAGAAGAGTTTGAACGTATTGCAAAAGAAATGTTCGAAACAACTCGAAATGCTTTCTTTATTGGTCGTGGAGTTGATTACTTCGTTGTTCAAGAAGCAGCATTGAAGCTTAAAGAGATCTCTTATATCCAGGCAGAAGGATTTGCTGGTGGAGAATTGAAGCATGGAACGATTGCCTTAATTGAAAAAGGTACACCAGTTATTGCGATTTCTACTCAAGAAAATGTGAATCTTTCTATTCGCGGTAATGTGCAGGAAGTAGCAGCACGTGGAGCTAATACGTGTGTGGTTAGTATGAAAGGATTGGAGAAAGATAGTGACACTTTCGTATTGCCGCAGGTACATGATTTATTAACACCATTAGTAAGTGTTATACCAATGCAATTACTTTCTTATTATGCCGCACTTCATCGTGATTGTGATGTAGATAAGCCACGTAACTTGGCGAAGAGTGTTACGGTGGAATAGGCGGCTTTACGAGGAGAAATTGGTGCGTATATATGTAATAAAGATACGTCGTATATAAAAAATACTATGCTAACCCCCTTTAGTTAATGATTGCTAGAGGGGTTTTTTTATGGTTTCAAAATAAAAGGAGAAGTAAAGGTAATGTAAACATATAAATTATTTTACTGCTGAAAATGTAGAAAGCAAAAGGAAGAGATCTTAGTTAAAAAGATCTCTTCCTTTAAAAGAAACTAATTTTCTTAATCGCCATTGAAGATAGAGTTCTTTACAACAACATAATCTACAAGACGAATAGCATCAAGGGTTCTTCCACCGGCGTATGAAATAGAAGACTGAAGATCTTGTTCCATTTCAGTTAAAGTATCCTGAAGGGAACCTTTATGTTCTACATGCAATTTCTTACCTTCTACATTCTTCTTTTCCCCTTTTTGATATTCAGAGGCAGAACCGAAATATTCTTTATAGTACTTACCATCTATTTCAATCGTTTCTCCTGGTGACTCCTCATGGCCGGCAAAAAGGGACCCAATCATAACCATTGTTGCACCGAAACGAATGGATTTTGCAATATCTCCATGTGTTCTTATTCCACCATCAGCAATAATGGGTTTACTTGCTGCTTTTGCACACCAACGTAATGCAGCTAATTGCCAGCCTCCTGTTCCGAAACCTGTTTTAATTTTAGTAATACAAACTTTACCAGGTCCAATTCCAACCTTAGTTGCATCAGCACCCGCATTTTCAAGTTCTCTCACTGCTTCAGGAGTACCGACATTACCAGCAATAACAAAGCTTTCGGGCAAGTGCTTTTTAATATGCTGGATCATATTAATAACAGCATTTGAATGGCCGTGTGCAATGTCGATTGTTATAAATTCTGGGACAAGCTTAGCTTTTGAAAGTTCTTCAATAAATTGATATTCTTCTTCCTTCACTCCCACACTAATAGATGCGTAGAGTCCTTTAGTCTGCATATCTTCTATAAATGCTAGACGCTTTTCCGGTTCAAAGCGATGCATAATGTAAAAATAATTATTTTCGGCAAGATATTGGGCAACATTTTCATCAATAATTGTTTGCATATTAGCTGGAACAACAGGGAGCTTGAATTGACGCCCTCCTAGTGTCACAGTAGCATCACATTCAGAACGGCTGTTAACAACACATTTAGCAGGAATTAACTGAATATCCTCGTAATCAAATATATTTTCCATGATATACACTCCTAAGAAAAAATTTTTAATAGTATAGGCAAGATGAACAAATTTGTTTTTATATTGAAAAAAATCCTAACTATAAATGGGTAGAATGATTCTGCCCATTCGTAGTTAGGATTTGTCGGTTCCTAGTAGAGACTCTTAGACCATAATTCTAAGAATATACGAAAGTTGTTAAAGAATTTATTTCATTTCATTTGTAATTATAAACGAACCTTTTATATTTGTAAACCATTAATGTTCGTATTTTGTGAGAAAGATAATCGATATTTGGATATTATAAGAAGTATTAATTGGATATTAGCGGATAATCACTATATCATCCACCTTTAATGAAATGTAAGTGAATATTATTTGGTGAGCAAAATATGTTTATTATCAGGAGAAAATATGGAATAGTAAACTTATAATTCCTGTAATTATCATCATTTTTTTACAAGAATTAACTGTATTAATTGTGTTTCCACTAAGATAGGTTGTAAAATTGGTTATGAGGGAGATCAAAAGGGAAATAATTAAATAAACAACAAGAATTACAGCACATTGAAAAGGATGCGCTTTCAAGCTCAGTGGCTTATATATTGAGTAAACAAAATAGAGTGATGGTGGAATTATTTTCTCCGAAGAAGTCTCTTAATAAGAAATTTATTTCGAGTATAGTTACGATTATCCTTCTGGCAAATTTCACAAAACGTTAGGCCGATTATTGTTTTGCTAAAGACTAGTTATGCTAGTTAAAATATATGGGGAGTGAGACAAAATGAAACTAATGCAAACACAGGGAATTATTAAGCAAATGTTGCAAACTCTGCAGGATGATGAGACTTTTTTTCCAAAGTTAAAAGGAGAACAGAGGGAAAAAGCATTTGAATCCTCACAGGAAATTCTCACAACGACCGACAAAGTGATTAAAAGTTATATTAGGGTTTCTAAAGATGACGGAAGAATTATTAGAATTCCTGCTTACCGGATCCAACATAATAATATCGCTGGTTTTTATAAAGGCGGCATCCGTTACAGTGAGTTAGTTAATGAGGAAGAGGTCGAGAACCTGGCGGTGTTGATGACATTGAAAAATGCGCTCCATGACCTTCCTTATGGTGGTGCCAAAGGTGGAGTTGTGTTAAACCCTAAAGATTATTCAGAACGAGAGCTGAACTTAGTGTCAAAAAAATACGTGCAGCGGTTTGTACCAGACATCGGGCCTACGCAGGACATCCCTGCACCAGATATGGGAACAAATGAACAAATCATGGATTGGATGGTTGGGGAATACAAGACAATCAATCCCGGGAAAAATTATTTAGGAGCGTTTACCGGCAAAAGCATTGAAAATGGCGGTGCAAGGGGACGTAGAGAGGCTACAGGGAAAGGAACGTTCTATAGTTATTTCTGGCTGGTACATCAATGGATAGGCAAGCAAAATAATCTGACTTTCCATGATACTGATAAGGTTCACAGCAAACAGTACGAAAAGCTTACATCACTTTACAGCAGGAACGTTCGAGGAGAGTTGATTTCCTTAGCTGTACAGGGATTCGGCAACGTTGGTTCGGTTGCAGCATTGGAAGCCTACAGGAATGAAGAATTAAGACATTGTGTGGTTGCAGTTAGTGATAATAAAGTAACACTATATAACGAAAAGGGTATCGACATCCCGAAATTAGTGGCCTATCAATCTGAAACAGGACACTTGCCACATTCAAGGGAGGAATTGGTTAGTATCGGAGTAGAGGCTGAAATACGTGGTCGAGAAGATGTTTTAATACTGGATGTGGATGTATTGATTCTGGCAGCAACTGAAAGGCAAATCACTGAGCAAAATATGAAAGAAGTGAGAGCCGATCTACTGGTGGAAGGAGCCAATTCACCAATTGATGCTGCAGCTGACCATTATTTGAATCAAGAGAGCAAGGTTATCATTCCGGACATTTTGGCAAACGCTGGTGGAGTGATGGTGTCTTACCTTGAATGGAAACAGGACAGGGTAACAGAGTTCTATTCAGCTGAAGAATCATTACGTGAGATGTCTAGACAGATGGCGGACAGTTGTGAGAAAGTTTTTAGCGAATACTTTGATCGTAAGCGCGATGGTATCCGACAAACTTGCTTTCTTTATTCCACCAAAAGATTATTCACCCTTCTGTACAAGCAAGGGAAACTCTTTTAAATGATAGCCACACTTAATCTATCATCGTTTTCACTCAGTTTGTCCGCAACAGTTTAATTAAATCTGAAGTGTTTGTATAGTTGAGAGGACTTTATATAAATCGGAGTTCTTTTACTTTGAACAACCGTTACGAATAATGTTTGCGGCAGAATATAACTATTTATATAAAAAAGGACCTTCAAAGGTCCTTTTTTCATTGATTACCTTCGCTTTTCCTTATAGCAGTAAAAGTAACAGAGAGTAAGTAGTAAGCCCTGCAATAAAGGCCGCAAAACTGCTTTCCCGTTCTTCCGGAAGTTCCTCCTTCATTACGTTCAATACGATGCCTCCTGAAATAAACGCGACTAAAATGGATAGGACTATTTCATTTACTTCCGTTAGTAGGCCAATTCCCCAGCCTGCAAAAATAGAACCCGCCAATATCCACCTGCCATACTTGTCATAGTTCTCTTTGTGCGTTTCCCGAAGTCCTTTATCGTTCGTAATAAAATGGACTCCCATAGCTACAAAGTAGAAAAACATGCCCCAGGATCCGGAAAATTCTTCATGGATTAGCAGGTAGCCAATAATAGCGTTATAGAAAGTAAATGATCCAATATGAATCCAGAATACTCCGGCAGATGGTTTGCTGTTTTGATCATGAATATTTTTTCGTTTTGATAATTTAGCTAACCTTTCGAGACCATAGAAAATGGCAAGTCCAACCATTGCAACCAAGTAAATATGATGTTCAAGGAAGCTCCAAAGGGCATTTCCAATCTCCCCATCAAGGTTTTCTTGATATTCTCCTAATTCAGGCATTAAATGTAAGAACACATAGGCAACAGATATTCCCCCAACGATAGAAAGAAAGCGGCTCCTTGGTACTGCTCGTATAAATTTCATATTTTTTGACAGCAAATGAAGGGTTATAAATCCAACGATAAATACAAAACTAAGCCAAAATGTCACCAATAAAACCATCCTTTACACTTTATTTCTCCCAAATGTTTAAATTTTTACCCTTTTTATCTTTGGATGAAACATCAAAAGGTTGTACATGCCACTTGATCGGAAGCACCATTTTTCCACATGTGTTAAGTTGACACTGTTTCCATGCTTTGGTAAGATAATCTGACGAACGATCGTAAGGAGAGATTTGATGTCTTATCAAACAATTAAACAGGAAGCCCTTAATTTATTTGCAGTCTGTGGATATGAAGGAACATCTCTCGCAGATATTGCAAATAAGGTTGGGATTAAAAAGCAATCAATATATGCTCATTTTAAAGGCAAAGATGATCTGTTTATTAAGGTTTTAAAGGAGACTTTTACAGATGAAGTAAAAAAGGAGAAAGAATATATGGAAACACATTTCGATCAACCACTACAGGTGTTTCTATGGGAAGCTTTGCAAAGCTTTATTTACCGGTTTCACCATGACAACCGATTGAAGTTTTGGCTGCGTAATACCTCTATGCCGCCACATCATTTGTATAATGAAGTCATTACCTGTCTTTATCAATACATAGATCAAGTAGACCATTTATATCTTAAACGATTTCAATATGCATTTGAAAAAAAAGAAATTAGCCAAGACCCTGATACAGCAAAGTTGGCTTTTTCCGCTTTGTTAGATTCGATCGGTGTGGAACTGATTTATGGGAATAAAACGCGTACCAATCAAAAACTGCGTGCCTCTTGGCAAATTTTTTGGCTTGGGATTACTAATTCAGATAAAACATCTAAGAAATAAGGAGGATTCACATGTATCATGCAGAAACATTAAAAGATAAAATTCGGTTATTTTTAAGAATTTTACTGCCTATTATGATTACACAAATTAGTCTGTCAGCAATGAATCTTGTCGACACGATGATGTCTGGTCGAGTCGGAACAGATGACCTTGCTGGAGTTGCTATAGGGGCAAGCCTCTGGTCACCTGTTTTCACAGGGATGAATGGTATCATGCTTGCAATTACACCAATTATTGCACAATTTATGGGAGCGAATGAAAGGCATAAAATTCATCATACGGTAACACAAGCTATTTTCCTTTCCATTGCAATAGGAATCGCCATTATTTTAATAGGCATAGTTGCAGTTGAGCCTATTTTAAATTTGATGAATCTAGAAGAGAATGTGAAATATATTGCTTTGCATTACTTAGTCGGTCTGTCTATAGGGATTGTGCCATTATTTCTTTCTAATGTCATTCGGAACTTTTTTGATGGCCAAGGTTTTACGCGTATTACGATGATTATCACGGTTTTAGCAGTACCTTTTAACGTGTTGTTAAATTATAGTTTAATTTTTGGGCATTTTGGGATGCCTAAGCTTGGTGGGATTGGGGCAGGATATGCAACGGGTATAACTTTTTGGATAATTTTGATAATCAGTATATTTATGACATTTAAGATCGAATCGGTAAAAGAATATAAATTGTTTGTTAAATGGCTGAAACCATCTATGAAAGCATGGAAAGAACAACTGGCTATCGGAATTCCAATTGGGCTTTCGATATTTTTTGAAGCAAGTATATTTTCTGTAGTCACATTGCTGATTGGAAATATGTTTTCAACTATAATAATTGCTGCAAATCAAATTGTTATCAGCTTTACTACATTATTGTTCATGGTACCACTTAGTTTATCAATGGCAATAACAATTGTGGTTGGCTATTCCATTGGCGGTAAACGATTAGATTCAGCAAAACAGTATTCCCTCATTGGGGTACTTGGTGCAGTCGGGTTTCTTGCTCTAGGTTCCATATTTATGTACTTCTTCAGAGAGCAGATTGCCTATCTTTACACATCAGATCCGTCGGTTGTTCTTGTTGCGGGGCAATTATTTATTATTGCTATTATTTATCAACTGTCTGATGCTTCACAAGCTAGTCTTCAAGGTGTACTTCGAGGTTATAAGGATGTCAAGGTACCATTTTATATCGCCTTTGCTGCCTATTGGCTAGTAGGCATTCCTTCCGGCTACTTACTTGCAGCCTTTACTTCACTTGGTCCAGCTGGATTTTGGGTTGGTATCACACTTGGTTTAACAGGGGCTGCGATTGGTTTCTTTATTCGATTACGAATAATCTATCGGAAAGAAAGAGCTAATTTATCTATGAATGGGAACAAAGTGGTAAGTGAATAACAAAAAGAACGGGTAATGGTCTAGTAAACATGAAAGGTGGGTTACTTATGACTAATGAAAGAATATTTTCTTTGGGCCCAATAATCGATCATAAATCACGTGTTTTGATTCTTGGATCCATTCCAGGACGCCAATCCTTGATAAAACAGCAATATTACGGTAATTCAAAAAATCATTTTTGGCCGATATTGTTTGAGATTTATGGTCATCCGCCGATTGATAATTACGAAAAAAAGATTGAATTTTTACGTAGTAACCAAATTGCATTATGGGATACCATTGGATCATGCTATCGAGAAGGAAGTCTTGATTCAAAAATAACAGAGGCCGAGCCAAATTCATTGGAAGAAATGCTTGAAACCTATCCTAATATTCAAAGGATTGGATGTAATGGGACAAAATCCTACCAAACCTTCCGAAAACACTTTATAAACTTAATGGATCGGTTTGAAGTAAGTAAGTTACCTTCCACCAGTCCCATCCCTGGCCGTTATAATAAATCGTTTGAAGAAAAAGTGGAAATATGGAAGGAGTTTTTGGAGGGTGAACGATACTAAAGGCATGATCGTGCTTACTGGTTTATGAATAAATAAACAAAGGATTGTGGTGCCAATATGGATGAACCATGATCATGGAATGGCGAAAGTGTTGAAAGAAGTGAGTAACCTTCCTGAGAACAGTCAAATTACCAAAGAAGTAATGAAACAGTATGAATTATTAAAATAGAAATGAGTTGTATAATAAGGTAAAAGTTCAGGCACTATTAGTGGGTAAAATATCCACTTATACGTCTGGGCTTTTTTTATTTGTCTTAACAAATTACCTTCTAAATATCGAGAATCCTGACAATGGTCGAAGACAAATAGTCAGAAAATTCAATAATATACTGTCAGGAAATCTGACCTTTTGTTAGATAAGATTATTTTTATTTGCTAGCCTAAGTTTGTAATTAAAAAAATTGAGTTGGGGGCAGGAGTATGAGAAAGAGAAATTTTTTCTATCTATTAATCTTAGGATTACTAGCAGTATTTATGGTAGCATGTTCGGCTGCTGATAATGCGGCAAGTGCTACACCAGAGGAGGAAGAGATTGAGACACCAGAGGAAAGTGGAGACAGTGAGGAAAGCCAAGGAGATACTATTAAAGTAGGAATCTTACATTCATTAAGTGGGACAATGGCAATTAGTGAAACATCTGTACAACAAGCAGAGCTTCTTGCGATAAAAGAAATTAATGAAAATGGCGGCGTACTTGGAAAACAATTAGAACCAGTAATTGAAGATGGAGCATCAGATTGGCCGACATTTGCTGAAAAAGCCAATAAATTATTACAGCAAGACGGTGTTGCAGCAATTTTTGGTGGTTGGACATCTGCAAGTCGTAAAGCGATGTTACCGGTAGTGGAAGAACATAATGGCTTACTGTTCTATCCGGTGCAATATGAAGGGATGGAATCATCACCTAATATCTTTTACACAGGAGCAGCGCCAAATCAGCAAATCGTACCAGCAGTAGATTGGCTGTTAGAAAACCGAGGAGATTCTTTCTTCCTTTTAGGTTCCGATTATGTATTCCCCAGAACGGCAAATGCGGCCATAAAAGCACAGCTACAAAATGAAGGGGCGAAATTAGTTGGTGAGGAATACACACCATTAGGACATACAGATTACAATACAGTTATTGCAAAGATTAAGAGTGAAAATCCTAAAGTAATTTTTAATACATTAAATGGTGACAGTAACGTTGCTTTCTTTAAACAGTTGAAGGATGCCGGAATTACTTCGGAAGATACAACAGTCTTATCGGTAAGTGTTGCAGAGGAAGAAATTAAAGGGATAGGTGCAGACGTTATTGAAGGACATTTAACAAGCTGGAATTACTACCAAACAACTGATACACCTGAGAATGAAGAGTTTGTTGCGAACTATCAGGCAGAGTACGGGGAAGATGCTGTAACTGCAGATCCAATAGAAGCAGGCTATTTTGGTGTTTACCTATGGGCGAAAGCTGTAGAAGAAGCAGGATCTACTGATGTAGATGCAGTAAAAGAAGCGGCAAAAGGAATTACGTTTGATGCACCTAACGGTACGGTAACAATTGATGGAGATAATCAGCATGTGTATAAAACAGTCAGAATTGGTGAAGTACAAAGTGATGGTATGATTTCTGAATTATGGAGCACGGAAGAGCCTGTAAAACCAGACCCATTCTTAGAGGAATACGATTGGGCATCAGATTTAAGTGAGTCATTAGCTGAATAAAAGATAATAAACTATTTTTTTACCATTGACCTTACATGAAATGTGACATAAAAACACATGGATTGGCAGGTGACCATTTGGGTAGAAGGATGCTGGGCTCTGCCCTGCGTCCTTCTGCATATCAGGAAAGGATTGTTTGGATTGAATGAAATCATATTAACCTTATTTAATGGAATAAGTCTTGGTTCGATCCTGCTATTGATTGCATTAGGGCTTGCAATTACATTTGGTTTAATGAATGTAATTAATATGGCGCACGGTGAATTAATCATGGTTGGTGCTTATATCACATATGTTATTCAAAATATATTTATCAATTATGCCCCGCCACAATACTTTGATTTGTATTTTATTGTTTCCATTCCGGTTGCACTTATCGTTGCGGCAGGGGTAGGAATGCTGTTAGAAGTATCGTTAATTCGCCATCTGTACAAGCGCCCGTTAGATAGTTTACTAGCTACATGGGGTGTTGGACTTATTCTGCAACAAACAGCAAGGTCAATTTTCGGTGCACCGAACGTAGGGGTGAAAAGTCCGTCCTTTTTATCTGGGGGGTTGGAAGTAGGCGCATTAATATTGCCATATTCGAGATTGTTTATTTTAGGATTATCGGTCGTCTGCTTACTCAGTATATTCTATTATTTTTATCGTACAGCAAGTGGAAGAAGAATAAGAGCAGTCATGCAAAATAGGCAAATGGCTGAATGTCTGGGTGTTTCAACAAGGAAAGTAGATATGATGACTTTCGCTATTGGTTCTGGGTTCGCCGGTGTTGCAGGCTGTGCCTTAACATTACTAGGTGCAATAGGTCCAACAATAGGAACAAGTTATATTATTGATGCTTTTATGGTGGTTGTTGTTGGTGGAGTTGGTGCACTATTCGGAGCAGTTTCAGGGGCATTTGGAATAGGTATGTTGAATACAGTTTTTGAATATGTGACAAACGCAACACTAGGTAAGGTGCTAATATTTATTGTCATAATCGCATTCTTGCAATGGCGGCCATCTGGACTTGTTATGTCACGTTCAAGATCATTAGATTAATAAATTAGGAGCGTAGAATCATGCAAAATACGATTTATCAAAAACTATATAGTAAAAGAATCATTTTTAGTTTGATTTTTCTGTTGTTATTGGCTGCTCCACTTTTTATGTCAGACTTTCGTTTGAATTTACTCGGTAAGTTCTTAGCTTTTGCTATTCTAGCCATTGGTTTAGATTTATTGTGGGGGTATACAGGAGTCCTAAGTTTAGGACATGGAATATTTTTTGGGTTAGGTGCTTATTGTATGGCAATGTATCTAAAACTGGAAGCGACCGGTGGGAAAATACCAGATTTCATGGCATGGAGCGGGATGAGTGAGTTACCTCTTATATGGTTACCATTCCAATATCCAATTGTCGCTATCCTGCTCGGAGTATTACTGCCTGCAATGGTTGCCTTTTTTCTCGGTTACTTGACTTTCCGGAATCGGATAAGCGGTGTTTATTTTACAATCTTGTCTCAAGCCCTTGTACTGGTAGTTGTAACATTATTCATTGGTAGCCAAAACTTAACTGGCGGTACAAGCGGATTGACTAATTTTAAGACATTGTTTGGTTTTCAAGTAAGTTCAGCTTCAACTCAGACAACTTTTTATTTAATTACTGTAGTGGTCTTAGGACTTGTATTTTTCTTTTCCCGCAAGCTAATTAAGGGCAGGTTTGGTAAGATACTTGTCGGGATACGAGATGGTGAGAACCGCATGCGGTTTCTTGGTTACAGTCCATCTGCTTATAAAACGTTTATCTACACCCTGTCAGCAGCGATTGCCGGGCTTGCGGGTATGTTATTCGTTCTGCAAGTCGGAATTATCTCACCGACAATGATTGGAATCATTCCATCGATTGAAATGGTCCTATGGGTTGCATTAGGGGGACGGGGGACATTAATCGGTCCTATTATTGGAGCAGTGCTTGTCAATGCGGCGAAAACAGGCTTTAGTGAGTCATATCCGGAGATTTGGACTTATTTCTTAGGGTTTTTGTTCGTACTTGTCGTTGTCTTTCTGCCAAAAGGATTAACAGGTTTATTTGAAAAATGGGGCGATCGGAGGAAAAAACAAGATGTCACAAGCAGTGTTGAAGTTGAAAGAAGTTATAGTTGACTTTAGTGGGTTTAAAGCAATTAATCAGTTAGATTTTGCAGTTCAGCCAAATTCCGTGCATTTTGTAATTGGACCAAATGGAGCCGGGAAAACGACTTTGCTTGATGTCATTTGTGGGAAAACAAAAGCGACCACAGGAGAAATAAAATTGCAGGAAACAAAAGAATTATCTAAATTAACGGAAGACAAAATTGTTCATCAAGGTATTTCTCGAAAATTTCAGGCTCCATCTATTTTTCAAAATTTAACGGTTATCGATAACCTGGAAATTGCCATGAAGCAAAAAAAGAATCTGTTTTCGATGATTAAGGCTAATTGGACGAATGAACAGAAAGAAAAGGTAAATGAAATGCTTGAATTAGTCGGGTTGATAGGTGTGCAGAATCAAATGGCTGGTTCTCTTGCCCACGGTCAGAAGCAGTGGCTGGAGATTGCAATGGTATTAATGCAGGAACCAGATATTGTATTACTAGATGAGCCGATTGCAGGGATGTCAAAAAAAGAACGGGACAAAACAGGGGAATTGATAACGAAAATTGCAGAGAACCGAGCGGTATTAATCGTAGAGCATGATATGGATTTTGTGAAGGAATATGCAGATATTGTTTCTGTCATGCATGAGGGACAATTACTCTTTGAAGGGAGTATGGAAGAAGTACAAAATGATCCGAAGGTCAGGGAAGTATATCTAGGCAGAAAGGTTGAGGAGAATGTTGTCAATTAAGGGACTGGAAGCTGGTTATGAAGAAAGTATGGTGATCCGGAATATCGATATAGAAGTTGATAAGAACCAGGTCATTTGTGTGATGGGGAGAAATGGGGTAGGGAAGTCTACTTTATTAAAAACGATCATCGGTATTCTGCAATCGAAAAATGGGTCAATCCATTATCAGGATGAAGACATAACCAAGACTCGTTCCTCTATACGTGCTCAGAAAGGAATTGGCTATGTACCACAAGGAAGAGAGATATTTCCGAAAATGACCGTTTATGAAAACCTGCTGATTGGCCTCGAAGCTGGCAATGAAAAAAGGATAGATGAAAAAATTTATGATTATTTTCCGATACTTAAAGACTTTGCAAAGCGGAATGGCGGTGATTTAAGTGGTGGTCAGCAGCAACAGCTAGCTATCGCTCGTGCATTAGTATCAAATCCATCTTTCTTGCTATTGGATGAGCCGACAGAAGGAATTCAGCCGAATATTGTTCAATTAATTCAAAACGTGATTGTTGATATTAAAAAAACATCCGCTACATCGATGATACTTGTAGAACAGAATTTGAATTTTGCCAAAAGTGTAGCAGATTATTTATATGTTATTGACCACGGTTCTGTGGTATATAAAAATCCAATAGATAAAGTAGAAGATGAAGAAGTATATCGCTACTTAAGTGTTTAAATGGGAGAGGATCACTCTCCTTAATTTCCTATTCCCCTAAAATTATTGCAGCGCCATTTTCCTGCACGATCCTTCCTGACTGTTTATCGGATTTGATGGAGTTTTTAATAGCTATGCATTGTTTGATTTAAATCATCTGCTAATTTTGCTGTTTTTGAACCAGCCTTACCAACTACCCTTAGAATATAATGCCACTTTCTCTTTTTTTGCGAAAATGCTCATAATAAACTCCCTTTAACTTTCAATTTATATCATTTATTATCGGAAAAAAAATACGATTTGTTTTATAGTAGCTAATTATGGGAAAAAGAAATGGCCGCATGGAAAATGCCATGCGGTTCTTCATTTTAATAATAATTGTTTTATTCTTAGTATGGAAAACTAAGTCATTGCTTTATTTGTTAGCTGAATAAACTCTTCAACATCCTCTGCCATTAATTGAATACCGGCCGCCCAAAAATCTTCTTTTGTTATATCTACACCAAGGTGCTTTTCAGCAAGATCTTCTACCTTCATGGAACCAGTATCTCTCAGTAAGTCGATATACTTTTCCTCAAAACCTTCTGGATTTTTTAAGTATTTGGCATAAATCCCTAAGCTGAACAAGAATCCAAACGTATATGGGAAGTTATAAAATGGCACATCATCAATAAAGAAGTGCAGTTTGCTGCACCAAAAATGTGGATGATAGCTAGCCAAACTATCTCCATAAGCTTCCTTCTGTGCATCGACCATTAACTCATTTAGTCTTTTTTCAGTAACAATTCCTTTTGCGCGTTCTTCATAAAATGCATTTTCAAATAAGAAACGTGCATGAATGTTCATAAACATGGCAGTCGCATTTTCCAGTTTCGTGTTTAATAGTGATATCTTCTCTTTATCAGATTGTGCGTTAGCGATAGTTGCATTCGCAATAATTGTTTCAGCAAATGTGCTGGCTGTTTCTGCAACATTCATCGCATAGTTACGATTTAATGATGGGAGATCTTTCATGACATGGGTGTGAAAAGCATGTCCTAATTCGTGTGCTAATGTACTTGTATCAGCTGATGAGCCAGTAAATGTCATAAAAATGCGGGATTCATTAATCTCTGGAAGACTAGTACAATAGCCGCCAGGGCGTTTATTCGGCCTATCCTCCGCTTCTACCCACCGGTTTTCTAGTGCATGTCTGGCAAATTCCGCTAATTTAGGACCAAAGGATGCAAAATTATCAATAACAAAATCACAAGCTTCCTCATATGTAAATCGTGTTGGCTTTACATCGCCTAATGCTACGGGAGCATCAACATCCTGCCAGCCGAGTTTGTCCATCCCGAGCAGTTTTGCCTTTTGATTGATAAAATCAATAAAGGCTTGCTTATTATTTGTAACAGCAGTCCACATCGCGTTTAGCGAGCCTTCAGTCATACGATTGTATTCTAATGGTTCTTCCAGGTGGTTTTGATAGCGATGTTTCTTTTGCAGTGTCATTCGATATCCATCTAAATGATTTAATGTATCGGCAAAAATAGGGCCATTCTTCGCCCATGCAGCTTCCCAATTTTCAAATAACTGTTTTCTCACATTAGGGTCAGGATCAGCATACATCCGGTTCATCGCTTGTCCTACAGATAGTTCCGCAGTTTCCCCTTCATTGTCAGTAAATGGGATAGTCATTATGGAAACGACTGTGTCATATAAATTGCTCCATGCGGCAAGCCCGTCTGTATTTAGCTCTGCAATTAGTTCTTCTTCTTCTTTAGATAGCAGGCGCTTCCCTTCATCACGGATTTCATCTAACACGAAAGATACTTTGCTTAAATCTTCATCAGCCAATAAATTACTCCAACTTTCACTCGGAATTGCAACTAATTTTGTTGAAAAGATGTTGGATAGTTTTTGAATGTCGCTATAAAGATCCATAATTTGACCCTTCACCACATTCGCATGCTCATCGTTCATATATGCATCATGCCACATTTGAACGAAAGTGGAGGATTGTGCTAATCCTTTTTCGATGGTCTCACGTTTCTTAAGAATGGTTTTCAAAGCATCAACTGGTTGTTTGTAATCCCAGTTATTCAATAAAGATTGGTATTCGCTAATCTGCTGTTGGACTTCCTTTAATTTAGCTTGTAATTCTTCTGATTTCGTACCTCCGGGGAAAATGGCATCCAGGTCCCATGTATCAAGATATTTCATTTGCGATCACTCCTTTAATAACCATTGTATACATTTCATTCTCAATTGAAAACAAGTTTAATTGTCTACTTTTGTCTTTCAAACAAAAAAGCCTTCTAGTTACGTTGCAACTAGAAGACTATTGATTTTCAGCCTAAAAAGGAGACATAAGGCAAATGTTTCTTCTTTTATCTATTATTACAATTCTACATTGTGATAGACTTGTTGAACATCTTCTAAATCTTCTAACGCATCAATCAGCTTTTCGAATTGCTCTTGGTCATCTTGTGATAATGTAACATCATTCTGTGAAAGCATAGTCAGTTCTGCAACCGTAAATTCAGTTATTCCTTTTTCTTTAAAAGCTTCTTGTACAGCGTGGAACTGGTCAGGTTCAGCATAGACAATGACAACATTATCTTCTTCGATAAGGTCACGAGCATCAACATCAGCTTCCAATAAGATTTCTAGTACTTCATCAGCAGACATATCTTCCATTCCAAAGACAGCAGTATTATCGAACATATACGATACCGAGCCGTTTGTGCCCATATTTCCGCCATTCTTATTGAAGGCAGCGCGGACATCTGCTGCTGTACGATTGACGTTATTAGTTAATGTATCCACAATGATCATTGATCCACTTGGTCCGAAACCTTCATAACGTAATTCATCATAGTTTTCTTCATCCCCGCCTTTTGCTTTTTCAATGGCGCGATCAATGATGGACTTTGGTACATTGTATGTTTTCGCCCGTTCTAAAACAATCTTCAGCGCTTGGTTAGATTCTGGATTAGGCTCCCCTTGTTTTGCGGCCACATATATTTCACGACCGAATTTTGCATAAATACGACTTGTATTTTTATCCTTTGCTGCTTTTTTTTCTTTAATATTATTCCATTTACGACCCATTATGAACACTCTCTTTCTGTTAACATATATAGATACTCAGATTTTCTTACAAACTATTGTTTATGTTATAAATTATACACTAAAACAGAGTGAATGTATGAACAGATTAGCAAATATATGAATATTTAGTATGATAGAATAAAAATCAAAACAAACGCGATCCCTATATGATTAAAAGAAATGAGATGACAAAGTTGATTATTCCGAATAAATTAAAAGCAGGAGATGAAATAAGAATCATAGCACCAAGCAGAAGTGCAAGTATCTTATCAGAAGAGGGTATCCAAACGGCGAAAAAGCGATTGGTGAAGATGGGGTTTAAGGTTTCTTTTGCTGAACACATTTTTGAGTGTGATATTCAAAACTCTTCTTCGATTAAGCATAGATTAGAAGATTTGCATATTGCATTTACCGATCCTGATGTTAAAGGAATATTAACAGTTATTGGTGGTTTTAACAGTAATGAATTGTTACCATACATTGACTATGAATGTATCCGTCAAAATCCAAAAGTTTTTTGCGGATATAGCGACATAACTGCAATTGGAACAGCAATCACAGTAAAAACAGGAATTATTACCTATTCAGGTCCGCATTTTTCAAGCTTCCAGATGGATATGTTACAAGAATACCAAACAGACTATTTTAAAAAATGTTTGATGCAAAGTCATCCATACGAAATTTCGCCTTCTGATTATTGGAGTGATGACGCCTGGTTCTTAGATCAAGAAAAGCGGCAGTTTCATGATGTTGAATGGAAAACATATAATGGAGGGTATGCAGAAGGACAGCTATTTGGCGGCAATTTATGTACAATTAATTTGCTGCAAGGGACATCATATATGCCTAACCTAGAAGATCGGATTTTGTTTATAGAAGATGATGAAATGTCCACACCGGAAACATTTTCCAGAGATTTATGTTCCTTGTTTCAGAACATACAAAGCATTAAGGGCCTTGTAATTGGAAGGTTTCAACGTGCTTCTAAGATGACAGAAGAACAATTGCTTTTTATTTTAGATAAACATCTTGTGTTAAAATCCATACCAGTAATATATGAGGCAGATTTTGGGCATACACAGCCTGTTATTACGTTTCCGATAGGTGGAAGTGCGATATTAGATAGCACAAATAAAGAAATACGATTTACTAATTTTTAAATTAAGCAAGCTATACATAAGGCAGTATTAAGAGATACGAACGTAAATGATAGGGAGAATGGAGCCTCTTTCCCATGATTGAACCATTCTATTGTCTTAAAAAATGCGACACCCTAGTTGGGTACCGCTCTTCCTTCAATTATAATTCTTCCCCATTCGTAGCAATAACCTTTTTATAGCAATCAAATGAATCTTTTTTAGAACGATTTAATGTTCCATTTCCATCATCTGGGTCAACGTAGATAAATCCATTAAGGAATGGCTATGTCAATCCTCTATCAACCCTTCTTCTTCCAGAAATAATTGAGCAATTTCTCTGGCGCTTGCTCCTCCTTCTGCTACTTGATAGTTCATTTCTCTCATTTGATCATCACTGATCTTACCAGCAAGCTGGTTTAGTATATCTTCTAACTCCGGGTATTCCTCAAGAGTCTCTGTACGTAAGAGAGGGGCCCCCTGATATGGTGGGAATAAGTTTTTATCATCTTCTAGTACCCGTAAGTTGTATCTTCTCAATTCACTATCTGTCGAATATGCATCTACAAGATTAATATCCCCTTCTTCAATTGCTGCATATCGCAATTGAGGTTCCATCGTTGTTACACTTGGAAAGTTTAATTCATATAATCTTTGAATGCCTAAGTAACCGTCTTCGCGGTCAGAAAATTCCAATGTAAAGCCAGCCTTTATCTCATTTTCCACTGCTTGTAAATCGGAGATCAATGATAAATTGTATTTTTCAGCAAAATTCTCCGGAACAGCTAAGGTGTAGGTATTATTATATTCCATCGGTTGTAAGAAATGTAAATTAAATTCTTCTAATAAGCCTTCACGTGCCTGATTATATACATCCTCTTCATTATTGCTTGATGCTGACTCATTTAAAAATTGGGATAATGCGGTACCAGTAAATTCAGGGTAAATATCGATACTTCCTGATTGCAATGCATGAAACAAAAAGGAGGTCTTTCCTAACCCTGGTTCTAGCTCCACTTCTAAATTGGTATTCTCCTCAATTAACAGTTTGTACATATTAATCAAAATTTCAGGCTCGGTTCCTAATTTCCCGCCAATTACAATTGTCTTTTCTTCGTTATTTACTAAAGTTGGAACAATGATAAACAATAATGAAATAACGGCAATGGAACTTATTGTTATAATGGACTTTTTAAATGAGAACTTCTCCATCTTTCTTAATAGCCAATCAAAGAATATCGCTAATAAAGCTGCTGGAATAGCACCCAATATGATCAATGATGTATTATTACGGTCAATACCTAATAAAATTATATCACCTAAACCGCCTGCCCCAATTAATGCTGCAAGGGTGGCAGTTCCAACAATTAGAACCATGGATGTTCGTATACCTGCCATAATAACAGGCATTGCTAGTGGCAACTCTACTTTTATTAAACGTCTCGATGTGTTCATTCCCATTGCCGTAGCAGCTTCAATTAAGGAGGCGTCAACTTCTTTGATGCCAGTATATGTATTTCGTAAAACAGGCAGTAAGGCATATAAGATTAAGGCAATGATAGCAGGTATCTTACCTATCCCGAATAATGGTATAAATAAACCGAGTAAAGCTAATGAAGGAATCGTTTGTAACACTGCAGTAATCCCTATAATCGGTTCGGCAATTTTCTCTCTTTTTGTTAAGTAAATCCCCAATGGTATGGATATAACTACAGCAAAAAGCAATGCGATAAAAGAAATTTGAATGTGTTCCAACAATGCTTGCCATAACTGATCTTGTCTATTTTTAAAAACACTAAATAAATGAGACATGTTATCCCCCACCTTCTTTCATCGATGCAGCAAAATATTTCACCAATACCTGTCGATCTAATTTACCAATGAATGTTCCCTTTGATTGTACTAATACCTCTTCCTTCTCTGATAACAGTTCCAGGACCTTTTCTAATGGGGTGTTTATATCAATAACCGGTTCATTCAATGATGGAGTTTCAGATAGGGGGTAAACGAGCTTTTCTAAATCAAAGTCGTCACCAAAAGTTTTGGAAGAATTCAGAAAATCCTGAACGAATGAATTAGCGGGATTAGTGATAAAATCATGAGGGGTTCCTATTTGCACTACTTTTCCGTTTCTCATTAAGCAAATGCGATCCGCTAACTTTAATGCCTCCTGGATGTCATGTGTCACAAATACAATGGTTTTGTTAATTTGTTTTTGCAATTCTATGATATCATCTTGAAGCTTATCACGACTGATAGGATCTAATGCACTGAACGGTTCATCCATTAAAATGATGTCAGGATCAGCAGCAAGGGCGCGTACCACTCCAATACGTTGTTGTTGCCCTCCTGATAGTTCATTAGGCGTGCGATTTCGGTATGTATTAGGATCAAGTCCCACCATTTCTAATAATGTTGTAACACGTTTTTTTATGTCGTTTGGTTCCCATTTTTTCATTTCAGGAACTATTGCTATATTTTCCTCAATTGTCATATGTGGAAAAAGGGCAATCTGTTGAAGAACATAGCCGATATTCCAGCGTAATTCATGAATATTGTAATCACTGATCCTTCTTTTATCTACAAAAATCGTCCCTTCCGTTAAGGGAATCAATCGGTTCATCATTTTTAAAGTAGTTGTTTTGCCACAACCACTAGGACCGATGAGCACAAATAATTCTCCCTCTTTAATAGAAAAATTTACTTGATCTACTGCAGTGGTCCCATCTGGAAATTGCTTTGTCACATTATCAAAAGTAATCATTATTACATACTCCTCATATAAACATAGTTGAACTGTCTATCATTACTTTTACCCATATGAAAGAAAAAAATCATGTATAAAAAGCTATCTAAATATAAAAGAATCCATTTCGGTTGATTTCATCCAAAATGGATTCTTATATATTTTCCATTTAACCATTATGATTTTCATTTTTGTCTTTCTTGTTTCCAACTTCTTCTTGCCACTGTCCTTTTAACTTATCTTTTTTCCCTTCTGTTAATATTTTGGAATTGCCTACTGCGTTTCCGATCTGGTCTTTAGCTTCTCCCTTAACTTTATTAACATTGCCCTTAACTTTATCGCTTAAGCCTTTATTATTACTCATTTCAGCTATCACTCCTTTGAAAGTTTACTTACAATTACTTATACCCGCACTATATCCATTCAAACAAAGGTTTTTGTTAGTAGTATGAAAAAAACATTATTGAAAAATGAGTAAATCGTTATCAATTAGACAGAATAAGAAAAGTTATATCTTCTAGAAAAGGGGTGAAATAATGGCTAAAAAAGGAATTAAAAATTCAAGTATTGAACAGATAAGAAAAGATCATGAAACGGAGTCAGCGTTCATGGATAATAAGGCAAAAAAGCATCATACTGATGGCGCGAAAAAAGGCAAATAATGCTCTAAAGATTGGGAGGTGTATAGTGTGGCAGATAAAAAAGGAACAGACAGACCTGACGACTACAAGCGGTTTTCAGGTATTGATAAGGAATATGATTTTAAGCAAATATTAGATGGCAACTCCGACTTAAATAAAGGGTCTCAAACAAATTTATCAAGTCAAACGGAAAAAAACAGGGTAGCTGAAAAGAATTATGAGCCGTCAGATTATAAAGGGAAAACACAATTAGAAAGAGGGCTGGCGGAAACGCATGAGCAAGTAAGTGATGATTATTTTGAGGGCACCATTGATCAGGAATTAAAGTAGCTTTTCATTAGGAATGAAGATAGGTAATCATTAATACCAAACCAGTATGGAGCAAATGCTTATACTGGTTTTATTACATTGGATAATTTCTGCTGACCCATACGGTGGAATCTGTTTTAGGTGCAGCTTTTGCTTAGTGAAAGTGCTGCTTGCGGCCGGGTAAACTTATACCATTGCATACAAAGAATGAAAATTAAAACAATGTCAATAAGATCTCCACCATAATACATTAGCATCCCACCTGTTTCAGCTTGTGTTTTCGTTACTCCAGCGGGTGGCTCGATATAAATGTATTTGGATAGAATGGCATGTCCTGCTAAAGCAAGTACCAGTACGACCGAGCGATAGACAAAACTAAATCGATGTGCAATTGGCTCAATGTAAAGGATTGACCCTGTAAAAACATACCCTGCTAAGAAAACGTGTAAATGAATGACCAAATGTAATAAGAAGTTATGTTGCATCATCCTGTATAATTCAGTTGTATATAGCACCCATAGACCGCCAATATTTAGCACAGAAGCGACTACAGGGTGACTAATTAGGCGTAAAGGCCAAGATCTTAATAGAACTGTAAGGCGACGTGCTGCAGATACATGAAGTGTTCTTAGAAGAAGAGTTACAGGGGCAGCAAGTACTAACAGAAGTGGTGCCAGCATACCAAGAAGTAAATGACCAGCCATGTGTGCATTGAAATCAATGTGCGCACGATTGGCCAAAGGTCCGATCATGGACAACCCAACGCAAATAATTCCTGAAATCCAGAAAACATAGCGGATGAAAGGCCACCTTCTTAAATGCCTTCGCCGGTTCGATAGGATGGCAGCACCAATATATAGAGAAAGTGCCATAATAAGAATGATACCTATCACCAGCTCAAAGAGAAAAGTATCAGCATGCTGCAAATGATGATTATCCATTCTAATCCACCTTCTCCACTGGTTGTTGATAATGGCGCTTTGAGCGAGCAAGAAGGAGGAGACCAGCTATGATCAGTAAAACAGCTAATATGTTCCAAACAATGTCGTAGACAATGATATTCTCCACATATCTAATCTGATGAAGACGCATCACCTTGTGATGAATAATTCCGTCATATAACTGGAATATTCCTGCACCAGTTAATATTCCTCCCCACCAGTTCAAGAAATGGAATTCGTTTCGGCGGCGAAGATCAGCAAACATAAACAATCCTCCAATTGTTGCAAACCAGCTAAAAGCATGGAAAATGCCATCAGAAATAAGTCCAATCTTCATTGTAGATTGATCGTAAAAATGATGCCAACCGAGTAATTGATGGAAAACCGTCTCATCAATAAAAGCAACAAGCCCTAGTCCAAACAGGAAACCTGACAATAGATTACGATTTGAATACCGTGAGCTGGTACCGTATTTGTTATTTGAAGGATTGGTTACATTAGTCATAGAAACCTCCTAAACGCACAGTGTAAAGTTCTTCTTCCATTATACCCATAACCAAACAGTTACAAACCCTTTCTCCAGCTTACTTTGTTGGGAAATAACTAATCTGCAAACTGCTTTAATATATTTCACACGTAAAGTTGTGAAGTAAGAAGAATACGAACCTTAGCTATCCCTTCTAGCTAAGGTTCGGACTCAGTTATTGTAAACCTTCTAGTTTCTGATTAACTTGTTCCGTAATATCATTCGCACTAAGCCCATTTGCGCTTATAACAGAACCTTGAATCGCAGTATTTTGCATACCCATCATATTTTCGTCCAGACCGGAAATTACGCAGCAATCACACCCATTAGCATCCTGCTCTTGTCTTAACACTACTACTTCATGACCTTCCGCTTGCAACATTTGTTGAACATTTGTTAAAGATTCTTCTACTCCAATACGAGCCATTTTACAAACCTCCTTGAAATATCATCTATTTTAATATGTTCGCAATTAATCTATTCATACATTATTTATTGAAATTGATCCTAAGAAAGTTCGTAATGTTTGAACACATGTATAAAAAGGTATGAAAAAAGCAGGAAGAATATTTATAAGGAGGTTAATGGAATGAACGTAATCCGGGCAAAAGAAATAACACAGGATCCAAATATGAAGGATGTAGAATATTTAGATAAGTTGGTTTATATTGTGTCAGTTGACGAGGAATCCAAAAAAGCACTGGTAAGATACCGAGAGAAATCTGAAGAGACATTTGAAGTAGATGTAAGGCAATTGAATGAAAAAGACTGATTTAATGGCAAAGGGAAGGGAGAAGGAATGCAGGAAAGAATGAAAAAGCTGAAATACTAAAAACAGTATTTCAGCTTTTTGGGTTGGGTTATCTCCATTAGATTTTATCAACTCTCCTTGCTCGTATATTACAGCTGGTTTACATTCCTGTTTTAAATTCATGGAAAGAGTTTTATACCAGCGAGCGGGGGTATAAACAATACAAATCTAAAATAAAAGGAGATGACTAACGGTGAATATTTTAATAACTTCAAGTGCAAGAAGAATAGATTTTATCGGATTTTTCAAGGATGCATTCGAGAGTCTTGGTATAAAGGGAAAGGTGATTGTGGCAGACCCGGAGTATAATGCACCTTCATTACAAGCGGGTGATAAGAATTATATCATTCCCCATCAGACTGACCCTACCTATTTGGACGCTATATTCAATATATGTGAAAAGGAAAGTATCACTAGTATTGTGCCATTAAATGATTGGGAGGTACCAAAACTAGCTTCAGCGAAAAGTAAATTTAATGAAAAAGGTGTAAAGGTTTTTGTGCCGAATGAATCGGTTGTCGAGAAAGTTAGGGATAAAGGGAAGTATAGAGAACTTTTAGCTCCTTTTGAGGTAAAAGCGCCAATTTCATACATGAATGTCGAAGATGCGGAAAAAGGTTTGGAGCGGGGAGAAGTTAATTATCCTTTGATTATAAAGCCTCGTAATGGATCAGCTTCAATGGGTGTAGAATTTGCTCATAATATAGACGAATTAAAACATGCCTATGATTTTGCTGTTAGAGAAATAATGGAAACCCCTCTCGATGATGCAACATCCAAAGAGGCGCATGAAAATGTAATAATTCAGGAAGTAATTGAAGGAGATAAATTTAGTGTAGATATATTTAATGATTTAGATGGTAAATATGTTACATCACTTGTTCGCAAGCAACTCGAAATGCGAGGAGGGGATATCGACAGATGTATAACAGAAAATCCAGATGAGTTAATGGCTATTGCAGAGAAAATCGGGACGAATTTAAAGCATGTTGGTTATATAAATGCCGATGTTTATTACGATGGAGAGAATTATTATGTGATTGATATTAACCCAAGATTTGGTGGGGGATATGCCTTCTCACATCGTGCAGGCGCAAATATACCAGCAGCAATCATTGCTTTTACCATGGGAGAGGAAGTAAAAGAAGAATGGCTGACACAACAGGAAGGCATAGAATTAGCTCGCCATGATACTGTTGTTGCTATTAATAAAGAGAAGCCAGATGTAGTGAATCTTTAATGTCCAGGAAAAAATGATTGAAAAAGGAGTGATAGAGTGGGGGACCAATTAGTTTCACTCTTGGAAGAACTAATTGAAATTGACAGCTCTAGCAAAGATGGAGCAAACCAGGCAATCGATTTTTGTGCCAATTGGTTAGAAAAAAGAGGCCTCCAAGTAGAAAAAGTTAGTAACAGCGGTTATCGATCTTTAGTCTGTGTTATTGGCGAAGGCCAACAGACGATTGTCTTAAACGGACACGTGGATGTGATTGAAGGAGAAGAGGAGCAATTTCGGCCTTTTAAGAAAAATGATAAGATGTATGGCCGCGGTTCAGTCGATATGAAAGCTGGTGTAGCAGCAATGATGGAGGCGGTAGCTCAGTTAAAAGACCAGCAGCTGCAAACAAAAGTAATGCTCCAACTAGTTCCAGACGAGGAGAAGGGCGGAAGATACGGCAGCAAATTTTTAGCTGATCAAGGATATCGAGGCGAATTTATGATTTGTGGCGAACCAACTAATCTGGGAATTGCCGTTCAATCAAAAGGTGTATTACAACTCGATTTTAAAATCCATGGGAAACCATCACATGGCAGCAGGCCGTGGGACGGTATAAACGCTATTTTAAAGGCATATCAGCTTTATGAAGATATATTGAGATTACCGTTTGCTGAGGAAATCGAACCACCATTTTTTGATAAACCATCAATTAATCTTGCGAGATTATCAGGAGGAACAGTATATAATAAAGTGCCGGAAATTTGCGAAATGGCATTAGACATACGCTACCTTCCCAACCAGAATCCTGATGTGATTTATCAACAAATTAAAGAAATCACGGATGGCAAAGTGCAAATACACATCTGCAACGATCCAGTCAAAACAGAGGCAGATGACCCATATGTAGATATGTTGAAAAGATCTTTAAAAAGGCAAACCCAACTGGAAGATATCAATGTCTTTGGCCAACATGGATCATCAGATGCACAGTTTTTTACAAAGTATGGGAGTGCTGCTGTTGAGTTTGGTCCAGTAGGCGCTGACTGGCATGGAGAAAATGAAATGGTTTATATCGACTCCGTTAGAGAATATGTAGAGGTATTGAAAGATTTTATTAAAATAGAGGTCTCCAACAGTATTTTATCCCATATTCCGAATAAGTGATCCTTTTACAATTATATTACACAATTAAATAATAATAGGAAAAATGTTTATATCTTACTGGGACGAGGTATAAGATGAATGTGATCGTTATATATCACAAAATCAAAACAAATTTACAGGAGGTATTTTAAAATGGCAAAAAATAAAAATAATAACCAAAAAATGAGTAGAGAAGAAGCAGGACGTAAAGGTGGAGAAACAGTGAGCAAAAATCATGATCAGGACTTTTTCCAAGAGATTGGCCAAAAAGGTGGAGAAGCAGTAAGCGAAAAATACGATAAAGAGCATTTCCAGGAAATCGGTCAAAAAGGCGGAGAAACAACAAGCGACAAATATGATTCAGAACATTTCCAAGAGATTGGCCAAAAAGGTGGAGAAACAGTAAGCGACAAATATGATTCAGAACATTTCCAAGAGATTGGTCAAAAAGGCGGGGAAACAACAAGCGATAAATACGATAAAGAGCACTTCCAGGAGATCGGCCAAAAAGGCGGAGAAACAACAAGCGACAAATATGATCAAGAGCACTTCCAGGAGATCGGCCAAAAAGGCGGAGAAACAACAAGCGACAAATATGATCAAGATCATTACGAGGAAATCGGTAAAAAAGGTGGCCGTAATTCAAGAGGAAACAATAACAACTCTAACTCTTAATTACGACCAAACAAAAAAATATATTAAAATTAATTAACATTACCTATGTAGTATAAAGGAGGATGGTGAAAATGGCAAATCAAAAGCAATACAAAACAGGAGAAAAAGCTCCTGAAACTGGAAAATATAAAGTAGATAAATTATTGAATGGTAATGACCATAATGATAATACAGAAATCGACCTAAATGAAGGAGATCAATTCCCGCCATCTCCATCGGAAAACGAAGCAGCATATTGGGTGAAATCTTCTTAAGATAGTGAGCCCCTCTTTCCATGTAAAGGGGGGCTTAGTATCAGCCATTTTTTCGATAATAAGCTTTCTATACTACGATTTAAAATCTTTAATAAAGGTGGTTTAACTAATATGTTTTTCCATAGAAAAGAACTGCAATATCATGCAAAACCTGATCGTCCGGACCCTCTGTATGCAAAGAAACTTCAAGAAATCTTAGGCGGGCAATTTGGTGAAATGTCGGTTGCCATGCAATACTTATTTCAAGGTTGGAATGCACGCGGAGAGGAAAAGTATAAAGATTTAATTATGGATACAGGGACAGAAGAATTAGGTCATATCGAAATGATCTCTACAATGATTGCTAGATTATTAGATGATGCACCTGTAAAAGAACAAGAAAAGGCTGCGGAAAACCCTGTAATTGAAGCTGTTCTTGGTGGTATGAACCCTCACCATGCTATTGTGTCAGGACTTGGAGCAATGCCTGAGAATAGCACAGGGGTTCCGTGGAATGCAGGGTATATCGTAGCTAGTGGGAATTTGATTACAGATTTGAGAGCAAACTTAAACGCAGAATCTCAAGGGAGATTACAAGTAGCTAGATTGTATGAAATGACAGATGATAATGGCGTAAAAGAGATGCTCTCTTTCTTATTAGCACGTGATACAATGCACCAAAACCAATGGATTGCTGCATTAAAAGAGTTAGAGGAGAAGTATGGTACAACGGTGCCGGGAACTGTACCGGATGAATGGGAAGCAACTGATTTTTCCTATGATCTAATGAACTTCTCTGAGGGAGAAGAAAGTACAACAGGCACATGGGCTTCAGGTAAAACACCAGATGGAAAAGGGAAATTTGGTTATGTAAAAGAACCAAAAGCTCATGGCGGTAAACAAGAATTAAAACCTGCCCCATTTTATGTTCATGGGACTCCGCCTAAAGGAAAATGATATGAATTTTTAATGTAATAAATAGCATCCTATAATAGGATGCTATTTGGTTATTTGACATCGGAGGTAGAAAACGATATGCAGAAACCCAATTCTAAATGTATAGGTATAGTAACAGCACCAGGATACACAGATCGCTTAGGAGAAGTTTTAACAAAGGAACTTCCAAAGCTATTATCAAGTTCTTTAGAGAGCGGAATTGAATGGAAGGTAGAATACATAGTTGATCCGTTAACTGGTGTGACCGAAGATGCAGAAAAAGTAAAAAAAGCTACTTACAAGGAGATGAAACAAAAAGAATGGGATATTGCAATATGTCTAACCGATTTACCGTTTTTTTACCATAAGTCACCAGTTGTGATGGAGATGGACAGGGTGAAGAATGTTGCATGGGTAAGTGTCCCTTCACTTGGCATATTTCCTTTAAAAAGAAGAATTATTAGTTTTATTATCAGAATACTAAAGGATATGGTGGATCCCTCCGTTGTCAATGTAAAACAACCGAATAAAGAAGAGGCAAGCAGTAAGAAAAAGTTAAAAACTCTCTCTCCATTTCAAAGGAGGGAAATGGATGATAAGGCGAATGGAAATGTGTTATATACATATAAGCCTAGAGTATTAGGGATTTTTCGATTAATACTAGGAATGTTAAGAGCGAATCAACCGTGGGTTATTTTCCCCCATTTTTTAAAAATAGTGGTGGTTGCTTTTACGACAGGATGTTTCGCTTTGGTTTTTCCGACATTGTGGAAATTAAGCAGTCACTATACTATTGGGCGAACGTTTTTAGTAACAGTTATTGCGATCGGATTAATGGTTACATGGATTATACTTGTACATAAATTGTGGGAAAAGCCTTATAAAGGAAAAAGTAAACCTCTGCGCATCATCTATAATCTTACAACAGTTTTTACATTGTTAGTAACAGTTGTTTTTTATTACATTATTTTATTTGTTTTCTTTATTTTTGCTGCCATTATTTTAATACCTAGTGAACTTATGCAATCGGAAATTTCCGGAAGTGTTGATTTATTAAGGTATATATCGTTAGCTTGGACCGCGACTAGCCTTTCGACGTTTATTGGAGCGTTTGGTACAACTTTGGAAAATGAAGATGCAGTTCTTTCTTCCACTTATGGAAATCGCCAAAGACAACGGTATGAAATAATTAAGAGAATGGAAGAGAAACATGATGATGAATCCGTCTAAAAGCTAAGAGGGAACATGGGCGGGAGTTCTCGTGTTCCCAATAATCCCCCCTTCTTTTAAGGCATCTGCCTTTTCTGCCTAAATTTCCCTATTTTATAGATATTAGTTTTGGTGTTTTACTATACATTTTCCTCTCACTAAAAAATAATTATTGGAAAACATTTCACTTTACATTAAGTTGAATATTTGCTAGATTAATTCATACTATATTTATGGGAATTAGGGGGATAAAACTATGAGAGGTAAGGAAAAAGAGAACAATTTTTTTCAACGAACATTATTCCGTTCATTGGATGGAATTGAATGGTTGGGCAATAAACTTCCATCGCCATTATCTTTATTTGCTATATTAGCACTTTTGGTAATCGTTTTATCTGGTATCTTCTCTGGTGTGTCAATAAATAATCCAACAACAGGTGAAGAGGTACAAGTTCATAACTTATTTAGTGTTGACGGTCTGCAATACATTTTCCAAAATGCTGTTGATAATTTTATAGGTTTTGCGCCATTAGGAGCAGTGCTTGTTACAATGTTAGGGATCGGATTAGCGGAACAGACTGGGCTTGTTAATTCAACATTAAAAGCAACAGTTTTCTCCTTTCCTACACGACTTTTAACAGCTGCACTTGTGTTTGCGGGGGTCATGTCCAGCCTTGCCATTAATGCTGGCTATGTTGTTTTACCACCATTGGGGGCTGTATTGTTTCTAGGCCTTGGCCGTCACCCGATCGCAGGACTGGCAGCAGCATTTGCGGGTGTTTCTGGTGGGTTTGGCGCCAACTTGTTTTTAACTTCCACTGATGCAATTTTGCGTGAATTAACAGCGGAAGCAACTCGAACCATTGACCCGCAATATGCGGATACAATTACTGTATCGATGAATTGGTACTTTGCCGCTATTTCTGTTGTATTAGTTACTGTCATTGGTACGTTAGTTACTGAAAAAGTGATCGAACCACGTCTCGGAAAATATGAAGGGGAGAGAAAGGGTGAGCAAGTAGATGAGCTTACTCTAGTAGAGAAGAAAGGGCTGCGTTTTGCCGCAATTAGTTTTCTGATTACATTAGCAGTCATGGCCTTTTTATCATTTGGGCCATTAAGAGGGGATGGAGGCTATATGGAATCCCCGTTCTTTGACTCACTTGTATTTGTCATTTTCATTATTTTCTTCGTTCCAGGTCTTGTCTATGGAATTGTCTCCAAAGTAATTCAAAACGATAAAGATTTAACGAAATTATTAGGGAAAACAATGGCAAGCATGAGCGGTTATATTGCTTTAGCTTTTACTGCAGGGCAATTCATTGCATACTTCCGGGAAACAAATATGGGAACAGTGATTGCATTCAAAGGCGCTGAATTTTTAAAGGAGACAGGCTTTGACGGATTTGGTCTAATTTTAACATTTATCTTTTTAACAATGCTTATCAATCTCTTTATAGGCAGCTCTTCAGCTAAGTGGACGATTTTAGCACCAGTCTTTGTACCAATTATGATGAACCTTGGTTATACACCAGAATTAACTACATTAGTTTACCGAATATCAGATTCTGTGACGAATATGATTACACCATTATTATTGTATTTCCCGGTAATCATTGCTTTTGCTCAGCGATATGAGAAGAAGATTGGTATTGGAACATTAATTTCTATTATGCTTCCATATTCTGCAGCATTTTCTGTAGGATGGATTATCTTGTTGTTTATTTGGATGTTGTTAGGTCTGCCTGTAGGGCCAGGCGCGGGGATTCACTATCCGATCCAATAAAGTAGGCTAAATATTTTTTAATAGTAGGGTGGCAGTTCCACGAAGGCTCAAAAAAGTGGAAAAAGTAATTCAATATGTCCCCGTTGTTACTTTTTCCCACTTGTTGCTTTTGATGATAGAAAGGTTTACTATTACAAAATAAAACCTAGTATATTTCGTTTCACTATGGTCGGACAAGTTGACAGATTAATTGCATCAGCAGGAGGTACATAAATGGATTATGAAGTAATTATCATAGGTGCGGGATCAATGGGTATGGCGGCAGGTTACTACCTAGCTAAGCAAGGAAAACGAGTGTTGTTAGTCGATAAATACAGCCCGCCGCATACCTTTGGTTCTCATCATGGGGAAACGAGGATAATTCGCCATGCTTATGGCGAAGGTGAGAGTTATGTGGAGATGGCATTGCGTTCACAGCAATTATGGAAAGAATTAGAAGATATATCCGGAGAAGATATTTTCCTTCCTACAGGTGTGATAAATGTCGGTGAATCAGATTCCCCGTTTATTCAGAATGTATTAAAAAGCTCAAAAAGTTATAAATTAAATGTAGAGAAGTTAACCGCTGATGAAATCAATCAACGATGGAGTGGCTTCAACGTACCTGATGAGTACATTGGATGTTACGAGCTGGACTCAGGGGTATTGATGAGTGAAAATTGTATCCGTGCATTTAAAAAGCTTGCATTAGAACATGGTGCAGAAATAGTAAGTGATGCAAACATTACAGCAATTTCTATCGAAAATAATAGTGTAACAGTGAAAGCCAATCAACAAAATTATACTGCGAAGTCCCTCATTTTAACGGCAGGTGCCGGCACGAGAAAACTTCTTCCGCAAATTGGGTTAGAGTTGCCTTTGCAAGAATTGCGCACTACTTTCTCATGGTTTGAAACTGGCGAAAACTTAGATCAATACCATTCAACTAATTTTCCGGCATTTTCTTTTCTATCACCTATCGGTACGTATTATGGTTTTCCAAGTATACATGGTGCTGGGGTGAAGATAGGACGACATGACAGCGGAACTCCCAGAGATATGGATAAACCAATCGATCCTTTTGGTACAAGTGATGCAGACAGAGCAGATGTTAGCAATTTTGCAAAACAGTATATGCCAGACCTTGGGGAGCATAAAGTAGGGAAAGCATGTACATACACAAATACTCCTGATGAGGATTTTATTATAGACAAGCATCCTGAACATGATCATGTTGTGATTGCGTGTGGTTTTTCAGGACATGGTTTTAAATTTAGTAGTGCAGTCGGTGAGATTCTTAGTCAATTGGTAACAGGAAATCGTGAGTCTATGTTAAATATTCGACAGTTTTCGATAAAAAGGTTGAAAAACTGTTGACATTCGACTCCTTTCTATATATGATTGAAAATAGTTTTTCCCAAAATATATAATACTTATCAAGAGTGATCGAGGGACATGGCCCGATGACATCCGGCAACCTTCTAATTGTTTAGAAAGGTGCTAATTCCTGCAGAAATTTTTTCTGAAAGATAAGGTTTTTAGATTAAAAGAGCCTTTTTCGATTATAAAAAAGGCTCTTTTAATTTTATTGTCGGGAAAATTAATTTTACTATTCGGTTTATGAAAAGGAGCAGGGTTTGATGTTAAGACTAGAAGGAATACGCAAACTATATGGAGAAGACGGAGATAATCCAGTTGAGGCACTTAAGAACATAAACCTTGAAGTAAAACGAGGAGAAATATATGGAGTAGTGGGATATAGTGGAGCGGGTAAAAGCTCTTTGATACGTTGTGTTAATTTACTTGAGAAACCAACTGCTGGAAGGGTCATTGTTAATGGCAAAGATTTAACGAAACTGCCAGCAAAAGATCTGAGAACAGAACGAAAGAAAATAGGGATGGTTTTTCAACAATTCAACCTGTTGCATTCAAAAACAGCCTTCGGGAATGTCGCGATGCCACTTATTTTGGAAGGATATTCGAAAGAAGCTATTCATGATAAAGTGATGAAACTCCTTTCATTTGTCGGTTTAGCCGATAAAGCAGATCACTATCCTGAGCAGCTATCTGGCGGGCAAAAACAAAGAATCGGTATAGCCCGAGCGCTAGCAACAGATCCACATGTCTTGCTTTGTGATGAAGCTACCTCCGCGCTTGATCCTGATACAACAAATGCTGTACTAGATTTGTTAAAACAAGTGAGAGATGAAATGGGAATTACCATACTTCTAATTACACATGAAATGAATGTGATAAGGGATATTTGCGATAAAGTGGCTGTTATAGATGGCGGAATGATAGTGGAACAGGGTACAACGATAAATCTATTTACATCTCCACAAACAGATATAGCGAAAAGTTTTGTTCGTACGGTCTTAAATGACGCGTTACCTGAAGCAACATGGAAGAACATTTTAGAAAAGGGTTCATCTAATTCTGTTTACAGAATTCTCTACAAAGGTGAATCTGCCAATAGCCCATTGTTATCAAACATTGCTAAGAAGTTCTCTGTTGATGTAAATGTCATTCATGGGACGATAACAACCATTCAAGGTCAGCCGTTTGGTAATATTATCATCGAATTTATCGGGGATTCTCGTGAAGTCAATATAGTTGTTAAGTATGTACAAGAACAAAATACAACAATTAGGGAGGTTGCGGCAGATGGAATTTAGTTGGTCATGGTTTTGGCCTGAGTTATTCGGTTCCCTTAATGAAACACTTTATATGATTTTTGTTGCATTTTTGATATCTTTATTGATTGGTATACCGCTGGGAATTACCTTGGTTATTACTAGAGATCAGGGGATCTTAGCAAATAAAACTGTTTTTAACCTATTGAACATTGTCGTGAATGTTTTACGTTCGATTCCATTTATTATCTTAATTGTTGCAATTATTCCATTGACAAGGTTGATTGTTGGAACATCAATTGGAACGACTGCCGCAATAGTCCCTTTAGTATTCTATACTGCCCCATATATTGGAAGGTTAGTAGAGAATTCTTTATTGGAAGTGGACCAGGGGACAATAGAGCTTGCAGAATCAATGGGTGCTACACCTTGGCAAATTATTTGGAAATTTCTCTTACCAGAAGCATTAAGCTCTTTAATTCTGTCCTTAACCATTGCTATCATTGGCCTAATTGGTGCGACAGCAATGGCTGGAGCAGTAGGTGGTGGTGGAATTGGCGATTTAGCCATTTCATATGGGTACAATCAATTCCAGACAGAGGTTATGGTTGTTACTGTGATCATTCTCGTAATTATGGTACAACTTATTCAATCAATTGGAAACTATTTATCTAAGAAAATTAGAAGATCGTAAGTAATTAATAACAATAATAGATGAGATATAAAAAAACAACTTAGGGGAGTTCAAACATATGAAGAAATTTTTAATTAGTTTTGCAGCAATAATTTTTATTTTAACTGGTTGTGGTTCCAATAACGGATCTGCTGATTCTACTAATGTGAAAGTAGGTACAACTACGGCAGAAACACCGACATGGGAGTTAGTGAAAGAATTGGCGGCAGAAGAGGGTATTGAGATTGAAATTATCCAATTTAGTGATTATGTGCAGCCGAATATTGCCTTAGACAATGGTGAAATTGATTTAAATGCTTTCCAAACAATTACTTACTTTCATTCGTTTAAAGAAGAACAAGGGTTACATTTATCAGCAATAGGAACGACAGCTATTTGGCCTATGGGAATCTATTCTGAAAAAATAGAAGAATTAAGTGAAATAGGGGATGGAGCGCAAATCATTTTGCCTAAAGAACCGACGAACTTAGGAAGAGCATTAATGCTTTTAGAAAAAGCGGAATTGATTACATTAAAAGAAGGATTTAATGGTTCCGGCGGGGTGGAAAGCATCGTGGAAAATCCGAAAAACCTTGATATTGTTACAGTAACAGCAGGCCAAACTGCCAGAGGATTACAAGATGCGACAGCGGCAGTTATTAATTCTGATATTGCCATTGCAGCAGGGCTAAATCCAACAAGTGATCCGGTTTTCCGTGAAGATGAGCAAAGTGTTCCATATATCAATATCATCGCATCACATACGGACCGTAAGAATGAGGAAGTGTTCCAACAAATCGTTGACATTTACCATTCGGAAAAAGTACAGAGCTTCATAGAAGATGAGTATGAAGGAGCAGCTGTCCCAGTGGTTCGACCGATTGAAGAGGTAATAGAGGAGCAATAGGAATAGCCTTAAAAAATACGTTTTATGAAAACCCCCACTTTTTACATTGTTCACATGTAGAGGTGGGGGTTTATTTGTAATCATCGGAGAAGTAGATTTAAATGGGCTGGGAATCTAAAATTCAGCACCTTTAACCTTCCCATTTAAAGGTTACCGCACTATTAGGTTCCATTTCATAATTAAAAGCTTCCGTTTTGTAGTTCACTTGGAATGATTCCGTATTGGAACTGGTATTAGCTACAATTAAAACAATTGACCCATCTGGATTTTTATAACCAACTGTTTCGAGTATACCATTGTAGTGTGTCGTGCTAATGCGAACTGCTCCAGGTTCAACAAATTTACTAGCATGTCCAATTGCATAATATTCTGCATTTTTCGAGACAGTACCATTATCTTTGTTGATTGTAACAACGCCTCTGCAATCAGTGCAACCGCCATTTGTTGGACCGCCATTTTGATCTAAAGCGATATTCCAAAACAAAACAGTCTTCGCCCAATTTCGAGGAGCCCCAATAATTAATTTCGACATATACCAATTTAAATTATTGCCAAAATCTGGGCTCCAGTCACCTCCACTGCATTCCGTTAAATAAATGTTCTTACTTGGAAAGGAATTATGAACACTGGACATAGATGCCGGCTCGCCTTCATAGCAATGAAAAGCAGTACCATCTACATATTTCCTTGTTTCTTTATCTTTTAAAAGGTTTTTTGAATAATTCTCTCCATTATTCCAGTTATGATCATAACCAATAATTTTAGTGGAAAGATTATTTTCTGAAAAAGCAGGTCCTAAATAATTTTTAATAAACATTGCTTGTTCCTCAGCTCCCATACTCATACTAGGATAGGATTCAGAGGTGAATTCTGGTTCATTCTGTATCGTAATAGCATCAATAGAGACCCCGTGACTCTTATATATTTGTATATATTTCACAAAATAATCTGCATAAGTTTCATAAATACGTTTATCCTTATAATTTAAGTACCATCCATTTAATTGTTGATAACCATATTTCATCCATGCAGGAGCAGTCCAAGGTGTGCCAAGTATTTTGATCTGATTATTGGTTGTATCAATATCTTGTAAGAGTTTAATAATATCTTTATCTTTTTCTATGGAGAAATTCTCTAAAGCAAAATCAGTGCCGGATTCTATATCGTTATATGTGTAGCTTGATGGATTGCCATTTTCATCAACAGAAAAGTCAGAAGCTCCAATCGTATGACGAATGTAACTTATGCGAATACCATCCTTAGTAAACAAGTCATTTAGTAAGGAGTTTCTTTGTTCAGAGCTTAATATATGACTAATAAGATAGGCGGAAGAACCAGTAATTGCTGCACCAAAACCATCCATTGTTTGATATTTAACAGTCGGGTCAACTTGGATTGTGGGTATGTTACCTTCCTCTATATTATCGAATTCTAAAGATTCCTGTGGTGAAAGCAAGTGGCTTTGATCAGAAGTCGTTAACCATAGATTCACTTTCTCCTGTTGCTTTTCAGGTAAAATTAAGGGAATTATAGAAATTATCATTCCAGCTAAAAAGATAGGAAACAATGTTTTAATATAACCGATCGTAACCCCTCCTAAAAGAGAATAGTTGGGGTCTTCCCCCAACTTATACTGCTATTTAATATGGATACTAGTTTCATATCGAATATCATCTGATGAACTTCCGACGTAAACTGGTACCTCTCCACTTGGCATGATCCATTCATTCTTCGTTTCATCCCAGTAAGAGAGTGACTTTGTATCAAGTTCAATTTGTAAATGTTCTTTTTTACCTGGCTTTAATTCAATTTTTTTAAATCCTGCTAACTGCTTAGCTGGAGTTTCTGTGCTTGTTGGAAGCTGACCAACGTAAACTTGCACTACTTCTGAACCAGATACATCTCCAGTATTAATTAAATTAAGGGAAACAGTAACTTCTAAATCTTTATTTTTTCCTTTTGTTTTCGCTTTTGCCTTAACATTTCGATATTTGAATGTTGTATAGGATAATCCATGTCCGAATGCATAAGCTGGTTCAATTCCTGCTTCTTCATACCCTTTATAACCGACAAATACACCTTCAGAGTAATCAGATACACCGTAAACTCCAGGGAATTGATTGTCATTCGAAACAGGTGTAGTGTCCTCGTCAACAGGGAATGTGATTGGTAGTTTGCCAGATGGATTTACCTCACCAAATAACACATTTGATATCGCGTTCCCTTGTTCTTGGCCGGGGAACCACGCTTGTACAATGGCAGGTACATCATCTTGCCAAGTATCCATTTGTACTGCTCTACCACTCATTTGAACAACAACTGTGTTTGGATTTACTTTAGCAATTTCCTTGATTAATTGATCCTGGTTATTTGGTAAATCAAGTGTCGAATTATCGACATAACCCTCACTATCATAAGTACGAGTTACAACGACTGCAACATCTGATTTTTCAGCTAAATCAATTGCCTCTTGCATCTTAGTATCTACTGCACCATTCGGTGGCTCCCAACCAAAGCGGATTATTCCACCAAAATCTTGCTGTCCGCCAGAATCGCCGGTACTGTATTCAATGCGTACATTGTGTTGCTCTCCCTCCACAAAAGAAAGAGTCTTTTTAGATGTTGTTAGCTTCTTACTTTGATTGTCAATGACAAGCTCATCATCAATGTATAGTTTCCCTGTTCCAAGGCTTGAAAGAGAAAGCGTATATTCTCCAGATTCAGGTACTGTAAACTGACCTGTCCAACGTGCAGACATTTCACTATTAAACTCGCCAGGAGTTGTTTCTAGTTTAGGTGATTGTGCATTAAATCCCTCATAATTATAGAATCCAAGATTTAAGTTTACTTGATTATCTGTGCGAATTAAAGAAGGCTCTCCTTCAAAATTGGTATTTGACCAGTATTCCGCCGTTAACCCATACTTATTATCTTCCCCATTTACAGGGCTTAATAAAGAAGACGGCACCGCGGAAGGACCTGGTAAAATATCTCCTGCACTAATTGGATCACTTCCTGGGGCATAAGATACTTGTACGTTTTGCCCTGCCTCATTTTTGATACCTTCTAAGGGGCTTACTGTATAAGTAGGATTTACCATGGAACTTCCTCCACCCGCTGCTGAGGCGTTGTCAGCATCAGGGCCAATAACGGCAATAGATTCTACCTCATTTTTATTTAAAGGTAATGTCCCATTTTCATTTTTCATTAACACCATGCTCTGTTCTGCGATCTCGCGAGCAATGTTGCCATGAGCCTTAGCAGAAATTGGATTATTTTCAGCAGGCTGATCAAATAATCCTTTACTAAACATTTCTGTTAACAGACGGGTAGCCATGTCATTTATTCTTTCTTCACTTACTTTACCTTCTGTGACAGCAGCGGTTAGGTGATCTCCCCAGTATCCGTTTGGTTCACCAGGTGTTTCTAAATCCAACCCAGCGTTAGCAGATACTGCTGTACTATGGTTAGCTCCATAGTCACTCATAACAAAGCCTTCAAAGTCTAGTTGATCTTTTAAAACTGTTGTAAGGATTTCTCCATCTTCACATGCGTTAACTCCATTTACTTTATTAAATGAACACATAACAGAGCTTAAACCAGCATGTTCAATTACTTCAGCAAATGGACGTGCATATACTTCCTGAATTGCTCGTTCACTAGCAATAGAATCAATCGTGAAACGTTCTGTTTCCTGGTTGTTTAATAACCAGTGTTTTGCAGTTGCCATCACTGGATAACTCTGAATTCCATTCACGTAAGGGATCGCTAGCTTGGATTGTAATAATGGATCTTCTCCTAACGATTCAAAATTACGCTCCCCCCAAGGAAAACGAGCAATATCTAATCCTGGTCCTAAAATGACGTTATGGGTAGTATTAAAAGCTTCATTTCCTAACAGTTCCCCATATGTATTTGCTGCATTAACATCCCATGTAGCAGCAAGAGCTATTGGTGCTGGAAGGGCAGTAGCCTTTTTATCTTGAATGTCTGAATTAGCAATACGAACCCCAGCTGGCCCATCCGCCATTGTCAATGCTGGTATGCCAAAGTCATTGATTTCTTCATTATAAAAACCATAATGGTTGTTAAGGTTTCCTGTTACTAGTTGAACTTTTTGATCTAAATTCATATTATCGAGCAGTAATGATGTCCGTTCTTTTGCAGATAGGGATGGATCCATCCATGGCTTTGTTGTTTCAGCAGCTATAGAAGAAAGTGGCGTCACAAAAAATGTAAAAACCAATACCATCGATATTAATTGAAATTTTATTTTATTTTTCACTTTCATGTTGCTCCTTTTCTAAGTTGATAATGTTATGTTCACTATTAATATATTTAACCTTCTTGCCACCTTTCTCTATTTACTTTTTTGCCTCTCCCAATCTACCCTTACAAAAAAGGGTAGTCAATATGTTCTTCTCTTGGTATTAATTTTGTGGCTAATGACCTAGTGGCACTTAACTTGCCTGCATATGCAAACGCTAGTGATATAGAATGGAAGTGCTTAAATTCAAAGAAAAAATCGTTCTAAAATATCATGTCTCAGTATTACTGTTACAAAATAATAATTCGAATTCCGTAATTATTGTAATAATCTAGATTTTGTACATGTAATATTAATATTTAATGTCAAATTGTAGTCCTTTGACCCTTTTTTATTGACCCAATTGTAATGAACTGTCCAATTTTGTCCAACATTTTTGGTAGATTATAGAAGAAGGAAACCTAGGGTGTTCCGCTTATAAATAGCCAGAAATACTTAACACCAAAGCAAAAGATGCCGTTTCACAAGTAACAGACACCACCTTTTATTTATTTAACTTATTTCCAAGGAGTTCCCATACTTTTTTCAAAGTATCCCAAACGAGTTAGAAGTTGAAGGAGATTGATCATTCGGCTTCTCATCAGATTCGAGGTAAGGGAGATGTCTGCTTGTGAATGAAACTGGTGAGAATAGTGATGTAAATATCACCTTGCAATCTAATGAATTATTAAGGTTGAATCTCCTTTTACATGTAACTTTAGCGCGCAATAAGCATAGCATATGATATATTCAGCTAATAATTGTAAAAAATTGTTTGACTTTTAATATAGGGTTCGCTATTATTAAAAATAATTTAATACCTAATTTGATGACGAGAAAGAGTAGTTATGAATATCTTATCCACAGAGAGTTGATGAATCGCTGAAAGTCAACGTTAAGAATCATGATGAAAATCCTCTCCGAGAAGCAAAGTTGAAATATTTTAAACTTTGACGGCATTCTACCGATATCCAGGACGCGTATGATGGTACGTAGTGTATGTAACTTGATAAAAACCACTACTATGGTTTTTTTTATTTGGTTAAAAAAGTTAATTTGTATATAAACTCGACTCTGCGTATGTAGGGTCGAGTTTTTTTAATCCTTAAAAGAGGTGATTATAATGAAGGAGTCAGCCGCTGCAAGAGAAGAGAGGGTTCGGGAACGATGGAAGAGAGAGAAGACATTTGATCTGTCCATATCCAACAGAGAGGGCTTGGAAACGTTTGTGTTTTACGAAGGACCGCCGACTGCAAATGGATTACCACATGCAGGTCATGCGCTTGGCAGGACAATCAAGGACTTTATTGCACGTTACAAAACAATGTCAGGTTACCAGGTGTTAAGGAAAGCGGGTTGGGATACCCATGGATTACCAGTCGAATTAGAAGTTGAAAAACAGTTGGAAATCAGAGGAAAGGACCAAATAGAATCCTATGGTATTGAAAGATTTATTCAAAAATGTAAAGCAAGTGTCTTTACCTATGAAAGCGAATGGCGCCAATTTACCGAAGCACTAGGTTATTGGGTTGATATGGAAGACCCGTATGTCACTTTAGATAATAAATATATTGAATCAGTATGGAACCTATTAGCGACTATTCATCAACAGGGCTACTTGTATAAAGGGCACAGAGTAGTGCCGTATTGTCCAAATTGTGAAACATCCCTGAGCTCTCACGAGGTAGCGCAAGGATATAAAGATGTTTCGGATATATCTGTAACTGCCAAATTTCGTTTAAAAGGGACAACGAATGAATACCTTTTAGGTTGGACAACAACACCGTGGACATTACCTGGCAATGTTGCAGTTGCCGTTCACCCTGATATGAATTATATAAGAGTTCGTCAGGGAACAGAGATTTATATTCTTGCAGAGTCTCTTGCTCCTAAAATATTGAAGAAAAATTATGAAACATTGAGTGTTATGAAAGGAAGCGATTTAGCAGGAACTTCTTATGAGCCACCTTTTCATTTTGTAAATGTTACAAATGGACATAAAGTGCTTGGTGCTGACTTTGTTACTGACAAAAGTGGAACTGGCGTTGTCCATATAGCTCCTGCTCATGGAGAGGATGACTACAAGGTTATTCTTGATAATCAATTCGATTATGTAAATGTTGTTGACTCTAAAGGATGTTATAAAGAACAGGTAACTGCACTGGCAGGACAATTTGTTAAAGATTGTGATGTCGAAATAATTAAAATGCTAGCTAGAGATAATCTTTTGTTCGAAAAGCAGAAATATGAACACAGTTACCCTCACTGCTGGCGATGTGACAGTCCGCTTCTGTATTATGCCATGCAAGGCTGGTTTATAAAAACAACAGCAGTAAAAGAAAAAATGCAGGCCAATAACCAATCCGTTCAATGGTTTCCTTCCCATATGAAAGATGGCAGGTTTGGCAACTTCTTAGATAATATGGTCGATTGGAATATAGGAAGAAACAGGTACTGGGGGACTCCTTTAAATGTATGGATATGTCAAGAATGTGGAGTGGAGAAATCACCAAAATCGATAAAAGAGCTTAAGGACTTTGCAGCAGAAGAAGTACCGGAGAAGATAGAATTGCATAAACCTTATGTGGATAAAATACAGCTCAATTGTTCTTGCGGTGGCAAGATGGTAAGGACTAGTGAAGTGATTGATGTATGGTTTGATAGTGGATCTATGCCATTTGCTCAATATCATTATCCGTTCGAGAATAAGGAGTTTTTTAGCAGGCAGTTTCCTGCAGATGTGGTTATAGAAGGGGTTGACCAGACTAGAGGCTGGTTTTATAGTTTATTAGCAGTTTCTACTCTAGTTTCTGGAGAATCACCGTATAAACGTGTCTTATCATTAGGTCATATCTTAGATGAAAATGGACAAAAGATGTCAAAAAGTAAAGGAAATGCCTTGAATCCTGCAGAGCTTATAAATGAGTTTGGTGCAGATGCGCTAAGATGGGCCTTATTAGCTGACAGTTCCCCATGGAATAATAAACGTTTTTCGAAAAATATAGTCAGTCATGCTAAATCTAAGGTGATTGATACATTGTTAAACGTCTATTCGTTTTACTCAATGTATGCAGATATTGATCAATTTGATCCAGAAAAAGATATAGGTGGTACTAAATCAGTATTAGATCACTGGATCTTATCACGGCTGAATACACTAATTAAGGAAGTTAGTGCAAGCATAGAGGATTATGATATAACCAAGGCTGCAAGGTCTATTGCTCAATTTATCGATGAGCTCAGTAACTGGTATGTTAGGAGATCAAGACAGCGCTTTTGGAACAGCGGAATGACCAAGGATAAAAAAGCAGCCTTTAACACATTGTTTGAGGTACTCAAAAAGTTGTCACAGCTAATGGCCCCATATATACCTTTTATAACCGAAGATATTTATTCAAAATTAGTAAAAGAGAGTGTCCATTTATCAGACTTCCCTAACCCAGATGAAACAATGATTAATGAAACCTTAGAGAACGAGATGAATGCCGTACTAGAGATAATAGAACTTGCTCGTTCAGTTAGAAATTCGATAGGAGTGAAAACAAAACAACCATTAGCTCAATTGATTGTAGTTCCGAAAGAATTATCTGATCCAATGGCATTAGACAAATATACAACAATTATGGAAGAAGAGTTGAATGTAAAAGAAGTAGATTTTAGACAAGGTTATGAGGGGTTAATAAATTTAGAAATAAAACTAAATTTCTCTGTTGCCGGTCCCCAATTAGGTAAGGCCGTTGGTGAAGTGAAGAATAGATTGGAAAATTTAAAAAGTGAAGAAAAGACGAAATTTCTTAAAGAAAAGGAATGGCAAGTTTCATTAAAATCTGGTGAAACAGTTATTCTAACATCAGATACTGTCATCTTGGAGAAAAAAGGAGTCGGAGGTTACGAATTATCAGAAGGAAGTAACTTTATAACATTATTAGATACAACATTAACCGAAGAATTAAAAGAAGAGGGATTGGTAAGAGAATTTATCCGTGCTGTACAGACATATCGAAAAGAAATGAATCTTCCAGTGGAATTACGTGTAGATTTATATATCCAGGCTGACTCAACTCTAAAAAACATATTAACCAAATTTGATCAATTAGTGCGAAAAAATCTAATAATAAATGATATCTATTATGAAAATAAACCAAATATGAAAAAGATCAATGTGGAAGGAAATGAAGTAAAGTTATATATAGAAATTTAAAATTTCAACCTTTCCTTTGTTAAAAATCGGGAGACAAAAGAACCTATGTATTAAATGAATAGAAATACATTAAACAGAAGACGTAGATTTTATTATTCAAGTGTGTGGATAATTATGTTAATATATGTATAATGAAATTGGCTATATGTCTGGAGGAAAACATAATTGAAAGCAACGAAAGTATTTCTTTTCTTATTGGGTTTGATTATAGCTATGACTGGTTTACTTCTTTTAATTGGGTTACTTTCCGAATTAGGGCAACCTTCTGAAGAATAGAATCCTTTGGCTTAATAGGGGATATTATATTTGCTCTTATAACTGGTGTAGGGCCATTGATCGGTGGCTTCTTAATGTGCAGATGGTCATTCCATATGGGAAACAGCAGCAAGCGTCTAACAAAAGAACAAATGGAAAATAATGTGCTGAAATTAGCCGAAAAAAGAAATGGTTCCTTAACGGCAGTTGAATTAGCGATGGATACCGATCTGTCGCTTGAAGAGGCAAAAGCAAAATTGGATGATTGGGCAAACAAAGGTTTTGTAACAATCAAGGTTTCTGAAAGTGGTGCGATCATTTATTTTTTCAATGGGATTATATCATCAGAAGAAAGAAAGATGGCAAAAGGTGTATCTGAACTTGGATTCGATGATTAAGCTGTAGAAAGCAAGCAATGGGCAATCATAATGCTATGTCTTTGTATGGTATGAGAAGTGGATAGGTGTTCTCTCTTTCAAAATTCTGTACGTAAAGAAGGTGGCAGTTCTAGTGGATAGAGTCGTATTGATTGTCGATGATCTGATGGAACAAATAACAACAAAGAAATTGTTACCTGGCGCTAAACTACCGTCTGAAAATCAGCTTGCAGATAAATATAAGGTTCCGAGATTTACAATTAGAGAAGCATTTAATAAGTTGGAAGAACGCGGATATATTTATTCTGTACAAGGCAAGGGACGTTATCTGAAAGAAGAGTCTGTCTCTGTTCAGATGTCCTTATCATCCAAAACCAGCTTTACGGAAAAAATGAATGCACTTGGCTATGATCATTGTACGCAAAATATTAGCTGTACTCCGATAGACTATGAGCCGATGATTTATGAAACCCTAAATGCTGGGAAATCAGACATTGTCTATCAAATTGGTCGACTTAGACTGATTAATGGCGAACCAATTGCTATTCATTATTCCTATGTAAAGGAAGCACAGTTTCCTTCGATAAGTAAAGATGGTCCTTTTGTTTTATCCATGTTTCGTTATTACCGAGATCATGGCATCCGGCAATTCTCCAGTCAGAAATCATTATTAAATGTAACCTTTCCAACCTCAAGGGAGCAGGGGTTGCTTCATTGCAAGAGCATGGTGCCGCTTATCGAGATTGTTAGTGACAGCATTGATGCGAGAAATGGGAATGTCCTTGAATATACGAGAATAATCTACCGAAGCGATAAATTTAAATATAATATAACGTCAGATACTTAAGCGTACACTCTTATTAGAGAGTACGTTTTTTTCTGTTTATCACAGCGTTTACCATCCTGATAAGTTTCGCTATTGATTGGTGGAGTTCACAAATTCCCACTGATCAGAGTCTCACTTTACAGATAATTTACCTTATCTTTACACACGGCAACTTGGCGACAAGTTAGGATAAAAAATGAAAGGAGGTACAGCAATAATGCAAAGAAGAAGAAGAACAGAAATTTTAATTGAAGGTGACCCTAATTTAGCAAAAGAGCTATCAGAAAGTATATTACATAAATACAGATGGAAAGAATTAGTTTCGCCGAGACAAGGGATGACAATGGTAAAGATGCGAGAAACAGCAAAGAATTCTCTGTTTTATATCGGCGAGGTACTGATTACGGAAGCGAAAGTGGAAGTGATGGACCAGATTGGTGCAGGGATTGTTGTTGGAATGAAGGAAGATCTTGCGAAACAACTAGCGATAATAGATGCGGCATATAAAGCAGCATTACCTGAAACGGAAGATTGGGAGAAGAATTTAATAGAAGAAGAGCAGCGAATAACACAAGCAAAAATTCAGAAACAGGATGAACTATCAAAAACAAAAGTACTCTTCGAAACAATGGATGTTTAAGAGAGGAGAGGAATTCATGCAAATTGATCCTATACATGATATGCAGCAAGTCTACCGCAAGTTATTACAGAACATGGCTAGACCAGGTTCAGTCGCATCATTACAATCTATCACCAGCAGGATGGATGATGCTAAAGGTTGCTGCCGGACAACATGGCTCATTGCACTGACCTTATTAGATGCAGAAGTAACCTTTCATGTGTTAGGTGATCCTCAAGGAGATCTGACTAGAAAAATAGCAGCACATACCTTTTCACAATTTACGACGATAGAAGATGCTGATTTTATTTTTGTCTTGGAAGGTACTAGCGAAACAGAGATTATTCACGGTGTCTCTAAATGCAAAATAGGTGATTTGCGGGATCCGCAACTTTCAGCAACATGGATAATAGAAAAACAGCTGCAGCAGAATCCAGATCAATGGTTATTAACAGGACCGGGAATCAAAGGAGAAATCTCACTACCTGTTTTTTTAACAGAGAAATTTTTGCGGGCAAGAGAAGCAAGGACAATTGAGCACCCATTAGGAGTAGACTTCATCTTCACAACCAAAAATGCGGAACTTATCTGCATACCACGTACAACTTCCATTAAAAGAAAGGGGGAAACAGCTTGGGCTATGTCGCAGTGAAAGGTGGAACGAATGCGATTGAAGCATCGATTGATCGTATAAAATTTGAGCGGTTAAAAGATATGGAAGCTGTCAGTGTAGAGACAATCCTCTCCTCGATGAGACTGTTGGTCGACCAGGTGATGTCAGAAGCAAGTTTGTATTCTCCGTATCTGGCAGCATTAGCAATTAAACAGGCAGAAGGCAGTGTGGAAGAAGCGGTATTTCTATTGCGGGCCCATCGATCTACTTTACCCAGACTTTATTATAGCCGCACGGTAGACCCGTATGAAATGTTTGTGGAACGGAGGATATCAGCGAGCTTTAAAGATATTCCCGGAGGGCAGCTCTTAGGTGCAACACATGACTACACCCACCGATTATTAGATTTTCAATTAATAAAGGAAACGAAACAAGATATAAAACAATGGTTAGAGCAATACTCTGCAGAGAAAATTTCTTCAGTTAGGAATGAGATAACCCACTATCCGAAGGTGGTAGAATATTTGCGGTCAGAAGGCCTGTTTGAAGTATATGAAGAAGATAATTCTCAGCCTGACGATGTGACAAAATGCAGTTTGCAATTCCCTGCTTCTCGGAGTGAAAGGCTGCAGATATTAACAAGAGGGCAAACAGGAGCAGTCACTTCACTAGGGTATGCCTCCTTACGGGGGTATGGCCAAGTGCACCCTACAGTAGGGGAAGTTCGTGTCGGCAGGCTGCCAATCTATGTATCACTAGAGAACAGTGAAATGACTGACCCGGAAGATGACTATTATATTGGTGATATAAAAGTAACAGAAGTAGAATCATTTGTTCCTGTTACCAAAAAGAAGAACACGAATGAACATGAGATAGAGTTTGAGATTGGTTATGGAGCTTGTTATGGGCAAAACGAAACAAAAGCTATTGCGATGAGTATTCTTGACCAATGCTTGGAACATCCGGAGGAAGCGTTCGCAACACATGATGAAGAATTCGTTTTACTGCATGTCGACTCAGTGGAATCTACAGGTTTTATTTCACATTTAAAACTGCCGCATTACGTAACTTTCCAATCAAAATTAGACAGTGCTCGCAGGGTGAAACAAGGAGGAGCGGAAAATGAATCTTAATCAGCATTTTGCCTTTTTAGATGAAGGTTCGAAAAAAGAAATAAGAAGAGCTACCTTAAAAGCAGTCGCAATACCCGGTTATCAAGTTCCTTTTGCTTCAAGGGAGATGCCGATAGCAAGAGGATGGGGAACGGGTGGTCTGCAGCTTACCCTTTCACTAATTGGAAAGGAAGATATTCTTAAAGTGATCGATCAAGGCTCAGATGAATCAGTCAATGCAGTAAGCATAAAAAAACTTGTCCAATCAACAACAGATGTGGAGCTGACAGAACAAACACAAGCAGCAACGATTATTCAATCACGTCACCGCATTCCCGAGGTGCCACTAATGAAGGAGCAGATTTTAGTACTTCAAGTCCCTATGCCAGAGCCACTCCGCCATTATGAGAAGAAGGAACAAGAAACGAAAAAGCTTCATGCTGAAAATGAATACAGCGGAGTTTGGCTGATGCTGTTTGAACAAATTATGAAGTTTGGCAAAACAGCTACACAAGCAGATCATCCTGTTTTTGTTAATGACCGTTATGTTATGGCACCAAGTCCGATTCCTAGGTTTGATAATCCCAAACTGAATGATTCAGAGGCGTTAATTTTACTGGGGGCTGGAAGGGAGAAGAAGATTTATGCTATCCCTCCACATACAGATGTTACTTCACTAGCTTTTGAGGATTACCCGTTCACCGTGGAAGATTTTAAAGGGGAATGTTGTCATGTATGTGGTGCAACAGATGTATCTTTAGATGAACTAATTGATGAAGAATCCGGCCGAACGATCTTCCAATGTAATGATACAAGCTACTGTATTGCCCGGTTAAATCATCAAGAGCGAGAAGAGGTGGAGCTTACAGATGTATGAACAGCCTATAATACAAGTGAAGGACTTGAACAAACGATTTGGGAATGGGTGCCATCATTGCAACGATTCAGCAGAAGCTAATCTGTTTAAGAATTATTGCCCGAAGTGTAGGACGATTTACGCTTGCCGTAATGTTTCCTTTGATGTGTATCCTGGTGAAATTCTAGGGATTGTCGGGGAAAGCGGCAGTGGGAAATCTACTGTTTTGCAATGCCTGTATTTTGATCAGGAAGTGACTTCAGGCGATGTATATTTGGACGATCCGGAATTTGAGGGACTTAATTTACTCACATTATCCTCACAGAAAAAACGCTATGTTCGCAACCATAAATATGGAATGGTCTATCAAAATCCCGTCAAAGGATTAAAGATGAATTTCTCTACGATTGGAAATATTGCCGAGAAACTGATTGCTGCAGGGAATAGAAATGTAAATACAATGCAATTAATCGGACAGGAACTACTGGAAACTGTTCAAATTCCGATATTCCGGATGAAGGAAGCGCCTAGAAATTTCTCTGGTGGAATGCAACAGCGTGTTCAAATTGCAAAAGCTTTATCAAATCAGCCACCTTTACTATTTCTTGATGAAGTAACAACTGGCTTAGATTTATCAGTACAAGCGGCTGTAATTGATTTGATTAAGCAGATACAGAGGGAGCTGCAAATAAGTATGGTCGTCGTCTCGCATGATTTGGCTGTCATCAGAATGCTGGCAGATCGAACGCTGGTTATGTTAAATGGGGAAGTGATTGAACAAGGGTTAACAGATCAAATATTAGAAGATCCTGCCCATGCCTATTCACAGCAATTAGTTTATTCCATGTTATAAGATTTCCACTCAGTAGGTTTGCGCCTTTAATCCCCTTTTCCAAACACACACTTTAAGGAGGTATGTTGCAATTGCAGATTATCTATAATGGCAAATTAGTATTAGAAGATGGTATTACAGAAGGGATGGCAGTTGTTATTGAAGGGGAAAGGATTAAAGAAATCATCAAAGATACGGCAATAAAAGATGATGCTGGTGCTGTTTTAATTAATGCAAATGGCGGCTTTATATCCCCTGGATTTATTGATATTCATTCCGATTATATAGAATCAATTGTGTCACCAAGACCGACAAGTATGATGGATTTTGATATTAGTTTGCGGGAAGCAGAAAAAATTTTAATTAGTCATGGCATTACAACCATTTTCCATTCCCTATCCTTTTATAAAGAAGATCTTTTTTCACATAAGCCAATGCGTTTTCCAAAGAATGTGGAACGGCTTGTTAATGCAATAGCTGACACACAGGACCATCCCCATTTAATAAGACATCGCCATCATGCACGATTTGAGATAGATAACATTGATCAAGTAGATTTTCTGATTGAAAGTATAGAAAACAACAAAGTTCATCTACTATCTTTCATGGACCATACTCCTGGGCAGGGGCAGTATCGTGATCTGGAAGTTTTCCGTGATACAATGCAAGGATATCGAAACTTAACAAATGATGAAGTTAATGTCATTATCGCTGAAAGAAAGAGCAGAGAACAGCTTACGATAGAAAAAATTCAGGAAGTAACAGAAATTGCGATGGAAAAAGGTATCGCAGTAGCTTCACATGATGATGATGACTTGAAAAAAATAGAGTTAGTTCATTCGTTCGGTACAACAATTAGTGAATTTCCGATTACATTAGAAGTAGCCAAAAGGGCGACAGCTTTAGGGCTAGCTACCGTTGTCGGAGCACCAAATATCATGCTTGGCGGCTCACACTCCGGAAATCTGTCAGCAATTGAAGCGATAAAGGAGAAATGTGCAGATATTCTTTGCAGCGACTATTATCCTGCAGCACTATTACACGCTATTTTTAAAATGGATGAACAGTATCAGCATGACTTACATGATATGTTTATGAAAGTTACGTTAAATCCTGCAAGAGCGGTAAAAATGGATGATGAAATAGGGTCGATTAAGCCAGGGAAAAAGGCTGACTTGCTTATTATTGAAAGGATGGAGGATGGTTATCCAATGCTGACATTAACGATGGTGAATGGATCGGTTATTACAACAACGAATTACCGAACAAGCTAATAAGGGGGAAAGTGTTGATGACAATTCTTGAAGTTAGAAATTTTGGGAAAAGTTTTACTAGTCACCAGCTTGGAAGTACAAGACAAGCAGTCCAAAATATTAATTTTGAATTGGATAAAGGCCAATTTATCGGCATTATCGGGAAAAGTGGCAGCGGCAAATCGACCATTTTAAAAAGTATTTACCGTACTTATTTGCCGGAAGAAGGAAGTATCTATTTTGACTCCAAGCGATTCGGTTTTATTGATTTATTCAAAGTTAGCGAAAGACAAATGATTTATTTAAGGAAACACGAAATAGGTTACGTTTCACAATTTTTAAATGTTATGCCTCGCACAACTGCGAGACATTTGGTCGTACAGGCATTATTGGAGATGGGTGCTGCAAAGGAAACAGCTGTAAAAAGAGCAGGAGAAGCACTAACTCATTTTGATCTGGACCCGCAATTGTGGGACATATTTCCCAACACTTTTTCCGGAGGGGAGAAACTGCGATTAAATATTGCGATTGCAACAGTAAAAGAACCAAGATTGTTACTTTTAGACGAACCTACTGCCAGCCTTGATAAACAGTCAAAAGTAAAAGTGCGTGAAGCCATAGAAAAACTGAAAGCAAGTGGTACCACATTAATTGGCATCTTTCATGATATTGAATTTATGGAGAACCTCTGTGATAAGGTATTTGATTTGGAAAATAAAAGCTGTGAATTAGTCCACGGTGGATAACATGAAAGCGGATTTACATGTTCACAGTAAATATTCTGATGGCTCTGACACATTAGAAGAAGTATTACAGCAAGCTATTCAGCAGGAAGTCTCCTCTATTAGCTTCGTTGATCACGATACAACGGCTGGACAGCAGGAAGCGATCAAATTGGGGAAGAAATATGACATTAATGTAATACCAGGTATAGAGATTTCGGCATATGATTTTAAACGGAACAGGAAAGTCCATATACTTGGCTATCATTACAATCTTGCTTCTAGAAATATCAAAGCACTTTGTGAGCCATTGCAAAAAAGGAGGCAAAGGCATTCTCTCTGGCAAATTGAACAGATTCAACTGGCAGGATATCGAATTAGCTTGGACAAGATTTCTGCTTCTGTTTCGCCAGGGTCCACTATTTACAAACAGCATATTATGCGGCAATTAACTGAATCATCTTATGAATCGAAAACCTATCAGAATCTCTACCAATCTTTGTTTAAGCAAGATGGTGTTGCATCAGGGGATATAGAGTATACAGATGTGTTCAAGGCAGTCCAGGCAATTAAGCAGGATGACGGGATAGCTGTCATTGCGCATCCAGGACAACTAGACTCCTATGACCTGATTCCAGAGTTAGCGGAGGCTGGTTTAGATGGGATTGAACGTCACCATCCTGATCATACAAGAGAAGATCATCTATTAATTGATACACTTGCTGAAAAATATAACCTAATGCTAACTGGCGGAACAGATTACCATAGTCTATTCGGTCCTGCTATTACAATTGGAGAGGTAAATAGTCCACCTAATCAATTGATAAACAAATAGATATCCATAATTGGCAGTATGATTTAGTGAAATTTGTAAAAATCCTTAAATCGGTGTTAAGAAATGGTAAAAGTGTAATATAGTTCTACGATTTATGATTTAATTGATACTGGCATACATATTATGACTTTATTTAGTAACAATCATCTTATATGGAGAGGGGAAACAAGAATGAAAAAAGTAATGGGATTCATGCTTTTAGTTGTTGTTGCGTTGGTGTTAAGTGCATGTAATAACGGGAATGCACAAGAGTCAGGTGGAGATAATGTAATTGATATGGTCTGGTATCCAAATGAATCAGGTAATGACTTGAAAGGGGCACGTGAAGCGATAGGTAGTATGGTTGCTGAGGCAACAGGAAAAGAAGTAGAACATCACTTGACAACAGACTATGCGATTGCGATTGAAACAATTGTTAATAACAATGCTGAATTAGCTTTTATGGGAGCACAAGGGTACATTGAAGCCAAAAATGGAAATGACGCGATTGAGCCAATTGCAGTACCAACTGGTCCATCGGGTACATTAGATGATGCAATGTATCACAGCTGGTTAGCGGTGCCTGTTGACCAACAGGACAATTATAAGGTAGATGGAGAATTTTCGTTAGATACACTTGAAGGTGTGAAATTTTCTTTTGTTTCAAACAGCTCAACATCAGGTTTCGTTGTTCCTTCTTCAACAATTATCGGACATTTTGCTGACAAAGAATTAGCGGAAGAAGATCTAATGGAAGCTGGACCTCTTTTCTCACAAGTTTTATTCGGTGGATCCCATCAAGGGTCAGCAGTGAACTTACTAAATGGCAGTGCAGATGTGGCGGCATTTTGTGATACATGTGTAAATAACTATGTAGAAGTGGTAGAAGGTGATGAGAATACAGTTGGAACTGTCTATCGTGTAAAAGACGATGCAGCGGAGCCATTTAATACAGTAACAGGAAAAGAATTTATACTAATGAGTGTAACACCAGTATTAAATGCTCCTTTTGTTGCAAACAGTGAAGTAATTAGTGAAGAGGATTTAAATAAAATTAAAGAGAAGTTTGTATCAGATGAAGTGGCAAATAATGAGGAAATCTTTGTACCAAAGGACTCTGAGGAAGGCGGCTTATTCTCAAAATCAGCGGACGAACGTTTTGTAGAAGTGGAAGACGCGTGGTTTGATCCAATTCGTGCACTATCTAATTAACTAGCATTCTAACAGGCCATTTGGAATAACTTTCTTCTCCAAATGGCTTATTTATGCAAGTTCAATCCATTCCTCAAATCCAAAACGATAAAAAAGGAGATCACTGAATATGCCGTTGTTAGAAGTAAAAGAATTAAACAAATCCTATAATTCAGAAGTCCATGTATTGAAAAATATTGAATTTAGTGTCGGTGCTGGTGAATTTATTTCCATTATCGGTCCATCAGGTGCGGGTAAATCTACCCTGTTAAGATGCATCAACCGAATGGTTGAGATAGAAACAGGTTGTGTGTTTTTTGATGGTAAGGATGTAGGAGCCCAAAATAAAAAGGACTTGCGCAGATTACGGACAAACATTGGGATGATTTTCCAGCATTATAATTTAGTTCCCCGCTTAACCGTAATTGAAAATGTATTACATGGGCGTTTTGGTTATAAATCAACCATCGGAGGTGTGCTTGGACTCTTTACTGAAGAAGAAAAGCAGCGTGCCTTTGATTTGCTGGAGAAGTTAGGGATCGCAGAACAGGCTTATAAACGTTGTGATCAGTTAAGTGGCGGTCAGCAGCAAAGAGTAGGAATTTGCCGTGCCTTAATCCAGGAACCAAAACTTATTCTTTGTGATGAACCAATTGCTTCACTTGATCCGAACTCCTCGAAAATAATTATGGATCATCTTAAACAGATCTCTACAGAGCTCGGCATTACCTGTATTGTAAATTTACATCAAGTAGAAGTTGCAAAGGATTATGCCAATCGGATCATTGGTCTTAAACAAGGAGAAGTGGTATTTGATGGGGCCAGTCCATTACTGTCACAAGATAAGATTGAACATATTTACGGTATGGAAACAAGGGAGCTAATCACCGTATAAGGGGTATAACAGATGAATGAAAAAATTATGCGTAAAAAAAAGCTGCAATTGACTTTCGTTTTCGTGATTATTATTTTTGCCACCTATTTATCCAGCGCTGTCACACAATACAACCTATTGGAAAGTATTGCAACAATTCCAGCTGCTTTTACATGGATATTATCGAATTTAATCATTACACAAGAGGCTTTAGAAAGATTACCGAACATACTGGAGAAGTTAAATGAGACAATTTTTATGTCTATTGCTGCCACAACGATTGCGGCTGTATTTTCTCTTTTTCTGGCACTGATGGGCTCTAAAACGACCAAAGTAAATAATATATTCAGTATGATTGCCAGATTTATTGCATCTTTATCACGTAACATTCCTGTTGTTGCATGGTCATTAATTTTATTAATTTCATTTGGTCAAAATTCAGTTACCGGTTTTCTGGCATTATTCGTTGCTACACTTGGATTTTTGACACGAGCATTTATCGAATCCATTGATGAAGCGGATCTAAAATCTGTAGAGGCTTTAACCGCAACTGGGGCAACGTATTTCCAGATTGTTAGTAAAGCTGTGATCCCGCAGAGTCTGCCGCAAATGATCAGCTGGATACTGTTTATGATTGAAACAAATATTCGCAGTGCTACATTAGTTGGAATCCTGACTGGAACAGGAATTGGCTATATGTTTGATTTATACTATAAAAATTTGAACTATAATATTGTCGCATTAATTACATTGACTATTGTTGTAGCTGTTATTGCCATTGAGTTAATATCTACGAGGATTAGGAAGGTGATTTTATAATGGCAGTGCAGTCAAGTATAAATCCTGCTGTAATCAGACGGACGAAAAGCGGAAAAATTAATATTAAGTCAGGAAACAAAATTGACCTTGTGGTAAAGTGGACCCTCTGGGTATTAGCCCTATTAACAGTTATAGCATTTTTCTTCTTTAACTATACTGGATTGCAATTAGAGCGTGCGTTTACAGAGACATTATATAATCTAAGAGTAATGTTTTTTGAACCTGCTTTAAGCCACTTTAGCTGGACGGAAGCATTGTATCAGGTTGCCGTCACATTAGGTTTGGGAGTGCTTGCCACTATCTTTGGTGCAATAATTGCCTTTTTTCTGGCATTAATGGCAGCGGAAAATTTATCAAAGCCGTGGTTATCAAAAACGATAAGAATTCTTGTTGCATTTATTCGCGCCGTACCAACTGTTTTGTGGGTATTGATTTTTGCTATTGCAGCGGGACTAGGTAGTGAAGCGGCTGTTCTGGGAATGTTATTTCACTCTGTAGCCTACTTAGTCAAAGCTTTTTCGGAATCAATTGAAGAAGTTGACCCAGGTATTCTCGAAGCATTAAGAGCAACTGGCTCCAATTGGTGGCATATTGTTGTTCATGGAGTGCTGCCATCTACCTTTACTTACTTATTATCATGGACCTTCCTGCGTTTTGAGATCAATTTTTCTATTGCCGTTGCAATGGGGGCAGCAGCAGGAGCAGGCGGGATTGGTTTTGAATTATTTATGGCATCAGGCTTCTATTTTGATCTTAGGGAAGTAGGGTTAATTACTTATCTTATTCTCATTATTGCGATTATCTTAGAATTTATCTCGACCAGATTGAAGGATCGTTACTTTCCTTCCACAGTAAAAAATTAAATGGCAGAAGACCAGCAAATATGCACTGGTCTTTTGCCAATAAACAATGCCTTATTCGGTGATTATAAAGAGCGAATAGCATCTTCTATAGTGCTATTACCTGATACCACCTGGAATTCTTTTTTGATCGTAGAATCATTAAGTAAACTTTCTAAGATAACATGGGCAATATCCTCACGCGGCACTTCTCCTCTTTCCACTTGTTCAGCAAGTTCCACTTGGTTTTTCCCCGCCTCATTGGTTAGTGCACCAGGATGGATAATGGTGTAATCTAAATCAGTATCTCTTAGCCATTCATCAGCATAATGTTTTGCCACAACATACGGTGCAAAAGATTCTGGTGCTGATTGAATCGCTTCACGTGTTGTATCAAATGAACTGATCATAATGTATCGTTTTACATTTGCTTGTTTGGCAGCTTCGATTGTTTTAACTGCACCGTCCAAGTCGACCATTATTGTTTTGTCTTTTCCAGTATTTGGGCCGGATCCTGCAGTAAATACGACTGCATCAACATCCTCAGCTGCTTTCGCCATGTCTTCGATTTCACCTTCTAAATTAACAATCGCAACATCTGCACCTAAATCTTTAAAATAATCAGCCTGCTCTTCCTTACGAATAGCAGCTTTCGCTTCTAATTTGTCATTTTTCCGTATTAGTGACACAAGGTGTTTGCCGATTTGTCCATTTGCTCCAAAAACTAATACTTTCATTTTCTTCATCCTTTCTATATATCATCTATTACCTCTATTCTAAATCTTCCCAGCAAAGATGTTAAGTAAACAGGTCTATAGAGATAGCATGTAAATTAAATGATGGTAAAAAGTAAAAAATATGATAGAATAAGAACAAACGTTTCGTTAAGGAAGGTATATTTGATAACTTCAGAGAAAAACAGCTAAGGAGATTATAAATGACGGGAAAGACACATGTAATGGGAGGGATAGCAGCAACAGTTGTTACTGTCCATTTTACAAGCTATGAACCGGGATTAATTATTGCAGCAGGAGCGGTAGGATCAATCATACCAGATATATGCCATAGTGGCAGTAAGATAGGTCGTAAATTTCCTGTTATTTCGAAAATGGTGAACAGATTGTTTGGACACAGAACTTTTACCCACAGCTTACTATTTCTTGTGCTGGTCGGTTATGTGTTAACATTGTTCACGAATGATCAGTCTATTATTATTGGCATCTTAATAGGGATGGCAAGTCATCTATTATTAGATGCAGTGACTAAGAATGGAATTAAGTTACTATATCCAGCAAACCTCACCTTTCGATTTCCATTTACAATGAAAACGGGAGGCTCACTGGAAAAAGTAGTTTTATTACTGCTTACAATAGTAACCATCTATTATGGTAAGGATCTAATTCTGTAACAAAAATAAAACGAGCCACTTTTATAACTTCATAAAGATGGCTCGTCCTAAGTACTTTATTTTCCTGTTTCCGCAAACCTCTTGATTCTATCACCAATTTCATCGCGCACTCTTTGGAAGACTGCCCACTTTTCATCATCAGTGCCCTCTGCTTTCGCAGGATCATCAAATCCCCAATGCTCACGCTTTACGCCTGGAGGTGTTACCGGACATTTGTCTGCGGCATCACCGCAAAGTGTAACAGCCAATGTTGCATTATTTAAAATATCAGGATCAATAATTTCAGATTGTTGACCAGAAATATCGATACCAACTTCATTCATTGCTTTCACTGCGTTCGGATTTAACCCATGTGCTTCAATGCCGGCACTATATACTTCCCAATCATCACCTAAGTACTGCTTTGCCCAGCCTTCTGCCATTTGGCTGCGACATGAGTTTCCTGTACATAAGAAGTAAATTGTATTTTTAGACATGATTATCTAGCTCCTTTTAATTAAAATATAGAAAGTGTTAGGAACAATCCTATCAGAGTTATAGCTAAAATAGGAATGGTTAAAATAATACCTGTTTTAAAGTAAGTCCCCCACGTAATTTTTACCCCTTTTTGGGATAAAACATGTAACCACAATAAAGTGGCTAAAGACCCGATTGGTGTTATTTTTGGTCCTAAATCAGAACCAATAACATTGGCATAAATCAGTGCTTCACGAATGATACCTGATGTATTTGTTTCTGAAATGGCAATGGCATCTATCATAACAGTTGGCATGTTGTTCATAATCGATGATAAAATCGCTGCAATGAATCCCATAGAAATTGTAGCAATGAATAATCCTTGTTCAGCACTTGCCTGGATAACATTTGCCAATATGTCGGTTAGCCCGCCATTTCTAAGCCCAAAGACTACAACATACATTCCAATCGAGAAGAAGACGATTTCCCACGGCGCCCCTTTTATTACATTTTTTGTCGTGACAGCATCACTATTACGTGCCATCAGCAAAAAGAAAATAGCTATAATTCCTGCCACAATCGAGACAGGCATGTTGATAAATTCACTAATAAAGTACCCAATCAATAATGTTGCTAAAACGTACCATGATATCTGAAACATTTTAAGGTCCTTAATTGCTTCAGATGGTTTCTTCAGATCAGCTGTTTCATAATTCCTTGGAATACTTTTCTTAAAATAAATTAGTAATACAATAATAGTTGCAGCTAATGAGAAAAGGTTGGGAATGATCATCCGCGCTGCATACTCAACAAAACCTATATCAAAAAAGTCTGCTGATACGATGTTGACTAAGTTACTTACTACTAAAGGCAAGGAAGTGGTATCAGCGATAAAGCCACTTGCCATAATAAATGGAAAGACCATTTTTTCTTGAAAGTTTAAATTTCGAACCATTGCTAAAACAATTGGTGTTAAAATTAGGGCTGCGCCATCATTAGCAAAAAATGCTGCGACAATTGCACCTAACAAACTAATATAGACAAACATCTTCGTCCCATTACCTTTAGCGGCTCTGGCCATATGTAATGCTGCCCATTCAAAAAAACCAATTTCATCCAGGATTAAAGATATAATTATAATAGCGACAAATGCAAGAGTGGCATTCCATACAATGCCAGTGACTTCCCATACGTCATTAAAACTAACTACACCAGCAATTAATGCAACGATTGCCCCACCACATGCAGACCATCCGATGGACAACCCTTTAGGTTGCCAAATGACTAAAACTAATGTAATTAGAAAAATAATTATCGCTAACAAGGTTAGTGATGTCAATTTTCCCCCTCCGATCTAACAACATGTTATTCTTGTTCCGCCTTCTTCAAGTTCTTTTAATTTATGATCCTGATTTGGCAATTGTTGCAGGACTTTTTCAATTAGACCAAAATGATCATAATTTTGATTTAAAGAATAAAAAATCCATTGTCCTTTTCTCTCTTCCGTAACTATGCCTGCATCTTTTAATTTTCGAAGGTGTTGACTTATAGATGGTTGACTAGCTTGGAATATCTCCACAAATTCACATACACAGCACGTATTATTCTCCAAAAGCTTTACCATCATTAATCGAGTCTTGTCACCTAACAGCTTGAATACTGTTGCAGCCTTATCCATTTCAACTACAGTTTTTAACATGATAGACTCCTCCCCAGCAGATTCGTTTATCAATATATAATAATTTACTTATATATGCAAGTGATTAATGTCGAAATACATTTAAAAAACGCCCAGTGTTTATCACATAGGGCGTTTTCCTATAGATTTAACTTACTTTATTTACAGGTGTTATTTTTATTAATGTTAAAACAAAGATGAGAAGATACATAACACTTATGATAGTAAAAAAACTAATGGACTGAAAAAGCTCGATAAACAATCCGCCAATTGTTGGACCGATTAAACTCCCGAAACTAAAGAAAATACCGCATAGCAGATTCCCTGTCGGTAGTAGATTTTTTGGCATCAGATCTGTCATATAGGAGATTCCCAGTGAGAAAGTGGAACCGACAAACATTCCGGCAGTAAAGAGACATATATTTAATCCTGTATAAGAGCTTTCGAGAAAACCTGCCATCGTAAATGCGACAAATCCAAGGAATAAAACACTTCTTAATATCTTTTCCCTTCCATACTTATCACTTAGGATACCTAGCGGCAATTGGAATACTATCCCGCCTATTGCAAATGCGACAAGTAATGTGGACACATGATGAACGTCAAATCCCAAGCGTAAACCATAGATAGGGAAGCTTCCGTTTAAGGATGTTTCTAAAAAACCATAAGCAAATGGCGGTAGAAAAGCAATCCAGGCATACTTCCAGGCAATAGCAAACCGCTTAAGTGTATCCCTGAACGAACTCATATGGAAATCCTGTTCAGGAAATTCGTTTTTCAGTGAGAACAAAAACAACCAGCCAGTCAGGCTAAGCAGTGATGATATGATAAATGGCAAGCTTTCATTTATATTTACTAATGGCACCATTAAAGGACCGACAGCGAAACCAATTCCGAAAAACAATCCATAGATAGCGATATTTCGCCCTCTTTTATGCTCTGGTGAAAAGGCAGTAATCCATGTTTGTGCCCCAAAGTTTAAGGCATGGTCACCGATACCGACCAATAAGCGCAGGAAAAACCAGAATAAAAAAGACTGCCAAAGAGGGAACAATAATAGAGAAACAAAAACCAAAAACCCTCCAGTAATAATAAGCGGCTTATACCCATATTTTCGTAATGGCTGCTCCATAAAAGGTGATGCAAGTAGTATACCAATATATAATCCAGTAGCATTCAGCCCATTTAAAAAGGATGAAACCCCGCTATTTTCGAATATGACTGCAATTAATGGTAACAGCATCCCTTGGCTAAACCCTGAAATGGCAACAATACATACTAAAATCCAAAAACGAAATTTGTTATTTTTCATCGTAAATACCTTCTCTTTCTTTAGCTGCAATAGTATATCATACATCATAGAATATTAGATGGAAAACGAAAATGTCAATAAATTACTGCTTATTAGGCTCGATTAAACGATACATTACGAGCTCGTCTTATGAGGGGTTTCTTGGTGCCAAAGCTTATGGCATTAAAACGTGATCTAAATGCCAAGAAGTATATAAAAATCGAAGCTTATGGCATTAAAACGTGATCTAAATGCCAAGAAGTAAATAACAAATAAAGCTTATGGCATTAAAACGTAATCTAAATGCCAAGAAGTAAATAACAAATGAAGCTTATGGCATTAAAACGTGATCTAAATGCCAAGAAGTAAATAACAAATGAAGCTTATGGCATTAAAACGTGACCTAAATGCCAAGAAGTAAATAACAAATGAAGCTTATGGCATGAACACAACATTACCAATCCTATTACGAGTTGAGTTTCTATAATGATGGGAAAGTCCTCTGCTTAAATAGTAATATAAATTCCAGGAAAAAAATCCCTGAATTGTGATAGTCTATAATAGAAAAACTAATGGAGTTCTTTTAATAAGAATTTTCCTTAATCAGAAGGCAGGTGTGCTGGATGAAAATTAGATTAACCAAGTATTCACCAAATTGGAAAAGAATGTTCGAAGAAGAGGTAATCATATTAAAGAATATCTTCAAAGATGAAATAGTTTCCATTGAGCATTTTGGCAGTACTGCTGTTCCAGGGATGAGTTCAAAACCGGTGATAGATATACTGTGTACGGTGAAGGATATTAAACTGGTTGATACATACAATGAGCAAATGGATCGAATGGGTTATGACATAGCAGGTGAATGGGGGATAAAAGGGAGGCGTTTATTTCGAAAAGGCGGGGAGAACCGAACCCACCACATTCATTTCTATCAATGTGATCATCAAGAAATATTGAGACATTTGGTATTTCGTGATTATCTCCTAAACCATCCGGCGGAAGTAGAGAGATATAGTCAGTATAAAGACTTGTTAGCGAAAAAATACGAATATACATCAGATTACAGCCCAGCTAAAAAAGCGTTTGTGGCTGAAATGGAGAAAAAGGCACTTGAGTGGTGGGAGAAAAGGTGATTAGTAAAAAGCCAAAAAGTAATTCGGTAAGGTATACCAGTTTCCTTTTATAAAATCCCTTCTCTTGTATGAAGGATAATACAAGAGAAGACACGGATTATAATTTAATTTGTTTATAATAATCAAACCAAGGCTCTGCTTGTTCGATCTGGTGAGCCAGCTGGAGTAATTGTGCATCTTCTCCTTGCTGACCAATAAAATGTGTACCAATTGGAATCCCTTCTTCTGTCCATGAAGTTGGTACACTCATTGCAGGTTGTCCTGTCGCATTGGCGATTGGCATAATTGGATTATAATTCAGCATGTTTTGCAGCATTTCTTCATATCCTGACAACCCTTGTCCTTCGCTTTCTCCTATTGGAAGGGGTAATTGATTCATAGTTGGTGTCATCCATATATCGAATTTATTAAAGAAAGTAATAATTTTTTGTGCTTCCTTTTGAACAAATACTCGCGATTCTTCATATTCCAGTGCAGTTAATTTCTCACCATATTTCAAGATGTCATAGGTTAATCTTTCGACATTTTGAATTGTTGGTTCTTTTCCTGCCATTAGCCCAAGGTGTTTTACCACAACAGATCCAGTTGCCATCCAAATATTAATAAAATGATGGGCCAGTGCTTCATAGTCAAAGGATGGCATTGTTTCTATAACATCATGCCCAAGATCTTTCATTAATTGTACTGATTTTGCAAAATTCTCACGGGTTGCCTGATCATAGTTAATAAGCCCATCTTTATCAAACTTCACAGCGATTTTTAGTTTTCTGGGCTGTTGCTTCATTTCATCTAAGAAATTACTCTTCTTATCAAATGTTGGATAAATTTGTGCCTGTTCACTTCCATTGAGGATATCTAGTAAAACGGCACTGTCCCGAACTGTTCGAGTAACTGCATGGTTGGTAGAGAATTGATTAACATATGGAGAATAAGGCATTCTGCCCCTGCTGGGTTTAAAGCCGAACAATCCGCATGCAGAAGCTGGGATACGGATTGAACCACCACCATCACTAGCATGTGCAAATGGTACTAAACCTGCTGCCACCGCTGCTGCTGCACCGCCGCTTGAGCCGCCAGGTGAACGATCCAAGTCCCAAGGGTTTTTTGTTGGACCAAATAGTTTAGGCTCAGTAGTTGGTAGAAAGCCCATTTCAGGAGTGTTCGTTTTTCCTAAAAAGATGAGTCCTGCTTTTTTTAAGCGATCAACGATATAGTCATTATCTGGTGCAACAAAGTCTCTCAGCATCACAGACCCACTAGTAGAAGGTTGTCCTTTTATTGGATTTAGATCTTTAATAAGAACAGGCAATCCTGCAACCATACTCCTGTCAAGCCGAATGTTCTTGGCTTCTTCTCTTGCTGAATCGAACATATCATGAACTACTGCATTCAATTTCGGATTGATTCTCTCTATACGATTAATAAAAAAATCGACTAATTCCAAACTGGAGATTAACTTTTGCTCAAGCAATTCTTTAAGTCCATATCCATCAAATGCTAATAATTGTTTTTCGTTCAATTTACTTCTCCTCCCAACTTTCGATTTAGTTTTCGGTAACTTCCGGATAGTCACAATATTCGATTATAGTTCCTTCTGTATCTGCAGGGTTCAAATAAATTAAGCGTCTGCCGTGCTTGTTTATACGTAATGTATTTTCTAAAACACGGATTCCTTGTTTTTCAAGCTCCTCCAAGGCATTATCCAAATTATCAACACGATAGGCAATATGATGAACACCTTTTCCTTTCTGTTTAATAAATCTCGCTATGGGTGAAGTGGTATTATTCGTTGGAGCTAATAATTCTGTATGTACCCCGTTTATCTCTATTATGGCTATCTCACTTTCTACACCTGCAGCCTCACTTCTATACCGGTCCACTAAATTACCGCCCAACACATTTAGATAAAATTCAATGCTGTCTTCTAAGTTTCGAACTGCTACACCGAGATGGTCGAATATTTTTTCCATAGTACACTCCTCAATCGTTTTGTGAGACTAGTATAACATGAAATTAGACAGTGTTTTTCTACTCAGGTGGAGGCCTTATAAAGAAGAGGTAGATAATCAGATTAAAGAAAATGGCTAGGTAAACCGATATATAGGAGGTATATTAAGAAAGGTAGTGGAAATATGGAGACAAATATAGAAGAATACGATCCATTAATTCAAGCATTTGTGAGGGTGGGCCCGTTACTGCAATCATTAATAAACGATGATATAACAATTGGAATTTATGATACGGAAAAACTAATCATTAACTATCCTGCACAAAATTTCTCGCTGAACGTTCATCCAGGTGACCCGCTTGTAGACGGGGATATTGTGACAAAGGCTATTAAAGAGAATAAGAACCAAGCAGCAACAGTACCTCCGGAATTATTTGGTGTTCATTTAATAGCGAGAGCTATTCCAATTAAAGACGAATCAGGTAATGTAATTGGGGGCATTGGGGTTGGACAAAGTATTGAAGATGCACAACGTTTAAATGAGATTTCTGATAACATCTCTTCTGTAATGGACGAAATAACAAACACAGTAGAACATATGGCTAAAGCGATTTCCACACTTTCGGGAAACATTCATCTTGTTACAGAAAAAGCTGATACAGTGAGAAATAGTGCTGAAACAATTGAAAAAATGTCTAGTGTTGTTAAAGAAATCGCAGAACAAAGTAATTTGTTAGGTTTAAATGCAGCGATTGAATCTGCACGAGCAGGAGAACATGGAAAAGGCTTCGCAGTAGTAGCTGGTGAAATTCGAAAAATGGCTACAAATTCTAAACAGCAAGTAACAGAAATCCAGTCGATAACAAGTGGAATTAAAGATGCGATTAAAAACCTAAATGACCATATACAAAATGTAAATGACCAATCAGATTCGCAAGCGGCTTCCATTCAACAACTTACAGCAACTATGGAAGAGATTAATTCAAATATAAAAATATTAGCAAACCTTGCACAGAAAAACGTGGCATTAAAAGACAAATAGAAGAATGTTTGGAACAGTAACCAATTATAATATTCAACAAAGAGAATTAGTTGATAATGTACCTAGAATAAAAAATCCGCATAACAAGAAAAGCAGACAAATAATATTGTTAATGTCTGCTTTTTTTTATAGCGTTAACTTTTTGTAAGGGGTTTAATAGATCTACAGCTCAAGATGTTTTTTCAATTGGAAGAAATAGATAGGAAAAAGTCATTTCCTTTAGCCTTTCGTTGTCTTTTCAATAACTAACAACACGGTAGTGTAGTAGTGAGGAACAAGGAATCAGCTAAATCACCTATTAATATCAATGGAAATAGATATTAAAATAATTAGGCACTGGCTATTTTATTTAAGGCATAAATGAAAGGAATTTCCATATTTATTGGGTGATAGTGTGTTATTCTATTGTATTACGATTGGTTTATTTTTGATGGCAATGGGAATGGGAGCAACTATTAGTGAACGGATAAAAAGGTTCCTGGTTGCATGATCTTACAAGCAGAGTATATGATTGCATTAATGGCTGTGTTAGCAACTTTTGGCTAATTTATGTTATCCTATTTTGATGTTGTTCCGTTTCGGCAATTGGGGGTTTGTACTTGCTTCGAGAGAGCCAATTCTTACGGGGAAATATTCACTTGAAAGTGCAAACTGTGTAATAAAACTAATGATATAGCAAAAACACTTTTCTATTTTGGAAAAGACATAGATAAAGAGATTGTTGAAGATGGTAAAAAATTTGAATTGCCTGTTCATCGCTTAAATCGTCCAGTGTTAGTGCAGCTTTATGAAAATAAGTGGAGATATTTATAAAATCTGGTGTATACAGAAAGCTGGTTAAACCGTGAATACAATGATGTATGAAAAATACAAGCCACTGCTTTTTAGCATTGCTTACCGAATGCTAGGTTCGATTAAAGATGCGGAAGATATTGTCCATGATGTCTTTGTTCAATTAGAAACTATCAATCTCTCACAAATTGAAGATCGAAAAGCTTACCTAACGAAAATGGTGACAAATAAAAGTTTGAATTTACTTCAGACCGCTTGGAAAAAGCGAGAAGTGTATCCAGGGGAATGGCTGCCAGAGCCAATTGTGAGCATTGATGATAATGATCCATTAGATAAATTACTCAAAGAAGAATCTATTTCCTATGCTTTTCTTGTTCTCTTGCATCAGCTGACAGACTTAGAAAGATGTGTATATTTATTGAGAGAAGTACTTTCTTACGATTATCGGAGCATAGCAGAAGCGCTTGACCGGACAGAAGAGAGCTGTCGTAAAGTATTCAGTAGGGCAAAGCAAAAGCTAAGGGAGAGAAAAACTAGCAAAAAACAAAATGTTGATACTGCAGAAGAGTTAGCTTCACTTTTTTTAGAAGCGATTGAGAAAAGTGATTTTGATTCTTTTATATCTCGATTGATGGAAGATGTCGTACTTGTGACAGACGGTGGTGGCAAGGTGCGATCTGCTATGTACCCTATTTATGATAAACATCGTGTGTCCGCCTTTTTACAAGGGATTTATAAAAAAGGTTCATTCGAAGGTGTATATAGTTTAGTAAATGTTAATGGGGAAATTGGTATCCTGCAACGAAAAAATGGGAGACCTGTTAAACTGATCATGTTTGATAATCGTGAAACAGGTGTGCAAAATATTTACATTGTAATGAATCCTGATAAATTGAAAGAAATAGGTCACAAATTCCCCTCTTAAATTGTTTTATCTGTGAAAGACAATTTAAGGAGGAGTTAAAATGGAACCAAGAATTAATTATCTGGAAGTTGCGCCAGGACTAGTGAAGCAATTAAAGCAATTGGAAATGTATAAAAAAGAAACAGATTTTGATGAAAAGCTGATCGAATTAATCAAAATTCGCGCATCTCAGATCAATCAGTGTGCCTATTGTATTAATATGCATACAAAGGATGCAAGAAAGCTAGGAGAAACAGAACAAAGAATTTATTGTTTGAGTGCCTGGCGAGAAACTAACTTTTATACAGACAAAGAAAGAGCTGTTCTCGAATTAACAGAAGCTGTAACAAAGATTTCGGAAAATGGGGTACCTGATCATGTATATAAGAAGGTCCGCCAGCATTTTGATGAAAAGCAATATATGGATTTAGTTGGTTTAATTATTACGATTAATTGCTGGAATCGATTAGCAATATCGAATAATAATGTTCCAGATGAATAAGCGCCTTAAGGATGAGGGATATAATGATATCCTCATCCTTTTTTAATTCTGCAGACGATAATCCAAGCAAACCTTAGAATTTTACAAGCCGTATGAAAGAATATTAATATGAAAAGAAAAGAGGTGATAAGGTGAAAACAGAAAAGCAATATTTTGCAGAAGGCCGATCGATTCAAACATATATGGATGAGATGAGTACGTTAAAGCAGGAAAGTATGAAAGTGTATCAGGAATTCCAGCTGCCTAATGATGACTTCATCGATTTATTAAAACAACAATCATTACGCTTTCTAATAATCACAGAGGATTGGTGTGGTGATGCGATGATGATCAATCCAGTTATTCGAAAGGTAGCAGAAGCAGCGGATATTGAGACTAGAGTAACATTACGAGATACAGATACGGATTTAATTGATCGCCATCTTACAAACGGAGGCAGGGCAATTCCTATTGTACTGATCTTAAATGAGGAAGGTGAATGGATCGGTAAATGGGGGCCAAGAGCACCTGAAGTGCAGGAAATTGTAAATGAACTCCGCTCAGAGCTTCCGTCAAAAGAAGACCCTGCTTTTGAGGAAAAGCAAAAAGAAATGATTGCAACATTACAAGAAAGGTATGTAAATGAACCAAAGCTTTGGTCATATGTTTATGAAAGCTTTAAGAATACATTAAGTCAGTTGATTAAATAAAGTAAGAAATGCAGGCTAATCTTTTAGTGCAGCCTGCATTTAACTTTAATAGTTAATTTTTCATTGTAAGAAAAAATTGATATACCTTATTCAATTTTTGCTGATGTTTTCCATTTGGAAGTTCCATACTTCCAAACTCAAAGAATTTTACTTTCTTAATACCGACGAAATTTAATACTGCCTTTTTCATCAATGCCTTATGGGCGTTATGCAATAAAAATAATGGGTAATGAGAAGGCCCTTTCATTGTTGAAATACAAACCGCTTTTTTTCCTTTCAATAAACCATCAGATAGATATTTCCCTTTTGCTTTATAGGCGAAATTCGCAGCAAATAGCTGATCAAAGTAACCAAGCAGCATTGCAGGAGGTCTCCCCCACCAGATAGGATAAATGAAGACAATTTTATCAGCCCAGAGAATTTGTTGCCGATATTGCTCCAAAGCAGGATCTTGATGCATATCTCGCCTTTTCTTTGTTTCATTAAAAACAAGAACAGGATTAAAGTTTTCCTGGTAAAGATCTAGAACCTTTAATTCCTTAATCGCATGATTTCCTGTGCTAGCAGCAATAACCTTTTGTAAAAAAGCATAAGATAGGCTCTTGTGATTGGGGTGTGTATACACGATTAAAACATTCATCAACTATCACCTTCTATTGTTATCATTTGACAACAATATAACTTACATTTATTTTGTTGTCAATTGATAATTGTTATTTGTTAACTATTTTGCTATCTTGATTAAGAGGTGATTAGAATGGAACAAAAATCATTATTTGAGAACTTTATTTCTTTTTCAACAAATGTCCACCGCATAACCCATGAATTAACACACGAATGTAAACCTGATAGTTTAACACCTGTTCAATATAGCATTTTAGAAATAATAACTGTAAGTGATCCAATGACTTTAAGTGAAATAAGTGATTGTCTTCGTATCTCTTTGCCAAATGCTAGCCGTGAAGTGAGAAAACTAAAGGAAAAGAATCTAATATTTAAAAAGAATGATCTACATGATAAACGAAAGCAATACATTCAGTTGTCAAAGGATGGAAAAAAACTGATGGATGCTGCCTTTCGGTCTATCGAAGCGAAGTTTCAAAATCTTATTAGGGGGATGACACAAACAGAAATGGAAGAATTAGGTGTGGCGATGAATTTGGTTCAAGATCGATTGATTGATAATAAATAAAAACTTGGCAATGATAATTCATTCGCCAAGTTTCTATCATTTTTAGTACTTATAAGATTGCCCACCATCAATTGGAATAACAGTCGCATTAATAAAGTCTGCCTGATTGGATAACAAGAATGCCGCAAGGTAGCCTACTTCTTCTGGTTTTCCAAAACGCTTCATAGGGTTGACACTGACAAATTCCTTTCCAGCTTCTTCCCAGTTTTCACCACCTAGTTGTTTCAATGAGCCTTCTACCATTGGTGTCATAATTGCCCCTGGTGCGATTGCTTTAATGCTCACACCGTACTGACCATATTCAATACCTGAGTTTTTCGTTAATCCAACAACACCGTGCTTACTTGCGGCATAGCCTGATTGATTACCTACCCCGCGAATACCTCCAACAGATGCTGTGTTAACAATAGATCCAGATCCCTGCTTCTTCATTACTTTGAGGACATATTTCATCCCGTAGAATACTCCATTTAAGTTTATGTCCACCACTCGCTGGAATTCATCAATACTATAGTCTTCTGTTAAGTTTTGCTTTCCTTCAATTCCAGCATTATTGAAGAATCCATCAATTTTACCGAATTTATTTACTGTTGTATCAACATAATTTTTTACTTCCTCTTCTTTTGCTACATTTGCCTCAATTAATTCAACTGTTGCTTCTGGAGTTTCAGTAAGTATTTCTTTTTTACTTTCTTCTAAACCTTCTTTGTTCAAATCAACTAGTACTAATGTCGCACCCTCTTTTGCAATTTGCAATGCTGTTGCTCTGCCAAGACCTGAACCGCCACCAGTAATAAGCACTACTTTGTCTTGAAAACGTTCCATCTCCATCTGCTCCTTTTCCGTTAAATTCACTTCTTAATATGTTAAAATAATTACTATCTATACTCGCTGTAAGTTATTATAAAAATAAATTCAATCATCAAGATCGGTTTAATTGTTGAATGATTACACACTTTGTTTAATTGTGTTGATTTCTAAAAGGGTATAAGATTTGGTATCTGAAAATATGGAAATATGGACTATTTTGATTTATTTTTAAAAGGTGATACAACCCCCCAGCATATATCAAGACTTACAAAAGCTTTATTCGAAGTGCTAAAAGAGAATTTTGTGTTTACGGCAAAAGATGAGGAGACGATTAACTCTATAGAGAGCAAGTTATATATGGCACATGGTACAGTGGGAATTGTTATGGATGGGATAAAAATGGCTATGATCTTACGCCAGATGAGATATCAATTAGTTGATTAACATTTTGCATACATTCGCAAATAATTTAGTGATCGTTAATGCCAGAAATTGAACTTTCAAAATAAGGAGGTTAGTGATTATTAATATATTTAGTTATCGGTCAAATGCGATTTGATCAGCATGAGGTCATGGAGCTTGGAAGGGAGATGTAAATCAACTTCTATTTCCGTCTCTGATTTTGAGCAAGTTATTTGTGCTGGAAAAAAAGTTTGTATAATAATTAAATAGGTAATTAAGTTCCCGTTAAGGGAAATACGAGGCTCCTGTCAGCACCAACCCGACTGGCAGGGGCTGCTTTTGCTTTTTTTATAAAAAGGAGTGTTCCAATGATTTATTTATTGGTAGGTTTAGCTGGTTTTATTGGTGCAGTGCTAAGATATTTAGTTGGATTACCTTTTACCAATGGTCCCATTATTTTTCCCTATGGGACATTAATCGTCAATTTAGTTGGGAGCTTTTTGCTGGCGTATTTAACATCTGTTCTATTTAAAAAGTGGTCGATCCCGGTCATCTATCAAACAGCGATTGGTACAGGCCTTGTTGGATCTTTTACTACATTCTCCGCATTGAGTGTAGAAACAGTGACATTATTACAACATAACCAAGTCTTTCCCGCATTTATTTATATAGTTATTAGTTTGGCTGGAGGACTATTAATGAGCAGGATAGGGCTTCGATTTCGAAAGGAGGAAGGGGCATGACTTCTGTTCTGTTAGTAGGGTTAGGCGGTTTTTTTGGTGCGGTAAGTCGTTATATTGTTAGTCAATGGATGAAGAAAAAGTTTACCTCCTATCTACCTGTTGCAACCTTGATTGTAAATCTATTGGGTTCATTTTTATTAGGCCTTATTATAGGAAGTGATTTAAGCAATATCACAATTCTTTTATTAGGAACAGGGTTTATGGGAGCTTTCACAACTTTCTCTACCTTTAAGTTGGAGGCAATTCAACTTCATATAAACAATAGAAAAAAAGAATGTTATATTTATCAACTGATAGGTTATGGTGGTGGAATTATTCTGGCATTTTTGGGGATTGTGTTGGGGGAGTTTTTTACATTAATTTAGAGCCTTTTTTTGCAATTTTTGTTATAATGAATAAAATGTAACCGCTTAAAAAAGGAGCTGAATGCAGTTGCCGCAAATTACAATGAGTTTTCCAGAAGGGAAACATAAAGTACTAACGATGAGTTATGATGACGGGAAAGCCGCCGATCAGCGGCTGGTTGAAATCTTCAATAATAATGGAATTAAAGGGACTTTTCATCTTAACTCGGGTTTGCTTGGCAAAGGGGACCGAATTCCAGAGAGTGAGATTGAAAAATTGTATCAGGGTCATGAAATATCAGCACATACTGTCACACACCCTACGATAGCTAGGTCACCTAAAACTCAATTGATTGAGGAAGTAATCGAGGACCGAAAAGTATTAGAGAAAATTGCAGGTTATACTGTTAGAGGAATCTCATACCCAAATGGTTCTTACAATCAAGCAATAAAAGAGTTACTTCCACATTTAGGAATCGAGTATGCACGCACAGTGAACAGTACGGAAAGTTTTGCAATGCCTGATGACCTGATGGAATGGAATCCTACTTGCCATCATAACAGGAACTTAACGAAACTGGCCGATGATTTCGTTAACCTTCATAAGAAACAATATTTATATATGTTTTATGTATGGGGACATAGCTATGAATTTGATCATGATCAAAATTGGACCATTATGGAGGAATTCTGTCAGTTTATCGGTAACCGCGAAGACATATGGTATGCAACAAATATAGAAATTGTTGATTATTTACATGCTTTTCAAAATCTTAGATTTTCAGCGGATAGTCAATTTGTATATAACCCGTCAGCTATGTCTGTCTGGTTAAGTATAGATGAACGTATTACGGCTGTTAAGGGCGGGGAACAAATCGAATTAAATAAATCTCTTTAAATGAATGCACCTGCTTATGTGGCGGGTGCTTATTTATTTGCGAAACTTGTGTAAAGAGGCTTTTGGATTTCCGGATAGATGAATGGTAGTATAAAATGGATTCTATGAGGTTAAAATTTTCCCGGAGAATGATAGGAGGAACTTATGAAACGAAAATATATAATTTATCTAGCACTTTCGGTCAGCTTTATCCTATCTATTAGTTTCTCTTTCTATTATTACACCCAGGCGCTAAAATATGGCCAGCAAATAGATGGGGGCAAAGACAACCAATCTGCTATACCGGCCTATCACTTTGCACTCATTGGTGAAGAAATGGATCATGATTATTGGCGGTTAGTAGGGGAAGGTGGCAAAGATACGGAAGAGAAATATGATGTTTTTGTAGAATATACAGGACCAAGAAGGTCTAATCCAGAAGAACAATTGGAATTATTAGATATTGCGATAAAGTCGAAAGTTGACGGTATAATTGTCCAGGCACTTAACGATAATTTCTTGCCAATGATTAATAAGGCAGTGAATGAAGGAATCCCTGTTATTACCATTGATACAGATGCACCAGACAGTAGACGCTCAACCTATATAGGAACAGATAATTACGAAGCAGGCCGGCTTGCTGGAAAAACATTAGTAGAGGATACAAATGGTGAAGCCACAGTAGGCATCGTAACAGGGAGCTTCGATAATGCACACCATCAACTGCGTGTACAAGGCTTTCGTGAGATGGTAAAGCAAGAAGAAGGAATAAAGATTGTTGCTATTGAAGAATCGAATATTACTAGGGTAACAGCAGAAGAGAAAACGCATCAAATGTTAAAAGAATTCCCGGAAATTGACGCATTGTATGGCACGAGTGCGTTAGATGGAGTTGGTATGGCACAAGCTATGGAATCATTACATTTGAAAAATGACGAAATGTACCTGATTGCCTTCGATATATTACCTGAAAATGTTGAACTAATGGAACAAGGTATCATAGATGTATTAATCGAACAAAAGCCATATGAGATGGGGTACCACAGTATTGAATTAATGTTGGATTTGATGAAGGACAAACCTGTAAAGGATACCTATTATACAGATGTTAACGTCGTTCGGGTACAAGATTTAATAAAGAAGCGTGATGGTTTATGATGAAAATACGAACGAAACTGTTAATTTACTTTGGTGCAGTTTTACTATTGGTAATTGTTATGTTTTTCGTAAGAGAACAAAACACTGAAAGAATTATTAAGCTTCATAATGAGAGTACAGATCATTATTTATTGTTAAACCAATTGACAAGTAAAACAGACCACACGTTTCAATCATTGCAGATATATGTCCATGAACCGATTTCTGAAAACCTGGATTACTATCAAGTAGAAAAACAGCAACTGATAGAGCTTCAACAGGAATATGATCAATTAACAAAGCAAGGAATTGAAAAAAAGAACTACCTGAATATTTTGGAAAGTTTCCTTGAATATAGTGACAAGACCGTCCGAGCAGTAGACAATGAAGATGTGGAACAATATTCCTATACTTTAAATGAAGCCGATATTACAGCAGATTATATCCATGAGAAAACATTGGAACTATTAAACGAAGAATTAACTGCATACCAAGAATATATTACGTTAGAGGATAGGAGAATTTCCTTTACTAAAAATATGGGGACAGCTACATTTATCTCCATAATAATTCTCAGCGTACTTTTTGCTGTCTGGTTCTCTGATGGTATAACCAGAACAATTACAAAGTTAACAAATGCAGCAAAGGAAATATCTTCAGGTAACTATACGGGGAAGGATGTAGAAGTTTCAACAAAAGATGAGTTATGGATCTTAACTGATACATTTAATGAAATGAAACATAATGTGTTAGAGTCTGTCAATGAAGTAAAGGAAAAGGCGAGGTTAGCACAATTATTAAAGGAAATGGAACTTAGAAGTCTCCAAAACCAGATTAATCCACATTTCTTATTTAATACATTAAATACGATTTCAAAAACTGCTTACATTGAAGGAGCAGAGCGGACTAGTGATCTAATTACATCGATATCATCATTATTACGCTATAATATTGGAAATATGGATAGAGACACAACGATTAAGGATGAAGTGGGGATTGTGAAGGAATATTTTTTCATTCAGGAAAGCCGGTTTGGTGATCGTGTAACATTTCATTTAACTATTGATGAGGATTGTATGAATAAACCTATTCCGTGTTTAACGCTCCAGCCTATTGTGGAGAATGCATTTGTGCATGGCATCGAAGGAATGGCGGAAGGAGCTAGAATTGAATTAGATGTGTATCAATGGGAACACAACGTCTGCATTGACATTAAAGATAATGGGATAGGAATGGATAAATCCGCGATAAAACGGATATTAGGAAAAGATGATAGCGATGAACAGGTATCTGCAACTGGTTCTGGTCATTCAACAGGGATAGGACTCAAGAATGTTATCGATCGATTAAAGCTATTTGATAAGGATAGCGAATTTTCTATTGAATCAGAGCCAAACAAAGGGACAACCATTCATATTCGATTATCCTGGACAGAAGGTGATGTAAATTGATCAAAGTTATGCTTGTTGATGATGAGGCAATTGAAAGGGAGGGTATTCGTCTTATACTTGAGAGAAACCGGTCCAATACAGAGATTGTAGCAGAGGCACAGAATGGGAAAAAAGCGATGGAACTGGCTAAACTGCATGAGCCGGACATTATCTTTATGGATATTAAAATGCCTGTAATGGATGGTTTAGAAGCAACAAAGGGGATTTTATCACAATTTCCTAACACGAGATGTATTATGGTCTCTGCTTATGACACCTTTCAATATGCACAAGAAGCGATGAGATTTGGTGTGAAGGAATATTTATTGAAGCCAAGTAAAGTGACAGAAGTGTTAGAAGCATTTGACAGAATGGTGGAAGAAGTTCAGTTAGAAAAGAACCAAATGAAAGAAGAGGAGGCCATTCGCCATAGATTAGAACAAGCGAATACCTTAATGGAAATGGAATTTATTGTTTCCCTCATGCTGGACCATGTTCATGACTTTAGTGATTGGAAAAAATGGCTTGATATTGAAGAGGATATGAAGGGATTTGCAGCAGTTTTTTCATTTTCTTCAGAAGATTTAAACCCTGATTACAATCAGAAAAGTGAATGGTATAGCGTGCTGAAACGATCGTTAGAAGCGCAGGATCTTAAATGTTTTATTGGTCCTTTCACTAGTTTCCAAGTTGCTGTATTTGTCAGATTGAATGGTAATGAAGCTATAGAGGTGCAAGAAGATTTCGCCAAGTCAGTTATTCGTTCATCGGCAAATACTATGAGAAATGGCCATTTAGTTGCCGGTGTTGGAACAACGGTGACAAGTGTAAAGAATTTCTCTCAATCATACGAAGAAGCGATCTATGCACTTGCATTAGTACAAAACCACTCGCATGCCAATTATTTAGTATATAGCAGGAAATTGGAGGAACGAAGAAAGGAATTTGTTCCATATGAATTAGAAAAGGAAGTACTAGAAGCGGTTCAAAAAGGGGACCAGCTGAATAGTATGTTAGCGTTTGATCAATATTTCCAATGGGTGCAGCAAAATTGGGATTACAGTGTGAAGGATGTACAAAAGGCAATCGAGAACTTCTTCATTATCTTAACAAGGTCGACCCAGGAGTTAGGCATTAAACGAGATCATCACATGTCTTTCCAGCAATATGAAACAAACATGCAATTGAAAGAAGCAGCAAAAGCACATCTCTTAACAATTACCAAGCACATAATTGATTGGCGAACAGATGGTGTACAAGGACTGCTGATACAAGCAAAAGAGTATGTAAAACATCATTTCCATCAAACAATCACTTTAGATGAAGTGGCAGAGCAAGTGAATCTTAGTTCCTATTATTTAAGTAAACTCTTTAAGGAGTCTTTTGGTGTAACATTTATAGAATATCTGACAGAGCTTCGAATGAATAAGGCGAAAACTTTCTTGTTAAATGGCGCAACACCGTTAAAAGAAATTGCGCTGAATATTGGCTATAAAGATCCAAATTATTTTAGCCGGGTGTTTAAAAAAGAAGTCGGATTAAGTCCAAGTGAATTCCGTCATAAATATCAATAATCGAAAACAACGATCATCAAGTATGTTCGTTGTTTTTGTTTTTATGTCCGGGCAAGCACAAAAAAGTCTAGCATTTAACAAAATAGTGAAGATGAATACGCTTTATTGGAAGTGCATTCATGGTATCTTTAATACAAGTAATAAGAGAAGGAGTGCTTCTAAGTAAGTGAAATAATTTGGGGTACTATTTCTCTATTGTATAAAAAGAAAACGATATCAATAAAAGTGAGGGGTTATTATGGGTAAGAAACATTCTTTATGGTATGTCATATTAATTGCTGCTGCGGCTGGTATGGCAGGTTTATTATATGGTTTTGATACAGCAGTTATTTCAGGTGCGATTGGTTATTTGCAAGAATTGTATGATTTAAGTCCGGCAATGGAAGGCTGGGTTATATCTTGTGTCATGATTGGCGGTGTCATTGGTGTTGCGCTATCTGGATTCTTAAGTGATAAGTTCGGACGGAAAAATATATTAATGGTTTCCGCAATATTTTTCATCATATCTGCATTGGGATCAGCATTGGCTGTTGACGTAACAACATTAGTACTTGCTCGAATTCTTGGTGGATTTGGTATTGGTTTCGCATCTGCATTATCTGTGACGTATATCAGTGAATGTGCGCCGCCAGCAATTCGCGGGCGATTAGGGTCAATGTATCAGCTATTCACAATCCTTGGTATTTGTGCAACATTCTATATAAATTATGGTGTAGCGAACAGCGGTACCTATGAATGGGGACTTGAGATCGGCTGGCGTTGGATGCTGGGGTATGGTACGATTCCAGGGATTATTTTCTTAGTTCTGCTATTCTTTATTCCCGAGAGTCCAAGATACCTTATTCAAAAAGGAAAAGATCAAGAAGCATATGACATTTTAAAGCGAATTAATGGAGAAGAAATTGCTAAGAGAGAAGAGAAGGATATTAAAGCTTCAATCAAAGTAGAACAAAGCAGTTCAGCGAAAGAATTATTAAAACCAGGATTACGAATGGCAATGGGTGTAGGGGTTTTCCTTGCATTGTTTAATCAAGTTATTGGAATGAATGCGGTGACATATTATGGACCTGATATCTTCCGGAGTGTCGGTTTTGAAAATAATACAGAATTTCTGGCAACAAGTATAATTGGAAGCGTTCAAGTAATCTTTACAGTTATTGCGATTCTTCTAATTGATAAACTGGGCAGAAAGAAATTGATGGCAATTGGTTCCAGTCTAATGGCAATATTTATGCTGTTAATAGGCAGTGTGTTTTACTTCTCCCCGGCTAATGCAGGAATATTGCTAATAATTATGATCGCTGGCTTTACTGCATCTTTCTGTATATCGATGGGACCTATTCCATGGATTATGATTCCGGAGATTTTCCCGAATCATCTACGTGCAAAAGCAGTAGGAATTGCAACGATCTTCTTATGGGGCGCTAACTGGGCAATTGGACAATTTACCCCTGTTCTTATTAATAATATGGGTAGTGCATTTACATTCTGGATGTTTGCTGTAATCAATGTGATTTGTTTCATATTCGTTATGACTATCGTACCAGAAACGAAGAACAAATCGTTAGAAGAGATCGGAGAGATCTGGAATTCGAAAGCTGCGAAAAAGAAAGAGAAAACATACGGAAAAATGGCATAGTATTTGAAATCTTCTAAGTACCCGCAGAGCTTTCTCTAGCGGGTATTTATCATGCTCATGGCCCTTTTTCCCGTTTACTTTTCATCACAGAAATTAACAAAATACAAATTGGTAAAATGATAGTAAATAAAACCGAAAAGACAAGATAGGGACCATAAATAAATGTAAATACATTAAATGTCGTAGGAATCAAAATGACGGAACCTAGGAATAAAAGCAATGCTAATGGGATAGATAATGTTTTATGATTTTTTAATTTAAGTAAATAACTCATACCATTTGATAAAATGTAAAAGGTGATACTAATCTTGAAGAAAATAGTAAAAAACCAAATAAATGCAACAAGGATCTCCACCCGTTCAAGGAAATTGAATAAACTTATCCTTTGCCCTAAAGCGTATATGGGATAGGTATAATGTGTTGTCGCTTTTACACCTAAAACAACAATACAAGCAGTGGTAATGACCAGGAGCAGCAAACCACTAATAAACGCGCCTAAGAGTAAACCTTTCTGGGCATTTTTTGGATGAGTTACTTTATGTGTAATGCCGAGAAGAATAAATAGTTCCATAAAGGTAATGACAATAATTGGTATTGTCCCAACGAATGTATCCAATCGATATAGTTGAAAAACAGGCTGGATATTTTGCCAATTTGCTTCCTTCATAACAAGTAATGTGAGAAGCAATGTAGACAGCATAGTAAAAGGGAAGAATACCTCAGCAGTACGACCAATCACCTCAATACCATGTCTGATTGCGATTAGAGTGGTACCAATAATGATTAGTTCAATTGCTTGTTCAGGTGTACCCATTAAAATTTGCAATGACATAAAATCACCAATTGCCCATAAATTGGCGGATGCATTTGTGAAGAGGTAACCGTTGAATAAGACAATGATAATAACTCCAAACCATTTGCCGAAAGTGTCTTCAATTAAACAGAAAATATCCCTTTCTGCTTGATGTTTAATAATCAAACTATACATAAAGACAATCAACATTCCAAACACAATGGAAAAGAAGACAGTCAGCCAACCGTTTTCCTTCCCAAAGCCAGTAGCGATTGTAGGGATGAATATTATGGATGCACCAAGTGTATTCATGATAACTAATATGGTAAATTGCTTACCATCAATCTTTTCCATCACTGAATTTCCTCCTAAATAAGGATTATAAAAACGTAGAGATTTTTGAATAGCTTTAAGAATTATGTATGATGAAAGCTATTCAACCATTGTCTTAAAGGCTCAGAGATTGGCTTTGTAATAAAATCTAAAATATGAATTAAATAAGGGAATTTAATTCCAAATATATGCAAAGTTATGATTGTGACAGCAAAACACATAAAAGTGGTGAATATAACCATGTCCTTCTTTGCTTTTAATTTCCATAATCTCTTTCCTTCTTTATAAAGAAAGATAGAGCTTATTGACCAAAATAAAATAGCGTTCAGCATATTATTTCCCTTCTTTTGTCTTTTTCTTTATGTCATTATATATAGGTGTAGTAATCATCCCCGATTGTTCTATTTGAATCGTAACATTTGCTTTTACATCTGTTTCTTGAAACAATGCTACCCAGTTATTTTTTATTTTTTTCCATTCTTGTGGATCGGAACGGCGAATAGCGGCACCAAATCCGAATATATCACTCTCATATTCCTTAGCTGCACTGACACTACTATTAATTAGGTCCACCGTTTTTTGTTCGAGCTTTTTTTCGACCTCTTTCCGTTCTTTTGTATTGGTTAAGTCTATCGGGCATTCAACGTCTCCCACATTTACTGCTATGTTAAGATCCAGATTTATTTGAGGTTTCCCTTTTTTGATCGATCCTTTTATCTTCGTTTCACTGTTGATAACCTCTAGTGTAATTGTTCTGTCATCGTCGCCGTCCCCGCAGTTAACCCATCCTACCGTACTGTTAATATTATTTGTAATATAATTAAATCCCTTACTCTGGTCTTCGTTTAACCAGCCCAATAATTTATCTCCTCTAAAAACACCAGTCCCATCTAGACGAATTTTAGCAGGAGTATCTGCGCTTTCCACATTTCGCATACTCTTTCCTTCATCAGGATTTCCTTGAACATATATGCCAGTCAGAATAGCATCTTTTCCTTCTGTGGAGATTGATTCTATCAGTTCATTTAATAATACCTCTTTAGAAGGTGCCCAATTGTCCTGGGAAGATTCAATGCTTGAAGAGATTTTTTGTGCCGGGATTTTTTCTAAAGGTGTTAAGATGCTAATTAAATCTTCAGCAGTTAAGCCTTTGGCGATGGCTATCGTGAAGTCTGTTCGCAATTCATGATCTCTTATTAAGAAATCTAATGTCTCACCAATTCCTTCTCGTGCGAATTCCTCCCCATAAATAAGGATTTGAAGATGGCTGAGATGCACTTTTCTTGGAGAGATTTTCGTTATTTTTCTAACTGCTTCAAACATGGTTCTGCCTGTAGCTGAATAAGTCGCCACACTAGACCTGGATGAGATTTGGTCCCCGGCAATTTCACTGGGGTTTACTACTTGTATGGTTACTTTAAATCCATTATTTTCATCTTTATCAATAGCCAGTGCTGTTGCTAATGTAATGTCTGTTAACTCTCTCGCACTCCAGCAACCACTTAAACTAAGGCAAATGATTAACGAGATAAAAAGTCTAAGCAAAATTTTCATGATGCAATCCCTCTTTTATTCTTTTCTATCAGGCTGTGGCTGTCCTCCAATTTCCCGTTTCGTGTTGCGTTGGTTAATAAGTCTTGGTCTTTTCTTTTGTGCCCATCTTGGTGCACGGAAAACGGCATCTCTTTGATCTTCTGCAATAAAAGGTGCAAAGGGTGATAAATAGGGGATTCCAAAAGAACGTAAACTAGTTAGATGTAATGTCAATATGATTAATCCAATAAATATCCCGAACATACCGAATGTTGCTGCCATCACCATAAAAGGAAAGCGAAGCATCCTGACACTAATGGCTAAACTATAACTGGGAAAGATAAAACTGCTGATTGCAGTTAAAGAGACTACGATAACCATTGTTGCAGACACGATCCCTGCATCTACCGCTGCTTGCCCTAAAACGAGTGCGCCAACAATAGAAATAGCTGACCCTATCGGAGTGGGTAATCGGAGCCCGGCTTCTCTTAATAATTCAAAGGTGATTTCCATTAGAAGCGCCTCAACAAATGCAGGAAATGGAATTCCTTCTCTCTGTGCGGCTATGCTGACGAGCAGGGTTGTTGGTATCATTTCCTGATGAAATGTTGTTAAAGCAATATATATGGAAGGTGTTAATAATGCTAAGAAAAATGCAATATAGCGTAAAAGTCTAATTAAGCTGGAAATATCACTTCTTTGATAATAATCCTCACTTGCTTGAAAGAAATCGACAAAGAGTGCTGGTACCAGTAAAACAAATGGAGTCCCATCAACTAAAATTGCTACTTTCCCCTCTAACAAGCCTGCACTGATTGCATCAGGTCTTTCGGTATTAAACATTGTCGGAAAAGGGGTATATGTTTCATCTTCAATGAGTTCCTCTATATATCCACTCTCTAAGATACCATCTATATCAATTTTAGCTAATCTGGCCTTTACCTCATCGACTATTCTTGGATTAACAATGCCATGAATATAGGCAATCGTTACTTTTGTCTTTGTTTTTCTTCCATAAGCGAATGACTCCAACCATAAATTGGGGTCTTTAATTCGCTTTCTAATTAATGCGATGTTTACACTAATTGTTTCTGTAAAAGAGTCTTTGGGACCACGGACAACTTTCTGTGTTGTTGGTTCCTCTACTCCACGTTCCTTTGCGCCCCTTGCCCCTACAGCAAATCCTTTGGCAATCCCATCAATCAGTAATATCGTGTCACCGGCTAATAAATGTTCCAGTAAATCTTTGAAATTCTTGATTTCAGTTAATTCGGCCGTCGTAATGGTGAAGTCCTTAATATATTGGTATAATTCCCGAACATCTGGTACGTTTTCGTCTGATTTCGTTTCTCTAAGATCATTAATTAATGGATTCAAAAGATAATTTTGAATGAATTCCTTATCAATTAACCCATCTAAAAAAAGAATCCTTGCATTGATTGGTTTAATTTTGCCTAACTGAAATTCCCGTGTTACTAAATCAGAACTATTACCTAAAAGGCGATAGATCTCCTTCTTATTATCTTCAAGTTCATTCGATAATTTCACATCATATTCCGAAGAGATGTTATTGATATCTATCTTATTTTTATTAGATGTTTTTCTTAATTTTTGTTTCATATTTATCAACTATCCTCTATACAGTTATTGGCATCTTATGATGAGGGGGAGTTTAAACCAACTTTAAAATATTTCTCTTATAGGCTATTATTTACTAATAAGATAAAACTATGTGCAGTTTTCGTATTATTTCATTTTTCGGAAATACATAGTAATAGTAATTCTTATTGTAAAATGGATACTGTTGGAATGAGTATGTTAAATAAAGGGGGATACGGATGGTACGTATATTATATATAGAAGATGAATTAGACATAGGCAGCTGGGTAACTGAGGATTTAACTGCAAGGGGCTATGAAGTCATTTGGCGTAAATCGGGCGAAAATATGGAAAACTATCTAACAGATATTGATTTAGCTGTTTTAGATGTTATGTTACCGGGTTTGGATGGATTTTCGCTTGGTAAACGGATCAAAAAGGAGGTAGAGAATTTACCAATCCTTATGTTATCAGCTCGTACGGCCGTCGAAGATAAGATTGAGGGCCTTAGCTTTGCCGATGATTACTTAACTAAACCATTTCATCCAGAAGAATTAGCTGCTCGAGTGGAAGTTTTACTGAGGAGATTCCAAAAGAATAACGATATATTGGAGATCGGCCATTTGAAAATATCCACTAAGTCCATGCTGATAATTAATAAAAATACGGAGGAAGAAATACAATTAACCGGGAAACAATACCACCTGTTTCAATTTTTTATCAGACATTTAAACCAAATATTAACGAAAGAGCAGCTTTATGAGGGAGTCTGGGGAGAACAATACATAGATGGTGATAAGACACTAATGGTACATATCCGCTATTTACGAGAAAAAATAGAAATAAATCCGGCAAAGCCAACGATCATTGAAACCATTCGAGGGATTGGATATCGGGTGAAGGTATGAAGAGATTTTTTAAATCATTACTAGCAAAATATATGGTGATTATTGTTTTAGCAATCTCACTTGTTCAAATAGCTTATCTTATACTCGCCATATTTGTTTTTGGTTTATCAATAGGGATTGATCAACCAAATTCTGCAGATAAAGCAGATTATGAGAAAATTGAAGAACAATGGCATCAAGATGCTAATCAATTAGAAGCTTCTTCTGATCAACAAGTTCAGCTCCTTTTTGAGGAATGGAAGGAGAATTATTCAAACGCAACAATGTTTCGGGTCGATCAAAATGGAAATCTGGTAAATCAAATGGGTGTGAAAGAAGATCTCCCTGCCAAATGGACGCCTTCTTTTACTGCCAAGTATATCAAAGATCGCTATGGTGGTGATCCATTTACAGTCATTGCTTTTGTTGGAGGAGACGAATCCAATGGTTTTATTGTATTTGAGATCCCCCGAATAAATTTCAAGACACCCATAGAAATTGCCTATGAAAGATTTGGAGCTATCTTGTTAATTGGAATAATTGTGATTATATCTTTGTTTATTTTTCTTTCATTCTTATTCTTCAGAGGGATTAGAAAGCGTTTAATGCAATTACAGGAAGCGATGGAGATTAGAGATGTTGATGGCTTACCTATTCCGATCAAAGTAGAGAAACATGATGAAATTGGGCAACTCCAGTCTGCATTTAATCAAATGGTAAACGAATTAAAGGAAAGTAAAACACGGGAACAGGAAGAGGAACAATTAAGGAAAGAGCTTATTGCCAATCTGTCACATGATCTGCGGTCACCATTAACGAAAATAAATGCACAAGCATTTACACTGTCAAAATTAAAGCTTCCATCAGAAATGAAGCGGTCATTAAAAGTACTGGAAACTTCCATAGAAGATATTGATAAATTAATTGAAAACCTGATGTCCTACACATTGTTAATGGCTAGTAAATATAAAATAAATTGTAAAGAAACCGATATTGTTCGTTATGTACGGCAATGTCTAGCAACATGGTATCCAGTTTTTGAAAAAGAAGGCTTTGAAATGAAAGTTGATATTCAGCCTTTCCAAAAAAGTCAATGGTTTGTTGATCCGATGTGGTTTGGGCGTATACTGGATAATTTGCTGCAGAATGTGCTTCGTCATGCTGCTTGTGGCAGGTATGTGGAAGTAACAACAGAATCAACAGAAGAGTATGATGGTTTTATTATTATGGATAAAGGAAAAGGAATGGAAGGAACTTCTGACCAAAAAGGTGCAGGGATAGGTTTGTCAATTGTCGACATGATGATTAAAGGCATGCAATTAGATTGGAAGGTCCACTCCACTAAAGATGGAACAACGATAAGAATAATGAAGTACAAATAAGTGTATGGGAAGAGGACATCTTAACTTCTTCCCATACACTTTTTAGATCTTCCAAGTTGGCATCTTTTTTAAACAAAATTTAAACTAGGCACCCACCTTGTTTTAACCTTGTCTCTCTATCATAGATAAAGAGGTGATAGTCATGGAATATATCGTAGAAACGGAAAATTTAACAAAACGCTTTGGGAAAGAACTAGCAGTATCAGCACTTGAGATGAGAATACCAAAAGGGGAGATTTATGGTTTTCTTGGACCGAACGGTGCAGGAAAGACAACAACCATTAGAATGTTGTTAGGGTTAATGAGACCAACTTCTGGTTCCATTCGAATTTTCGATAAGGATTTGACTAGAAACCGAATCAATATATTGAAGAGAGTCGGATCATTAGTCGAAAATCCATCTTATTATCCACACTTAACGGCATATGAAAACTTAGAAGCATTAAGAAAAATCCTTGGTGTATCTAAAGCGAGGATTATGGGAGTATTGAAGATTGTTCGACTTCAAGAGGTAGCAAACAAGAAGGTCAAAGGCTTCTCATTAGGAATGAAGCAACGATTAGGTATTGCCGCATCACTATTGAATAACCCAGATTTATTAATATTAGATGAACCAACAAACGGCTTAGATCCATCCGGAATTATTGAAATCCGCCAGCTAATTCAGCGATTACCGCAGGATTATGGGATGACCGTGATTATTTCAAGTCATTTATTATCTGAAATAGATCAAATGGCAACAACAGTAGGTATCGTTTCAAAAGGGAGAATGATCTTCCAAGACTCCATTGACGAGATGCGAAAATTCGCTAAACAAAAAGTACTTTTAAAAGTAAGTGATAGTAAAGCAGCATGGCGTGCACTATTAGCAAAAGGACTTCGAGCAGACTTGGATAATGGGAATCTATCATTACTTAATCGAACAGATGAAAAGGTAGCAGAGGCTGTTAAATATCTTGTCCAAGAAGGCTTTTCCATTTACCGTGTGGAAGAGGAGAAGAAATCTCTCGAAGATGTCTTCCTTCAAATGACAAAGGAGGAGCATGTGGGATGATGTTAAGACTCCTCTCCGTAGATTTTCTCAAGATTAAACGCAAAGGTCTCTGGTTTCTAGTGGTATTAGGACCTGTTGGTGTTGTTGCCCTGCAAATGGTGAACTATGGCGTAAGGAAAGATTATTTACTGCAGCAAAGTGAAAATGATTGGCAATATTATATGTTAAACATTATGACATTTACGCCACTAGCGATTGTATTAGGTATCGTTATTTTAACCTCATTCATGGCAAGTATCGAAAACGAGACGAATGCGTGGAAACAATTAATTGCATTGCCTGTTTCAAAACTATCTGTATATTTATCAAAGTTTACAGTAATTACATTTCTGCTGTTCATCTCATCGATATTGTTAATGATTTTTACACTCTGCTACGGTATGACTCTCGGTTTAGGTGAAAGTATTCCCTATTTAGGGTTGTTAAAATATAGTTTTTTTCCTTTTTTAGCGGCATTACCTGTACTCGCATTGCAACTATGGTTTGCTACAGTAAGTAATAATCAAGCAATTCCCGTTACCATTGGGGTTATTGGAGTTATTTTTGCTTATTCTGCGTTTGTCTTACCTGACTGGATGATTTGGAAATGGCCCGCGCTTATGAATGAATGGGATAAACCGGTAGTTAATGTAATTCTAGGTGTCGGGTTTGGTTTTTTGCTATATCTTATTGGAATGTTCGATTTTAAGAGAAGGGATGTTAAATAATTGTTTTCTATCACAAGCTCTGAGTGGTATAAATTAAGAAAATCAAAAATAATTGGTATACTTCTTGTTGGTCCAATGGTCGGCTTATTTATCGGATTAACAGCCGGTTTGGATAATTTAGGGACGGGAATGAATGAGTGGTATGTAAAATTGCTATCAATGAATTTAACCTATGCGCTTTTATTTTTGCCATTAATAACAGGAGTGTTAGCTAGTACGACATGCAGATATGAGCATCAATCAGGTGGCTGGAAGCAATTGCTGGCATTACCTGTTACAAGAGGACGTGTTTTTGCCTCAAAATATATTTTATTAATGGCACTTGTTATGGTCATCCAGTTACTTTATCTTGGTTCTATCTATCTTGTTGGGATAATTGATGGAATCCAAGATGCCTTCCCGCTTGCCATTGTATGGAAAAGTATCTTTGGCGGCTGGGTCGCTACATTGCCATTAGTTGGTTTACAATTATGGATGTCGATTTTATTTAAAAGTTTCGCTGCACCATTTGCCGTTAATGTTATTTTTACGCTTCCAACCATATTAGTGGTAAACTCGGAACGCTTCGGACCTTATTATCCATGGGCACAGCCATTTTCCATGATGTATATCAGCGAAAGTGCGGATGATGTATTTTTTGTACCATGGGATCAGTTGCTAACAGTTGTTGGTGGAAGTTTTCTCTTGTTTTCCGTTGGGGGATATCTCTATTTTCAGCGCAAAGCGGTTTAGATAAACAATTGTACAGAAGAAGGGATTGGTGAAATTGAGAAGATTAATATTATTACTTCTAATCTTGGTAGTGTCAGGTTGCGGGAATGTTGAAGCGGTAGAGAATGCTCAACAATATATTACCACTATAGAGGAATTGAACATACCGGATGATGTGAAAGTGATCGGATTAGGTGAAGCAACCCATGGAAATGTTGAGTTTCAACAATTGAAAAAGGATGTCATGGAAGTATTGGCAAAGAATGAAGGGGTTCAGGTATTTGTTCTGGAAGGTGATTTTGGAGCAGGGCAAAAAATAAACCAATTTATCCTGTCTGGCAAAGGTACAGCAAAAGAAGCTGTTTTTGCCCTGGATTATGAAATATACAGAACACAAGAAATGATTGATTTGGTGCAATGGATGCATGATTATAATAACAAAGCTACTAATGATGAGAAGGTCTACTTCTACGGAAATGATATGCAACGTTACGATGCGAGTAAGCAAGGTTTGTTGGATTTCTATCAGCCCTTATCTGAAGAGAAAATGAGCCAATATGAGCAGAAGTTATCTGCTGTTTCAAATGATACCATGCGTGAGTTAACAAAAGAGCAGTTAGAGCAAGTAATGGTAACCCTTGATGAAATTATTTCAGACTTACAACATAATGAAGAGAGCTATAGTGAGCAATCAACCGCGGAAGGTTATGCATTGGCTCTACAGTATGCAAGAGTGATGAAACAGCGAACAAATCTCTTCTTAACAGATAACTATACCCAATTGCGGGATCAGTATTTAGCAGAAAATTTAAAATGGATTGTTGATTATGAATCATCTAGGGGGCATAGTAAGATATTAATTTCGGGACATAATGGACATATCGAGAAAACATCTGCCAATGCAGCTGGTTATAAATCAATGGGAAATTATTTGGATGAGACGTATGGTGATGAATATTTTGCGATTGGCACAGATTTCTTAGAGAGTGAATTTCAAGCTAAGAATGGCAGCTCGGATAAACGGGAAATATATAAAGTAAGTAACAAAAACCAATTATTAGAGGTTTTCCGGAATGTGGAAGGGAGTATATTTTATGTCAATTTCGAGAAGGCAACGGAATCTGAAGAGCTTTCAAGTATAATTGCAACTAAGCATAAAATGGCGAATATTGGTGATGATTTTCGCTCATGGTATAAATTTGTGAAAAGTTTCTATACCATCGAAATGACTCCGGAAGAAGCCTACGATGGGATTATAATTGTTAAAAATGCCACACCAACAAAAGTTATTGATTAGGCTATTATTTATCATAGGCTTTGCATACTTAGTATATCTTGGTCTTTAATGCCAGTACGTAAAATTATTGAAATTCCCCCAGAAATACGTAATAATATTAAGCATATCAAAAAATATTAGCCATTTTTAAAAATATTTACGAAATTAATTGGATTAGTTAGCAATTTTAGGTTATAGTAAAGAAAGAATAGCCATTTTTTATATAGGGGAGCCGGAATCATATAACTGTATGAGTTCCGGTTCTTTTTTTGTTTAATCAATTTTTAAATGAGAAAAATAATAATATTCATCTGTTTTTTTAAAAAAGGAAGGAAAAAAGGATAAGGAGCTGATTAATCGATGTGTGGCAGATTTACGTTATCTATCTCCAAAGAAGCGATTGAGAATGAACTTGGTATTGTTATAAGTGACTATCAGGAGAGTTATAATATAGCACCAACCCAAAAAGTGCTCGGAGTAGTAGGATCTGCAGAAGGTTATCGTGCAGGTTATTTCAGGTGGGGGCTTATTCCTAAATGGGCAAAAAACCCTTCAATTGGGGCCAAAATGATCAATGCACGGAGTGAAACGGTTGATGAAAAAAGATCCTTTCAACCACTGCTGAGCAGAAGAAGGTGTGCCATCATTGCTGATGGGTTTTATGAATGGAAACGTGATAACGATAAAAAAGTTCCCTATCGGATCCTGTTGAATAATAAACAGGTATTCACATTTGCAGGTTTATGGGACAAGTGGGAAAGGGAAGGAGAAGAAATTGTTACATGTACTATTTTGACTACTGAACCTAATGAACTGATGAGCGAAATCCATGATCGTATGCCAGTAATCTTAAGTGAACAAAGCAGGGAGTTATGGCTTAATCCATCTGTCCAGGATCAAGAGATGTTGAAACAAATTCTTAGACCATATGATGCGGAAGAAATGTCTTTATATCAGGTCTCGACACAAGTAAATAATCCTAGAAATAATGATGCAACCTTAATTCAGTCGGTCTAACTGAAAAAAGCGAATAATTTAACGAATATTAGTGTAAATTAATCAGAGAAAAAGACTTATCATAGAGGGTGTATCATGAATTATTTAAAAGCATTTGGATTAAAGTTTTTAGTTAGTAGTATTGTACTATTATCAACATTTACTGTATTTTATGATGCTAATATTATGAAGGTTATTGTAAGCATATTGGTTATTACAGTTGTTTCATTTATTGTAGGTGATATTCTAATATTGAGAAAAGTAAGTAACACTATCGCAACAATATTAGATTTAACCCTTCATTTTATCTTGGTATGGATGCTGGTTGAACTGCTGTTTTATGCAGGAACCTCTGAAATCTTACCAGTTTCCGTGCTGACTGCTGTCTTAATTACAGCTCTGGAACCGTTTGTTCACCGTTTGCTGGAACACTCTGAGTTGGAGAATGTAACAACGTTAAGTCATGAGCGTTTTCAAGCGGAAATAAGTGAGGAATTAATGAAAAGAGATGAGGATAACTAGTTTATTTCATTTCTTATCTCTTAACAGGTAGGGGGTTTATCCCGAAATAAATAACCCCTCCGATTTTTACCGAAGGGGTGAAACGTGAGGCAAATTAGGAGTAGCGAATCTATCTGAAAGCAGTATAGCGTCTGTGATAGAAAAATGAATTATATAAATATTGCTCCCCCATTAGGACTGATGAACTGCCCACAAAAGAAATTTCCTTCGTCAGAGGCAAGAAATAATGCCGTTGCAGCAATTTCATCCACAGTACCTAACCTCTGAAGTGGAATATCTTTTTCTTTTTCTATCCACTCAGGCTCCATATCTGCTAAGATCATGTCTGTCCCAATTGGACCGGGTGCTATTGTGTTCACAAGAATATTCGGGGCCAACTCCAGTGCTAAACTTCTTGTTAAGCTATTAACACCGCCTTTTGCGGCTGTATAATGTGTGAAATTAGCTCTGCCTTTCACAGATAATTCAGACGAGATATTAATAATCTTACCAACACTTTGTTCTTCCATTAGTGGTATAAAATACTTACACATTAAGAAAACTCCACGTAAGTCGACATTCATTACCTTATCCCATTCTTCTGTAGGCATTTCAGATATTGGCATCTCATTTCCGATCGTCCCTGCATTATTAATTAATATGTTCATCTTGCCGAATGTATCTTTAGTTGATTGTACCAAATGAATAACATCGTCCTCATTGCTTATATCTGTCTTTACTGCTAAACATTTGACCCCATAAGATTCTATTTTTTCTACAATCTGGTCAATGTTCTCTTCACCTTCTAAATAGGTAAAGACAATATTTGCACCAGCTTTTGCAAATCGATTAGCAATACCTTTGCCAATACCTTTACTTCCCCCGGATATAACGGCAACTTTATTTTTTAAATCCATTGGACTAACCTCTTTTCTTATGCATTTTGTTCTGCAGGAATTCCGTTTAACTCTTCCAATTCCTCACTCGATACGGTTCTTTCTAAACGGTGGGCTTCTAATGTAGCCTCATTTGGTGTTGATAAGAATGAAACAAGGAACATGACAATACCAGAGATAATAAAACTGAAGAATCCAGGTACTTGAAGTAATGTCCAAATTAATCCGCCCTCACCAGGTAAAGGTACACCGAAGAATGTTGTAGCTAAATAGACGAATAATCCAGTTGTAATACTCCACCAAACGGCTTTTCCAGATACACCTTTCCAGAATGGCGGAATTACTAATGGCCAAATTAATGTTACTAAAATAATATCCCAAGCAAGGTAAGCTAATGATAAAATCTCTTCAAAAGCAACGGACAACACGAGTGCTACTACACCACAAATAACAATAGCAATTCTGGAGATAAACAGTAATTTTTTTTGCTGTGGTTTGCGGTTAATAAAGTCTAAATAGATATTCTTAGTGAATACTCCAACTGCAGCCATATAACAAGCGGCTAAAGTAGACATGGCCATTCCTACCATTGCTGTTAAGAAAAGACCTGCAAAGAAAGGATGCCAATAGGTAACGGTATATGTTAATAACAATGATTCAGCATTTTCAGCACCAGGGAAGATAGTTCGAAATGCTTCCCCAATCATTCCAGGCGTCCAAGCTACTAGTAAAACTACAATACCAGCAATAATCATTGATTTAGAGGCAACTCGGGCACTCTTTGCACCGCAAACTCTTTGTCCCAGATCTGCAGCAGCTATATCACCAATTGCAAGTACTAGGAATAGTGACCAAAATTCTGCGCCTGCTTTTGTGAATAATTTGTTAGGGTCCCACCATTCCGCATTAAAGATTGTGCCATCAGAAGTTAATGCAATTACGACAGTTACTGCAATGATTCCTAACACAGAAACAATACCATTTAAAATATCAGCATAAGCCAGTGACCACAGGCCGCCCATAATACAATAAACTAATGTTAAAATAACGAACACGAGAGCTGCTGCCCAAAGAGGGATGTTAAATATTGTTTCAATAATTAGGGCTCCACCAACAGTTAACGCTCCAGCATTGAAGAAACCGAATGCAATAATCGTAATAACCCCTGCAAACGCGCCAAGTTTCTTATCTGCAAAACGGAGGCCATAATAATCCCCAATTGTCCAGCCTTTTAACCTTCTTAAAGGTTTTACCCAAGTAAAAGCACCTATGATCATACATGCCCCTAGACCACCCATTGTAGCAAATGCTTCCCATCCGCCTAAGAAATAACCGGAATCAACTGCTCCTAAATAGAATGGTGCAGCTAATAATGCCGCAGTTAAGCTCCATGTTACTAATGGTAAGGGAAGATCCCAGTTAGCAACAATGAGATCCTCTGCCGAGTTTACACGTTTATACCCTTTGAAACCTAAGTAATATATTCCAATCATAAAAATAATAAAAATTGTGATTATCATCTGTTTCATCTCCTGCATCTATTAATTTATGTAAATCACTTGTCTGTTAAGATTTGGGTCAATGAAATAATCTGTATTAGAATAGCAGACTAGCGTATTTCATTTGAGCTGCAAAAAAATCAGCAGCAATAATGATTACTGCTGATCTAATCAGTTAGAAAATTATAGCTTAAATTGTTTAGCTAGTCGGTTCAACTCTTCAGATAATTGAGCTAACTTCTCAGAGTTTTCTGCAACACTTTCCATTGAACTGCTTGTTTGCTGTGATGAAGCAGTTGTTTCTTCAACGCCTGCTGCTGATTCTTCTGAAATCGAAGCAATATTTTCAATAGAATGATTCATGTCATTACTACTATCTGATATATCCGCTAAATTATTTGAAACTGTTTCAATTTTAGTTACCATTTCAGATAATGCATTGGTGATGTTTTTAAATGTTTCATCCGTATTTTTAATCAGGCTTGTACCATGTTCAACTTCCTTATACCCGCCTTGTAACGATGACGCCACATTACTTGACTCTGTTTGGATATTACCAACTATACCTGTGATATCTGTAACGGAAACAGATACTTGCTCAGCTAGTTTCCTTACTTCGTCTGCAACAACCGCAAACCCTTGTCCGTGTTCACCGGCACGTGCTGCTTCAATAGCTGCATTTAAGGCCAGTAAGTTCGTTTGTTCTGCGATGTCTTTAATTACAGAGACTAATTTGGAAATTTGTTGGGACTGAGTGTCAAGTCCTTGGACTTTTTGCACAGCATCTTGTACAATGCGGTCAATTTTCACCATTTGTTGATTAGAAGAAGCCATTAAGGAACTGCCATTATCAGTTAAATTTAACATTTCATTTGAAGATTCCAGTATTTGTTCACCATTTTTATTAGCAGCTTGTACTTTTGTCAGGAAAGTTTCCATTAAAGTGGAAAGATCTCCAACACTTTGAGCTTGTTGTTCTGTTCCAGATGCCAACTCTTCCATTGTTGTTGTAATTTGTTCGGAACCAAGTTGTACTTCTTTTGCCGAGTTATTTAAGTCATCACTTTGATCTCTTAAAATATCGGTCGTTTTATGGATACTTGAAATAACTTCCCTTAATTTCTCTAACATATTGTTAAAAGAGTGTGTTAATTTACCAACTTCGTCATTTGATTTAACTTCTAAATTCTTATGTGATAGATCTCCCTTAGCTATTGCACTAGCAGCCTCAACAACTCGATTTAGTGGTCGAGTCATCTGACTGATAACAAAGTAAATAATAACACTGAGGATGATTACACTAATTGCACCGATGATTGTTTGGGTTAAAGTAGCCTTATTTAGAATAGAACTTATGTAATCAGCTGAATAATCTATCCCGATAACGGCTACTTGATTTCCAGAGCTGTCTTCAAGTGGCACAAATACAGTTTGCCAGTTTCCGAACGGATCAGCAAAGATATCGGTCACAGCCGGTTCTCCTGTATCCATTGCCTTTTTTGCATTTTCTAGATGAATAGGGGCAAGGTCATCAAATAACTCTCCAGCATTATAGATCTCGTTCAAATTCTCTGTATAAGCTATTGGATTAACACTATCCTCATTTTCCAAAAGCCAGATATAACTCCATTCCATGACACCTTGTTCATTTTTGATATTTTCCAATATTTGTTGAACTGCGGTGAAATTCTGGTCCCCTTCATTTTCAATTTGCAGAATCTGATCGACTGTTTCGCCATTTAGATTTAAAGCAGTTAAGACACCTACACTTCTCAATTCCTGTTCTAAATCATTTTGAATATTCGTCCTAAGGCTGTTGATATTGCTCCATGTCACCAATATGAAGCAAATAATGACAACAGGGACAATGATTAATGCAATTTTGTTTTTCAACGATAGATTAGAAATTTTCTTCATGATGCATCACCTCTCAATTATTTTTTCTTATAGTCTGAAACTATTTAGATCATTTAATGAACATGGCTAACTACTTTGTAATGGTATAATTGCACTAGTTAAATAAATATAAATATAATACCATGATAAAATAACTAGTACTTTACAAGGATATATGAAACATAGGTAAATTTCAACAAAATTTGCAACAAGATTCATAATTTTACACTAAAATTACATTATAGAATCATATAATTGGGTATTTATATTGTTTTCGGTGATTTAAAGTAATACGGACTTTGAATATATAATTATAAAAGACTATAGAAATGGTCTGAGCTTAGCTGAATATGTGTATTGTACAAATACCAGATTCAAGATCGATGATTAATTACGCACTTTCTTCATATAATGGAAGACAAGGTGTTATATGGAAGATACTATGGTATGATGGTATATATTCAAAATTTGTTATATTTATCAGATTCTGTAGAATATGGGAACCTTTTTGTGTTTCCCTCGTATTTATTTAATAAGGAAAAAGGGGGTGGATTGATTGGAGCACTAGATATTTATTGGTGGTTATTATGGGGGAGTCTGGCAATTGCCCTCATTTCTCTATTCTTAGGTAATATTCTTGATGGGATATTAGAAAGTGTTTTTGATACGATTGGCGATTTTTTTAATCCATTGCTAGTTTTCGGGACATTGGCTGTCATTGCTGGCTCAGGGGTTCTTTTAACCAATTATACCGGATTAGGAGAATTCTATGTTCTGGCAATTAGTATTCTTTTTGGTCTTGGGGCCTATTTCTTTATTTATTATTTTTTGGTTATTCCAATGTCAAATGCAGAATCGTCAACATCTATTTCGATCTTTGATTTAGAAGGGAAAATAGGTGAAGTGATTACGACAATACCTGGCTCAGGGATGGGGGAAGTATTTGTTGCTTCAACTAGTGGCAGCAGAAGTGAAACAGCTGTTAGCTTCGATCAGGTGGAAATTAAGCAAGGGAAAAAAGTAGTTATTGTAGAAGTGAAAGATCATATTTTATTAGTTTCAGAGATTGATGAATTTTAGGAGGGAATGGAATGGACTTTATTGTGGTAATTGGAGTTGTTGTTGCTGTTATTATTGCTTTTGCAATATTGTTTGCTGTAAGATACAAAACGGTTGGCGCTGATGATGCAATGATCGTCACAGGTAGTTTTCTAGGTAGTAAGAATGTACATAGAACGGATGATGGTGGTGGAATTAAGATTGTCCGTGGGGGTGGAGCGTTTATTCTGCCAATCTTTCAACGTGCAGAAAATATCAGTTTACGTTCACACAGCTTAGATATCTCTACACCAAATGTTTATACAGAGAATGGTGTACCAGTCATGGCGGATGGGACAGCAATTATCAAAGTACAAAGCACCACAGAAGGTATTGCTACAGCTGGTGAGCAATTTTTAGGAAAAGATAATTCAGAGTTACGTAAAGAAGCCCAAGAAGTGTTAGAAGGTCACCTGCGTGCAATATTAGGTACAATGACAGTTGAAGAAATCTACAAGAATCGCGAGCGCTTTGCTCAAGAGGTGCAAACACAAGCAGCTGTTGACCTTAAAAAAATGGGACTGCAAATTGTCTCGTTCACCATTAAGGATGTTCAAGACGAGAATGGCTACTTAGAAGCATTAGGGAAACCTAGAATCGCTGAAGTTAAACGTGATGCACAAATTGCAGAAGCAAATGCTATGCGTGATGCAAGAATTCAAAAAGCATCTGCTGAACGAGAAAGTAAGGGTGCTGAGCTATTAAGTGAAACTCAAATTGCAGAATCAACAAAAGAAAAAGAATTAAAAATAGCAGAGTATAAACGAGACCAGGATACCGCGAAGGCAGAAGCTGATATGGCATATAAACTGCAATCAGCGAAAGCAGAGCAAAAGGTAAAAGAGGAAGAAATGCAAATTCAATTGGTTGAGAAGAACAAACAAATTGAGATTGATGAAAAGGAAGTATTACGTAAGCAGCGTCAATATGAAGCGGAAATTTCCAAAAAGGCAGAAGCAGAACGTTATGCAACAGAGCAAAAGGCAGAAGCGGACAAAGTTACACGTGTTAAGCAAGCAGAGGCAGAAGCTGCGCAAATCCGTCTTGATGGGGAAGCAGAAGCAGATGCGATTCGTCAGAAAGGTTTAGCAGAAGCGGAAGCAAAAGAAAAATTAGCGGAAGCAATGGAGAAATACGGTGAAGCAGCTATTCTTGAGATGATTATCAAAATGCTTCCAGATTTTGCAGCGAAAATTGCTGAACCAGTTAGTAAGATTGATAAAGTAACAGTTGTTGATAATGGTAATGGAGATGGAGACGGGGCAACCCGGATGAGCAGTTATGTAACCAAATTAATGAGTCAGTTACCGGAAACATTAAAAGATGTGTCAGGTGTAGACTTAAAAGGTATGTTAGATAATATCTCATCAAGAAGTGAATCGAAACTGAAAGAGAATTTGGAAGTAGCCAATAAGAAAAAACCTGAATACAGTGAAGTAGAATAAGGGAAAGAAAGGGTTAGTTCTGTTGAACAGTACTAGCCTTTTTTGAAGAAATAATTAATACAAAGGAGGGTATGATGAAGACTTTAAAACCTTTCTTTCTGGTTACGGATATTGGTTTTATTATATATTGGCTAGTAACATACTTTCATTGGATCCCTAAATCATGGGCATTCAAAGATTATGATAATGAGATGATCATTGCATGGAACTGGTCATTTTTCCCTTTAGATATTTTTATCTCGGTAACTGGCTTATTCAGTCTTTATTTGTATAAAAGAAATAAAGAATCTTGGAAGAGTCTTGCACTTATTTCCTTGGTGTTAACATTTTGCTCAGGTCTGCAAGCCATATCTTTTTGGGCGTTTAGCAGAGACTTCGACATAATGTGGTGGTCTGTTAATTTATATTTGTTAATATACCCGTTATTTTTTATCCATAAGTTTATTTTAAAGAAAGAAAAACAAACGCCTGCTCAGGATGGATAAGCAGGCGTCAATAATAGAAAACATACATAATAAGATTGCTTTGTTCTCCTCAACCAGAGAGATTTTCCGCACTATCGTCCAAAGTTTATTGTTTGTAATATTAATAATCCTGCTGCTTTCTGTTTCAATTGGTTAATTTGTGTAATAGTAAAAGGATTCTCCCAGATATTGATAATAAAATCGTTACACTGGTGTCCTGGAAAATTTTATGAATAAAATTAAAAAAGGTCTTGAAGTGGCCAAACAAGCAAAAACGGAATACAGCGAATTAGATGAATAGAGAAAAAGGTTAGTATCATGCTAACCTTTTTTTATTCGGGATATACTGTCTAAATTAATTTTAAGCGGTTGATGCATATAGTCTTCATTCAATAATCCTATGGAATAACCATCAAATTAGCGGTATGTGATGCTTTGGTTATTCTGTAGGAATATTTTAATTTATTTAAAGCCAAATCAGCTTATCGATTGTCTAATAGATAGAATGGAGAGATTGGAGGAGAAAAAGCTGTGAAGCAAACGATTGTTATATTAGATGATAGATGACGGAGGAATTACAAATTTATTTCCAGCCACTTTCAAAAGGAAAACTTTTTATAGGGTACGTTTATAATGGTAAGAGCACGTGAACTCGTTGAAGACAAGTAGCCAGACAGAATTTATGTAAATGTCACTATATTATGTGATATAGAAACTTGCAAGGAGATGAGATGACACGATTTATTTCGAAACACCTTTAGAGAAAAAGCAGCGGCATAGATAGAGGTGATAATTATCAATCAATTAGTAAAAAAAGCACAAAAAGGTGATGAGAATGCATACATCACCCTTTATCAACAATATGAAGCAGATATTTATCGGATGGCATATATATATGTAAAAAATCGGGAAGATGCTCTGGACGTTGTTCAGGAGACAGCTTATAAATCGTTCAGTCAGATTAAGACATTGAAGAATCCAGACTATTTCAAAACATGGCTGATCAAAATTACGATTAACGTCGCACTAAGTCATTTAAGAAAAGAAAAAAAGGTAGTTCATTTAAGGACAGAATACATTGAAACGATTCCTTCAAATGAAAAAGAAGATGTTTCTATTCAAATAATACTTAAAGATTTAATCGAAAAGCTAAACGAAAATGAAAAAAGTGTTGTGTTATTAAAGTTTTATGCAGACCATACAATAAGCGAAATTTCAGACATATTAGAAATGCCTCTAGGCACAGTGAAAACCATATTATATCGTTCTATAGAAAAACTACGAATGCAAATGAAAAGGGAGGATATTTATGAACAATGAAGTTAAACGCGAAATGGAAAAGATCGAAATCCCCGAGGAACTACATGAGAGGGCTGAATTGGGAATCAAGCAAGTGAAACAAGAAGAGAGGAAAAGGAAAATATATCCTAAATGGATGATTGGAACAGCAGCTGCTTTAATGATCATAGGGGCATCTTTTTCAGTCGGTGGTTCTTATATGGTTGATGCAGCAGAAACTTTGCTAGGGAAAATATTTGAAACAGAAGAACAAGAACAGATTCAAGCTGATATTCAGAAAGCGGCTCCAGATCCTGAATTAGGTGCAGAAGAAGCTAAAGGCTCTTTGTTGCAAATGGAACAGCACTTGAAACTAGCAAAAGAGCATCTCTCGCCAGAAGACTTTGAGGATTATAGCCAGTTGATTAAGGAAAGTATGGAAATTAACGTTGAAATGTTGGCAACTCCTGAGGCAGATCAGGAGAAATTGGATAAACGATTGCTCGAAATTCAGGCAGAACTTGATAAGTACGGAATATATGCATTGACAATTCATACTCTAGAAGAGGCCCAGACGATGGTCAGTTATCCAATCAAGCATCCAGCTTATATACCAGAAGGCTATCAGTTGATAGAAGAAGAAATAAGAACGGAAGAAGCGAATGCCGGTGAAGACCCTGTAGTAATGTTGCAATATCACCAAATAGACGGGGAATTTAATTTCTATACGTTTACAGAGAAAATAGATCATTCGAAAGAGGATGAATTAACATGGTACGACCATATTGATTCTTATCAACTGAGCGGATATACTTTCGAGCATGCTTATGATGGTGGCCCATATCATAATAATGTGCAGGGAATGAGGGTCACTATTCCGGAAAAGGGCTACGAGATTTTGATGCATGCATCTTTATTGTCCAAGGAAGAAATGGAAAAGGTGTTGTTATCAATGGTTGAGTAGTGGACTAAAGGCTAGAGGGGGGGCTTTTTTTCAATCCAAGCCCCTTTTTTTTATGGCTAATTCTATATGTTTTTAGGAAGTGTTTATTTGTTTCATGCAACACAGGGATTTTATATTAGTTAACGATGGAAATCTTTCTTGCTATTGCTTCCAGGATATAAATAACGGGTACTTGTGTTGTTATATTGGCACTTTGATACCTTTCTTCCGTAACATAATAGGCAATATTAATATCTGAGATCTTTGCAATCGTTGATAGCCTATTATTCGTAATACTTATAACCTTACTGCCCTCTTGCTTTAGTTGATTGATTTGTGTGATAGTGAAAGGATTGTCACCCGATACAGATAATACCACGGTTATACTGGAATCTTGGAATTTTTTATGGATAGGGAAGTGAGGATCTTTTATATACAGCGAAAATTTCCCTGATGCAGAAAAATAACGGGCACCATATTCTGCTAATATTCCTGAACTTCCCATACCGATAAAAACGACATTCTCAGCTTCAGATATTGCCGAAGCTGCTTCTTCCAAATTACCCTCTAATTCTCTGTTATTTAATGTCCGTTCAAAAAATTCTGTAATAGAATGCTGAGGACTTTTAATTACCGTTTTTTTCTTATCTTCTAAGCCCATCTTCAACATGATCTTGAATTCGGTAAAACCGGCACATCCTACTTTACGGCAAAACCGCAAAATAGTTGCTGTCGATACATGTGTCTCATCGGCAAGTTCTCGAATTCTCATGTACGCTGCTTTTTCCGTATTTTGCGATATATAGTTATATAAATCTGTCTCCAGCTGATTAAAAGAAGCGATCATTTCATGAGTGAAAATTGACATTTTAATTACCTACCTGTATTTATATTTACTACCTATCATAACATAATCGGTTTTGAAAAGTAACGCATTGTTACATTTCTGAAACAAATGACTATTTGTGTTATCCCTTACGAAAACTGACTAGCTTGTTTACCTTGCTTATTATAGTTTCTATAATATGATTATAGATAAATTTAGGAGGGTCAAGCATATGGCTAAAAGTAATCTGCAGTTTCCGGATGGGTTTTTGTGGGGTGGCGCAACTGCTGCCAATCAACTAGAAGGTGCTTATGATAAGGATGGAAAAGGGCTAAACTTAGCTGATGTATTACCAGGAGGAAAAGTAAGAACACAAATTATGAAAGATCATGGATTTGCTTTTGAAATAGATGCAGATAAATATCGATATCCAAACCATGAAGGAATTGACTTTTATCATCGCTATAAAGAAGATATTGCTTTATTTGCAGAAATGGGTTTTAAAGCTTATCGTATGTCGATTGCATGGTCAAGAATTTTTCCAAGAGGGGATGAACAAGAACCAAATGAAGCAGGGTTGGCATTCTATGACAGAGTGTTTGATGAACTGCACAAACATGGAATTGAGCCTGTTGTAACGATCTCGCACTATGAAATGCCCCTGCATTTAATTAAGGAATATGGTGGCTGGAGAAGTCGCGAAGTAATTGGTTTCTTTGAAAATTATGCCACAACATTATTTAAACGTTACAAAGATAAAGTGAAATATTGGATGACATTTAATGAGATAAATGGAGCGGTATTCCATCCTATTATGGGACTTGGCTTCTCGCCAAAAGATGAGGAGTCCAAGCTGCAGGAGTCTTTCCAAGGTCTTCACCATCAATTTGTGGCAAGCAGTTTAGCTGTGAAGGCAGGACATGAAATCATCCCGGGATCACAAATCGGCTGTATGTTAATTTATGCACCAGTTTATTCTTATGATTGCAATCCAGATAATATATTCCACGCATTAAGGGAAGAACAAGTTTTCAATTATATTTGTGGAGATGTGCACGTGCGTGGGGAATATCCTGTTTTTGCAAAACGTTTCTTCAAAGAAAACCATATTAAGTTGGATATTCGGGAAGGCGATTTAGATGTCATAAAAGAACATACTGTAGACTATATAGGCTTCAGTTATTATATGTCCCGAACAGAGAAAAAAATAAAAGATGAATCAGATTTTATAGAAGGAAATATTTTAAATGGTGCGAAAAATCCATTTCTAAAAGCAAGTGACTGGGGATGGGAAATTGATCCTGTCGGTTTGCGTATCTCTTTAAATCAGCTATATGATCGGTATCGTGTGCCGTTATTCGTTGTAGAGAATGGTCTTGGCGCCTATGACAAGGTCGAAGAGGATGGATCGATCCAGGATGATTACCGCATTGATTATTTAAGAGAGCATATTCGTGAAATTGGTGAAGCGGTCGAAGATGGTGTGGATGTAATGGGCTATACTGCGTGGGGCTGTATTGATTTGGTTAGTATGTCAACTGGTCAAATGTCGAAGCGCTATGGATTCATTTATGTGGATAAACATGATGATGGAACAGGTACATTAGAGCGAAAAAAGAAAAAGTCATTTGATTGGTATCAACAGGTCATCTCAACAAATGGTTCTGAATTATAATAGAGAGTGTGGTAATATGAGTCAGAAAATTATCTTTCTTGATGTTGATGGCACCTTAGTTAATGATAGTGGCATTATACCAGAATCAGCTTATAATGCCATTAAACTAGCTAGGAAAAATGGACATCTTGTTTTTCTATGTACGGGAAGGTCCAAGGCAGAGTTATTTGATCATATATTAGAAATTGGCTTTGACGGAATCGTTGGTGCGGCTGGTTGTTATATCGAAGTAGGAAATCGAGTTATTTTCCATCAATTTGTTGAAAGGCAAGCGATTGAACGGCTAGTTAACTTCTTTAATAAGCATGAAATTGACTTTTATTTAGAATCAAATGGGGGCCTATTTGCAAGCAGAGGTTGTAAAGCACATATAGAGAAAATAATAAATCAAACGATTGAGCAACGTCCTGAATTAAGTAAAGAGATGGAAGAAGGGCTCAGGCCATTTCAAAAACTATTAATTGATAAGGAAAACCTTATTCGGGAAGATATTAGTAAAATTTCTTTTCTAGGGTCATCGGTACCTTTCGAAATAATTCGGGAAGAGTTTATCAATGAATTTGAGGTAATACCTAGTACTGTTCCTGTCTTTGGTGAGAACAGCGGTGAATTATCAATCAAGGGAATAAATAAAGCACTGGCGATTGAGAAAGTGCTCGAATACCTTCATAAAAATCGAAATGATACGTTCGCTTATGGTGATGGTCTCAATGATTTAGAAATGCTCGAATTTGCAGAAAATGGGATTGCCATGGGTAATGCAAAAGCAGAATTGAAACAAATGGCAAATGATATCACATTAACACCAGATCAAAATGGACTGTATCTGAGTTTTCAAAAATATCAATTGATTTAAAAAGCTCCTCATTTATGAGGAGCTTTTAGTGTGTAGCAACAAAACCCTTACTTATCTTGCAATTCAATTATGTAAACAGCAACAAAAGTTAACAGTAAAGGAAAAATGTTGTCAGAACACTTAACAATAAAGGTTATTTTTCTAGAAATTGATGTTAGAGTAGCTTCTATCATACATAACTAGGAGGATTACATAATGAAAGCTTCAAAGAAAATTTATCTATCGATTGCTTTTGCTTTAACACTTGCAATAATGTTAGCAGCACCATACTTTCCTAGCTTCACGAATGTAGAAAATGCAGAAAAGGAAAGTGAAACCAATGTACCAACAATGGAAAATGTATCGGCATCAACACAGAATGAAGACTTACCAAATGTAGCTATTTTGGCAACAGGGGGAACAATTGCAGGTAGTGGTAAATCTGGTACAGATACAACAGATTACAAAGCGGGCGAACTTAGTGTCGAAGCATTAATTGAGGCAGTTCCGGAAATGGCTGATATAGCGAATATATCTGGTGAACAAATTGCCAATGTTGGTAGTCCGCAAATTACTAATGAAATATTACTAGAATTAGGAAACAGAATTAATGAATTATTAGCAACTGATGATGTTGATGGGGTAGTGGTAACACATGGAACAGATACATTAGAGGAAACTGCATATTTTCTTAATTTAGTGGTGAAAAGTGATAAGCCGGTAGTAGTTGTGGGTTCTATGAGGCCAGCAACAGCAGTAAGTGCTGACGGTCCGCTAAATTTGTATAACGCTGTATTATTAGCATCTTCAGAGAAATCGAAAGGCAAGGGTGTACTTATTGCTCTAAATGATCGAATCGGCGCTGCTAGATATATTACGAAAACAAATACTACTGTTGTGGATACATTTTCAGCAACGGAAGAAGGTTATTTAGGCAGAATTGTCGGCGGGGTACCTTATTACTATAATGAATCGGCAAAAAAACATACGGCAGAAACAGTTTTTGATATTTCAGACATTAAGGAATTGCCTCAGGTGGATATCATTTATAGCTATCAAAACAATCCAAGATATATGATTGATGCTGCTGTAGAAAATGGCGCTGATGGTATAGTCTTGGCAGGTTCAGGGAATGGATCATTATCTTCAGCCTATGTGGAAGGAGCCAGGGATGCGATAGAAAGTGGCAGTGAAATCGTCGTATCTAGTAGAGTTGGAGGAGGAACGGTTTCTCCAAGAGATAGTTTTATGACTTCTGATTCATTAAATCCGCAGAAAGCTAGAATTCTATTAATGCTAGCATTAACTGTGACAGATGATGATGAAGAAATCCAAACATTCTATAATGAATATTAAGGGGGAGAGGGCCATTGTGTCCTCTTTTTTCAATATAAGGATAAAATTTATATGAAACTACAGGGTGCTTCTATTCGTACCTTTATTAGGGGAGCAATAATTAACAAGTTCTATTTGAAAAATATAGCGCATATAAAATACTTTGGAGAAAAAAATCGGAGGATGATGTTTATGTTTAAGAAATTACTCGCAAGTGCTGGAATAGGAAGCGCCGAAGTTGATACACAATTAATTAATGAAACGTTAAGTCCTGATGAAATGCTTCGGGGGAAAGTAGTTGTTAAAGGTGGCCGAACAGAACAACAAATAGATCGTATCAATCTTTATGTGATGACAGAAGCATTGCGAGAACGAGATGATAAGAAGTATTACGAAAAAGTTGTTCTGGGTCGCTTTGCTTTAAATGAATCGTTTATTATTGGGGAAAGTGAAGTGAAAGAGATTGACTTTGAATTTAAGCTGCCAATTCATACACCGCCTACTATTAACCGTACAAGAGTCTGGGTGCAAACTGGCTTAGATATCCCGCAAGCTATTGATCCGAATGATCGTGATTATTTGCATGTAACACCACATGTTTATATGGATACAGCTCTACAGGCTATTACACAAGAATTAGGCTTTGAACTACGGAAGGTAGAGATGGAGTATTCAAAACGCCATGGCTATATTCAAGAATTTGAATTTCGCCCAGCGCCTGCATTTCATTCAGATTTAGATGAATTAGAAGCTGTTTTCTTTGTCAAAGAAGACAGAGTAGAAATTGCTTTACAAGTGGATAGAAGAGTGAAAGGCCTAGGCAGTCTGTTTGCTGAGGCTCTAGATATGGACGAATCCAATGTCCGATTAACATTGACTAATTCTGAAATAGAGCAAGGACCGGCATATATTGCAAATAAGCTTAGAGACATAATCAAGCAATATAGTTAACAAGTCATACCGAGTGTCTAATTGGGCAGTCGGTATCCTTGAAATTGGGATAAAAGAGATATTTAGTACGATCGAGACTGTGAACTTGTCTCGAAAAAATTAAGAAACATTCTTATTTTATTAACGGATTTCCCCCTTTTGTATCATATTTTATAGTTAGGAGCGAAAAAGTATTGGACCAAAGATTAAAAGATCTAGAAGACTGGATCAAAGAAAAGCTGGGACTAGATCAATATTACTTAAAAAGATCTAGTATTAGTCGTAAATTAAATACATATCAGCAAACCAAATATATTTATTGCATGGAATGGTTTCCTGTGAATATAGCTGAACATGTTGAAGATGAAGATCTCAACCCTGAAGGAACGGCGAGCGTTGAGGTAGATATTCATACAAAAAAAATAGAGAGTCTTATTTTTGTTGGTAAAACCTCTTTTGCTAACATTAGGTTTGAACCGCATACAGAAAATATAATCGACTGGGTGGAGAAAGAAACAGGAATAAATCATGATCAATACCGATTGTCAAAGCAGGATGATAACAATTGGCAACTTAAGGCAAGTATTAATAATATATCTGTTTTCCCATCAGGACAGATTGATGTTAATCTAAATGAAGAGGGGCAACTCCTTCTTTTTTCAGTTTTTGGAGATTTTCCAAAGAGGGACTCAGTGAAACAAGAAGTATTTAATCTATCGAAAGAGAATATACAAGATATTGCCTATAATCAGTTGCACTTAATTGAATTCCCAGACTTTCAAAAGGAGAAAATTCAGCAAGTATATGGCATGGAAGAAATATTTATTGTGAATAAAAACCGAGCAACACTTAGTTATGACATAGGTGTACCTGAAGGTTTGCAAAGCCGAATGGATCATTTATTAAGATGGGATAGTGGTTTGGATGGTGTAATTAACCGTCAACCTGTTTTCGTCGACAGACAAGTGTCTGCTGAAGTTGCCTATGCAAATGAACCAAGCCCTGATGCAAAACCGATAACGGAAGAAGAGAAGGGGAAGTGCATAGACGTAGTAGAGACCTTTATGCGGATAGAATATGCTGATGATTCAGGACAATGGTTATTAGATCACCTGTATCGAGACATGGAAATGATTCAGGCAGTATTAAGACCAGTCAAAGAAGATAAGAAGATTTTACGAAAAAAACTTGTCATTATGATTTGTCGTGAAACGTATGAAGTGTTAAATTATATCGATACAACAGGCTTCTCAGCCTTTGATATGATCGGCAAATTTGATCCAAAAGGTGTTAGGGAGATAGAGAAATCAGAAGCATTTGAGAGAATAAAGGCTTACTTCGAAGTAAAGCCTTATTATGTATATGATTATGAAGAAAAAGAATATTTATTATGCGGGATGCTTGATTGTGACTATTATGTTCATGCAGAAACTGGAGAAGTAGGATTGTTAGATGATCTTCATTGTTGAATTTCCTAAGGTTAGCAGGTGTGAGGGGGACAGATAAAAATTATTCAATGGTGCTGTTCAAACGATTCTTTTAAAATTTGAACAGCAGTTTACTCAGAAGTTTAATGGAAGAGCATCAAATTACGGAAAAGCTTCCGTCTAATGATGCTCCCCGTGTTGATGATCTTTTGGTTCGTTTGTTTTAGAACGCTCTAATTGTTCTAACTCTTTAGAGGAGAGTTCTCCGACAATAAAGCGTTTGGTCGGCATGATTGAAGAATTTTTTAAACTTGCATGCAGTTGGAGGTAATAGATACCATCATCATCTAATACAATATTTGTACGATACCAACCCTCTTGGTTGTAAGGGACAATCGTTTCTTTGGTTTGGCCCCCGTGCTTATCCTGCCAAATTCTAATCTGAACATCCTCTAAATCTTCAATCGGCTGTCCATTTTTTGTTAACAATATTTCGACCTCGATTTCTTGATCTGCTATCATTTCTGCTGGTAAAGCAATATCTGCCTCGAGAGGGTACTCTGTATGATACAGTTCAGCAGAAGAATCCTTTACTTGGTTAGAGGAGCAAGCCATTAATATGACAGCCATTAACCATATCCAATTTCTTTTCATATTAGCACCCCTTCCATTTATGTGAGGAATTTTTTTAACCTCGGAATTCTCCGTAAAACTGTCCAATCTAATAGGAAAATTATTATTACAGACAGACCGACAAGTGGGAAAATTATACTGAAAATCAGGAGTAGAATCGTGAGTCTTTTCTTTGTCAAAATACTTGGACTGTTTGGTGATCCCAGGCGGCCTCTTGGTTTTCGTCTCCACCACATTATCCATCCACTGATTACAAGACTAATAATCCCGAGACAAACTATGAAACCGCCAATTTGATTAATTACTCCATATTCTAATCCTTTGTGCACAGTTATTCCCCATGCCAGTAATTTTCCTAAAGGTTGATAGTTATCATAACGGTAATCAGCAAGAATAGCCCCACTATACTGGTCAATATGCATTGTTGCCTCATCTTTTGCCTGTGGTGGAAAAACAGAGACTGTATATACCCCTTTTGCGCTGGATGGGTAAATAACCTCATATGTTGGATAAATCTTTTCTTTATCTGTGATATGAACAACATCGTCAATGCTTAATGGAATAAAGCCGCTATGTTGATTAGAGCTGGGAACAGGCATAGTTTGAGCAGACCATGGGACGTCTGCGATATCTTTTGTTTGAATACCTGATTCAGGTGCACTGCCTACCCAAATTGACGGAGGATAGCCAACGCCAGCGTTTGTTAATAGTGTTTGGACTTTAGTACCCCAGAAGCCAGACCATATCAGCCCAGATAAGACGAGGAAAATGATAGCAATCGACAGCCAAAAGCCTGTGACTGCATGCAAATCTCGGAAAAGTATTCGTCTATTCCTATTAAACCTTGGGATTAGGACACCAAAAATTTTCTGTCTCTTTCGTGGAAACCAAATATAAAGGCCTGTCGTAATTAAAATTAATGTCCAGCATGCTGCCAACTCCACCATACGATCACCAAAAGTACCAAGCATCAGTTCACCATGAAATTCTTCTACTCGATCAATGAATCGATGCTGGTCATTTAGTTTGCCAATAATCCCAGATGTGTAAGGGTCAATAAAAAATGTAAAAGATTCTCCGTTAATTAATGCCCGGACTTCTGCGGATCGAGTGCTATCTTCACCCGGGCGATATTTCGTTATTTTGGCATCAGGATATTCAGCCAAAACTGTTTCTGTATGAGCAGAGGGAGCTAGCTTCTCTCCTTGTTCCTGAACTTGGTAATAATCTGCATAAATAAAGGCTTCTATCTGTGGTTTGAATAAATAAATGGAGCCTGTAACAGCAAGGATTAGAAGAATAGGTGCAATAATGACACCAGCATAAAAATGCCACCGCCAGACAATTTGGTAGATATTTGCATGATGGTTACGGTTCTCTCTAGTAAGCATAAGATTATCCTCGATTCTAATATATTAAACTTTATTTTAATAGATAGGATGTTAGAGTGCCAATGACAATATTGTGAAATATTAAACAATGTATATTAAATAATAAATTTCATACAAATAAAAGGCTGATTGTTAGTAAAATTAACAATCAGCCCTTCATTAACAATTGAGTTGGAATCAATGTAGTTACATTTTTCACACTAGAATTTGTAACAGGTATCTAAACTTGTAGTTGCTATCATTTTTTTCTGATTAGGAGAATTGTTGAATTAGTTTGATGACTTTCCGTCACGACTTCTTAATTCCTTATCACTCATTTGCTTAATTTCATCAATTTCTTCATCTGATGCATTATCATACCACTCTTTGGCTTTTTCTGTTGCAATGGGAATAGCTCGTCCTTCTTTGTAACCTTCATCCACCATTGCATTTGCAATATCGATGGCTTTATTCCTTACCACAGGATCTAGATTTTTTAAGGAACTAGGGAAATCCTGTTTATCCCAAGGCATCCTATTCCTCCTCTTTTGTAAATTTAAAGCAGTTCGTTACAAGCCTCTGAACATTTCATACAAATATCCGCACATTTTTGACAATGGTCGTGTTCATGTTGTCTGCATTCATTTGCGCACGCTGTACAAATTTGGCTGCAGAGAGTTGCAATTTCTTTAATGAAAGGAGAGTTTCGGGAGATTGCTGATGCTAGATATCTACAGATTTCTGCACATTCTCGATCTAAGCGGATGCAATTAGACATCATTTTTACATTTTCTTCCTCTAAACAAGCGTTATAGCAATTATCGCAAGACGTCGCACATTCGTTCAGTATCTCAAGAAATTTCTGTTGATCCATTCTTTACCCTCCATTTATATAGTTTAGTAACAGTATTCTTTTTCCCATCATTTAAAAGTTTAAACATGAAATATTCAGCATAGATAAAAAATGCGGGCCAAAAGTATGGGTAATATTAAATTTTTGTAAAAAGATGTCGATAAAATAGGTAGAATGATTAAACCTAGAAAAGGGCAGTGATTATATGAAATCATCTAAGGGGCGACTGAAAAAATGGTTGTCAACAATAAAAAAACAAACAGACTTAATTCGAACAAAATTAATCGTATCATTTTTGGTCATATTAATTGTTCCTGGCTCCATTATAGGTTATTTTGCCTATGAAACGGCGAAGGATGAAGTGAGAGAAAAGATTACTAATGGCACAAAATCCAGTCTCACACTGGTAGAGAGTAATACAAATCAATTTATTAATCGATCACTGATGAATCTTAACACATTAACAGATGTTGTAGACAGATATTCATTAGATAGTGAGAAAGAAATCGTCAACGAATTTATGGAATATTTCGTTAGTAATAATGAGGAGATAATAGAGGTAACAGTTGGCTTAGAGGATGGTACGTTTTTGGGTACACCTACCAACGCTAACAGTACATTTGATCCGAGGGAAGAGGATTGGTACATCACTGCACAAGAATCTGATGATACTGTCTTCTCCCATGTTGTTAAGAGTATGGAGAATGACGAATGGATAGTGAGATTATCCCAGAAGTTAGGCAGTGATCAAGGTGTCGTCCAATTGTCCATGAGTCTTTCTTCTTTAACAGAAGCAGTTAAGAGTACAAAGCTTGGAGATACCGGAACAATGGCTATTCTCGATAAAGCAGGGAATATAGTCACAGGAACAGGGTTTATTTTTGATGCGGGGAATATAAAGCAAGGTGACAGCTTTCCGTTAGCTACTGGAAATGCTAACACAGAAGAAATTATTGTAACAGAAATAGACTTAACCATGATTACGGAACTCTATGAAATAGAGGAACCTATCACTGGGTGGACAGTGATTGGATTAGTAGCAGTGAGTGATTACAGCGATGCAGCTGTTCCAATCTTACAAACAGTTTTAATTGTACTTGTTATATTTATTATACTTGGAGCAATATTATTAGTCTTTACGCTCCGTTCCATTCTAATTCCGTTGAAAAAGTTAAGCAGGAGTACAAGAAATGTGCGGGATGGCAACTTAAACGAACAGGTGGATATAAAACGAAAAGATGAAATTGGACTTTTAGCAGAAGACTTTAACGAAATGACAGCTTCTCTCCGAACGGTAGTTCAAGAGTTAAAATCAGCATCCAATCTATTAACAGGATCATCTCAGTCAATTAAGGAAAGTACTGAGGAAACAACAAAATCTGTGGAGGATGTCGTCAACACAATTCAAGAATCAGCGGAAACAGCATCAAATGGTGTGGAAGCTGCAGAAGAGACGGCAGAAGCTATTGGCAGTATGGCTAAAGGTATTCATTCTATTGTTGACTCTCTAGATGTCATTTCGGAGACTGTTAATAAAACCGATCAAGATGTTGATAAAGGTAGTGAAACGATTGCAAACGTGAAAGCACAGATGGATAAGATTCTTTCAGCTGTTCAGGAATCTTCCAATATGATTGTGGAACTATCAAATCTATCAAATGAGGCAATTAATATGAATAGTGCAATAGGTAATATTGCGCAACAAACAAACCTATTATCATTGAATGCATCGATTGAAGCTGCAAGGTCTGGAGAGCATGGGAGGGGATTTGCCGTTGTAGCAAATGAAATATTAAAGCTCTCTGATCAATCAAAAGAAGTAGCAGAAGGTATAGATGCCACCATAATGAAAATGATAGAAATTGTTGAAAAAGCAACGGAAACTATGCAAGGAAACGTACATAACCAGCTGAATCAGGGGCTGTTGATAAGTGAAGAAGCTGCCAATGCATTTGCTAGTATTGAAGGTTCGACTAAACAAATTGTACAACAAGTACAAGATATCTCTGGAGTAACCAACAGTATTTCTCAAGGAACACAACAAGTAATTCAAAATATTACTGATTTGGAGAAAGTAACCAAGTTATCTGCAGATAGTGCCCATACGACTTCAGCTTCTGCTGAGGAGCAAATGGCTGCAATGCAAGAAATAGCGGCGGCATCAGAAAATTTGGCTGATATGGCGCAAACATTAGATGGATTAGTGAAAAGATTTTCGTTATAAGTACAGTAATAGAACAAAAGAGCTTGGGAAACCAAGCTCTTTTGTTCTATTGAGATAATCTATTAATACTGCTTTGAATTCTAAGCTCTTTCTGCGCTTTTTTGATGGAAGTTAAAAAATACTTACATTTCATCCATACATAAACCTTATCCTATAAAACATATCCTGCCAAAACGCTTTGAACCTCGTAAATATTCAAGCTTTTATTAAACTGTTTTTGAATCGGTGCAGAGCTGCCGGATACCCATATTTTCAGTTCAGCATCTAAATCAAAGTTGCCTGCAGTTTCAATACTGAAGTAGGTAACGTTTTTATAAGGAAGGGAAAGGATTTCTGTTTTCTTTCCTGTGATCCCTTGCTTATCAACTAAAATTAATCTCTTATTTGTAAAAACAAACAGATCACGGATCAATTTATAGGCCTTTTCAACCTGTTCTCCAGAAGATAAAGTTGTCGCAAATTCCTTCTCGATATCACGTACATTAATTTCTGAGGCATTTCCCATCAATCCATCTAAAAATCCCATTTAAAAAACCTCCTTCTTGTTTACACTTATCATATCAATGAATTGCTAATTCATACAATTAATTCTAGTGATTTCGATGGAAGTCTCGAAAGTTTCCCTGCGAGTATGGAGTCTTTACAAGTAATAGTGAGGACATCTGGGTTTATGGAGATAATATTAGACTGGAACTGAATTCACCATTGGAAATTAATTACTGTGTTAGAAAGAACGATAAACCTATTGCGTGCAGTATAATAAAAACCCCTGACAATGCCAGGGGCTCCTTTGTAATGAAATGAGTTTCTACCTCCGATACTCGAAGCCTCCTTTTGAAGATCTTCTTTCTCTTAATCTGCTATTACTTCCCGATAAATTGCTGTGTCCAAACATTTCCGTTCTCTACATATCCAACACCAATATGAGTAAACTCAGGGTTTAAGATGTTCGCTCTATGACCTTCACTGTTCATCCAAGCATTGACTACTTCCTGTGGTGTACGTTGGCCTTTAGCGATGTTTTCGCCAGCAGTTCTGTAGCTGACACCGAATTGCTTCATCATATCAAATGGAGAACCATATGTTGGGCTATTATGGCTAAAGTATCCATTAGTTGCCATGTCTTGTGATTTCGCTCTTGCTACTTTGCTTAACTCTTTATCAGCTTCTAATGGTGATAATCCTTGTTTTTGACGTTCTTGATTAGTAAGTGTTACAACTTGTTGTTCAAATTGACTAAGTGCCTGTGTTGTTTGGTTATCTTTTGTTGTTTCTTGTTTTGCAGCAGTTTCTTTATTAGCAGGTTCTTGCGGTTGTACTACTTGTTTATTATCAGATTGTTTTGTGTTTGACTCCTCTTGCTCTGTAACTGCTTCACCTTTGTCTTCTTTTACCTCAACCTGTGCTTTTGGATATTTAGCAAACCATTTGTTAAGCATCTCTTGAACAGAAGAGTTAGAGATTTGATCTCCACTAAATTGATAATATACTTGCTTTGTATAATTAGATTGTGCTTGGACCTCAGCTGAAAATCCACTACCGAATACTAGTGTAGTAATTAGTATTGCTCCAATACCTATTTTCTTAAACATATGTCAATCACTCCTTGTTTGAAATTTCTCTTATAGCATAGCATGGGTTTTGATGTAATATTTATGGTTCTAATTGGTAAATAAGTAAAATAGGTAGGATGATAGATTTTATCAGTAAGAGACTATGCGTCTAATGGTAATAAAATGAAGGGCAGGAAATAAAAAGTATTAAATAGCTATTGACAGGATTTGTTCTAGCAAGTGTGTTTAATTATTTTGTAATTACCTTGTAATATTAAGAAACTAGCTGTTAAGAAATCAAAAACCAAAGCAATTTCGGCATATTTTTTTGGCAATATCGGCTAATGGAAAACAGCTCTTTCTATGCTAACTTATAGTTAAATATATAAAGGGGGCTTTCACATGAGTTATAATGTAAGAAGAATAGAAGAGAAATATTCCTTAACAATTGATGCAATTATTGATAAAAAATACGAAAAGGAAGAACATCAAGGAAAAAAGGTATATCATTCAGTTCAGAAGGCTTTGGATAATATAAAAGGGAGTTCTGCTGCTATTTTTGTTGCTAATGGAACTTATTATGAGAAGCTGAATATTGAAAGCGCATCAGTTACAATTATTGGTGAAGACAGGGATCAATCTATATTAACGTATGACGTCGCGAGTGGAACGAAGAAGGAGGACGATTCAACCTATGGCACGTTCGAAAGTGCTAGTGTTATTGTTAAATCGCCAAATTTTGCCGCATATAATATAACGTTTGAGAACAGTTTTGATTATATGTCTGAGTACATGAAAGCAGATGATGACCTGACAAAAATGAGAAATATTCAGGCAGTTGCTTTTCGGACTGCGGATAAAAGCAATCAGACGAAGTTGAAAAATTGCCGCTTCAAAGGCTGCCAAGATACATTGCTTGTAGATAGGGGCACCCACTATTTTAAGGATTGCATAATTGAGGGGAACGTGGATTTCATCTTTGGTGCAGGTCAAGTTGTCTTTGAAACATGTGATATTATTTCACTTGATAGAGGGGACTCTGTCAATAACGGTTTTATTACAGCTGCGAGCACCTCCATACAGACACCATATGGGTTTCTATTCGATTCTTGTAAACTGTTAAAAGAAACCAGTCAAATGAAAGATGAAACGGTGTATTTAGGTAGACCATGGCATCCGGGAGGAGACCCTCATGCACAGGCAAGTGTGTTATTTTACCAATGTGAAATGGATTCACATATTAAGACAAATGCATGGACAGAAATGGGCGGGTTCTCCCCGATGGATGCAAGGTTGTATGAATATAACAGCAGCGGCGCTGGTGCCATAGTTAGCGATAATCGGAAAGTATTAACGCAGAAGGAAGCGGAAGAATTTTATGATTATTTACGCAAACATTGTGTAAGGTAACAGAAATGAGAGGGGATTAATTATGGTAGAAATTGATCGGCAAGCTTCGATCCAGATACAGGATGAACATGTTCCAGGATTTTTAATGCACTATAAAGAAGATCATTCACCAATGTCTATCTTTCATCGTCACCTAGGTTATGAAATTGTATGGTTGAAAGATGGAGAAGCATTGTATGTATTTGAGGAGAAAGTTTACCGATTAAAAAAGAATACGATTCTTTTATTTAAAAGCTCGGAATTTCATCGAGTCAGTTTAAAAGAGGATGCTGTTTATGAACGTGTTGTGGTTATGTTTACAGAAGATTTCCTCTCATTTAATCATCCTGTCTTATCCGGATTCAGTGGATTTCTTGATCAACTGCCATCGCCGCATTTTATGTTAGATCTGTTTGTGTGGCATACAGAAAAATTAGAAGTGATAATGGATAACTTACTGTATGAATATGAGAATAAAGACAATTGGCAACAAAGTGCTGCATTAGAATTGTATCTGTTAGAACTGTTGTTATTTATCTGTCGCGAAATTAAAGATGAGAATAAGCGTGGACATCACCTGACGATTGAGCAGCAGCAAGCAAATCCTGTAGCTGTACATGACAAAATTATTAGAGTAATTAATGATGTATGGAATAGAGATTGGAGCCTGGATGATATTGCGCAGCGTTTGCATTTAAATAAATACTATTTATGTCATTTTTTTAAAAAAGAATTTGGTGTTACCATTCACGAATATATTCTCCAGAGAAGAATTTTTGAAGCAAATAAACTGTTAACAGATACTGAAACTCCAGTTCACCGCATTGCGGAATATGTCGGTTTTATGTCTGCATCTAGTTTTATTAGGCGATATAAAGAAAAGACGGGGGTAACTCCAAATCAATATAGAAAAAAGCAGGAGAGAATCCGCAGAAATATGAGATAAAACGTTACAGTTATTAATATATAATATGTTAAAAGAGAAGTATACCTGGCAATGGGTATACTTTTCCTTTTTAGGTGTGTATAATACCATTGATAAAGGTATAGAAGGGAAATAATATAAATGCGAAAATGGCTTTATTTACTATTAGTATTATTGACTATTATTTCTGCCGGCTGCAGTCAAGTAAAACAAAATAAATCAGATTTCTCTGAAGGTAATGATGGGGGACAAGTGGCAATATCGGAAGGGGAAAGGCCGATTGTTACAATAGAAATGGATAGTGGGAAAGAGATGGTAGTAGAATTGTATCCTGAATTTGCGCCGAAAACTGTAGAAAATTTTATCAAATTAGTTGAGCAAGAGTTTTATGATGGATTAACCTTCCATCGAGTTATCCCTGGATTTATGATTCAAGGTGGGGACCCGAATGGTGATGGAACAGGTGGAGCTGATCATCAAATTGTTGGTGAGTTCGAAAGCAATGGATATGATAACCCGTTGCTGCATGAAGAAGGGGTTATCTCTATGGCTAGAAGCCAAGATTTTGATTCAGCAAGTTCCCAATTCTTTATTATGGTAGAAGACTCTCCGCACTTAGACGGAGATTATGCTGCTTTTGGAAAAGTGATTAGTGGGATAGAAACAGCGCAAGAGATTGCCTCCGTTGAACGTGAGCATAATGATAAACCGAAAGAAGACCAAGTCATTAAAAAAATGACAGTGGAACTGTCGGAAGAATAAATGGTAAAAATGGCTTTTGTCTAATATAGTAGAGCAAAATAAGGGGGATTAAGGTTGTCATCAAAAGTTGAAACATATGTGACAGAAATAGAAGAGTTAGATCGAAAAGGTTCTGGTAGATCAGTAGTATGGCGGGATGTTGGACAAGTAAATCCTAAAAAACTGAAGTTAAATATACCCCAGACATTAGTAGGGGAGAAAATTAAAGTAAGTGTTGAAAATCCAGACAGAAAATGGGCAATTGTAAAGCCAGAGGAGATTGTGGAAGGACACCCAGAACGAGTGGAAGCACCTTGTCCTCATTTTGAACGTTGTGGTGGCTGTGTTTGGCAACATTGGTCATATCAAGGCCAATTAAAAGAGAAAACGGATCATGTTAAGAAAGTGATTGGGGAGCAAGGTTTTGATGCAGACCTTGTGAAAGATGCGATTGGTATGGACAATCCTTGGCGCTATCGCAACAAGATGGAATTTACTTTTGCTAAAGATGGATCCTTAGGGCTTCACGAATCAGGCAACTTCAGAAAGATTATTTCCTTAGAGACCTGTTTAATTGCAGGGAAAGAAATGGTAGAGGCTGCAATGGAAATTGCTAATTGGGCTAAGGACCATCAACTATCTGGTTATGATAAGGATACACACGAGGGCTTACTTCGACATTTAATGGTTCGTCAATCTTTCGAAACTGGTGAAATTATGTTAGGTTTGTTTGCAACAGAAGGGCCTAACGGCAAATTAGCAGATGCTGTTAAAGATATAACAGAGCGGATTACTAGTAAATTCCCACAAGTAAAGAGTCTGTTATGGCTGGAAAATAGAGATTGGGCAGATCGAACACAATCAGAAAACACTCATGTGTTAGCAGGAAGAGATTTTATTTATGATGAAATGTTAGGTTATCGTTATCGCCTCTGGTTTGATACTTTTTTCCAGACAAATCCGTTGCAGGCACAGAAGTTAGTAGAATTGGCCTTAGAAATGGCAGAACCTGCGGAGACAGATAGAATGATAGATTTATTTTGCGGTGTCGGGACATTTTCTCTCCCATTTGCAAGTAAAGTAGGTGAGCTTGCAGGGATCGAAATTGTGGAAACATCGATTGAATCTGCAAAAAGAAATGCAAAGGATAACGGAATTTCTAATACGTATTTTCTCGCGAAAGATGCCAGACGAGGCATTGATGAGATATTAGAATCATTTGGTGTTCCTGAGCTTTTACTGCTGGATCCGCCAAGATCAGGTGCAGGTGGCAAGGTAATGCGTCGGATAGGACGTGCGAAACCGCAAAAAGTAGTCTATGTTTCTTGTAATCCGGATACCTTTGCAACAGATATACAAGAATTAGCTCAATTTGGGTATAAGTTGAAGCAAGTGCAGCCAGTTGATTTATTTCCGCATACGATACATGTGGAAACAGTTGCATTGCTGGAAAGGTAAGTTCACTAATTGAATGGAAGTTTATAAACCGGGCTACTGTCCGGTTTTTTGCTTCATTGTGATTTCCTCTTTCATTAATAAGTGCTAAACAAACGACTTGCATTGTTATAAACTCTAAACTTAATTGGTAATTTGGAAAGTAGTCTCTTGATCAACTAATACAATGCAATTCTTATGCTTTTGTAAGATAGAAGCAGGGAAAGTTTCTGTTATTCCTCCATTTACTAATCGATTATATGCCTCCGCTTTCGTCTCTCCTGATATAAGCAGGATAACTTGTTTGCTTTGCATGATGGTGTTAATTCCAACAGTAATTGCTTTTTTTGGAACCTGATCGATATTGTCAAAAAATCTTGCATTTGCCTCTCTGGTTGATTTTTCTAGTGAGATAATATGAGTCTCTTCGGAAAATGATGTGCCAGGTTCATTAAATCCGATATGACCATTCTCTCCCAGACCTAGAACCTGAATGTCCATACCTCCTGCAGTTTCGATTACTTGCTGATATCGTATACATTCTTTCTCCAAGTCATATGCCATTCCATTGGGAATATGGGTATTTGCTTCATTTATATCTATGTGCTGAAAGAAATTCTCTCTCATAAAATAATGATAACTATTGGGATGAGTTGCAGGTAAGCCAACATATTCATCTAAGTTAAATGTAGTAACTTTTTGAAAGCTGATTTCTTTCTTTTTATTTAAATGAATCAATCGATTGTAAAGTCCAATTGGTGTAGAACCTGTTGCGAGACCTAGCTTAATTTTAGGGTTTTGACCGATTTGTTCAGCTAAAATTTGGCATGCTGTATGACTCATTTTCAAATAATTTTTCGATTCAATAATTTTCATCTGATTTCCCCCCTGTAAGCAATCTCACCATGGCAAAATGTATAAGCGATTTCCCATTGATTATTTACAACAAGAATATCAGCATCTTTCCCTGCTTTGATTGATCCTTTTCTTGAGAAAATGTTCATCCTCTTTGCTGGATTGACTGCCGTCATTTTAATAATATCTTTTGTGTCAGCATTAGTTAATTCGAGCATATTCTTAACAGCATCAATCATTTTCAGCGTACTGCCTGCAAGTGTTCCATCCTCTAATATTGCTGTATTGTTATCAACTGTTACCCGTTGTCCCCCTAAATCATAATTACCATTAGCTAATCCTTTAGCCCGCATCGCATCAGTTATTAATAGTAATCGATCACTTCCGATCATTTGATAGGCCATTTTTAACATTTCTGCAGATACATGTACTTTATCGGCAATTATTTCAGCATATAATGGATCAAGCATAAAGGCGGCACCCACTGCACCAATATCCCGGTGGTGAATACCGTTCATTGCATTACACAGGTGAGTTAATTGTGTCACACCCAATTCTGTTACATTTTTCATATCGCTGAAACTTGCATTTGTATGACCTGCAGACATATTAATCGATTGTCTGTTTAAATATTCTATAAACTCACCGGTAGTGTCCAATTCTGGTGCGAATGTTACTGTTTTAATCAATCCTTGTGCTTCTTTTTGCCATGCTTCAAATAGATCTATATCTGGTGGCATAATATACTCTTCAGGCTGTGCACCTGCTTTCTCTTTAGCGATAAAGGGTCCTTCTAAGTGAACCCCAATAATTTCCGCAGTATTCTTCTTTCGATGTAAATAATTTGCTACATTCTGTAATGCCTTTGTAATTTGATCGGGTGACTGAGTAATCGTCGTAGCAAGGAAACTTGTTGTACCTTCTTGTGGTAATTTAGTTGCCATGATATCAAGTGCCTCATATGTTCCATCCATTACATCTGCACCATATGCACCATGGATATGTCCATCAATAAATCCAGGAATAATCATTTTTCCATTGGCATTAATCATATTTTCTGCATTTTTCGAAGAGATCTCCAGATTTGATACAGCATCAATCTTTCCGTCTTTCAATAAAATAGCCCCTTGCTCTAAAACCGTATCTTCTGTATAAATAATTGCATTATAAATAAGCGTTGTACTCATATCACTCATCCCTTTCCTATGTAATTTAACATATTAATGTATGGTTGTCTATACATATGTAAGTGTATACATTTACCCGTTTTTTTGTTAGAATGATAAAAAATTGTAAAAATAGAAAGAGAGTTGCAAATGATCGATAAAAAATCCCCGCTACCGATATATTACCAATTACAACAAGAAATTAGAGAACAAATACAAAATGGTGAATTACAACCAGGCGAATTAATACCATCTGAGCGGATCTATACAGAAAAATACGATATTAGTCGAATGACAGTAAGACAAGCAATAAATAATCTTGCACAAGAAGGTTTGCTTGTTCGTATGAAGGGAAAAGGTACATTTATTGCTGAGCAAAAGATTCAACAAACATTAAAAGGGATTACAAGTTTTAGTGAGGAGATGAAACAAAAGGGAAGGGAGCCAGGTTCAAGAGTAATCTCATTGAAAGAGATCAATGCCGATCGTTTCATGGCGAACAAGCTGGATATTGATAATGACGCCAAAGTGTTAAAGTTAAAACGAGTACGTTTAGCTGATCAGATACCTGTAGCTTTTGAAACATCTTATATGCCCAAAGATACAGTTGGTCAAATGAAAGAAGAAGATTTCGCTAATTCTTTTTATGAATATGTTGAAAATGTGCTGCACTTCCATATAACTCACGGTGAACAGGATATTGAATCAACACTTGCAGAACAAGAGGATAAAGAATATTTAGGGCTAGAAGATGGAGCCCCGATTTTATTAATTAAACGGTTAACGTACATCAGTGGAAACAAGCCAATTGAATATGTTAGAACAGCCTATCATGCGGATAAATATAAGTACAAATTGAGTTTACCAAGATAAGGGTTTTTTAGAAAGGAAAATGGTAGGCTTTCTTAAATAGTTGCTATATAATAAAAGTACAGTTCTTAAAAAAGGTAGGAATAGTGAATGACGGATGAGAATCATAATATAACAAGAATAGAACTTGATGGAAAAGAATACATATTGATAGGAACAGCACATGTTTCCAAACAAAGTGCAGAATTAGTTAAAGAGGTAATTGAAACAGAACAGCCAGATTCCATATGTGTGGAGCTTGATAAACAACGGTATGAATCAATTGTAAATGGAGATAAGTGGAAGGAAATGGACATATTCCAAGTTATTAAAGAGAAAAAGGCTACCTTATTATTAATGAACTTGGCAATATCTTCTTTCCAGAAAAGAATGGGTGCACAATTCGGTATTAAACCAGGACAAGAAATGATCCAAGGTATTGAATCAGCAGATGAAATTGGTGCTGAGCTTGTCCTAGCAGATCGTAATATTCAAATTACGTTTGCAAGAATATGGGGGAACATTGGTTTAAAAGGGAAGGTGACTTTATTAACCCAGGTTCTCGCAGGTGTTTTTTCCAAAGAGGCCATTACAGAAGAAGAGTTAGAAAAAATGAAGTCACAGGATGCGATTGACACTGTCCTAAGTGAGTTTACTGAAAGCTTCCCTAAATTAAAGGAGCCATTGATTGATGAACGTGATCAATACTTAGCCCAAAAAATTAAAAAAGCACCAGGTGAGAGAATCGTCGCAGTTTTAGGTGCTGCTCATGTACCGGGGATCAGCAAGGAAATAGGAAAAGAACATGATTTAAAAGCACTGAATAAAGTACCGCCAAAATCAAAAGCCCCTAAAATAATTGGTTGGACAATTCCGTTAGCAGTTATTGCATTAATTGCCTATACGTTTTTGGCTAACCCTATGGCCGGTTGGCAACAAGTAATGAGCTGGCTGATTTGGAATGGCGGGTTTTCAGCATTAGGTGTTGTTATCGCATTAGGACATCCGTTAGCAGTGTTAACTGCTTTGGTTGCTGCGCCGATTACTTCATTAAACCCTTTAATGGCAGCAGGCTGGTTTGCTGGATTTGTGCAAGCCTTAGTCAAACGGCCGCATGTTTCCGATTTTGAGTCATTAGCAGATGATGTTTACACGATAAAAGGATTCTGGCAAAATAAAGTCACTAGAATTTTATTAATCATTATTTTGGCAAATATAGGGAGTACGATAGGTACAGTCATTGCAGGTACAGATATTGTTCGCGTGTTCTTTGAGAATTTGTAAAATAGCATAAAGATTTAAGAGAGCTGTCCATAATATTAAGGGACAGCTCTTTTGCTTTTCATGCTGAATATTTAGTCATTATATTTTTAGCAAGATGGATGCAGTTATCATAATTATATATGGAAAGCTTCATGTTGTTCGGCTACATTAGCAGTTGAAATGAGTGTAGTTAGTAGATGGTATATAGGATAACAGGCCTTGATTAACATGCTGATTAAGGAATAATTAAAAAATATTGGCTAGTGCACCTTTTATTGTTGGGAAGTGAAATTGGTACCCGGCATGAAGAAGTCGTTCAGGTGTCACCCACCGGCTTTTTAAGATGAGTTCTGTTTCAGTTTTGATAACGGCTGCACCTAATTCAAGCAATGGCCTTGGTGCAGGGAGTCCGTACGGGCGGTGTAACTGTTGGCGTAATGCGTTCATTAACACATAATTCTGAATAGGATTAGGGGATGAACAATTAAATACACCATCTAAGTCTTTTCGTTCTTTTAAAAAGAGAATGATTTGCAGTAAGTCTTCTACATGAATCCAACTAAACATTTGTTGGCCATTCCCTTGGATTCCGCCAAGCCCGAATTTTACTAAATTTTTATAAGGGGTTATTACTCCACCGCCTGGCCCTAGGACAATGGAAATCCTTAATGCAACTTGTCTGGTATTTTCTAAATCAAAACTAAAAAACGCTCTTTCCCACTTTTTTGCAACTTCTACAGAAAATCCATTTCCGTATTCGCCGTTCGTTTCGGTCATTGGTCGATCTTCTGCGTGACGGTATATTGTCGCTGTACTGGAATTAATCCATAGTTTCGGTGGATTAGAGCATTTCTGAATGGCATCACCTAGAAGTCTTGTGGTACCGACGCGTGATGTAATAATCTCCTGCTTATTTTTCTCATTATATCTACAGTTAACGGATTTGCCTGCAAGGTTAATAACCATTTCCGCATTGTCTAATGCCTTAACCATACCAGCTTGGTCATTCCATGTTATGGCTGGTTTTCTCCTGGAAATTATGATAACTTCATAATTTAGTTCTTCTAACTTCTCTTTCAGGTATGTACCAATAAATCCTGACCCGCCTGCTAACACAACTTTTTGTCTCATTCGTACACCTCCATCGTTTTCCTTATCCTATCATAAGGAAACCCAAAAGTGGGAAAAAAGTCTGAAAATTGTATGAAGATTTGATATAATTAAAAATTAATCAGATCGTTACAAAAGGAGGGTGTGTTTATGGGAAAGCGTGCGCTGATTAATGTGGATTATACATACGATTTCGTGGCATCGGATGGTGCTTTAACTTGTGGTGATCCAGGACAAGAAATTGAAACTAAAATCACTGAAATTACCGAGACATTTATTAACCGGAATGATTTCACTGTATTTGCCATTGATGTTCATGATGAAGGAGATCCTCATCATCCAGAAACAGATTTGTTCCCGCCGCATAACATTCGTGGGACAAAGGGAAGAGATTTATATGGGAAATTAAAAAACGTATATGAAGATAACAAGCAAGAAGAATTTGTGTATTATATGGATAAGACGAGATATTCAGCTTTTGCTGGCACAAACTTAGATCTTTTGCTTCGAGAAAGAAAGATAAATGAGGTACACTTAGTGGGAGTATGCACAGATATTTGTATTCTGCATACTGCTGTTGATGCATACAATAAAGGATTTGATATTGTGATTTATCAAGATGCCGTCGCTTCTTTTAACCAAGCAGGTCATGAATGGGCACTAGGGCATTTTGCTAAATCATTAGGCGCATCTGTGAAAGAATTTGGAGGAAAATAATCATGACTTACGAAGACGATAGCTTAATGCTTCATACAGATTTATACCAAGTAAATATGGCCGAAACATACTGGCGGGATGGTATGGCTAATAAAAAAGCTGTTTTTGAACTGTATTTTCGTAAACTGCCATTTGATAATGGATATGCTATATTTGCAGGCTTGGAAAGAGTACTTGATTTTATTAATAATTTTGGATTTACAGAGAGTGATCTAACTTATTTAAAGGAAATTGGCGGCTATGATGACGACTTTTTGGAATATTTACGTACTATGCGGTTTAGTGGTACCATTCGTTCAATGAGAGAAGGAGAAGTTGTTTTCGCTAATGAACCGTTAATTCGTGTGGAAGCACCATTAGCAGAAGCACAATTAATTGAAACGCCTTTATTAAACATTGTGAATTACCAAACATTAATCGCTACAAAGGCAGCAAGGATCAAGCAAGTTGTCGGAGAGAGTGTTGTAATGGAATTCGGAACAAGAAGGGCGCATGAAATGGATGCAGCGATCTGGGGGACGCGTGCTGCATATATTGGAGGGTTTTCGGCAACTAGTAATGTCAGAGCCGGAAAACTTTTTGGTATCCCGATAGCTGGTACACATGCCCATTCCATGGTTCAAGCATACCGCAGTGACTATGTAGCTTTTAAAAAATATGCGAGCACACACTATGATTGCGTCTTTTTAGTTGACACTTATGACACCCTCCGGTCAGGTGTACCAAATGCGATAAAGGTTGCAAAGGAGTTTGGCAATAAGATTAACTTTAGAGGAATCCGCCTAGATAGTGGAGATATGGCCTACTTATCAAAAAAAGCACGTAAGATGTTAGATGAAGCTGGTTTCGCTGATGCGCAAATTATTGCATCAAATGATCTGGATGAATATACCATTTTAAACTTACAGGCACAAGGTGCGGAAATAGATATTTATGGTATTGGAACTAAACTGATTACAGCGTATGATCAGGCAGCTCTGGGCGGGGTATATAAATTAGTTTCAATTGAGGAAAATGGGGAAATGGTAGATACAATCAAAATTTCAGCAAATCCTGAGAAAGTAACTACTCCTGGAAGTAAACGTGTTTTTCGAATTATAAATAACGAAAACAAACATTCTGAAGGGGATTATATTGCATTAGACCATGAAAAGCCGCAAGAGGAAGAGCGCTTGAAGATGTTTCATCCTGTACACACTTATATAAGTAAATTTGTAACAAATTTCACTGCTAAGGATTTGCATCTAGATGTTGTAGTGAATGGCGAAATAAAATATCAGTCACCTAGTTTGCAAGACATCCAAAACTATGCTCATGAAAATATGGGATTGTTATGGGAAGAATATAAACGAACAATGAAGCCGGAGGAATATCCAGTCGATTTGAGTGAGCTTTGCTGGGAAAACAAAATGGAGCGAATTAAAGAAGTCAAGACGAAAGTAAAAGGAATGGTTAATATCAAGTAAAGGAGTTTGTTAGTATGCGTGCATTACAGAAGGAAATTATTGCAACATTAAAAGTAACACCTGAAATCGAACCACAAGAAGAATTCCGTCGCAGTGTAGATTTTGTAAAAGAATATTTGAAAAAACATACTTTCTTAAAAACGTTAGTGTTAGGTATTTCCGGTGGCCAGGACTCCACATTAGCAGGTTATATATGCCAAACGGCTGTAAATGAATTGAAAGTGGAGACGGATCAAGAGGAGTATCAATTTATTGCTGTCAGATTGCCGTACGGAGAGCAGGCGGATGAAGATGACTGTATGGATGCATTAGAGTTCATTAAACCGGATAAAACAGTGCGTGTTAATATTAAAGCAGCCGTTGATGCGAGTCAAGCAGCTGTTGAGAAGGAAATCGGTCCAATCAGTGATTTTGTTAAAGGTAATACGAAAGCACGGGAAAGAATGAAAGTACAATATGATATTGCTGCTGCATTAAATGGTGTGGTTGTTGGAACAGATCATGCAGCTGAAGCTGTAACAGGTTTCTTTACAAAATATGGAGATGGAGCAGCAGACATTGTCCCTCTTTATCGTTTAACAAAACAACAAGGCAGAGCCATTCTGAAAATGCTTGGCTGCCCAGAACATCTTTATCTAAAAACACCAACTGCAGATTTAGAGAGTGATAAACCTCAATTACCTGATGAAGTAGCCCTGGGCGTTTCCTATGAAGTAATTGATGCTTATTTAGAAGGTAAAGAAGTTGCTGAAAAAGATGCAGAAATAATTGAAAACTGGTATCTAAAAACAAGACATAAACGTGAAGAGCCAGTTAGCGTATTTGATGATTGGTGGAAATAAATAATGAAACAAAAGAGTTGTCCGAAATATGGACAGCTTTTTTTAATAGATGATAATGTTTGAAAACTTAGAAATAAGGTAAAGTTAGGTGTAGGCAATAAAAAGTAATTACATTCCGAAGTGATTGCTGACAATCACGGATAACTATGGAAATTGACGCAGTATAAAGCATGATGATATAATTATCTTGAATTCGAGATAAAGGAGTTGGGTTTTGATGAATGGATTAAAAGGAATGCATCATGTTACAGCAATTACAAGTAGTGCAGAAAAGAACTATCAATTTTTCACATATATATTAGGGATGCGATTAGTTAAAAAAACAGTAAATCAAGATGATATTCAGACATATCATTTATTCTTCGCTGATGATAAGGGGAGTCCAGGAACAGATATGACGTTTTTTGATTTCCCGGGTATACCGAAAGGAACACATGGCACAAATGAAATTTATAAAACATCTTTCCGTGTGCCAAGTGATGAGGCAATTGAATATTGGGCAAGAAGATTTGATCGGCTTCATGTAAAACATACTGGTATCAAAGAACAATTTGGGAAGAAAACTTTGTCCTTCGTAGATTTTGATGATCAAAATTATCAATTAGTGTCAGATGAAAATAATAATGGTGTTAAGTCAGGAACACCATGGCAAGATGGGCCTATCCCATTAGAATACGCTATTACAGGTCTTGGTCCAATATTTGTGCGCATTCAAGATTTTAAATACTTTAAACAAGTCATGGAGAAAGTGCTTTTATTTACAGAAATTGCTGAAGAAGAATCCAGACACTTATTTGAGGTAGGGGAAGGTGGAAATGGAGCACAAGTAATTGTGGAAGAAAATAAAGTAATGCCAATGGCTATGCAAGGTTATGGTACTGTTCATCATGCAGCTTTTCGAGTGGATGATAAACAAACATTACTTGATTGGGATGACCATTACCGTAAGTTTGGTTTCCAAACATCCGGCTACGTTGATCGCTTTTTCTTTAAATCCTTGTATACAAGAGTTGCCCCCCAAATTTTATTTGAATTAGCAACAGACGGACCAGGATTTATGGGTGATGAAGAGTATGAAACATTGGGAGAGAAACTGTCACTACCTCCGTTCCTTGAGGATAAGAGAGAACAAATTGAAGGAATGGTTCGTCATATAGATACGGTAAGAAGTACGAGAAATATAGAAAAAGAGTATGAATAATCTTAAAAGGCTTTCTTTCATAATTGGAAGGAAGCCTTTTTAGTTATTTATATGTTTGCTTTTATTTCCCCACTATAATAATAGGTAAATATTAACTTAATTTTTACATAAATAGGGTAAATTCTTAATATTTAACCCTTAAAATAAAAAGAGTAGCTAGAAAAGTAATACATAGGGGGAAATAAATTGAAAAAATTATGGTTAGTACTTACTGCTGTTCTATTTGCAACATTATTAGCAGCATGTGGTAATCCAGAAGAAGGATCGGCAAGTGAAAATGGTAATGAAACAGAGGCGGAGGAAGGTAATACTTCCAATAGTGAAGAACCTGCAGAAGAAGCTGGTAAAGCGATTGACACATTATCAATTGGTTTTGTGCCATCAAGGGATCCAGAAGAAATTGTTACGGCAACAGAGCCATTAAAAGAATTATTAAAAACAGAAATGGCCAATCTTGGTTTTGATATTGGTGAAGTTACTATAGATGTAGGTACAAACTATGAGGCGGTTGGTGAAGGTTTATCAGCCGGAACAACAGATATCGGACTAATTCCAGGTGGGACATATGTCCTTTATGATGATGGTGCGGAAGTAGTCTTAACAGCAACTCGGGCGGGATTAACCAATGATTCTGATAATGCAAAAGACTGGAATGAAAATAAACCAACAGAACCAAGTGATGAGCAAGTAACTTATTACCGTGCATTAATGATCGCAGGTCCTTCAGAAAAAGGACAAGAACTTGCGGAAAAAGTAAATAATGGTGAAGATTTAACTTTTGATGATGTAAATAGCGCAAATTGGGCTGTAATGTCAACATCATCACCAGCTGGATATATTTACCCGGCTTTGTGGTTAAAAGATAATTTTGACAAAACAATTTCAGATCTAGATAGTGCTGTCCCAGTAGATTCATATGGCAGTGCCTTTGCAAGACTAGCAGCAGAAGAAATTGATGTAATGGTGACATATGCGGATGCTAGACGTGATAACGAAGAAGCATGGCAGGAAGAATTCAACCGTGAGGGCACTATTTGGGAGGAAACAAATGTTATTGGAGTTACTCCAGGTATTTATAATGACACAATTAGTGTTAGTAAAAACTCAGAAGTAATGACAGATGAATTGAAAAATGCCATTCAACAGGCTTTCATCAACATTGCTCAAACAGATGAAGGAAAAGAAGTTATTTCTATTTACAATCATGAAGGTTATCAAGAAGCGCAAGATTCAGACTATGATAACGAAAGAGCTGCACAAGAGATGGTGCAAAGCCTGAACTAAATAGTGAGCTAAATGAGAATGGAGAACATCAACATGGTGTTCTCTTTTCTCACGAAGTCAGGGGCATTTCAGCATGTAAAGAGAAAAAGGAAGAACTTTTTCTAATAACAAGAATGGAGTTTAAAAGATGATTGAATTTATAAACGTAGAGAAGACTTACCCAAACAATGTAAAAGCATTGCAAAATATAAATTTAAAGATCAATAAGGGAGAATTCGTTGCTGTCATTGGTTTATCAGGTGCAGGAAAATCAACATTAATAAGGTGTATTAATCGAATGCACGATATTTCTGATGGGCAATTAATTGTAGATGGTGTGGAAGTAAAGAAATTAAGAGGAAATGAGATTCGTAAATTCCGCAGAAGAATTGGAATGATTTTTCAATCATTTAATCTGGTTACCCGTACTACCGTCATAAAAAATGTGCTTGTATCTTTTGTTCCTCAGCTATCTTTTTTTAGAAAGGTAACAGGCCTGTTTTCAAAAGAACATAAGATAAAAGCATTAACTGCATTAGATCAGGTAGGTATCTTAGACAAAGCATATGTTAGAGTTGACCAACTATCAGGTGGACAACAGCAGCGTGTAGCCCTTGCAAGAACATTGGCACAAAACCCGGATATTATTTTGGCCGATGAACCAATTGCTTCTTTAGACCCTGTTACATCAAAACAAGTGATGGATGATTTTAAAAGAATAAATCAAGAAATGGATATCTCCGTAATTATGAACATCCACCATGTAGAAATTGCATTAGAATATGCCGATCGAATTATTGGTGTGCGCGAAGGACAAGTAGTATTTGACGGAAAGTCTGCAGATGTTACAGACGAGGTTCTTGATCATATTTATAAAGGAAAAGCAGAGGAGATAATGGAGGAAGTTAAAGGGGAGCAGGCCTATGTATGATAAAATATTTCCGCCGAAAAAAATTCTCTTGCCGAATGGGAAAATTATTTTAGAGAAGAGATCAAGGACACCACTTATTCTAATCTTAATCGTAATCGGAATAATCTTATCATTGGAGTTCACAAAATTTGATGTTTATCAGTTAATCAAGAAAGGGTACGAGTTCTTTTTCATAATTGGTGAAATGATACCACCTAATTGGGAAAGTCTATCGAATATATGGACGCCATTAATGGATACAATTAAAATGTCCTTGCTTGGCTCTTTGCTGGGTTCATTGGCTGCTATCCCTGTTGCATATTTAGCTGCATCAAATATTGTTCGAAGTACGATCATTAACACAATTGCCAAGGTTGTTCTTAGCATTCTAAGAACACTGCCTACACTAGTTGCAGCATTAATTGCAACATTTATTTTTGGTCTAGGAACATTAGCAGGAACAGTCGCAATTTTTCTATTTACACTTGCTTATGTTGGAAAGCTGTTATATGAGCAAATTGAGAATGCTAGTATGGGATCATTCGAAGCGATGGAATCTCTCGGGATGACAAGAGTACAAGCTTTCCGGAATTCTATATTTCCTCAAGTATTGCCGAATTTCCTATCTACATCCCTTTTCTGTTTCGAAGGAAATGTACGTTATTCTGCGATCCTGGGATATGTTGGAGCAGGAGGGATTGGGCTCTTATTGAAAGAAGGCTTGGGCTGGCGTGATTATGCAAGTGTTGGAATGATCTTATTAGTACTTGCGATTACCGTTTTTGTTATTGAAACAGTTAGTGAACATTTCAGGAAAAAGTTAGTATAAAAGGGGCATTACTAAATGAATCTGGTAGAAAAACAATTAGATGCTGCACCAAAAAGGTACTGGTATTATGGTACCATGTCTGTTCTTATCATTTTGCTGGTTGCTTGGTCAACTTCAACAGTAAACTTAAATAATATCTCAGAAAATGGCTTGTCAATTGCCAGCAATATCTTATCAGGGATTGTCACACCAGACGTGGATCTGTTATTAAACTTTACCGCAAAAGGTGTTGCCTATTTATTAGTTGAAACAATCGCTATTGCTTTTTTAGGTACGATTATTGGTTCGATATTAGCCATTCCTTTGGCATTTCTATCTGCATCAAACGTTGTACCGAAACCTGTAGCATTCCTGACAAGACTGCTGCTAATTTTTATTAGAACAGTTCCAGCTTTAGTATATGGATTGATGTTAATTCGTGTAACAGGGCAAGGACCTTTTGCGGGGGTATTAACAATAGCACTCATCTCTATCGGTATGTTAGCGAAATTATATGTTGATGCAATTGAGGATTTAGATACAAGTATTTTAGAATCAATGACCTCCATTGGGTGTACGACATTCGAAAAGATTCGCTATGGGATTGTGCCACAATTATTTGCAGTCTTTTTGTCCATTATGATCTATCGCTTTGATATGAACTTAAGGGAAGCATCTGTTCTGGGATTAGTTGGAGCAGGGGGAATTGGAGCACCACTTATTTTTGCGATGAATGCATATAGATGGAATGAGGTTGGCTCTATTTTAATTGGACTAGTGATTTTAATATTAATCGTTGAACTTTCATCAAATAAAATTCGCAATAAATTAATTAGAGGATAAACTGGTGTTAGTGGCACCAGTTTTCTTTGACTAAATAGATTTGCAATCGAAATCTTATCAAGTTAAGATGTAGTTAAAACGATGGAGTTGTCTGCTTGATGAAAAAAATAGAGAAAGCCGCACGGTTAATAGAGAAACACCACCCATTATTCGCATGTCCAATTTGCGGGGAAAGAATAATAGTAGAAGATCACATAGTGAAATGTAAATCCAATCACCCTTTTGACATCGCTAAAAAAGGTTATATCAACTACTTAATGCAAGCCTCTCCAAAAGATTATAGCAGAGAATTATTTGAAGCAAGGCATAAAATTATAAATGCAGGGATGTACGAGAAAATGCATCAAATGATTGCCACAGTAATAAACGAGCTTATTACTTCATCAGCTTCTGCTTGTTTAGATATTGGCTGTGGCGAGGGCTCTCATTTAGTGCAGATCCTGCAACAAACAAATAAGGAAAATATGATTGGTGTCGGAATGGATATTTCGAAAGTTGGGATTATGACAGCCGCTAAATATTATGAAGATATCATTTGGACAGTAGGCGACTTGTCCAAAAGTCCTTTTCAATCGAAACAATTTGACATATTATTAAATATTTTATCACCAGCTAATTATGTCGAATTCTCCCGTTTATTAAAGGATGACGGTATAGTAATAAAAGTTATTCCTCAAACATACTATCTAAAGGAAATAAGAGAGTTAGTATTAACAGATGAACAGAAAGCCTATTCAAACGATCAGACGATAGAAAATTTTCGTAAATATTTTCCTGATGTTAAAGTGAAAAGGCTAAAAGAAAAATGGAAGGTAGAACAGGTTTATCAAGAGGCTCTGTTAGATATGACACCATTGACATGGGGAAAGAATGCAGGAATACATTCTTTAGATGAGATAACGATTGATTTAGATATTTTAATTGCACAAAAGAGAAGCTAAGACAAAATTATATTGATCATCTGTAAAAGTGGTTTTTCCATCGCTTCCGACAAAATACTTGCATTTCCGCTGGCACGGCTTCAGCTTGATCGGAAAACAAATAACGCTTTCCTAAGGGCTCTTCAGCTCGTGCTGTTCCCGCGGGAGTCTGCGTATTTGACTATACTTAGTATCAGCGTCTACTTCTATAAATGGGATCGTTCGCTATTTGGATAAGTTATTTTAGTTATGCCTCATCCTCTTTGCCTTAATAATCTACAGTCACTTCATCTTCTACCTATTTCACAAGTTTTTCATACGGATCATTATATAAGTATTTTATTGTCCAACCAAACATTGTCGTTGTTAGTTGATGAACCAATTGCCGTAATTATACGGGATTCGACGATGAGACGCGTACCATTTCCTTCACGTGATAATGAATATTGTGTAATGCTTTTTCCTCTATTTCCACTTTGTAAGGTGCTTCCTCAATACTATTAATGCATGGAATTTTTCGGTTAAAAGTTTAGACAACTATCTTTCTCAATTCATGTTATCTCCTTCGATTTCATATGTCTATTATATACACTAGATAAATAGAAGTTCCCAAAAGTGGTTGTACAAATAAAGGGAATCTTTTAGTATATTAAGAAATAGAAATGTATTTTTAGTCGTTCATTATGAAAGGGGTTACATAATGAAAAAGCTGCTTTTTGCCTATCTTCTGCTAATTGGTCTATTCGTCTTATATGTTTATCAATATCAATCTGATAATACAACAAATAGTCAGTGGTCAGATTATGAACTGAGAGGCACTATTGACGAGAACTATGTGATGGTAACTTTTCAATCAGGTATCGATTACTGGAAGCGGGCACTTAAAGGGTTTGAAGATGCTGCAGAAGCATTGAATGTTTCTGTGGAATATCGAGGAGCAACCCAATATGATGTCGATGAGCAGATTACTGTTTTGGAACAGGTAATCGCTAAGAAGCCAGCCGGGATTGCCGTTTCAGCGATGCACCCTGTTGCTTTAAATGATGTTATTAATAAGGCGATTGATGCTGACATTCCTATTGTTACATTTGATGCGGATGCCCCGGATAGTAATGCCCATTCTTTTCTGGGAACAGATAATTTCCAAGCGGGAGTTGTAGCAGCACACAAAATGGCCGAATTAATACATGAAAGGGGAGAAATAGGGATAGTAACACACCCAAAACAATTAAACCATCTAGAAAGAACGAGAGGATTCCGCGAAACGCTAGCATCAGAGTATCCTCATATGGAGGTGGTTTCCTTAACAGATGGCAGAGGAGATCAAATGACTTCTAAGGAAGTAGTGGATGAAATGATTAGAGATTATCCGGATTTAAAGGGAGTGTTTGCCTCAGAGGCTAATGGAGGAGTGGGAGTGGGACAATCAGTACTTGAGCAACAAAAGAAAGACGAAATTCATATTATAAGTTTTGATACAGATAAAGGGACGTTAGATATGGTAAAGGAAGGTGTAATTTCAGCGACATTAGCACAAGGTACATGGAAAATGGGTTATTGGTCTCTGCAACACTTATTCCATCTTCAGCATGGACTTGCTAGCAAAATGGAAGCTGGTACGAGTCTCCCTCGTTTTGTAGACACTGGAGTAACAATTGTAACAAAAGAAAATGTAGATGATTTTTATCCAAATGAATAATTAGAATAGGTGAACTATTTTGAAAAAATGGACACAAATAAACAATATACCAATCCGGTATAAATTAATCTCTCATTTTCTCTTCATCGGTATTTTGCCGATTCTTTGTCTAGGTATACTGGTAAGCCTGACAGTAGAAAGAGTTTTGGAAGAACAGGCAAACGACAATACGATGCAACTTATAAGCAAGGTAAACCAGACTTTTGAATTTCATATTAACAATATGCAAAGCATTACATATATGATTGCATCAGATAATGAGGTGCAACAGTTCCTGGATGAGTCTGATGGATTCAAAAACAAGTATGAAATCCAACGTTTCTTAAGAAGTTTTACGACAATTACTTCAGAGGTAGCAGGTATTATGGTTGTTAGTAATGAAGGAGAATATATTAGTAATGAATTGTACTCCCCGTCTGTTATTGATCTGACGAAGAGCTTTTGGTATGAAGAAGCGGTAAAAAATGACGGTATTTTTCATATTCTCGGCAGACCTGACGGGAGAAGACTTACGTCAATTGTGGATTATAAAAATGAAGATGTTGTGTCAGTAGTTCGTGCAGTAATTGATCCCTTTACCAGTGAAGTTCGCGGGGTCATACTGATTGATTTAAAGCTGCGGGTTATTGCAGAAACTGCACGAGATATTCGACTTGGAAAAAGTGGATATCTAATGGTTGTGGATAATAAAGGGCAAAACATTTACCTGCCTAATCAACCAATTGTGGAAAAGGTTCCATTAGAGTGGATCAGCGAGCAGCCTTCAGGAAATTTCTCTAAAACAATTAATCATGAAAGGATACAGTTTATATATCAACGTTCGCCATTTGCAGATTGGACCACTGTTGGTGTATTCCCTGCAGAAGAATCGTTATTTGAACTTAGAGAAATTCGATTCTATTTAACTGTTTTTATTTTTATTATTATGATTTTTGGGATTCCGGTGAGCTATTATCTATCCCAATCTATCTCTAAACCAATAGTCGAATTGATGACATTTATGAGAAAGGCAGAAAGTGGTGATCTCAACGTTAGATATATGGACAAACGATATGATGAGATTGGATTGCTTGGCCGTAGTTTTAATACAATGCTGCAAAAGCTTCTGGAACTAATAAGCTTAACGGAAAGACAGGAAAGGCAAAAGCGAGATGCAGAATTTCGCAGTTTACAGGCCAATATAAATCCGCATTTTCTTTATAACACACTAGATACTATTCAGTGGATGGCTAGAAAACATAAAGCAATGGACGTAGCTGAAGTTGTCGAATCTTTAGCGAAACTTTTCAGAATAGGGTTAAGCAAAGGACGTGATACCATCATGGTATCAGAAGAAATAGAGCATATTGAAAGTTATCTAAAGATACAAAAAACAAGATATCGAGACAAACTGAATTATAGAATGAAAGTGAATCCTAAAGTGCATGCCTGTTATACATTGAAGTTTATCTTACAACCGATTATAGAGAATGCAATCTACCATGGGATTAAAGAACGAAGAGGGCCGGGTCACATTAATATTACTGCTGAGAAGGAAGCTAGCCAATTAATTATTAAAATCATTGATAATGGAGCGGGTATGGAGAAAGACCAGCTTGATGCATTGAGGATAGCGATAAAGGAGGCTGTAAAAAGGACAGAGAACGCAGAATCCCAAAATAAAAAAGGATATGGCATACTAAATGTGCAGGCGAGAATACAATTAGCATATGGGAATGATTATGGCTTGGAGATTGATAGTGAGAAAGGACAAGGTACATGTGTGAAGCTTCTGTTACCAATTATTAAAGAGCAATATTTAGAGAAGGGGTAGGAACAATGGCGAAGTGGAAAGTGGTAATAGCAGATGATGAATGTATTATTCGTGATGGTATCAGATCGGCAGTAAATTGGTCAGAATTGGATATGAAAGTTGTCGGGGAAGCGGAAGATGGAGAAGAAGCAGTAGAACTAGCATTAAATGAAGAGATTAACATCCTTCTAATTGATCTGAATATGCCTATTTTAAATGGAATCGAAGCAATGAAGCAAATAAAAAAAAAGATAGATTGCAAAATGATTGTCATTTCTGGCTATGATGATTTCAGTTATGCTCAGGAAGCTATTCGTCTGCAGGTGGAGGATTATCTACTAAAGCCTGTAAATCCAGAGAAATTAAATGAAATTTTATATGGTGTAAAAAATGAACTAGAAAGAAGAGAAAAGCAAGAAGTGTATATAGAGCAAGCAACTAATTCATTTAAAAAAAATCATTCCCAGTTGAAAGAACGATTTTTTACAGATTGGATTAATAACACACTATCAGACTCTGAAATAAAAGCACAACTTGAATTTTTACAGCTTCCTATAGAAACACCCGAACACGTATTATTAATCAAGTGGTCTGAAGAAGAAATTAATCATGTTTTGCTTTCAGAAAATGATAGAAAAATCTATTTATCTGCAATTGAAAATATAACAAAAGAGATTGTCGAAGATTATGTTACGGTTATTCTTCAAGATCAAACCAAATGGATACAAGTATTTATCTGGGACAAAGTCGTCAGGGATCTTCCAATAGAAATAGAAGCTGCTGTCAAATTATACACGAATCAGGTAGTTTATGTGCAGATGGTTAATACTGGGGGAAAGGGTTATCAACAACTAACACATGCATATGAGCGTTGTAAAAATGAGATAAATGACTACATTCATCTATCTCCTATTGTAAAACAAGCATTGACATATATGAGAAAACACTACTGTAAAGCGGATTTAACATTGGAAAGTATTGCAGAAAACCTTCATGTTTCTGCCGTTTATTTAAGTAAGATGATAAAAAAAGACTTAGGGGAAACCTATGTCCATATTGTGACAAAAATGCGTATAAAGAAAGCGAAAGAATTATTAAAGTGTCCTGACCTGAACATCCGTGATGTTGCCGAAACAGTAGGATATGATTCACAACATTATTTTAGTACCTCTTTTAAGAAGGTGGAAGGTATGTCACCAAAGCAATATAAAACAAAAAATCTGCAGTAGACTAGAAGAGCTCTTCCTTTAAAGGAGGGGCTTTTTTCTAATCATTAATCATTAATCCGAGAGTTAACAAGGCGAGTGGAAGAAGATAATTTTACAAAAAGAAAAGTAAAGCCTAATATCACCCTTTCACATATCATTATCTCTTTAACCTCTAAAATACCTTTTAAAACAGCACACTTATCCTCCTGTAGCTTTTTCCACTATTAGATTAAATTTTTATAAAAACTGTTTAAATAAATGTAAAGCCTTACATTGGTAATTTAATGTAAAGTATGATTCAAGAAAGATACTAATATATAAATACGAAAGGGGATTCTTTATGAAAAAGTTAGGTTTATTTGCACTATTATTCAGTTTTATTTTTTTCCTGGCGGCTTGTGGTGGGGGCGGTGAACAAACTTCAGGAGGAGGAAACAATGAGGGAGGTTCTGATGGTGAAAAAGCTACAGAAGGTGGATTAATCGGTGTTGCGATGCCGACAAAATCCTCCCAACGCTGGGTAGATGATGGTAACAATATGGTGGAACAACTAGAAGCCTTAGGATATGAAACGGACTTGCAGTATGCAGAAGATGATGTGGATAAACAAATTGAGCAAATTGAGAACATGGTTGTAAAAGGTGCCAAAGCTCTTGTTATCGCTTCAATTGATGGTACTGCACTTACAAATGTATTAGAAAAGGCGAATGAGCAAGGAATAGAGGTAATTGCATATGACCGCTTAATTATGGAGACTGAGCATGTAAGCTATTATGCAACTTTTGATAATTTCCAAGTAGGGGTATTACAAGCATCTTATATGGAAGAAGCACTTGATTTACCAAATGCAGAAGGGCCGTTCAATATTGAATTATTTGGTGGCTCACCTGATGATAACAATGCCTACTTCTTCTGGGATGGTGCGATGAGTATATTACAGCCATATATTGATGAAGGGAAATTAATTGTCCAAAGCGGCCAGACAGATTTTGAACAAGCAGCGACAATGCGTTGGGATGGTAATACAGCAAAATCAAGAATGGAAAACATTTTAAGTAGTGCCTATTCTGGAGGAGAAACGGTAGATGCGGTGCTTTCCCCTTATGATGGAATCAGCCGAGGCGTAATCCAAGCACTTACTGGTGTTGGCTATGGGTCTGATGATTTACCACTACCAGTAATTACTGGTCAAGATGCTGAGTTGGCTTCAATCAAATCAATCATTGCTGGTGAACAGACGCAAACAGTGTTTAAAGATACCCGGGATTTGGCAGCAGTAGCAGTAAATATGACGGAATCCATTCTGAAAGGTGAAGAAGCCGAAGTAAATGATACAGAAACATATGATAACGGAGTAAAAGTAGTACCAACATATTTAGTAGATCCAGTATCTGTAGATATTGACAACTACCAAGAGATAGTAATCGATAGTGGCTACTATTCTGAAGATGAACTCCAATAAGTAACGATGGTTTAGTGGTGGTTCCGATCACCGCTAAACCTATTCAAGCTACGATCTTTCAAAGGTGGTGAATGTAGATGTCAAATTATATATTGGAAATGCGGAATATTACGAAAAATTTTCCAGGTGTTAAAGCTTTAGACGATGTGAATTTACAAGTCAAAAAAGGAGAAATTCATGCATTGGTTGGTGAGAATGGTGCTGGAAAATCAACCTTAATGAAAGTACTCAGTGGGATTTATCCTTATGGATCCTACGACGGTTTGATTTTATTTGAAGGACAAGAATGTCAGTTCAGAAATATTAAACAAAGTGAAGAATTAGGGATTGTCATTATTCATCAGGAGTTGGCTTTAAGCCCTTATTTATCTATTGCTGAAAATATTTTTCTCGGAAACGAAAGGCATTCTAACAAGGTAATTAAATGGCAAGAAACATTTTCAGAATCAAAGAAATTGTTAGACAGGGTAGGTTTAAAAGATTCTCCAGAAACTGCTGTTATGAATATTGGAGTAGGGAAACAGCAATTAGTAGAGATTGCAAAGGCACTTTCTAAAAATGTTAAATTGCTAATTTTAGATGAACCAACAGCTGCATTGAATGAAACCGATAGTGAGAATTTATTAAAACTATTGTTGGATTTGAAGAAACAAGGAATTTCCTCTATTCTCATTTCCCACAAATTAAATGAAGTCTCTGCTGTATCCGATTCAATTACTGTCATACGTGATGGCCAAACAATTGAAACAATGGATACAAGTGCAGAACGCGCATCAGAGGAAAGAATTATTAAAGGGATGGTGGGACGTGAACTTACGAGTCGCTTCCCTCACCGAACATCCACTATTGGGGATGTGCTATTTGAAGTAAGGAACTGGAATGTATATCACCCGCAACATAGTGATAGGAAAGTAATTGATAATGTGAATATTCATATAAAAAGTGGTGAGGTAGTTGGGGTTGCAGGTTTAATGGGTGCAGGGCGAACTGAATTTGCAATGAGTATTTTTGGAAAAACTTATGGTAATAAAATCACTGGTGAGCTATATAAAAATGGACAACAGATTCAAGCAAATACAGTGAGTAAAGCAATACAAGCAGGAATTGCTTATGTGTCTGAGGATCGTAAAACTTACGGACTGAACCTAATTGATGATATTAAACATAATATCACGTTATCCAATTTAAAAAGAATCTCTAAAAACTCTGTCATTAATGAAAATCGAGAAATAGTCGAGGCACAGGAGTTGCGAGAGAAATTAAATATAAAGACACCAACACTTCAGCAGCATGTAGGTAATCTGAGTGGCGGGAATCAGCAAAAAGTGGTCCTAAGTAAATGGATATTTACGGAGCCGGAAATTTTAATTTTAGATGAACCAACAAGAGGAATTGATGTTGGAGCGAAATTCGAAATTTATACTCAAATAAATGAATTAGCTGAGCAAGGATTAGCAGTATTAGTCATATCATCTGAGTTACCAGAAGTGCTCGGCCTTTCAGATCGTATTTATGTAATGAACGAAGGGCGAATTACTGGTGAATTAATGCGCGGTGAAGCAAATCAGGAAAATGTAATGCATTACATGACAGGAGCAGGGGGGACTAGTCATGCAGACAATCGCTAATTTATTCCGTAATAATATGCGAGAATATGGCATGGTTATTGCATTGATTTTAATAACAGGGCTTTTCTTCTTCTTATCAGATGGTGTGAATCTGAAACCATTAAATTTAACGAACTTAATTTTACAGAATGGCTTTATCCTGGTTTTGGCAGTTGGGATGGTATTAGTAATTATCACAGGAAATATCGACTTATCTGTAGGTTCGGTTGTAGCAATTATTGGTGCAATAGCTGGAGTATTAATCATTAATATGAATGTTCCGGTTTGGGCTGCGGTAGTTATTGCTCTTGTAGCTGGTGCCCTTATCGGTGTATGGCAAGGTTTTTGGGTCGCATATGTTGGTATTCCATCATTTATTGTAACACTTGCCGGAATGCTAATTTTCCGTGGCCTTACGCTTTACTTATTAGATGGTCAATCTTTAGCGCCATTTCCAGATTCATTCCAACGAATTAGCAGTGGCTTTATTCCGGACATGTTTGGTAACGGTAGTTTACACATTACAACAATGGTTCTATCAATCTTATTATCAGTTGTGTTAATATACTTGGAGTTTAATAAAAGAAAAACCCAAATTCAATATCAATTTGATATAATGCCATTGTGGGTCTCTTTAGTAAAATTAATAGCACTTATCTCTGTTATTAACTGGTTTGCATATCAACTAGCCTTGAATAAAGGGATTCCAACCGTTCTAATTATTGTACTTATTCTGATTATTGTATATACATTTATTATGAACAATACGATAATGGGGAGACATATATATGCTACAGGAGGTAACAAAAAGGCAGCGGATTTGTCTGGGATTAAAACAAAACGCGTTGTGTTTTGGGTGTTTGTAAACAATGGGATCCTAGCGGCATTAGCAGGTTTAATGTTTGCAGCAAGGTTAAATTCTGCCACACCAGCAGCAGGAAATATGTTAGAGCTTGATGCAATCGCAGCTGTATTTATCGGTGGTGCTTCAATGGCTGGAGGTGTCGGTACAATTATAGGTTCCATTGTTGGCGGTCTGGTGATGGGTGTTATGAACAATGGAATGTCACTAATTAGTATCGGAATTGACTGGCAACAATTCATTAAAGGTATGGTGTTATTGGTTGCAGTAGGGTTTGATGTTTATAATAAGAAAAAAGGATAATTTAAGTTATATAAAGGATAAACTGGGCATTTGCTTTCTGCTCAGTTTTTTTTATTGTTTCCAGCAACATTAATCAATATGTTGAAGCATGGTAATTCTTACGGAACGATATCAAAGTACTTTTAAGATTAGTCATTGTCACACTCCTATATTAAAAGTATCTTTTTTCCAAACTTAATCCGAGATTCTCTTGCTCTACATAAGATACACAAGAACAAACCATTTCAATATAAACTCAACAAATTCCTTATAAACTGTAATCTACAGGAATTGAATAGTAATTGTAGGAATAGTTGATTGTTAAATTCACTTCCCTCACGGTATGATTGTTCCAAAGAAAAGAAAGGGGGGGAGTGTATGGGAGAACAAGCGAAGGTACTGGCACAAGGTAATAGTAAGAAACAACTGATGGCAAATCGTTTAGTTAAAAATATTCGAAAACATTGGGTATTATATTTGATGATCTTGCCGGGAATTATTTATTATATTGTTTTCAAGTATATTCCATTGATGGGTAGTGTAATAGCATTTCAAGATTATCAAATTTTTAATGGTATAACGGGAAGCCCATGGGTAGGACTGGAAAATTTTAAGCAATTACTTAATTACAAGGATTTCCATGAAGTATTAAGAAATACAGCCTTAATTGCTCTATACCAGTTAGTCTTTCAATTTCCGGCGCCAATTATCTTGGCTTTGTTATTTAATGAAGTTAGAATACTGATTTTAAAGAAAACAGTACAAAGTTTGTTTTATCTTCCACACTTTCTATCATGGGTGGTTGTAGGCGGAATTGTCTTTGAATTATTAGCAAATCAAGGGATCGTCAATGCGGTCCGGGAGATGTTTGGCTATGCACCAATCTTATTTATGCAGGAAGAAGCGTATTTCCGTTCCATTGTAGTAATTTCAGGGATATGGAAAGAAGTTGGCTGGGGTACAATTATTTATTTAGCGGCAATAACAGCAATAAACCCAAGTCTTTATGAAGCAGCTGTTATAGATGGAGCCAATCGTTTTAAACAAACAATCTATATCACCTTACCGTTAATGCTTCCAACAATCACTGTATTGTTCTTATTAAATATCGGTAATTTCCTGGAACTTGGCTTTGATCAAATCTATAACTTATTAACACCAATGACTTATTCTGTTGGTGATATTATCGAAACTTACGTATACAGGGCTGGGGTGCTTCAAGGCCAGTACAGCTTAACAACAGCAATTGGGCTTTTCCAGTCAGTAATTGGTTTTGCTTTACTGTGGATTTTCAATCGACTGGCGAGAAAATCAGAACAGGGGTTGTGGTAAATGAAATTATCTATTGGAGAGAAAATATTTCAAGCATTTAATTATATATTGTTAATTGTGCTAGCGACAACCATGATTGCACCACTCCTCCATTTATTAGCTGTTTCATTCAGTTCGCCTATCGCTGCAGATTCAAAGAAAGTATTTTTAATTCCAGTAAACTTCACTTTAGCGACATGGGAACATATTCTCCAAAATGAGGTTTTATGGAGAGCATTCGGTGTGACTGTATTTATTACCGTTGTCGGAACATTGCTAAGTATGTTATTCACTATTTTGACAGCGTTTCCATTATCAAGAAAAGAGTTTATGCTTAGAAAGCCAATAATGTTGATTATGGTCATCACAATGATTTTCAATGCACCAATGATCCCTTTCTTTTTAACTGTAAGGGAAGTTGGTTTAATGGATTCCATTTGGGCATTAATTATTCCTGGGTTAGTAAGTACATTTAATATGGTTATTGTTAGAACATTTTTTATGAATATTCCCAAAGATCTGGATGATGCGGCTCGAATAGACGGTTGTAATGAATTCCGATTGTTATTTCAAATATATTTACAGTTATCCAAGCCTGTGTTAGCAACCATTGGTTTATTTTATGCAGTTGGTTATTGGAATACGTTTAAGACCGCTGTATTATTCTTGCGAAATCCAGATCTTTGGCCATTACAAATGCGTTTAAGGGCATTTTTTACATCAGAGGAAGAAATGGCAGCTGTTGATTTAATCTTGGGTGACTTTGACTTTAATACAACTACTTTGAAAGCAGCTACCATCATTTTTGCAACTGTTCCTATCGTTATTGTTTACCCGTATTTGCAAAAATATTTTGTTAAAGGGGCAGTACTTGGTTCATTAAAAGAATAAGCATTTTAAAATTGGGGAGGTTTTCGTGTGAAAAGGAAATATTACTTGTTAATGTTGGCTGCGTTTATCATGGCTTTGTTAATTGTTAGTGGCTGTTCTTCTAATGAGGATGCAAGTGAGACAACAAATGAAGCGGAGGAATCAAGTGGTACAGATGAACCAGCAGATGAGTCAAGTGGTGAAGGCGCGGTAGTTACTGTTTTTAAGAGCCATATGGGGAAAGGAACAATCCCTGATAGTACCAGTCCTCATTTGCAGTATGTTAAAGAAAAAACAGGAGTGGAGTATGAATTAATGACAACACCTCCAGGTTCAGATCCTGCCGAGTATATCAACTTAATGATTGCATCAGAAGATTTCCCTGATATTTTAAGACCAATAGGAGGAGTTGAACAGACATTAATTAATCAGGGTGGAGCATTAGCGTTAGATGAATTATTGCCAAAGTATGCACCAAATGCTTGGGAGAAAATACCTGAGGAGGCATGGAATATTGTAAGAACTGCATCACCAGATGGAAAGATCTACTATATCCCAAAGGTTTATCTCATTCCTGAAAGAGCTGCACTTTTACGAAAAGACTGGTTGGATGCAGTAGGGATGGATATGCCGAAAACCCTAGAAGAATATAAGGAAATGTTGATTGCTTTCCGTGATCAAGACCCTAATGGAAATGGACAACAGGATGAGCTCCCGACAAGTGGAAGAGAATTTGGCAGATGGATGGATCACTTATTTGCCATGTTTGGTGTAGCGATGTGGGAAGGTTATCCAGAATGGGATATTTATAATGGGGAGATCAACTATGCCGGGACTTCTGAGAACATGAAAGAAGCTATTGCATTTATTCGCGATCTATATGCAGAAGGTTTGTTAGATAATGAGACGTTCTTGAACAAAGGAGATGTATGGGCGGCAAAAATAAATAATAACCTTGTGGGCAGCTGGTATCATCTTCCGGCAAACTTGGGAGAAAAAATTACTGCAATGAGAGAAGGCAACACAGAACCTTATATTGTTGGTATGCCTCTACCTGAAGTAGAAGGGTTTGATGGATTTATTACTCAAAAGAGCATGGGTGAACCAGAATGGATTATTCCAAAAGCTTCGGAAGATAATGCCATTAATGCTTTAAAGCTTCTTGATTTCTTCTATGATCCTGCACATGAGGAATTTGTAACATATGGTATTGAAGGTATGCAACATGAAGTAGTTAATGGCGAAAAAGTATTATTACCATCATCAGACGAAAAGCCGCTTGTGCTGGGAATGGCAAATTTTACAACAGACGAAACAATGAAAGTCAGAATAGAAAACTCCTTCCCTGAAGAAGAGCAGCAAATGATCAGTGATATATTTGAAGTAAGTAAGGCAGATGCAAGAAGAATTGCAGGTGACGGGATGCCTTCAACCGTTTATGAAGGATATCCGGATATCCAGTCACACAAGTTATTCCAGGAATATTTAACGAAAATCGTTATTGGTGAATGGTCTATTGATAAATTTGATGAATTCGTTGAAAGATGGAATCAATCAGGTGGTGAAGAAGTAACGAAGCGTGTGCAAGAATGGTATGACAAAGCGAAGTAATTAATATACTCCTTCTCTAAACTCTCGAGAAGGAGTGAATCTTTTTTTATGATAAATAAATTTATTGGTTAAATGGGAAGAAAATGAAGAATTAATTTACCGAAGACTTCTATCATATACTATAATAAGAAAAACGGATGATGATAGAAAGTGGTGAATTAAAATGAAAGGGTTACCAATTATGCTCAGGAGGAAATTATCCAATACACAGACAAGGCTCTTGCTGCTTATAATGATACTTGTTGTTTTTATTATCATTATCGTTGGTTTTTCCTCTTATTACACGTCTAAAGAGGTTTTGAAGCAGGAATTAAATGAACCACAACAGCAAATGTTGAAAATCAATAAAAATTATATTGATGAGTATTTGATTGACTCAGATCAGATTGCTGTAAAATTAGCCCTTGACCAGAATGTTTATCAATTTCTAACCAATGACGGAAAGAGTTCATACCAGAATGTCAGAGAAATCTATAATACGTTAACGACAATTACGCAAAATTCTTCTGTAATTCAAAGTATTTATATTTATCATATAAACCAGGATAGTTTTGTTGCAATTCCTCAAGGTTACAGTTCTAGCAGTGCAAACTTTAATGATGCTGAGTGGGTTAGTGTTTTGGATGAGTTAGATGATACTTCTATGGTAGTCAAATACCGAACATTACCGGAAGGTGCTAAACATAAAGGATCGAACATCTCGTTGTTCCGGAAAATTAGTATAAGAGGTAAGGCAGTGGGTCTCATTGCTATAAACTTGAACGAAAAAGAACTATTTTCAAAACTGAGATCACCCGATGAAACAAAATCCAATAGTATGCAATATATTTTAGACCATAACAATACAATCTTATACCAGTCAAATAATCACGTTTTTGATCGAGAAACCGTCCAATATGTGAAGGAAAAGGTAAGGGAAGATAACTTACTTGATATCAATTATAATGATAAGATCCTTTTAACAAGCAGCATAGAATCTAATTTTGCAGGATGGAAGTATGTATCTGTTGTATCACAGGAGAGTGTTCTAGCTAAATCCAAGACGATAAGAGATAGCGTATTTGTCGTTTCGTTAATTGCCTTGATACTAGGCGGCATAGCTATTTTCATTATTCATTCTATAGAACTTCGGCCAATTCAGCGATTGAAGGAACTGCTGGCTGTAGACGATAATCAAGATTACCAGAGGGATTTGATCTATTTAGAGAATATTATAGATGACCTGGTAAGCGATCATGCTCACTTGTCCCATTTAATCAAAAAGGTAAAATCGGAAGCAAAATCTAAATTCATTTATGATATTTATATAGGGAAGCTAGTCAATGAAAAGGAATTGCTGGAAAAATGGCAGGCTTATTTTCCGGAATGGAACCATCAATCCATTCAACTGCTGGTTGTATCAATCGATAATTATCCAGTTTGGCGCAAAAAAGTAACAGCAAATTATCATCCAGTTGTCAAATCGGGAATGGCGAATATAATAGCAGAAGTTTTATCAACCCATTTTCTTGTAGAAGCAGTTGATATTGGTGCAGATAAAATGATATTCATCATTCAACCAACTGAGGAAAAATTAGATTTGACTAACCATTTAAAGATAGCGCTTTCAAATGTAGAAGATATCTTAAAGTTTACTGTCTCTGTTGGGATTAACGAAGGGTGTGCAAATGTTAAAGATGTCAAGGAGGCGATGAATCATGCAGAAAGTGCTTTACAATACCGGATTTTAGAGGGATATGGGAACATATTTGTTCATTCAGAAGAGATTTACAGCCATCCCAGCTTCCTGTCGAAAGCGGAACAGATGGTAAAGTTAATTAAGAAGGCTGATCCAATGCAGCAAATAGAAGTAATCAGTAATTTACATGAACTTATAAATAAAGAAACGATCCATCCAAAACAGGCATTCTATGTCCTGAAGAAGGTAAAAGAAGAGATTTATAAGGACCATGATACTATTTCTTCTGTTTCAGATATCGAATTGCAAACAATGGATATTGATGATATTTCAGAATGGATGAAGATAATCATTTCAGAGAAAATTGAAAATATAAAGAAATTAAATGAATCCAAAAGGTATATTAAATGTAAAAATATGATCAAATATATGACAGAACACTTAAACGAACCGATTGGCATCCCGGAAATTGCAGAATCAGTTGGAGTCAGTGTCAGTTTAGCCAGTCAATGGTTCAAAGAAGAGATAGATGACACAATTTATGGATATTTTACTAAACTGAGGATGGAGCGAGCGCAGGAGCTATTGGTGAAAACGGATACGAAGGTGGCAGATATTGCTGTAGAGGTAGGTTACCAACATGAAAATAGCTTTATTCGAAAGTTTCGTGAGTATTATGATATGACACCAGGGAAATACCGAAGAATGAATTCCGTGGTAGAAGAGATGGATCAAAATGCAAAAGGAGGCATTTAGATTGGATAGAAAACGAATTGTAAAAAAACACAATCCTAAAATAACGCAAATAGAGCCATTATCGCCACTCTCCCTTGGTAATAGTAATTTTGGCTATAGCGTTGACTTTACAGGTTTGCAATCATTTCCTCATTTATACGAAACACCATTAGGTACACAGTCAAATTGGGGCTGGCATTCTAGTAATGGGAAAGGTCTCTATAATGAAGAAGATATTGAGTATCAATTATTTGACCACCAAGGTCGTCGGGTACCATATCCGATGAAGCCGGGTAATAAGGAGAAGGCTTATCACTGGCTTAGGCAAAACCCGCATAGATTACAGCTTGGTCAACTTTCATTGCAATTTTTAGACGAGAATGGACAGCAGGTTAACGAAAGCCAAATTACAGAAATCAATCAAGAACAAGATTTATGGTCTGGGATAATAACAAGTAGTTATAAAGTGAAAGGCCAGGCAGTTATAGTCAAAACTGTTTGTGATACAAAAACAGATACAATAGGGGTGAGTATTGTATCACCATTATTGCAATCAGGAAGGATAAGCCTCATCCAGTCATTTCCTTGTCCTGATATTAGCCATAATAGTTGGTCAAAGGCGACTGCTTTAAATTGGGAAGATGAAGACAGACATCAAACATCTGTAGTAAACCATAACGAAGAGCAAGTTCTGCTAAAGCGCGAGATGGATGATGATTACTATTATCTGCAATTGGAGAAAGGTGGTGCAGCATTTAACCATATTGATACTCATCATTATCAACTAATTCCCCCACAAGCAAATGAGTATAGATTCACCGTTACTTATAGTCCTGTGAAAGAAATGGAAGGAAATTCGATGGAAAAAACAGTTAAAAATTCACAGCAGTTTTGGCAAGACTTTTGGCAGGGTGGGGCTTTTGTGTCCTTTGAGGGCAGTACAGATGAAAGAGCGGGTGAACTAGAGCGACGAGTTATTTTATCACAATATTTAACAAGGATTCACAGCAGTGGGGATATTCCGCCGCAAGAAACAGGGCTGATGTACAATAGCTGGTTTGGTAAAGCCCATTTAGAGATGTACTGGTGGCATGCTGCCCATTTTCCATTATGGGGGAGAGCAGATATTTTAAATAGAGGCTTACAATGGTTCAACGATATTTTACCTATTGCAAAGAAGCTCGCAATGAGCCAAGGCTATGAGGGAGTACGCTGGCCAAAAATGGTCGGGGTTGACGGGAAACAAAGCCCATCACCAGTTGCAACGGGATTGATATGGCAACAGCCGCATCCAATCATGTTAGCAGAATTAATTTACCGTGATAATCAATCTTCCGCTATCCTTCATCAATATAAGGATGTCGTTTTCGAATCAGCAAATTTTATGGCGGATTTTGTGGAATGGGAGGAAGAGAGGAAAGCCTTTGTTCTAGCTCCTCCATTAATACCAGCACAAGAATGCCATCGGATGGAAGATTCAAAAAACCCGCCATATGAGATAGAATACTGGAAATATGGTTTAGAAACGGCAGTGAAATGGGCGGAAAGATTGGAAATGGAACCGCATCCGAAATGGGTCCAAGTTGCAGAGCATTTAAAGCAGCCTCGAGTGGAGGATGGCATTTATTTAGCTCATGAGAACTGTGAGAATACTTTCACAGATAAGAATCATGATCACCCCTCTATGGTTGCGGCATTCGGGATATTACCGGGCTCATTAATTGATAAGAAAGTCATGAAAAATACGTTGCTTAGAGTGAAGGAACAGTGGCAATGGGATACGGCGTGGGGATGGGATTTTCCAATGTGTGCTATGACAGCTGCTCGTTTAGGTGAATCAGAGCTGGCAGTTGACTTTTTATTAATGGATGCAGTGAAAAATAAGTATTTACCAAATGGCCATAATTATCAGAGACCAGGATTAACTGCATATTTACCTGGAAATGGCGGATTATTAATTGCTATTGCAATGATGGTTGCAGGTTGGAGTGAGTGCAGTGACAGAGAATATCCGGGTTTTCCTAAAAATAATTGGACTATTGAGGCAGAAGGTTTTCAAAAATATATCTAATTTTACCTCTAAGGATGGGATGTTATGTTTGATCATGTTGCAGATCGGAATAAGCTGATTTTACAATATCCAGCCTCATGGTGGAGAAATATGTGGCGCGAGGCATTACCGGCCGGCAATGGCGAAACTGGTGCAGCGGTTTATGGAGCAATAAAAAAAGAGACGATTTTAATCAATCACTCCGGATTATGGCATATGGGAGTGAAAGGAGAACTGCCTGATGTTAGTCATACATTAAAGGAAACAAGGGAGTTAATGGATCAAGGGAAATTCGATCAAGCAAATTGGCATTTAACGAAGGAAGTAAAGAAGCGGGATTATTTCGCTAAATTAGCGAGTCCTCTTCCACTTGGAGATCTGCAAGTGGAAATGAATTGTGAAGCTGGTTTTAGTGATTACTCTCGGGGGATTAATATGGAAACAGGGGAAGTTTGTGTGTCATGGAAAGAAAAAGAAAAGAGATTTACTCGAAGTCTATTTGTGTCACATTTTGATAATATAATTGTCTATAAGATTGAGGCAAATACGAAAAATTCCATTAATGCAAAGTTAGGTATTTGCTTACATCCAACAGATACTCCACGGATTCAAGACAGATATGATGAATTAATGAAAACAGTTGGAACGATAGCCGATAATCATTATTTTTACTACAAAGCAACGAATGAAGATGGAGCGGATTTTGGTGCAGTTGCTAGAATAATAGCAGAAGGTGGAGAGCAAGAAGCAGAGCAAGGAAATATACGTTGTTTCAATTCAACTAGTTTAACAGTACTTGTAAAGGTTTTTGTTGATGGAGATAGTGAACAGCAATGGTCTCAATTAAGGGATGAATTGGACGATATGGATGGAAACTATGAAAAATTGCTGAATAGTCATTTAGAAATCTACCAGCCACTATATTTCTCATCCGCCTTACGAATAACAAGCGATGAGCAGGAACATTCAAATGAGGAGTTACTATTACAAGCATATAAAGGAAAAGCGCCATCAAGGCTAATCGAAAAATTATGGTCATATGGACGCTATTTATTTATTTCTGGTACAAAACCGGGCTGTCAGCCATTTGCGATGTATGGATTGTGGCATGGAGATTACCAATTAATGTGGAGCCACCGGATGGCGAATGAAAATATTCAGATGATGTATTGGCATGCTTCTGTTGGTGGATTATCAGAGTATAACCTTTCATTGGTAGATTATTATATCCGTTTAATGGATGATTTCCGTGATAATGCAATGAAGTTATTTGGGTGTCGCGGAATCTATATACCTGCTGGATCAACACCTGGTATCGGGAAACCGAATCAATTGGTACCAGTTATTATGAGTTGGACTTCTGCTGCTGGATGGCTGGCTCAGCATTTTTATGAATACTATCAATTTAGTGGGGATCAGGTATTTCTAAAGGAAAAAGCACTGCCATTTATGAAAGAGGTGGCAATGTTTTATCATGATTTCTTAGTTGTTGGAGAAGGTGGTCTGTATCAATACTATCCATCCGTGTCACCAGAGAATACACCAGCGAATTATATGCCTCAGGGCAATAAACAAGTTCCGCATCCGATGCCCACAACGATCAATGCTACGATGGACTTTGCAATCATGAAGGAATTGCTTGCCAATTTAATCGAAGGCAGTTCTCATGTTTCGTTATATGAGGAGGAGGTCCCTGCATGGCAGGATATGCTTGGAAAGATCCCGGACTATCAATTGAATCACGATGGTTCTGTTAGAGAATGGATGAATGAACAGTTTGATGATAATGAAGAACATAGACACCTATCACATATCTATCCAGTTTTTCCAGGCAGGGAAGTGGTGAAAGAAAAGAATGAAGTGTTATTTGAATCATTTCAGAAAGCTGTACAAAAAAGGAAGCTTGGTGCACAAACAAGCTGGTCATTTGCCCATATGGCCAGTATTTATGCAAGATTGGAGGATGGCAATCGTGCACTTCTTTGCCTTGATCGCTTGTCGCGTGCTTGTTTGCTGAATAACCTGTATACAGTCCATAATGACTGGAGAAATATGGGCTTATCTATGGAGATTAACTATGCACCAGTACAATTGGATGCTAATTTAGGAATCGTCAATGCAGTACAGGAAATGCTTTTTTATGTATCGACGAGCATGATCAGATTCCTTCCGGCATTACCTGCAGATTGGATAGAAGGACGTGTTTGCAATTTTCATTTTTTCACAGGAAAGGTAAACTTTGATTGGAATGTTTCTGAAACAATGTTCTCAGCCGAAATCGTTTCTGTGAGAACTTCAATTTTCACGATATGTTTGCCAAAATATTTAGAAGATTACGAGTGGATTGGTGAAGGAGAAGTATCCATGTCTGAATATGGGGAAAGGTACCTAGATATTAAAATGAAACCCAACCAAACACTAAAAATTCAATCCACTACTAGAAGGGGTGATATGGATGCATAATGTTGGAGTACTTGGTGGATTTTATATAATTGCAGATTGGATCTATCGTTTTGCTATTGTAAATTTGATTTGGGTCCTCTTTAACATACCGCTAGTCTTTCTTCTATTTAATTTATTGTTAGCAGACACAATGGGGGTGGTGTTTGTTCTGACAGGGATGATCTTTTTGCTGGCACCATTTATTTTGTACCCTTCTACTACAGCGCTTTTTGCGATGGTAAATTGTTTTATTAAAAAGGAAGATGTAAAGATATTCCATGATTTTTGGTTATATTATAAAACTAATTATAAAAGAAGTATGAGGATAGGGATAGTGCTCGCTGTTTTCTGGATAGTGTTGTTAATTGATTTTATTTATGTTGTGCAGGCAGGGAACTCTGTCTTAACCTATATCTTTATTGTTCTGGGATTCTTTGTTTTTATTTATCAATTACTTGTTTGTTCTGGTGTCAATTATATTCACGGAAGGGTTTTGGATTTGTTTAAACATGTCGCAACAGTAATGTTTGGTCATCCAATCTTATCAATGTCACTCGGTTTCATTAGTATCGTTTTTCTATATATTATTACTCAGATGTTAGCGATTTTCCTGCCTTTCTTTTCTGGGTCTATATTAGCGTTTCTATCATTGCTTGTTTTTATCAAAATTAATCCAGAGGAAAAGCACTCATCATACGAATGATCAGTGCTTTTCTAAGGCTTGCTTCTGTTTCAGTAAGGATTGAAATTCTTTTTCTAGTGCTTCAGATGGTCCGATACTTAATCTGCTTAAAACATCCGTTATCTTTGTTTCGATTAACAGTTTTTGCTCTGCTAAATCATCTTTCTTTCCCATCTGGCTTCTGTTTTTAAATTGTTGATAGTTACCATCGAAAAAGATAAGTTTCTGTTCTTCTATAGAAATAATTTTAGTAGCTACCTTTTCAACAAATCTTCGATCATGTGACACAAAAAAGACGGTGCCATCGTAATTAATGAGTAATTTCTCTAAAGCTTCCATTGCTTCTAAATCTAAGAAGTTGGTTGGTTCGTCTAAAACTAATGTGTTGCTGTCACTTAAGAAGATCTTCGCTAAGGAAACTTTCACCCTTTCTCCGCCGCTTAACACACGGACAGTTTTATATACATCATCACGGAAAAAGTGAAGCCTTGCTAGCACTGTTCGTACTAAAGTTTCATCATGTTTGGTGGTTTCTTTCACATTTTCAATTATTGATTTATTCAGGTCAAGTAAGGATAAATCTTGTTTAAAGTAAGCGATTTGACAGGCTGAGGATATAACAACATGGTGGTCTTCAGCTAATAATTTTCGAATTAAGGTTGTTTTTCCGCAGCCATTTTCACCAATTACAGCTACTTTATCCCCACCCTTAATAAGGAAGTTAGCATCTTTCCACAGCTTCTTATCCCCAACTCTTCCACTGAGGTGTCGAACTTGAATCAGGTTACGTCCTTTTACTTTAGCTTGATGGGGAAGTTCCATTTCAATAGACTTTTCTTCGAATGGCTTTGCAACTTTTTCAAGTTTTTCTAACCGTGTTTCTATTGCTTTAGCTGTTTGTTGTAATTTCTTCTGTTTTTTCGCAAAATAAGGTTTTGCTCCCGTGATTTTTGCTTCTGATTGACTGGTGTGTTTCGGTTTTTTCGTTGCTCGATTCGCTTTTTGTTCTTTTAAATCAAGCGCCCGTTCAAGCTGTTGTTTTTTCGTCCGGTAGTTTTCGTAGGCCTGTTCTTGTTGTTGCAGCTCTTGTTGTTTTTTTATTTGAAAAGCTTGATAATTCCCATTATATTCTCGAATCGTTCCATTATTTACTTCCCATATTTTGGTGCAAACTGCATCTAGAAAGGCACGGTCATGGGAAACAACAATAAAAGCACCTCGCCAGTTTTTCATCATTTGTTCCACCCATTCAATATGCTTTGTATCCAAGTGTGTTGTAGGTTCATCGGCTAAGAGAAGTCCAAGTTTTCTGGTGAAGGCTTGTTGGATATAGTTTTGGGTAATCTCTCCACCACTTTTATGACCATCTGGTTGTTTTAATTGTGGCAGTAATTCTATTTTTGTGTAACGGAAAATATCTCCTTGTTCTGGTTCTAGTTTCCCGGCAATTGTATGCAATAAAGTGGTTTTCCCTGTTCCGTTCTTGCCAACTAAACCAATGCGATCACCTTCATGAACCTCAAGTGCGTCGATTTCAATAAGTGTTCTTGCCTGAACAGATATATTCAGCTGTTTTGCTTGTAACAGCATGCTATCACGCTCCAATGCAAAAAAGTCTCCTAATTCTTATTCAGAATAGGAGACATACCGACTAAAGGGCATAAAGATAGTGATAAACATACCTCTATTATTATGATACCTTAGGAAATCTGTATTAATCCTATTCTGAATATTTACCATAAAGACAGACTAATCCCTATGTGAAGGTTAGGGAAAAGCGTTATGAAAATATTTCTTAAAAATAGGATTATAACTTCATTGGCCTAAGGTTCACCCTTTCGTAAATTGTTAATAACAGTATATGGAAATCAAAGACATAAGTCAACAGGAAACTGAATATTCCCAAAATTATTTAAAAACTCTTATCATTTGAAACTAATGAGGAGTTTTGAATAATAAACCTCATAAATTTGCTAAAGCCGATTGCTAGAATGAAGTGGTTATTGTTTGGGGTGGCCCAAGCACTATTAATATAGTTGGAAACTAGGCAGGAATTAGAAAAGTTAGAGAAAATCCCGATAAGTAAAAAGTAAGGAAGTTTTAGAATTTAACTATAAATCGACAATGATTATTCCCTTCAGTTTTACATTGTATTCGTTCCACTTCATCAGTCCCTAATACCTTTTTGAACATATTTGTTTCACATTGGCAAGCGATATGAAACTCATTAGCAACAGAAAAAATTGGGCAATTATATTCAATTATTTCATAATGGGTATCATCAATCTGGTTTAATTCCGCCATATACCCCTTTTCATTCTGTATTTTGACCATTTCTTCTACCTTGTCTTGCGGAGTTGACTTTCTAATACGCTCAGTGTGGTTCTTCGTTTGGCGTTCTTCTCTTGTTTTAAATAGATGGAAAATGGAATCTTCACCATGTAAATCTTGAATGTCTTTTAAAAATTCGACACTGAGGGACTCATAATTATTGGGAAAAAGTCGATTTCCTTTCGCTGTTAAGGAGTATTTTTGAACAGGTCTTCCAACAGGCTGTTTCACATACTGACCGGAAATAAGACCATCCTTCTCTAATGTATTTAAGTGTTTTCTTACAGCCATATGAGTGATTTCTAAATAACTGGTTAATTCGTTTACGGAAAGAGATATATCTTTCTTTAACTTCTCTAGTATTCTATCCTTTGTTGTCATTTCTAATTGCTTCACGGTGGCCCCTCCTAAGCACAGTTATTGAGTTCCCACCAATTTCCCTCCATTACACTTTAACTGGAACAATCTTATAACAGAAACGTAATGGGAATTTGACGAGCAGATTCTTTGATTAATAAAATATCTTGATCTACTATTATATTATACTTTTTATACATAAAAGTATAATAATTAAATTGGAGGTTTTACATATGGGGAAATTTACATTACCTGCATTAAAATATGCGACAGACGCTTTGGAGCCACATATTGATCAAAAAACAATGGAAATTCATCATGGAAAACATCATCAAACATATGTGGATAAATTAAATGCAGCACTAGAAGGACAAGATGCCTTATCTGACAAGAGCCTTGAAGGTATTCTTGCTGATTTAAATAGTGTACCTGAGAGCATCCGTACTGCTGTTAGAAATAATGGGGGTGGACACTTCAACCATTCATTATTCTGGGAAGTAATTGCGCCAGGATCTAAATCAAATAAACCTGAGGGTGAATTGGCAAAAGCGATTGATGACCAACTTGGAGGTTTTGACAAATTTAAAGAAGCCTTTTCTAATGCTGCAGCTAATCGATTCGGCTCAGGGTGGGCTTGGCTTGTAGTAAACAATGAAGGAAAATTAGAAGTGACGAGTACACCAAATCAAGATAACCCGATCTCAGAAGGGAAAACAGCAATTCTTGGGATTGATGTTTGGGAACATGCTTATTACCTAAATTATCAAAATCGACGTCCAGATTATATCGCAAGTTTCTATAATGTGATTAATTGGGATGTAGTTGCAGAGAAATACCAAGCTGCGATTCAATAGTTAATTATTAAATGGAAAGGTGGCGATCCGCTGTCTTTCCATCTATTTATATAAAAGAAAAGGAAAGGTTGGGGATGATGGCATTTGTTATTACAGCACCGTGTGAGACAGAAAAAGCCGGAGAATGTGTTACAGTATGTCCAGTTGATTGCATCGAGGAAGGTGAAGACCAGTTTTATATAAACCCTGATATTTGTATTGATTGTGGAGCATGTGCTGCGGTTTGCCCTGTTGACGCTATTTTTGAAGAATATGATTTAACCGTAGAGCAGGAACCTTATTTAGATAAAGCTGAGCAGTATTTTGGAATAAGTTAAAATGGTTACAGGAAGATTTTCTTTTATTTAGGGGAAGTTTTATTAGGGGAGAAGCTCTACGAGGCTTTCTCCTTTTTTGTGTTTCTATTATATTTTCTCACGACACCGAGTAGGGATTTTGCAATGAAAAACTCTAAATTTTGAAGAAAGTTATTTTTATCGAGCTTGGGCTGGTTAACGATGAAGTGGGAGATAATAGTACAAAGGAGAGAATTTAAATAGCTGATAAAAATGTTCACAGAATATTCACTTATGGGAAATTTTCATTCTTGTTATACATAATTTCGCTGAAAGTTTAGAAAGGATGAAGGATATGCCAACAAATCAGAAAGAAAGTTTAATTTTCGGTTTCATTATGTGTTTTGGAATGGTTGCAGTAATGTCTGCTTACAATCTCTTATTGATTGGTGATCTAAAACATTTAACTCTGCAAAATGTATTAACGGAGGTTGGAATCGGGTTTATCATTGCGCTTTTATTAGATTTGCATGTCGTAGGACCATTAGCTAAGAAAATAACGCACCGATTACCTTTTGATAAATCAAACAAGCTCTTATTTGTGCTCTGTATGTCGACATCTATGATCTTAGGTATGGTCTTTTTTATGTCAATTTTCGGGCTGGTTATGTCATATCTCGGCAATGGGTTGGATGGACAGGGATTACTTATTGTATATGGCGTTATTTTTGTAAAAAACTTTATATTGGCTTTTCCGTTGCAATTGTTAGTGATGGGGCCGATAGTCCGCTTCATATTTAAGCATTTTATCCAAAGAAAAAAATGCGAAACTGTATAATGAAACGAATTAGAAAACGATCTATTTAAAAAGCTGTTTTCTTTTTTTATGTTGTATTGAAATTAAAAGATTTGTAAAACTATAGTATTAATCAGTACAATGGTGACAATAAAATGAAAGAATTCTTATGTTATAGGAGGATATATGGTGAACCAAACCTTTCAAGCACTTGTCGTTAATAAAGATGAGAAGCAGTTTACACTAAATATGCAACAGCTTTCAACGGAAGACTTACCACACGGAGAAGTGTTAATAAAAGTTCATTACTCAAGTGTAAATTATAAAGACAGTCTCGCTGCGATACCAGATGGGAATGTTGTGAAAAATTATCCTATAGTACCCGGAATTGACTTAGCCGGAGTAGTGGAGTCCTCAACTGATCCACGATATAAAGAGGGTGATGAAGTTATTGCAACAAGCTATGAGATAGGTGTTTCTCATTTTGGAGGGTATAGTGAATATGCGAGAGTACCTGCAGAGTGGGTTGTTCCATTGCCAAAAGGGATTTCTATAAAGGAAGCAATGGTCATTGGTACGGCAGGCTTTACAGCTGCATTGTCTGTAATGAGTCTGGAAGAGAATAATTTGACTCCTGAAAAAGGAAAAATATTAGTAACAGGAGCAACAGGCGGTGTCGGAAGTTTTGCTGTTTCTATTTTATCTAAGTTAGGTTATGAGGTAGAGGCCAGTACAGGGAAAGATAGTGCTCACAGTTACTTAACCAATATAGGAGCAGCTAATATTATTCCAAGAGAATCGGTATATGATGGGAAAGTAAAATCATTAGATAAACAAAGGTGGGCAGGAGCAGTTGATCCTGTTGGCGGTGAACAATTAGCAGCAGTGATGGGTCAAATCGGATATGGCGGTACAGTTGCTGTTAGTGGATTGACTGGTGGTGTAAAAATACCAACAACTGTTTTTCCGTTTATATTAAGAGGGGTCAATTTGCAAGGAATTGATTCTGTCTTTTGCCCAATGGAAAGAAGGCAGAAAGTATGGGAGTTGTTAGCAACAGACTATAAACCTAACAATTTAGAGGACTTAATTCAGCAGGAAGTAGCATTGCAGCAACTGCCTGATACTTTACCCAAATTACTTGAAGGAAAAGCGAGAGGAAGAATTATTGTGAAGGTTTAGGCTGAGACAAAACAGTTTTAGCCAAAATAAAAGGCCGAACTATGATCGAATTATATTCGAAGTAGTTCGGTTTTTCTTTGTGAGCCAAACACAAACTACGAAACAAGTATTTCTAGTGCCCTCATAGAATCACCTAAATCAGTTGCTGAGTTCGCCCCTGTAGAATTCGGGATAACCCTGCGATTAGACTAAATGAACTAAACTTATATTAAGCGTTCTCAAAAGTATCACGAAACAGTTTTAATCCACTGTGTATTAGATTCAAGATTTCAGGCAAACATTCCAAATTATATTTCTAATATTGTTCGTTTTTATTGTGCATACTTTTGTTCTGTCTCTTCCTTTTCTTAATGAAGATCTTATAATTTGTCTTTATCATTTGCACAGTAATTCATTAGAAATAAAACAACTGCACTTAATCGCTTTACACTCTTTTTTAATTATGGTGGCATAATTAACAATATCATCAGATGAATCGAAGTTCTTAAATTGGTTGGATACGGCTGCAATGGATATTGAAACAAGTGGAACTTCTTCGAGAATACCGTTTCGATTTTCTGCGATTACATATCCCAGTTCCAGATGCTCCGGATTATAAAATGTTGATATAGATTGATCAAATATTGTAATAATCTCATCACATATCGTATCAAATTCCCAATCATAAATGATGACAATAAAATCATCCCCGCCTATATGTCCGACAAACCCTTGGTATTGACGGGCAATGGCTTGCAAAATAGAAGCTGTCTCCTGTATAACTCTATCTCCTTTGGCAAAACCGTAAACATCATTATAGGTTTTGAAATGATCTAAATCAATATAAAGAATGGTGAACTTTTCTGCTGATGGTAAAGCTTGAATATATTCGTCGATAATTCGATTACCAGGTAATTTTGTTAGTGGATTCAATGAGGAAGCAACTTGTGATTGTACACTGGCAAAAGTCATTAATAATGAACGGATGGAAATGACTCCATAGAATTGGCCATCTCTGGTAACAATTATATCATCATATAACTCATTTGACCCCCGATCCATTGCCTTCTCGCTCGCATCGATGATCGACGTCTGGTAATCAAAACAAAGGATAGATTCTTTCATAAGAAGGGAAACAGGTCTGCTTATGTATAAATTATAACCATATAAAGAACCGAGTTTTTGATAAAAATCTGTCCGGGTTATGATACCAACTGGTTTATTCCCCTTTGTTATGACTATTCCGTGTGTATGTATATTATCTTTGAAGAGTTGATCAATTTCACTGTTAGCTGTATCTGGACTTACCGAGATTGCAAACTCGACAATATCACCAATCTCTATTTTCATTTTGGTACCTCCATTACGCTCTAAAAAAATTAGATATCGTACAGTAATATAATTATATAGGTGGTAGGCAAATAGTTCTATCCACCTATTGGACTATTTTTAGTATAAATTACCACTGTGAATTCTATGTTAAGATATTGTAAAAAAATAAAAATGTATCGTTTATCTATAAACAGAGGTGAACTTTTTCGTATGTGTTTATTAAATGGAATTGCATCTATATTGTAAATGGTTATCTTGATCAATGGTTATAAAGTTCCTTTTTAAATATGGTATAGGTATTATTATACGATTTTTGTTAGAATAATAATGGTCAAATGTAACAATAGAAATAAAAAGAGATCTTTCACATACACAGAGAGGATGTTCCATATGACATCAATAGATACATTGCAATTACAGCAGATCACTCCAACATACGATCCATGGGAAGCATATATGGATGTAGAAGAGTATGGGGAAATGACGTTAACAAATATAGAGTTTACTACAACACACTTATGTAATATGAGATGTGCACATTGTGCAGTGGGTTATACGTTATTGAATCAAGACCCAGATGCTCTGCCATTTGATTTATTGAAAAAGAGACTGGATGAGATACCATCTTTACGCACACTCAGTATAACTGGCGGGGAACCGATGATGTCGAAAAAATCTGTCAGAGAATATGTTATCCCATTACTACGTTATGCTCATAACCGAGGAGTCCGAACACAAATCAATTCTAACTTAACCTTGCCATATTCAAGGTATGAAGCAATTATCCCTTATTTAGATGTTCTGCATATCTCTCATAATTGGGGGACACCCGAGGAATTTGCTGAGACAGGTTTTGCGAAAATGGATAGAAAACCTAGTGAAGAAAACCGGAAAAGGTATTTTGAACGAATGGTAGACAACTCACAAAGATTAGCTTCAGAAGGTGTTATGGTATCAGCTGAAACGATGTTAAATAAAAAAACATTTCCTTATTTAGAATTTATTCATGATCACGTAGTGGAAATGGGATGTGCCAGACATGAAGTACATCCAATGTATCCAGTGGATTTTGCAACTAATCTTCAGACATTGTCATTAGAAGAAATGCATGAAGGGATAGAAAGGCTATTAAATCATCGCAATCAGGATGTTTGGATGCTCTTTGGAACATTACCATTCTACCCTTGCAGTACAAACGAGAAAGAACTTGCTCTACTTCAAAGGTTATATAAAGAAAAAAATGTAACCGTTAGAAATGATCCGGATGGCCGCTCAAGGTTAAATGTTAATATTTTTTCTGGAGAGGTGATCGTAACAGACTTCGGTGATGATGAAGAGCCTGCTTTGGGAAATATTAAAGATACGACATTGCCAGAAGCATACACTAGATGGATGCTATCAAAAACAGCAAAGTCACTTAATTGCCATTGTCCGGCAGTTAAATGTCTTGGTCCTAATATTTTGGTGAAAAATACGTATTATCATGGAGCAGATTTTACAAAGAAGTCGGCTAATATTAGCAGGTAGAGGAACAAATATGACATTTGTCATGATTAATATTTGACAGATGTGTCTAATAATCATCTCTCTTTTGCGGTAAACTAACTTTAATAGAAAGTTTAGAAAGAGGGATGATGATGAGTAAACAAAAGCAAGCTCAATTACGGAAAGATGTCATGCCGTATGCTACTTCACAAACGAAAAAAAGTGTCATTCAAATAGTTAATACAATCATACCGTTCTTCCTGTTATGGATTTTAGCTTATCAAAGCTTGTCTGTTTCTATCTACTTAAGTCTAGCTTTTTCAGTCATTGCTGCTGGATTTATGGTAAGAACGTTTATTATTTTCCATGATTGTGCCCATCAATCATTCTTTAAAAATAAGAAATTAAACCGGATTTTAGGAACGATTACTGGTGTAATTACACACTTTGCCTTTGAGAAATGGAAAAGAGAACATTCGATTCATCATGCAACAAGCGGCAACTTAGACCAGCGTGGTACAGGAGATATTTGGGTGATGACAGTAGAAGAATACAAAAAAGCTTCACGTTTTGAACGTTTACAATATCGTTTATATCGCCATCCGCTAGTTATGTTCGGATTAGGACCATTCCTGTTGTTTTTATATGACAATCGGGTAAACCGAAAAGATGCAAGGAAAAAAGAACGCTGGAATACGTATCTAATTAACATTATGTTAGTGATTGCCTATACAGTGATTGTTCTAACACTAGGTTGGAAAGCGGTCCTTCTCGTTCAATTGCCAATCGCATATATAGCAGGTGTGTTAGGGATTTGGTTATTTTATGTACAGCATCAATTTGAGGATTCTTACTTTGAAAATGAATCAGAGTGGGATTATGTAAAAGCTGCTGTGGATGGAAGTTCTTATTACAAGTTACCAAAATGGTTAGAATGGCTAACGGGTAATATAGGCTATCACCATGTTCATCACCTTGCTCCAAGGGTACCGAATTACAATCTTGAAAAAGCTCATACCGAAACACCACCATTGCACAAAGCAACGACAATTACATTAAAGACAAGTTTAGAATCGATTAAATTTCGCTTATATGATGAAGACCAAAAGACATTCATCAGCTTCAAAGAAATGAAAAATATATTACAAGATAGAGAAAAAAGAAATGTCAAACCAACTAAAGCTTCACAAACGCTTCGTTCCTAATCGGAGCGTTTGTTTTTTTTAGAGAAAAAATATTTATAGGCATACAGATATTTTATGATTTTCTCAAAGTGGTATAATAATGTTAAATTGGATGGGAAAGGATGTTGGAAGTGCAAAACTGGTACCATATCTTCCCGAAGAATACCGGATTAAGTTTATACATATGGATTATTTTTTGTGTGCTTCCATTTTACTTTATATTTCGTTCTACATCGCTAATTGAAATAGGTGTAGGTATTGGTTTAACGTTAATATTTTTTGCCGTTTACTGGATAACTTTTTCTTCTAGAGGAAAGCTCGTTCACGTAGGATTAAGTATTGAATTCTTAATTAATGTTACGATGATAATGCTTTTCGGTTATGCTTATTTTGCATTATTTACTGCTTTTTTTATAGGGAATATAAAAAGGAAAGCAGGATTTATTACGATGTATGTCATTCATTTAGTGACAACTGTTTTAGCTATATTAGGTACGTTCCTTATAGATTACGCCTTAATAATTGGCCAATTGCCATTTCTTGTTATGACTGTTTTAGGAATCATTTTGATCCCGATTAATCGTTATAATCGTTTCAAACAAGAGGAGTTAGAAGGGAAGTTGGAAGATGCCAATCGCAAAATTGCAAGGTTAGCTATCATAGAAGAAAGGAACCGTATTGCACGTGATCTCCATGATACGCTAGGACAGAGGTTATCGATGATCGGAATGAAAAGTGAACTGTCTAGTAAACTGGTTGATAAGGATAGTGCAGCAGCAAAAAAAGAAATGCAGGATGTTCAAACAGCAGCTCGCCAAGCTTTGAAAGAAGTGCGTGAAATGGTATCGGAAATGCGCAGTGTAAAAATTGCTGACGAAATTGAACATGTGAAGCAGTTGCTGCGTGTAGCACGAATTAATCATGAAGTAATAATAGAGGCACGAGAAGACAATATTCCATTATTTATTGAGAATGTATTGAGTATGTGCTTAAAAGAAGCTGTCACCAATGTAGTCAAACATAGTGGAGCAAGCTATTGCTTCATTAATTTAAAAGAAAACTCAGAACAGTTTGAATTAATAATTATAGATAACGGTATAGGATCCGATGGTGATATAGTGTATGGAAATGGATTAAAAGGGATGAGAGAAAGGCTCGAATTTGTCAATGGTAACATCAATGTAAGTATTCAGGAGAATGGATTGGCATTAAACATCACCATCCCGAAGATAATTAAGAATTAGGGGAGGGATCAAATTTGATTCGCATCGTTTTAGCGGAGGACCAGCAACTCTTACTAGGCGCATTAGGTTCTTTGCTTGATCTGGAAGAGGATATGGAAGTGGTAGGGAAAGCAAATAATGGAGAAGAAGTGATAACACTCGTAAATGAGACGGACCCTGATATTTGTATAATGGACATTGAAATGCCGTTGAAAACTGGACTCGATGCAGCAGAAATGTTGGCAGAACACCAATGTAAAGTAATTATCCTAACAACTTTTGCTAGACCGGGATATTTTGAAAGGGCGAGAAATGCAGGTGTAATGGGTTATTTATTGAAGGATAGTCCGAGTGAAGAACTGGCGGAATCCATTCGAAAGATTATGGATGGCAAACGTATCTATGCTCCGGAATTAATTGACCTTGCATTTACAGAGTCTAATCCCTTAACAGATCGGGAAATTGATGTAATGAAATTAATGGCTGATGGAAAAACAACGAAAAATATAGCGAAGGAACTTTTTCTTTCAAATGGTACAGTTAGAAACTATATATCGATTATTTTGGATAAACTAGAAGTGGAAAATCGGATTGAAGCAATAGCGAAAGTGAAGGAAAAAGGATGGCTGAAATAGAGACAATATCACAGTCTCTATTTTTTGCTTTTTATTAATAAAAAGCATACAATATCTTTCGTGACTAGAAATAAATAAATTAAAATGTAAAGGAAAGGTGTGAATAGATGGCTAATTCAGTTCAAAAACGCGGTACGATTGTTACACTATTGTTGGCAGGTACATTTATCGCAATTTTAAATCAAACATTAATGATTACAGCAATACCGCCAATTATGGAAGAGATGGGCATTACAGCCAATTCTGCACAATGGCTGACAACTATCTTTATGTTAATCAATGGTATTATGATTCCGATCAGTGCATTTTTGATTGATCGTTTTACAACAAGGCAATTATTTCTTACAGCTATGAGTGTGTTTGCTGTTGGTACATTAGTAGCAGCGCTCGCGCCGAATTTTTCCGTATTACTTGCAGGCCGTATTATTCAATCAGCTGGTGCTGGTGTAATGCTTCCATTAATGCAAACAGTTTTCTTGATGATATTCCCGGTGAATAAGCGAGGAAGTGTGATGGGATTAGTCGGTTTAGTCATTTCTTTTGCACCTGCAATTGGCCCGACTTTGTCCGGATGGGTAACAGAATATTATTCTTGGCGTGTTTTGTTCTACATCATTCTTCCAATTGCTATTATTGATATTGTTATTGCCTACTTCGTGATGAAAAATGTTACCGAAATCTCCAAACCTAAACTTGATATTCTTTCCATTATATTTTCGTCATTAGGTTTTGGAGGCTTGTTATATGGCTTTACAAGTGCTGGGAACAACGGATGGGACTCCCCTGTAACCATTACTGTGTTAGTAGTTGGTGCAATATCATTAGTTACATTCATTATGCGTCAATTAAAGTTAAAGCACCCGATGTTAGAATTTCGAGTTTTTAAGTATTCGATTTTTCCATTAACAGTAACAGTCGGAATGCTATCATTTATGGGTCTCATCGCAGTCGAAACACTAATTCCATTATATATGCAGGAAGCACGGGATTTCACGGCGGTAGATGCTGGTCTTGTTATCTTACCTGGGGCATTAATTACAGGGTTTATGTCTCCAATTACAGGCCGCATTTTTGATAAGATTGGTGCGAAGTGGCTTGCTATTCCAGGTTTAGCATTAATGACAATCGGTTCATTTTTATTTACTATATTAGATGAAAATACTTCGATGACATATTTGACCGTTGTATTCGCGATCAGAATGTTAGGTATTTCTATGGTGATGATGCCAATTGCGACAGCTGGTCTAAACCAGTTACCAAAACGATTAATTGCTCATGGTGCCGCGATGGACAATACTTTACGTAATGTTTCAGCATCTGTTGGTACTGCAATTCTTGTGACAGTATTAACAACAACAGAAACAGCAGCAGAGCAAAATGGGGATCCATTCCCGGGTATTGTCGCATCAAATGTTGCATTTTTAGTTTTATCTATTATTACAACAATTGGTTTGGTTATAACCTTCTTTATTAAAAATAGCCGGCCATCCGATATTGACCAAGAAGCATATGATAGAGATTAGCAGTAGCTAGTCTCTATTATTTTTATCACAAATACTCTTAGCTAGTTTTATTCTATACTTGATCAATGTCTTTTATGTTTAGGAATTGCCTGATCAATAAAATTAGTGGCTAATTCTTTTAACTCTTTTTGCATCATTTCTCCATGCATCGGTATACCATGACCAGCTATAATCACCGATGGATTTAATGCAGCGATTTTCTTCACTGATTGTTCAGCAGTCATCCAATCCTCGGTAAAATATGCAGGTGGACCGTAAATGTGCTGAAAAGGAAATATTACAGACCATGAGGACTCTGGTTTTTCTGTTGAAATAGCATCTCCTGCGATGAAGATTTGATCCTTCTCTCTATATAAACTAATATGTCCAGGCGTGTGACCAGGTGTTTCGATGTAGCGCCACTCCTTTAAGTGGGGAATAGTACCATCATTCGGTAATGGTTTTATCATTTTCTCTAAATGGACTGGTTTTGTCGGAAATGCTGCCGACAGTAGTGAAATAAGTCCGCCCCCTACTGTTGGATCGCCAGGTGGATAAGCTTTCTTGCCTGTAACATAATCCATCTCCGCTTCATGTATATATACAGGAACTTGCCAATGTTCTGCTAACTTTTTTGCGGAGCCTGCATGATCAAAATGGCCGTGTGTTAGAATAATTGCTTTTGGCGGCTTTGTACCATAACGTTCCTCACAAGCGTGTAAGATACGATCATGGTATTGGCGTAAACTTGTGTCGACTAATACCCAATCTTCATTAGGGGCACCAATCATAATAATATTTGATAAAAGTGTGCGGTAATACGCAACATCTCGAATAACTTCTTCAGCAACTGCATGGTCAAAATCTCTTTCATATTCTTTCCATTTATCTGAGTAATTTCGTTCCAATGTCTGCACTGCTCCTTTCTTGTTCTGACTATTACTACTCTTCCATAAATTTCAGTAAATTATACTAAAACCGGGTATAATCCAGTTCTATCAAGATTTTTCACCCTTAAGTAAAAACTGTGTAAATCCTCAAAAAACAATGAACATGTATGGACAAAAAATTAAAACATGGTAAAATTTTATTAAGACGATGTGAAGGAGTTCGGCTGAGATGAATAAGTGGATGAAAAAAATAACTGTAATGATGGTCACTATTTTAACACTCGGGCTTTATGTACCGCCGATTTATGTTGATGCTGATATGGATGATTCTGATAAAGGCGAAGTATCCCCGAGCAGCAATGACTTATCCAGAGTTTCAGAGCAACAGGTAGATGTTGAATTACAAGATCCACCTGTTAACGAATTTAATAATGAACTTTATCTTGGGGCATTAACTGATCAAGCAAAGTATCAGTTAATGGAGAAACTGGGTGGAAAAATCGCATCAGGAATCGACCTTGAATTGGAAGAAGTCGTGTTACCAAATTTGGAATCAGTACTAGAGCAATTGTATGACCAGATTGGTGAGAAACAGAGTCAATATTTAGTGATTGCAGAAGATCCTGCATCAGGATACGGGGAAAGAATCTTTAATTTGTATGATGTTGATTCAAAGAAAGATATAGCTACATTCCACGTCAAGCGGGTAAAGCGTCCGCAGGAGGGTTATTTTTTCCAATTTCACTACCACTTAGCCAACGATAATTTTGAAGAACATTATACGATCGCTGATATTTATTGGGGGAAGAATACTCCGCCTAAATGGATGTCTTAAGAAAAGTTAGATGGATGCCTTTCATAATAAATTAGAAGGCATCTTTTTTACCATTTGAAGTCGGAAGATTGAGAATAATACATTATTCTAAGACTAACGATTAATTCGTGCTACAGGACAATTTTCCTAACAGATAATATTGTATCTATATCAAACTTTTTCCTTTATTTTATCGGGGGAAATAGGTAAAATAGATCTTATCGTGGTGAAAAATATGAATTGCTTGGGTATCAAGTAATTAGATAGATAAAGGAGTTTCGCCTTATGCCTATTAAAGTGCCAGATTTACTGCCAGCAAAGAGTAAATTGCAGGAAGAAAATATTTTTGTCATGGATGAAAGTCGTGCGTTTACACAAGATATTCGCCCACTAAAAATTCTGATATTAAATCTGATGCCATTAAAACAACAAACTGAAACGCATTTACTGCGTTTATTAGGTAATAGCCCGCTGCAATTAGAAGTAGGGTTATTGCATACAAGCACACATACATCTAGAAATACTTCAGCAGAGCATTTAAAACAATTTTATAAATCAATAAATGATGTAAAAGCTAATAGATATGATGGATTAATTATAACAGGTGCCCCGATCGAGAAACTTCCCTATGAAGAGGTAACCTATTGGGAGGAACTTTCTGAAATTATGGAATGGAGCAAAACAAATGTAACATCTACTTTGCATATTTGTTGGGGAGCGATGGCTGGACTGTATTATCACTTTGGTATTGATAAATATATTATGGATGATAAGTTATCAGGTATATATACTCATTACTTAACAGACCCGCAAGAGAAACTGCTGAGTGGCTTTGATGAAGAATTCGTTGTACCACACTCTAGAAATGCAGATATAAGAAAAACTGATATTAATAAGGTGCCTGAATTAAAAATCTTAAGTGAATCAGAACAAGCTGGTGTATATATTGTCGCTTCAACAGATGGGAAGCAAATCTTTATAACTGGTCATCCGGAATATGATGCATATACTTTGCAAAAAGAGTATGACAGGGACATAGAAGCGGGTCTTAAGCCGAGGATACCGGTTAACTATTATCCAAACAATGATCCAGCCAAAACACCTAAGTTACGTTGGAGAACACACTCTAATATGCTAATATCTAATTGGTTAAATTATTATGTCTATCAAGAAACACCTTATAAATTATAAATGTGCTTTCACGGTAAGAAGAATGCTTGGACAGTACCCTGTCCAAGCATTCTTTTGATTTGTTCTAATGTAATTTATCCTGATAATAAGTATAAGTATCCATCGCTAATGTTACAGCCTGTGCAAATGCGGCTCCACCACCAAGTGCTGCACTAATTGCTAATGTTTCCATTATCTCTGTTTCACTTGCACCGAGTTCTACAGCGCCTTTTGTATGGTAAATAATGCAATACTCATCTTGGGCATAAATACTTATTGCTAATGCCATTAATTGTTTGCTCTTTTGGTCAATTGATCCTTCTCGAAAAGCCTCTTCGGTAAAATGAAAATACCCTTCTGTCATATCTGGGAGATGCTCTTTCATTCTGGTAGTACCGCGTTTGTAATCTGCAATTGCTTGATCAAAATAATTACTTATTTCCATTCGATATCCCACCTTTCATTTTAATGTTTGCTCATTTTCCTATTTTATACGTGAAACTATCTAGACATATTGGTGGGAAACCGATAATATTTTGTGTTAGGGGGTAATAAAAATGACAGAAAATAAAAAAGTGCAATTAAAAGTTAGAGACAATGGATCTATACTGGTAACAGGTGATGTAGAACTAGTGGATGCAGAAGGAAACCAATTTACAACAAAAGAGAAATTCTCTTTATGCCGTTGTGGCGCATCAAAAAACAAACCATTTTGTGATGGGTCACACAAGGAGATTGGTTTTCAGGATCAAATTAGAGCAAGGTAAGTACACAGTTTTTTGTGTGCTTATTTTTTTTTTTTTTTTTTTGGGAGAACGGATAGAATTAGGTTGAACATTTTTGAAACGTTTAAAGCAAAGATATCTTGGGTATTGAATAATAGCCTCAAGATTGGAGTGGTATGAAAGGTATGGATGAGAATAAAGATATAGAAGTTCAGAAGAAAGAAAAGAAAACTGATTCGAGTAAAGTCGGTGTAGCAATAATCAAATATGTAACATATTTAATTATATTTTTTGGAATCTTGTGGTTTTTGATAAATTATGTATTTGGTCAATTATTATAATGATATAAAGCTAATCAATCACAAACTCCATTGTTTACAGAAAACAATGGAGTTTCCTTTGTGAAAGGCAATAAGTTTCGTTCCCGTTCGGGTATCTATCAAAAAATAATTAGAGGTGATGAATGTGTTAATGGTCTTATTTGCTATCATCATAGGTTCTGCAATAACGGCACTTGTGATTAAATCGTTGAAAAATGATGTTTGGAATAGTGCAACAGAGTTGGCTCAATTAGGAGAGAAGCCGAGAGCAAATTCAGTTAATGAACATACTAAGCAGTTAGAAGAAATTAACCAATTAACTGATATTACTAATGTTGAGTTAGTCGATACAAATTTACAAGGTGATTCTCGTGAGGCAATAATTGATGAATTAATTGAAAAACTGTACAAAGAAAACATATTAACATCTAAAAAAGACTTTAAACAGGCAATTATCGAAAGAGAAGAGGAAAGCTCTACAGGTATTGGTATGAATATGGCAATTCCTCATGGTAAATCAGATGCGGTTAAGGTGCCTGGAATCGCCTTTGGTATTAAAAAAGCTGGGGTCGATTGGTATTGTGTTGATGACTCATTGGCTAAATTTATCTTTATGATCGCTCTACCTGAAGGGGCAGAAGATGATGCCCATTTAAAAATATTGCAAATGTTATCGAGGAAAATGGCAGATGAAGATTTTAGAGATATGTTGCTAAATGCTCAAACAGATAATGAAGCATACAAATTGCTGAAAGATATAAGAGAATGATTACAGACAAAGCTCCCAACCATGTTGGGGGTTTTTGTGTGTAAATGAAGCAGATCGTTTCAAAAGTAAAAAGATTTGGGTGGAATGGAAAACAGAATCTGCTTAGCCCAGGGGGTGTTTCATTAATTAAATACATAGCATGTTTTTCCTTCACTAAAAAACAAAAAACAATGTAAGGAAATCTGACATGAAAATTGTGAGCGAGTAGAAATCGGTTTAAACTATGTTTAACAGATGATGTTAATAATATTAACAAGGAGAGGAAAAACATTATGGAAACTGTACTTATGGATAATTTATGGGTCATTATTGGTACTTTTTTAGTTTTATTAATGATTGCCGGATTTATTTTACTTGAGGCTGGTTCAACAAGAATGAAAAATGCCGGTCACATTGCAGGCAAAACAATTTTTACGATCGGTATTGGGTCACTAGTTTTTTGGGCAGTAGGCTATGGATTTATATATGGTGAAGGTAACTGGTTTATTGGACTATCTAATTTCTTTTATGGTGATACAACATTCGCTGAGGAAGGGTTATCCCCAGCAGTTGATTTTATGTTTCAAATGATGTTTGCACTTATTGCTTTAACAATTGCTTTTGGCGGGTTTGCAGAGCGGGCGAAATTATCAGCATATGTAGTATTTGCGGTCCTGTTCTCCGCATTAGTTTACCCTGTAGTTGCACACTGGATTTGGGGTGGAGGCTGGTTAGTAGACCATGGCAAACAAGATTTTGCAGGTTCGACAGTTGTACACTTAACTGGTGCCATGGCAGCACTTGCTGCAACAATTATATTGAAACCGCGTATTGGCAAATATAACAAAGACGGTTCATCTAACGATATAGCAGGTCACAACCAGGTTTACACAGCATTAGCCGTATTACTTTTATGGGTAGGCTGGTTTGGATTTAATGGTGCAAGTACCTTTGGGGTTTCCGATGCATTCTTTGGTTATGTTATTTTGAATACACAATTAGCAGCGGCGGCTGGTGCGATTGCAGCAATGTTCATCGTATGGGCGTTTACAGGTAAAGCGGATGTACCGACAACATTAAATGGTGCGTTAGCAGGTTTAGTAGCTATCACAGCATCTTGTGGTTTCGTAGAGCCTTGGGCAGCTGTTCTTATCGGTGCTGTAGGTGGATTGATGGTATATGGAAGTATGCGTTTATTTGATCGTGCTAAAATTGATGACCCGATCTTCGCCTTATCTGTACACGGTACTGTAGGTGTTTGGGGTACGATTTCAACAGGTTTCTTTGCAACACATGAATTATCGGTTGGTATGGATTGGGGTCTTCCGGGATTATTCTACGGCGGTGGATTGGAACAACTAGGTGTACAGATTTTAGGTGTAGCAGCTAGTGGTGTTTATGCATTTGTCGTATCATTTATTATTCTAAAAGTTATGGATAAAGTAATGGGAGGCTTAAGGGTTTCTGAAGAGGAAGAAATTATTGGTCTTGACTTAAGTGAACATGGAAGCTACGGTTATCCTGAGAATATTCCGCATCCAAGTGAACAACAAGCGAAGTAATATGTCTAAAGGAGCTGACTTCCGTTATGGATTATGAAGAGATCAAACTCTTTCGGGAGCAAAATATCCATAAACAAAGCAATTATCAGGATCTAAATATATTTCATGATCGATTAATTGAACAAACTGTAAAAACTGCATTGCGGAAGATAGAAGAAGAGCAGGGGAAAGCACCTGCTCCCTTCGCTTTTTTCGTAATGGGAAGTGCTGGAAGAAGTGAACAATCATTATGGACAGACCAAGACCATGGCATTGTATATAAAGGTACCAGTGCAGAAAAAGAATATTTCTTACAGTTAGGTGAGGAAATTGCTAATGGGTTAGAAATCGTCTGTTATCCAAAATGCGAAGGAAAAGTAATGGCTTCAGAGCCTATGTGGACACATTCAGTAGAAAATTGGTCATATCAAGTCGAGCACTGGCTAGATGAGGCGACATGGCAATCATTAAGGCATTTTTCTACTTTTTTTGATTCGCGGGTGTTAATCGGTGATACTGCTTTTTTAGATGCTGTTAAAAGGGCAACATTCGATCATTTAGACAGTGACACCCGTGTCTACAAAAGACTAATCGATAATGTGGATTATATTAGAAAAGGAATCGGTATCTTCGGTCAATTATTACCAGAACAATCGGGACCAATGACAGGTCATATTCATTTAAAGACCACCGCATTCTTCCCGTATGTGAATGCTCTGAGATTATTAGCATTAGTTAACCATGATTTGCATGTATCAACAGCGGTTAGATTTCAATGTTTAAAAGACAGCTATCCTTTTTTGTTGGAGTATGAGGATCAGTTTGAAAGATTATTAGAGTTTCGATACAAACATACGAAAAAGGCAAAGAATTATGATGAGGTGCATTACGTATCACTAAAACAATTATCGAAAAGTGATAAACAGGAGTTGAAACATTTCATGAAAAGTGGTGCAGAGTTATTTGATAAAACAAAAAACTTTATTGAAAATGAGTGTTCTTTATGGTAATGAACCAAATGCTGCAATTTATTAAGCAAATGTCAGGGAAAGTATATGGAAATGATGTGACTTCCATTGCAAACCAGACGGATGCTAGAAAAATTGCCTATATGAGAAATTTACAAAGAGAGCTCAAAAAGAAAGATGTGTTAAATATACCTTTTTGTGAATTACCGTTTGTTGTATTTGATATCGAAACAACAGGATTTTATCCATATAATGGGGACCGGATTCTATCAATTGGAGCAATTAAAATGATTGGATCAAAAGTGCATGAGGATCAATTATTCTATAAGACGATTTATAATGAATCGCCATTAGCAAAAAATATTGAAACACTAACAGGGATTACCTCATATGAATTACGTCAAGCAGAACCACTCGATGAAGTATTACGTCAATTCTTTCAATTTGTACGGAGTGATACACTTGTCGCCCATCATTCTAGTCATGAGAAGCAATTTATGAAGCATGCAAGCTGGATCGCATTAAAAACAAGTTTTCAACACCGGATAATTGATACAACTTTTCTTACAAAGGTTGTTGCCCCAACTATGCAACATATCACTTTAGATGATTGGTGTGAATATTATGGTGTGGAAATTGGGAGAAGACACCATGCTTTATATGATGCGGTAGCCACAGCAAAGATTTGGTCAGAATGTTTAAAAAAAGTAGAAGACATGGGATTTAAGAATCTTAAAGATGCTTACACTCATATAGCGAGTTTACCATAGGGTGGATGAGAGGGGCGATATGAATTGAATCACGAAATTCCGGATCATAAGGCAACCTTTCCAATTAGTGTAGTAGAGGAATTAACCCAATTAAGCGGCAGACAAATTCGTTATTATGAAGAACAAGGTTTGATTGCACCGGAAAGAAATTTAGGCAACAGAAGATTATTCTCATTAAACGATATTGAAAAGCTGAAACAGATAAAAGCATATATTGACCAAGGTATAAATATTGCAGGGATAAAAGCAATGTTAAAAGATTAACTCCCTTAGTTATGTTTTACAATTGACTAAGGGAGTTTTTTGTATTATTTATTAAACATATCGAATAGTCCGCCAATTCCACCTTCCCCTTTATTCCCGCCTTTCTCTGGCAATGCAGCAAACACTTTGCTAGCTAAGCGGCTAAATGGAAGTGATTGAATCCAAACACTGCCAGGACCTGTTAATGTAGCGAAAAAGATACCTTCACCACCAAACAGTGCTGTTTTAATCCCGCCGACGAATTCAATATTATAGTCTACAGAACCAGTCATAGCAACGAGACATCCAGTATCTACTTTTAATTTTTCCCCTTGTTGCAGTGTTCTTTGATAAATAGTACCGCCTGCATGAACAAAAGCCATTCCATCTCCTTCAAGTTTTTGCATAATAAATCCTTCACCACCAAAAAACCCTGTACCAATTTTACGTTGGAATTCTATACCGATAGTTACTCCTTTTGCTGCAGCTAGAAAGGCATCCTTTTGGCAGATGATTCTGCCGTTGAGTTCACTTAAATCCATCGGAACAATCTTACCAGGATAGGGGGAGGCGAAAGAGACATGTTTCTTGCCGGCACCATTGTTCGTAAATGTTGTCATAAACAGGCTTTCTCCTGTAATGACCCTCTTACCTGCCCCAATGAGCTTGCCAACTAATCCCCCATGGTTTGATGAGCCATCACCAAAAATTGTTTCCATCTTGATATCTCCGTCCATCATCATAAGGCTTCCCGCCTCGGCAATAACTGTTTCATGCGGGTCTAATTCTACTTCGACAAATTGCATATCATCACCGTATAACTTGTAATCAATCTCGTGATTATTCATTTTCACAGCTCCTAATAAATAGTTTTCTTGCTAATTATACGGTATAAAATGCTGCCAGGTTTCGATTAATCTGAAAATTCGGAATATTTTCGAATATTTATTCATTTTATTTATAATTTCCAACTAAACTCTCACAAAAAAAGTCTAAGCAAATTAAGAGTATTTGATTATAATAAAGAGAATTGAAAAGAATTCAAAAGAATTTAATAATATATATTTACAAATCCATAAAATATGGTAGTATATACTTGAATTCATTAATAAATGAAGGATTTTAATTGTGAAAGGGGATAGTTGACTATGGTAACTTCTTTATACATGGTAACTTTGACTATTCTGCTTACTTTTCTAGTTTTATCCGTCGTGGAAAAAATTTCTTCCCGTCGTAAAAAACTGAAAGTAGAGATGAACTTAGATTTAGATGCAAACACCCAAGTTCAACCAGCTATCGTTGAACACCAATAATTAACAACTAACTAGTCATGTAGAAGAAAGAAATGGACTAGATTGAAAATAAAGCCTCCTGCACACAAAGTGTCAGGAGGTTTCTTGTCGTCTAGAGAAGTTACAGGAATAAATTGATTTAGGACAGTGATTCATTAAATGTAGATGTTGCTGGATTTAAAAGCAAAATTAAATGCAAGCTTACGTCAATTCAATTACTCCATAATGAAATAAAGCTGTCTTGCGTTTATGCTGTGTAAAACCAAACTGTATAAAACGGTCGCTCTTCCAATGATCTTTCAAAATAACACGTTTTCTCGCAACCCGTTTAGCCTCTTCAATGACTTTGTAAGTCATTGAATTTCTTAAGGCATAGTCTCTTATTGAATTAATCCCAGTGGAATCTTTAATCCCTTTGTCGAACATTGGATCAAAATAAACAATATCAACCGAATCTGTCTCCGCATTTTTCATGTAGGAATAGTGCTCCTTGTTTATCACATTAATTTTCCTCATTGCCTTGTCAAATAATTGGTTCCCGCTTACAAATGTGGACAATCCTTCTTTTGTCAAAAGATAAATTAATGGGTTCCCTTCCAATCCGTAAATAGAGCCGCCAAAGCCGACTGCAATGCTTGCTATAATGCTATCGGACGCCAATCCTAATGTGCAATCTAACATGGACATTCCCTCTTTTAATTTAGCTATCTCTACCAAGGGATCCTTTTGGTTTTGAAGCATCCTTTTTGCTCGAACCATTGCCAAATTTGGATGAAAAAACAGCTTTTGGTCACTGTTTAATGATGATACAAACAATCCCTCTGTTCCCACAATAACAATGTCTTCTTGTACTATATCTTTTAATGTCTGGATAGAACGGCCATTTATCTCGACATAAACCATATTATAGCTATTAGCTATTTTTTTCGCTCTATATATTAAATCATTCTTGACGCGTCCTGCTGTCGTTACAATCATCCTTCTACCGTCCTATTCTGTTAATATAATGGTACATAGCTCTAATTGATTAATATTCCCATTCTTCTTTTAGATTTAAGTATAAGATAAGGAGCTGATCTTGGCGTGATCTAGCTATACTTTGAACAGAATCCTCGACTTTTACTAATAGTATGTCTGCTACTTTATTTGTTAACTCATCTCTCTCTTCTGTAGACATATCGATCACCCTCTGACAATATGTTGATAGCAGGTCCCAATCTTTTTTGCTAAATTGGTTTAATTGAAATGCACTTAATTCTAGCATATCTTTTGATAATCCTTTTGTTTGTATATACTTTTCCATTCGTGATTGTTTTTTGTTCAGTTGGTGTTCATGGACGACTAATGTACCTGCTGTCATGTCACCTAATCGCTTGTGTTTAGGGTGCAGAAAAATTAAAAGTAGTCCAACGATATAGCCTGAAGGTAAGCTATCAACTATTCGCATAAAATTGCGGATCAAACTCGATAAAAATGTAATTCTATGACCATTTTCCTGAATAACACGTAAACCTAATAGACGTTTTCCGAGAGTTCTCCCGGACCAGAAAAATTCTAATATAATGAAGTAACCATAGTTTAATATAAATACCAAAATTAACATCAAAGCAAGTAACATTTCGTCAAACTCGGTAAATATGTTGCCATTCCATAAGTTATTTTCTAACCCTAAGAAAAAGAGGAGATAAACAGCCAATTGAGCTAAGATTAATATGGTTTGATCAATGATGAATGCAGTAGCCCGTGAGCCTAATCCGGCTATTTGAAATTGCAAAGAGACATATTCGGGTGTTTTGACATTTAGTTTTTCTTGTTCCATTTGAACACACCTTTCTAAAAAATATAGATAATTACTATTCACCTTTCGAATAATCCATTATAATAATAGTAAAATGATAGAAAAACAGGTGATTATATGCAATTGAATCATTTTATAAAACAAAATCGTTCTGATTGGGACAGGCTAGAGAAACTTACGAAGCAACTGCAAAAAAAACAGTCAACTAAAATAATTGACCAATTCCATCATACATATCAAAAAGTGTCGCAGCATTTATCCTATAGTCAAACATACTTTCCGAATGATGATGTGACAGGTTATTTGAATGAATTAGTAGCTAGGGCACACAATGTTTTTTATCGCAAAGAGCAGTCTTCATGGAAACAAGTAAGTAATTTCTTTAGTACGAAGTTTGTTGGTTTGCTATTGGAACAATGGAAAGCAATCCTAATCGCAATGCTCTTATTCTTCCTGGGTGGGTTAGCTAGTTTTATTGCAGTCATCAGTAATCCGCTGCATATTTACGGAATCTTACCTGAAGATATGGTTCAGGCTGTTGACCCGGAAATGCTTGGTGTAGACCCTGCAGCAGTCAGTCATTCAGTGATGTCTGCAGAAATCATGACAAATAATATCCGAGTGGCAATCCTCGCTTTTGCAGGAGGAATAACATTCGGTCTTTTAACTGTTTATGTACTGATTTTTAACGGTATTTTAGTTGGTGCGCTAGCTGGTTTGTTTTGGAATTACAGTAATACCTATGTTTTCTGGGCATATATTGTGCCACATGGTGTTATTGAGCTTTTTGCCATTTTTATCGCAGGTGGGGCAGGGTTGTTAATGGGCTATAAATTGTTTGTCCCAGGAAAATATTCAAGGGGATATCAATTAAAGAGACAAACAATTCGATCTGTACAGTTATTAATTGGCACCATTCCGCTATTTGTTATTGCAGGAATCATTGAAGGTTATATTACACCCGCAGATCTGTCACTTGAAGCAAAATATGTTGTCGCAATCACTACGGGTATAGGTTTAATTGTTTACATGATTCTTGGTCATGTGTTGAAACAAAGGAGAATGTTACAACAATCCTCTGTTTAATATTTGGATATATTGAGATACAGCAGTTACCGCTAATCTTTCAGCAGGTGCTTCCAGCATTGGCAGTCCATGCTTTTCCCAATGCAACATTACTTCTTTTTGATAAAGAACATGTTTCTGAGCAACACTTTTTTGCATTGTATTAAAGGCAGTGGCAGGTTCTGTTCTAATTTTTTGCTGCAATAATTGATCTTCAATACCAAGCATTAAGAAAAGATGCTTTTTCCTTACTTTCTTCATGTACAACAGGTTATGGTTTTCATGTATAAATGTCTGTACATCACTAAACAGGATGAGCATGCTCCGTTTTGATTGTATTGATTGAACATATTGCAGTGCTAAAGGGTAGTTGGATTCTTGTGGATCAACTTGTACGGCATAGATGCTTTGCAAAATCTTGTCTAAATGAGATAATCCTCTCCCTGCTGGTACCACTTCCTTGATATCTTTAGAAAATACCACAACCGTTACATAGTCCCCATTATTTAAAGCAGCGGCTGCAAGGGTAATGGCCGCTTCGATTGACTTCTCCAATCGGTTGCTTTCCGTTAACTCAACACCCATCATGCGGCCGCAATCTATTAATATAGTAATATGTTTACCATGTTCCGGCTCGAATTCATTTGTCATCACTTCTTGTAATTTCGCAGATTGCCGCCAGTTGATTTTCCTTGGGTCATCACCGACAACATAACTGCGAACTTTAGAAAATTCACCAGCACCACTTTTTGTTTTGCGAATTTTTATCCCTTCATGTAATAAATAATTTTGCGCACTTTCGAGGTAACGCTTGGTTTCCGATAAGTTTGGGATAACTTTTACCTCTTCAGGTAAAGAGACAGTGATTTGCCTTTCCCATAATCCTACATTACTTTTGAACCTTAAGTACAGTTTATTTATTTTATATTTCCCTCGAAGCTGGGGGAAGACCTCATAGTCAATATTTACGTCACTTTGTTTATGTAAAGGTATATTGGACGGGAATATCGTCTGGAATGATGCAGGTATCTCATCAACAAGTCTTACATAACTGTCATTGTTTGAACGGTTAATGATATTAATAGAAACAGTACTTTTATCATAACGTTCCATTTCAGCAGGAAGTGTTCTGCTTGCAGTCACCTCTTTTCTATTGGGGATGAAAATAATATCCAATAAGGACAGGAATATAACGATAAACGTTGTAACTCCCAGGAATAGCCAAGAGAAGCGCCAAAACGATAAGATTAATAACAGGGTAGAGAAAATTAAAAATAAAAGTAACAGTCGTTCTGTTGGAACAATTCCTCTATCTCGGAACAGTAATCGATCCCACCAATTGTTGAATCGTTTCATCGATATCAGATCCCTCCAATTCTGCATAAGGAGATAGTTGGATGCGGTGCCGTAAACTAGGTAATGCTACCACCTTAACATCATCTGGTGTAACGTAATCTCTATTCTCTAGATAAGCCCATGTTTGAGCGGCTTTAGCGATGGAGATCGCTGCACGTGTACTTGCACCATTTTGAATATTTTCTATTTCCCGCGTTTTCCTTACGATTTTTATCATATAATCCGCAATCTGATCACTAATTGTAATGCTGCGGATTTGCTGCTGTGTTTGTAGTAGTTCCTCTTGAGAGAACATAGCGGAAATATCTGCAGGTGAAGATTGCTCATTAACTACTAAATGCAGGATTTTAATTTCTTCCTCTAATGTTGGAAAGTCAATGATAAGTTTGAATAGAAAACGGTCTTGCTGTGCTTCCGGTAAAGGATAGGTTCCTTCGAATTCTATTGGATTTTGTGTTGCGGCAACAAAGAAAAAGTCTGGTAATGGATAAGTTTCTCCTTGAATAGTTACTTGCTTCTCTTCCATTGCTTCTAATAGGGCTGCCTGGGTTTTAGCAGGTGTACGATTAATTTCATCAGCTAATAGTACATTGGTAAAAATGGGACCCTTAATTGTTTGGAAGGAATGTTCTTTCATATTATAGATTGAACTACCCGTAATATCACTTGGTAACAAGTCTGGTGTAAATTGTATGCGGCTGAATGTTCCACTAACTAATTTTGCAAGCGTTTTGACCATTTGGGTTTTCCCTGTTCCAGGTACCCCTTCAATTAATACATGGCCACCAGTTAACGCGGCTGTAAGTAATAATCGTAAGTTTTTACCTTGACCTATAATTCTTTCTTCATATTTTGATAAAAGGGATGAAATTGTTTCGCTCATCCTTTTTCCACCTCTTTCCGGATATTGTTAATAGATTTTGACCATTGAATATATTCCTGCTTATGAACGTTATCTTGTTGTAAGATCTCCTCAAGTTCCCTTGCTAAAATCTTCAGTTCATCTGCAGGTATGTCTATCTTTTGTTCAAGTGCTTCTAATCGTTCTCTCCAATTTTTACTATAGGGAATGCCAAATCTTTCACGAATAACTTCTTTTAGAAAATTAGCCTGGTCGACTAATGACGCGTGATAGTTTTTTCCTTTTAAATACCAAATGGCTAATGCCTTGATTCGTTCATCACTGAACCTGATATTTTCCTCTCTTACTGGAATAATGGGACCAAATCGTTTTCCCTGGTACCAAAGAATAAGAATAGCGAACAGAATGCCTTCTACTAGAAGGATATATGCCCAATTAGGGTATAAGGAGAGATGGGATGTAATTTGTCCACCTGCACTCCTGCCATACTCATCAAATATAAAAGAGGTACTGTCTACTAATGAAAGAATATAGAAAACTAATGCTGTATGGTCTTCTTTCGTAATAACCTCATTAGTGAGCCAACCGGGTTCCAGAATGGTGATTAATTTCCCTGCACCTATTTGTCGTTCTAAACCAATAACACCAAGTTCATCTTCCAATAAAACTTGATCGCTCTCTAAAGCATCTAGCCTAACTGCACTTTCAATCTGAGCGTCGAAGGATAGATTGTTAGTTTGAATCTCTTCCGTGGTATCATCTGATATATCCACATAGTCAGCTTTCAAGTCGAATAGACCATCAGGATTATACTTCCATAAAATAATGGTGTTCCCATCCATTATATAATCTGTGTAACTATCAATAACCTGCTGGTTTGTATAGATTGACGGATTGATTAATATTCTAACTTCTTTTGCGTCTCTTGCTCTCATTTCTGATGGGTGAATCGATTGTGTTTGCACCTTTTTATTTGCTTCTTGTAAATATGTATAGAGTGCTTTTGTCCCAGTTGGTGAAGGGGACTCTGTTACGAAGTCAGGGTACTCTTTCGGTGAATTACTTGTTGAAAGAAAACTAACAATCATCAATAAAAGGAATGCTATGATGCCAAATAAGTAAATCTTTTTATGTTTCATATTTTTCATGCACGCTCACCTGCCTCCTCAGCAGATTGTTGTTCCACTTTCTTCATCCAGTCATCTACTTTTTCTTTTAAATGATAAAAGTCTGATTCTGATACCTCTTTTTCACCATATGTTACTCGCTCAAAAAATGTAGCTGCTTCATAGAAACCTTTTGCGAGTTGTGTGTCTGCCTTTTTCAGGTCATCATAGTATTCCCAGTTCGTTTTCCATAGTCTTGCTTCAAGATGCTTTCGCTCATGCAGTAGAAGCAGAAATGCTAAAAAATAATGTCTTGTTGCATGTTTATATTGTTGCAGTTGGGCGAAGTAATCAGCCTCTTTAAGGTGTTCCGTGTAACGCCACTCCATCTCCTTTGTTGTTTGGAGAAGGACATGCTTGGCTTGGTTTTTTCTTGTAAAATACCTGATGATAAAATAGATACCAAGTGAAATGGCTATGACAATCCCTGTGATAATAACAAGGACAATCGTATTGCCAACACTTGATCCGGGTTCAAATGAATCAAAGATTTTAGAGAGTAAGTCATTTATCCAACCCCTAGCCTTGTCCCATAACTTCTCAAGCAAGCCTCGATTATCTTCATAATAAATCTGGTATTCTCTGTTACTAAGGATATCTTCTAATCGTTCTTTATGCTTTTCAAATCCTTTCATGAAAAAGCTCCTTTAGGATTGTTCTTGACTTTCATATGTATCTATCATTTCTTTCAGGTCAACAGCTTCATGTCTTAATCGGGCATCAAAATACATTACGCCATAACCGACATATGTAATCAGACTTGCCACCATCGTTATAAAATTGATTAATAAGTTGGAGAAAATGCTGTTACCAAGCAGGATTAGTGGCACTTGTAAAAAAGAAGTGATCGCTGACATAATTATGGTTAAAATCACATATAGACCAAAAAATTTCCATGTAAGTCTTTTCGTTAAGCGCCAGCTTTTTACCAGACCTGGTGCAACACGTTCAAAAAGAACAGCAGCTAATGCCAAGCTGAATCTTGTTAATAGAAGACCTAAACCAAGGAAGATTCCGATCGCTAATAGGAACCCGATTAACCAACCAAATATTGGGTGTATAAGTAATGCCAAAGAAGTCCCCGCAATTACTACTAGAAAAACAGTTGCAAAGATTGCAGCACTAAGCATGATCCCTAATAATAAAGTCGTCCATAACATTGGCCAATACCTGGGTAGTGCCATTTTGATCATTTCACCGGTAGTAACTTTCTTACCTTGACGAGCGAATTTCACTACATAAATTGTCCCGCCCAGGACGAGTGGTGTAGCGATCACTGTCAATAGAAATGAAATAATTGTGCCGATATCTTCTGTGGAGGTGCTGAATGCAAATGACTCTGTATTCTCTGTAATCTGCATGAGAAAGTTTTGGCTAGGGTCAACACTTGTTATCAAATCTCTACCACTCATAATCAATGTGATAACTTGGATTAAATAAATAGGTGTCATAATAAGAAAAGAAATCATGAACAGTGGTTTAAAATAATTTTTTATAATGCGAAAAGTCTGATCCAGAATTTTGCCAAAGTTTAATGGTTTCTCCATATTAGTGTTCATTTAAAATAACTCCCCCTATTTTTTATAGACAAACTACATCTTATTTTAACATGATTTACTGGATGCGGAGTAAAAAATTGCAATTAAAACAAAAATTGTAAAAAAAGGGGGTTAGACATAACAAAAATAGTGAATCTACAAACTGGAAAATAACTACACAATTATAACACTCACTAATGTACGAATAGGGGTATGCCAGCTCTTAATAGTTTTCCAGAAGAATAAGTGGAACAACTATCATCCTGTAAAGACAGCATCGCTTCAAGTAAGTTTAGGTACGATTATCCATTCCATAGAAAGTCTTCTCTCCCAAAGCAGTAATCTGGCATGAAGTAGAGGTTGATAGATCCTCTTTTCTGAAAGCAAATAACCCGGACAGATTCAGCTGTTGAATCGTCCGGGATTACTGTATGGACAAACTACTATCGCCCTAGCCTCTTCCACCTGCAATTTTTACTTATTATGCAGCTTTCTCTTTAGCAAGTTCACTTTTCTTTGTTGTTAAGAAAAGCGATAAGACCAGACCGACGATAGATAAAATTGTTGCAAGCCAGAACACAGTAGTATAACCGGTAATTGCAGCATTATTTGCAACTTGTGCCATTACTTCTTGTTCAGTTAACCCTTCTAACTGTGATGGACTTGCCTGATAGTTCGCAGCGGTTGTTGTCATTAATGAAATCAAAATAGCAGTACCAATTGATGCAGATACCTGCTGCATTGTATTAGCCATAGCAGTTCCGTGAGGATGCCATTCCACTGGTAATTGATTAAGCCCAGCAGTCATTACTGGCATCATTACAAGTGACAAACCAAACATACGGATAGCATAAATAATAACAAGGTAGCTAAATGCTGTGTCCATTGCTAAGTTAGTAAACAAAAATGTAGTTGCGGTAACGATAGTTAATCCACTTGCAGCTAACCATTTTGCGCCAAATTTATCAAATAGCATACCTGTAATTGGAGACATAATACCCATAACAATAGCACCAGGTAATAACATCAATCCAGAATCTAACGGGGTGAAATCCCTAGTGTTTTGCATATATAATGGCAAGATCGTTTCAGCCCCAATTAATGCCATTAGCACAATTGCTGTGATGATAAGTGATAATGAATATATAGGGTATTTAAAAACCCGAAATTCAAGCATAGGTTTTTTCATTTTCATTTGGCGAATAATGAATAGTGTTAATATAATTGCACCACTAATAATTATAGTTAAAGCAGTACCATTCAGGCCGCCAGGTGCTTCTCCAGGACCATGTCCGCCAATACTGCTGAATCCATACAGTAAACCACCGAAACCGAAAGATGAGAGTAAAATAGATAGGATATCTATTTTCGGGAATGTTTGCTTCGTAACATTTTTAACGTAGATACATGCAACAATGATCGCGATGATAACGATCGGCAATACCACATAGAACAAGCCTCTCCATGAGAAGTATTCAAGCAGCCATCCTGATAAGGTTGGTCCAATTGCCGGAGCAAAGGAGATAACTATCCCTGCCATACCCATCGCAGCCCCGCGTTTTTCTACAGGGAATATCGCTAACATTACTGTCATCATCAGTGGCAGCATAATACCAGAACCTGATGCCTGAATTACCCTTGCAGTTAATAGCAGTTCAAAGGTATGTGAAATAGATGCAACAAGTGTACCTAGTGCAAAAATACTTAGTGCAGTAATAAATAGTTGTCTTGTAGTAAATCGTTCAATTAAAAAAGCTGAAATAGGAATCATTATTCCATTAGTTAATAAAAAGGCAGTTGTTAACCACTGTACTTGTGTCTCATGAATACCGAAATCAGCCATGATGCTAGGTAATGCAGTAGCTAATAAGGTTTCGTTTAATAAACCTACAAATGCCCCGATCAGCATGACTGCTACCATTGGTATCCGATGAACTTCTTCAATATTTGTTTGTTGGTTCATGATCCTTCCCCCTGAAGCAGCAATTGTTCTAATTGCCATATTTTTATTTTGAAATCTTTGTTTTGCTTTAAGAAAAGTAACAAAGCTTCGATTAAAGTCTTATTACTGTCGCTTTTCATCCACTCTGATTCTATTAAAGAGAGTGTTTCTTTATACTTTGTTTTTTCTTCGTTATTGCTGATTCTGTTAATTAACTCTTTTACATCTTGAAACAACTCTGGAATACTATCTTCTTTGCTGTATTGCAATAAAGGTTCTTTTTCTTCAACATGCTGAATAATGGAATGTAGATGATGACTGATCCACCTGGCTATGGATGCTGGTGAAATGTCTTGTTGTTTATGAATGATTAACTGGATGATGGATTCCCTCATAATACCATCAAGTATGAGAACAAGATCTGACAAATAGTTATCTAATGTATTCCCATAAATATGTGAGAAAATTTCACGATGATTATTAACAGTTGTTTGCTGCAGTTTTTCTATCCGTTCTGTAATTTCATGATCAGCTTTAGGCGGGAACTCTTTGAATAAAACATAGAAAAATGATTGATGTTCAATCCATGCTTTAATTTCTAATTCAATATAAGTAGCTAATGAATGATTGTTGGTTTCTTTGGACCAATCAAACTCATTCATTCGCTCGATAATTTTGTGATGATATTCTTCAATTAAATCGAGCATTAGTGCTAACTTTGATGAAAAATACTTGTAGAAACTCCCTTTTGATATTTGAGCGGCATCAGCTATTTCTTTTACAGATGTTTCATTAAACCCTTTCTCCGCAAATAACCCTAAAGCTACCTTAGTTATTTCTGCCTTTTTATGCAAGCTGTCACCCCTTTTTGACCAATGAGTACAAAAAAATGACTTACTGGTCATTTGATTATTTTAAGATAGGAATTAGCTAAAGTCAATAGCTCGTAAGTTAAGATTTCTTAAAGATAAAAAAATATGTAATGAACCAATTAAAAAGAGTTGCCTATTAGGCAACTCCGTTTCATTATGTCATTTCTCTGTTTGTAATTGTGCGATCTTTACAATGGTATCGACTGCTTTTAACATATTGTCAACAGAGATATATTCGTATTTCCCGTGGAAATTTTCACCGCCGGTAAAAATATTTGGTGTAGGTAAACCCATAAAGGACAGTTGGGAACCGTCTGTCCCGCCACGGATTGGTTTCACTTGTGGTGTTACACCAACTTCTTGCATTGCATCATAAGCTAAATCTACAATGTGCTTCACTGGTTCGATTTTTTCCGCCATGTTGTAGTATTGATCTTTCATTTCAATTTTTGCTATGTCACCATATATCTTGTTTACATCATCAACTAAAGATTTTATATACCGTTTTTTTTGCTCGAACTTTTCTTTGTTATGATCTCTGATAATATAGTATAGCTTAGCATGTTCTACATCACCTTCTAATGATAGGAGATGAAAGAATCCCTCGTATTTTTCTGTATGTTCTGGTGCTTGGTCTGCTGGTAATCTTTCATGTATCTTCATGGCGAGCTTTAACGCATGAATCATTTTACCCTTAGCTGTTCCGGGGTGGACATTGTTTCCACTGATTGTTATCTTGGCTGCCGCGGCATTAAAGCTTTCGTATTGCAGTTCGCCAAGTGGGCCTCCGTCAACAGTATAGGCAAAGTCTGCAGCGAATTTAGTGACATCGAATTTATGTGGTCCTCGTCCGATTTCCTCATCAGGAGTGAACGCAATACGGATCTTACCATGGGGGATATGAGGATTCTGGATCAGATACTCCATTGCTGTCATTATTTCAGTGATACCAGCCTTATTATCTGCACCAAGTAATGTCGTTCCATCCGTTGTAATTAAAGTTTGACCTGTATAATTCGCTAGCTCCGGGAATTCATTTGGAGATAGTGTGATTTGTAAAGATTCATTTAGAATAATGTCACCACCAGAGTAGTCTTCAAAGATTTGAGGTTTTACTCCCTCTCCGGTAAAATCTGTAGCCGTATCTATATGTGCTAGAAAACCAATAGTAGGTAAATCCTTGTCCATATTACTTGGCAGTGTTGCCATCACATAGGCATTCTCATCAATTGTTACATCTTTCATTCCAATTTGTTTTAATTCATCAACTAATAAATTTGCTAATTCCCACTGTCCCTCGGTTGATGGACAGGAAGCGTTCTCCTCATTTGATTGGGTATTAATTTTGACATAGCGAGTGAATCGATCGATAATTTTTTCTTTCAATATTTCTCATTCCTTTATATTATGATGAAAATTACTTATTATAAATAGTATCATATTTACTCAAGTAATTACTAAAAGAGGCTGTTAAAAAAGGAGATAATAATGACAGATTTCATACACAAGAGAAAAACTGAGCATATTGAACTCAGCTTAAAAGAAGAAGCGTTAGGAAAAGGTGTGACAACTGGCTTCGATCATTACCGTTTTGTGCATAATGCATTACCGGAAATCAATTTTAACCATATTGACCTTTTTGCGAATTTTTTTGGTTATTCATTAAAAACCCCATTCCTTATCAGTTCAATGACTGGCGGGGCGGAGTTAGCTGAAACGATCAACCGTCATTTAGCTATTGCTGCAGAGGAACGAGGCTGGATTTTTGCACTCGGTTCTACTAGAGTGATGACAGAAAGTGAGAAATACCGTTCTTCGTTCCAGATTAAACGTTTTGCACCGTCAATTCCAGTTGTTGCTAATATTGGTGCTGTTCAATTAAACTATGGCATGACAGGTGAACAATGCTTGCGAATACTAGAGTGGACAGAAGCAGATGCCTTCGTGTTACACTTAAATTCCATTCAGGAAATTATACAACCAGAAGGAGATAAAGACTTTTCTAATTTGTTACCTAAAATAGAGAAACTTGTCAGGCAATTGCCTGTCCCTGTTGGTGTAAAAGAGGTCGGATTTGGAATTGACAGTTCGGTTGCGAAAAAGCTGACAGATGCAGGTATCCGATTTATTGATGTGGCAGGTGCTGGAGGTACTTCCTGGAGTCAAATTGAAAAGTTACGATCAAATGAAAAAATAAAAAAACAAGCTGCAGAAGCTTTTGCGAGTTGGGGAAATCCAACTGCAGAGTGTTTGATAGATGTTGGTGAAGCTTTGCCCAACCAGCTAATGCTAGCAAGCGGCGGAATTCGTACAGGTTTGGATGCGGCTAAGGCGATTGCACTAGGTGCAAGCCATGTCGGTTTTGCCAGAGGAGTATTAAAAGATGCTATTACCTCAGAAGAAGCGGTGTTAGAGTGGATGGAAGTACGAGAATTAGAATTGCAGATGGCCATGTTTGGTACTGGTGCGAGAAGTATTCAGACATTAAAGGAATCAAGCCGTTTAAAAAAAGTGTAGAGAAGGAGGGGGAAAATGAGCGAGAAATTTGATCTGGCAATTGTGGGTGGCGGAACTACCGGTTTGTTTGCCGCTTACTATGCGACAATGCGTCAAATGAAAGTTGTTTTAATTGAAGCACAGGACCAATTAGGTGGAAAAGTAATGCAGTTTCTTCCTGAAAAAATGATCTATGATATCGGGGGCTTTCCGGATGTATCTGGCGAAGCGTTAGTGGAGCAAATGATAAAACAAGCGAAAAGGCATAAGCCAAAAATACTGACCGGCGATTTCCTGGAGCAAGTAGATAAGATAGATGAACAGTTTCGCTTAGTGACAGCTAAGGGTGAGGAAATATTGACAAAGACCGTCTTGCTTGCAACTGGAACAGGTGCATTTCATACGAGAAGACCCGAGGAATGGAATGAGTTACCTGAATCCAGTTTTAAAACAAGTGTGCCAACAACATTAATGGACATGGACAGCTATCAGGGGAGAAATGTGATCATTGCATCAAATAATAAAGTTGGGATTAATTGGGCACTTTATTTAAAAGAGATGGCAAGTAAAGTGGTTATACTAAATTCTAACGATACATTCTTGCAAGCAAAACAAGAGGAACTGGATCTGTTGGCCGAATCAGACATTGAAGTTCATTTTCATGCAAGACTATATGACTTTTTGCTGAAAAATGACGATAAGCTGTCACATGTTGTATTTTTGAATGAAGATGGGCACAAAGAAACGATCGAGGCAGATAAAGTTCTTACCCATTACGGATTAGAATTACAGGCAGCTCCTTTTGAAAAATGGGGAATAGAAACAACGAAGGGGAGAATTTCTGTAGATCATTTGATGAAAACGAATATGGAAGGGATATTTGCTGCTGGTGATATTGTGCAATATCCAGGTAAAACGACATTAATTGCTTCAGGATATTCGGAAGCAATTACTGCCGTTAATCATGCTCATTTGTTAATTGATCCAGGAACAACAGAGCAGTTGTACAGTACAGTTATTTATCGATAACATCTTCAGGTCGTTTGCCCATTTTCAGTTCGCGAATACTCAAACCGAAATCCATTTGAAAGTGAGGATAGTCTTTAAACCGTGTAAAATCCCCGCCCCAGCTGAAACCTAGTGATTTGGCAATAGACACAACCTCCATCCAGTCACTTTCTCCATTATTGTTACCATCGTATTCTATGTCCCAAATCACTTCATCTGGATTCGGCTGTATAGCGAAATCAATCGCTAATCCATAGTTATGGTAAGACTCTCCACCTTTGGCATATGTAACAATGTTGCCATCTTCCGAACGTCCCCTTGCGTAAATTGCATCTTGTTCAACAGTTGAACGAAACCCGTCCGTAATTAAAATGGGAATTCCGATTTCCTCTGATTGTTTAATCAGCTGTTCCTTTGCCTCTTCAACAAGCGGGTGCAGGTCGGACGGCATTGGTCTATTGGTATACTCTTGGTAGGTATTATATTGGTAAACCACAAAAAAAATAGCAATCATTAACAATAAGACAAAAATTGTGCGAATTTTCATTATTTTCTCCTTTTAGAATGATTCCGTATTCGAAAAATATATGATACGATAACATTATTGAGAATTATTAGGCTGATAGTTTTCTCGATTAATGGTCTAAGCCTATTATATATTGTAACATTTTCAAAAAAAGTTGGGAGGCAAAATGGAATGGGGAAAGATTTACGTATCAAGAGTCATGTGTTTGATGATGCTAAGCGTGCACCAAACCGCGCGATGCTTCGTGCAGTAGGTGTCACTGATGAAGATTTCAAAAAACCAATGATTGGGATAGCGAGTACTTGGAGTGAGGTTACACCTTGTAATGTGCACCTTGATGATTTAGCAATTAGTGCAAAAGATGGGGCGAAAGCTGCAGGCGGTGTACCAATGATTTTTAATACCATTACAGTTTCTGATGGTATTTCAATGGGTACGTCTGGTATGCGCTATTCTTTGCCAAGTCGTGATGTTATTGCTGATTCAATCGAAACAGTTGTAGGTGCAGAGAACCTCGATGCATATGTTGCAATCGGTGGTTGTGATAAGAATATTCCAGGCTGTTTAATTTCAATTGCCCGCTCTGATGTCCCCGCGGTTTTCGTATATGGCGGAACAATCGCACCAGGGTACCGTAATGGTCAAAAATTAGACATTGTTTCAGTTTTTGAAGGTGTGGGAAAACATAACAATGGGGATATTGATGATGAAGAATTAAGAGGTATAGAATGTGCAGCATGTCCAGGTGCTGGTTCTTGTGGTGGAATGTACACAGCGAATACAATGGCAACTGCTGTAGAAGCTCTAGGGATGAGTTTACCAGGAAGCTCTTCAAACCCTGCAGAGTCTCCGGAAAAAATAGAAGATTGCCGGAAAGCGGGAGAAGCTGTTTACGAATTACTGGAAAAAGGTATTTATCCAAAAGATATTCTAACGAAAAAAGCATTTGAGAATGCGATCACAGTAGTAATGGCATTAGGAGGATCAACAAATGCTGTACTTCACTTATTGGCCATTGCCAATGCAGCCCAGGTTGATTTGACGATGGATGATTTTAACCGCCTGCAAGCTAAAGTACCACACTTAGCCGATTTGAAACCAAGTGGTAAATATGTAATGGAAGATCTGTTCAAAGTTGGCGGGGTTCCTGCTGTAATGCGTTTGTTGCTTGAAAATGGCTACTTACACGGGGATTGTCTAACAGTAACAGGTAAAACCATTGCAGAAAATTATGCAGATGCACCAGTATTAAGTGAGGACCAAGACATTATCCGTCCATTCAGTGACCCATATCGTGAAAATGGTCCACTGGTTGTTTTAAAAGGAAACCTTTCACCGAATGGGGCTGTTGCAAAAGTATCAGGTGTGAAAGTTAAACGTCATACTGGTCCTGCTCGTGTATTTAATACAGAGGAAGAAGCGACGGAAGCAGTTATGAATAATGAGATTAAAGAAGGCGATGTACTTGTTATCCGTTATGTTGGACCTAAAGGCGGACCGGGTATGCCGGAAATGTTATCAATTTCTGCTATTCTTGTTGGTAAAGGTTTAGGGCAAAAAGTAGCATTATTAACTGATGGCCGTTTCTCTGGAGGTACACATGGACTAGTAGTAGGACATATTGCACCAGAAGCTCAGGTTGGTGGACCGATTGCCTTGTTAGAAGAAGGGGATGTTGTAACAATAGACTCTGATATTAAAGAGATTACCATGGATGTTTCTGATGAAGAGTTGGAGAAACGCCGTGCAAATTGGAAAGCTCCTGAATTATATAAACGCGGTGTTCTTGGTAAATATGCGCATAATGTATCTTGTTCATCCCAAGGTGCAGTAACAGATTTTATTAATAGAAAAGATATTTAATTTTCTTTAAAAGCTTGTCTTCCATAAGGTGGACAAGCTTTTTATATACTAGATCCGTATGTGCAGATATTACTAATTGACAGGAAAAACCCAAGACTCTGTGAGACTTCCATTTTACTAATGGAAAAGTAAGATAGCTAAGAGGGAATAAGGAGAATAATTGAATAATGCGGGTGACAGGGATGGAATAGTTATATTGAGAAAGCTTATTAATGGTCTTAAGGAAATGTATAATACCAATTATTTCAATCTAGGAATATAGTAATAAAAACATTCCGATAATCTTGAAGCTATGCTATAATGAAATCTAATTATATTGAATTTACTAAATATTTAGAAAATGGGGGAAAAAATATGAGGAGAAATTGGTTTTTTCTATTTCTAGCAGCATTACTCAGTACAGCAATACTTACAGCGTGCGGGACCAGTAACGAAAGTACTAATGGTGATTCTTCTAGTGAGAATACTACAGATGGGCAAGGTTCGGAAGATGGTGCTAGCTCTGATCAAGTTTATACAATTGGAGCAACGCAAATTGTCGAACATCCTTCTTTAGATGCTGCATATGAGGGGTTCCAAGCAGCAATTAATGAGGCGGGATTAGAAGTTGAATTTAAGTATGAAAGTGCACAAGATGACCAAAACAATGCAATTACCATTGCGAATAACTTCGTTGCAGACGGTGTTGATTTAATTTTTGCTAACTCAACTCCGAGTGCGCAAAGTACATTACAAGCAACAAGTGATATTCCGATTATTTTTACTTCGGTAACAGATGCAGTGGGTGCAGGGTTAGTGGAGGCGAATGATCAACCTGGTGAAAATATTACTGGTGTACTTGATCTACATCCTGATGCCATTTCAAAAACCGTTGAGTTTATTGAAGAAAATTTTGAGGGGGCAACAGTAGGCTTAATTTATGATGCAGGGGAAGCGAACTCTATTGCACAAATCGATGCAGTTAAAGCAGCTATTGATGGAACTAGCTTAAATACAGCTGAAGCTACAGTTGGAAATTCATCTGAAGTACAACAAGCAGCAACATCGCTAGTTGGTAAAGCAGATGTTATATACATTGTTACTGACAATACGGTTGTTTCTGCACTGGAAACTGTTGTTGGTGTAGCAGAAGAACAAAGTATTCCACTAATCGTAGGTGAACCTGATTCAGTCAAACGTGGCGGTTTTGCAGCATACGGTTTTTCTTATTATGATATTGGATATCGTGCCGGAGAAATGGCAGTTGAAATATTAACAGGTGAAAAGACAACAGCAGATTTCCCTGTAGAAGTGCCCCCTAATTTAGAATTAGTTCTAAATAAGGCAGCAGCAGAAGCACAAGGTGTTGACTGGAAAGATGATTGGGATGAAGAAGCAGAATTAGTAGAAACGGAATAATAATTGCAGGCCTCGACATTGCTAAGAGCTAATGGATGTCGAGGTTTTCGCGAATAAAAAATATTAGTATACAAAATATAAATGAAGAAAAAGCTTTCGCCGTAATGACTTGGCGATAAGCCAAGTTTCTTCTCACAGGACAGAAAGGAAGAGAGACATGTGGTTTATTTCAGTATTCGGCGCTTTTGAGGCTGGTATTATTTATGCGCTGATGGCTTTAGGGGTCTATCTTTCGTTTCGTATTTTAGATTTTCCAGATTTAACAGTAGACGGAAGCTTTGTTACTGGCGGTGCGGTTGCTGCCATTTCGATTGTTAATGGGGTTCCGCCAGTGTTAGCTACATTCTATGCGTTTGTTGCTGGCTTTATAGCGGGAATGATTACAGGCATTTTGAATACGAAAGGAAAGATCAACCCACTGCTATCTGGTATATTGATGATGATTGCACTATATTCTATCAATCTTAGAATAATGGGAAAATCGAATGTTGCTTTACTAAATGAACCAACAATCTTTAAACAAATGGAAGGTTTTTGGGGTTCTTTGGGGATTGATAGTTGGTTAAATAATATTGTAACAGCCTTGGGTGCTAGTAATGTACCTGGTACATGGTCTATTGTCATTATGATGATAATTATTACATTAGTAATTAAGTTCTTAACAGACTATTTCTTAAAAACAGAGGTTGGCCTTGCATTAAGGGCAACAGGTGATAATGAGAAAATGATCCGTAGTTTCTCTGCAAACACAGATATTTTGACAATCGTTGGTTTAGGTATCTCCAATGCACTAGTTGCATTATCAGGTGCATTTATTGCCCAATATGGTGGATTCACAGATATTGGTATGGGGATTGGTATGATTGTTATTGGATTAGCATCAGTTATTATCGGTGAAGCTCTGTTTGGTACAAAAACAATTGCAAGAACAACCTTGGCAGTAATTGGCGGTGCGATTGTATATAGAATTGTACTGACATTGGCGCTTAAATTTGACTTCTTAGAAGCTGGTGACACGAAGTTGATTACTGCGATCATTGTTATTGCGGCACTGATTACTCCTAAACTTATTGCTGTAAGAAAAGAATCTGTACGTAAGAGAAAGAAACGGGCAATGCTAGCCAAGGGAGAGGGGGCTAACAATGCTTAATATGATAGATATTTCGATCACATTTAATGAAGGAACTTTGGATGAAAAGAAGGCACTGCAAAATGTGAATTTGCACTTAGAAAAGGGTGACTTCGTTACAGTTATCGGTAGTAATGGTGCAGGTAAATCTACTTTAATGAATATGATATCAGGTTCCTTAAAACCAGATATCGGATCTGTTGCTATTAACGGTAATAAAGTAACAATGCTGCCAGAATACAAGCGGTCACGTTATATTGGCCGTGTTTTCCAGGATCCGATGGCTGGTACAGCACCAACAATGACGATTGAGGAAAACCTGGCAATGGCATATGCACGAAATAAAAAGCGATCTCTAAAAATTGGTGTTAGCAGGAAAAGAAAGACAATTTTTAAAGAGCATTTAGAAACACTTCATCTAGGATTAGAGAATCGCCTGAATGCGAAAGTCGGTTTGCTGTCAGGTGGGGAACGACAAGCGTTATCGCTATTAATGGCAACATTTACAGAACCGAATATTTTATTACTAGATGAACATACTGCTGCATTAGATCCATCAAGAGCGGAGTTAATTACAAACCTTACTGGTGAAGTTGTTGACCAATTTAATTTGACAACTTTGATGGTAACACATAATATGCAACAAGCATTAGACTTAGGAAATCGCCTGATTATGATGGATAAAGGACAAATCATTTTAGAAGTATCAGGGGAAGAGAAACAAGCACTAACTATCGAAAAATTATTACATGAATTCCAGCGTATACGAGGAAAGCAAATGGATAATGATCGAGCAGTACTTGGTTAATGGAAGGAGACAGTTACCTGTTACACGGTAACTGTCTTTTGTTAAAAAAATAAATAGATAATAATGTTAAGTACAAATACCGGAATTTTTGAAATTTTTAAGGGGATGACCGAATTGAAATATGGCTTTTCTGAACGTGTTAAGTTTATGAAATCATCTGCTGTCAGGGATATTTTAAAAGTAATTAATCAAGGAAATGTTATTTCATTTGCAGGAGGATTACCTGAAGAAGAATTATTTCCGATTTCTGCTGTAGATCAAGCTTTCCATAAAGCAATAACTACTAATAATAAAGCATTACAATATGGGGAAACTGAGGGTGTTGCTGCATTAAGGTTGGCATTAGCAGAAAGAATGAAGAAAAAAGGTTTGACGAGAGATCCAAAAGATATCTTAGTCACATCTGGTAGTCAGCAAGCGATTGATCTTTTTTCACGAGTAATGTTTAACAAAGGGGATATCATCTTAACAGAGAACCCAACGTATTTGGCAGCAATACAAGTATTTGAATCATATGAAACGAAAGTGGTTGCTGTTGAGTCAGATGATAATGGAATGGTTTTAGCGGACCTTGAAGAAAAGATAATAAAGTTAAAGCCAAAGTGTATTTATGTTGTTCCGACATATTCTAATCCTACGGGGAAAGTCTGGTCATTAGAACGGCGGTTGAAATTATTGGAATTAGCGAATAGATATCATGTAGTGATTTTTGAAGACGACCCGTATGGAGAATTACAATTTGATCAACAAGCGGCTCCACCATCTATTGCTTCATTAGATGAAAATGATTTAGTATTATATACAAGCACATTCTCTAAAACAGTCGTGCCTGCAATGAGAATAGGGTGGATAGTTGGTCCACACCAAATCATCCGAATTATGGCACAGGCGAAACAGGCAACAGACTTGCATACGAATTCTGTTAGTCAACACGCATTGGTTCATCTTCTTAATGATTTTGATATAGATAAACATATCCAAACAATAAGAGATACCTACTTTGAACGAATGCTGGTTATGAAAGAATTATTAGATACAGTGAAACTGGAAGGTTTAGAATATATGGAACCAAAGGGTGGTATGTTTTTTTGGGTGACATTACCTAAATCAATTAATACTACCGAGTTATTAGACATTGCTGTAAAAGAAGGGGTTGCATATGTACCGGGAGCACCATTTTATGTTTCCAATCCAGAACTAAACACGATGAGGTTAAATTTCACGAATTCATCACCTAACCTGATTAGAGAAGGTATGGAGAAGTTAGCGAAGGTACTAGAAAGAGCTAACCTCCGTTTATAATAACAAGTATAGAGAAGAGGTTTAGACTCTTCTCTTGTATTTTTTAAAGACCTAACAGCTTTTTCCACCAACTTTTTTCTTTAGTTATTCCTTCCGCTTTTTTTTCTTCCTTTAGGAAAATCTCTTCTTTGTCAATTGCATAATCCATTGTTAAAACAAGTCCGTAATCTGTAGTTGATTCTCTGTCTGTAACAGAAGTATAAGTTACTTTCAAACGATTAGCTAGTTCCCGGTATGGTTTAAAGAAACGGAAATTCATATCACCGTTCATTAATATTTTTGCATCAGGATATAGCTTAATTGCTTTTTCCAATTCTTCTAAACCTTTGGAACCGCGAACTTCTGACTGTTTTAAAACAAGAATGACCCTTTCTCTCAGTGATCCCAGAAAAGCTCTCCGCTCATCAGGATTGATTTCTTTTTGACCATAAATTCCCTCTTGGATATAATCATCTAATTTCTTACTCATTCAAGAAACACCTCATTTGATTTGTTCCCTATTAGTATATGTCAAAATAAAAAACTCCCCAAGGAAAAAGGGAGTTTTTTTTAAGATAAGAGATGTTATGTCAATATATACTAGTGGGGCAAAAATAGCTTTACTCAAAGTTTTACTTTCAAATTAACCTTCATCTACTGGATATACACCATTTTCATCGTGTACTTCATTCCCTGTTAATGGAGGGTTAAATACACAAACCATACGCATATCTGTTTTTGCACGTAATAGGTGTTCATCATTTTTATCTAATGCATAAAGTGTATCTTTATTAATTGGCCATACTTTATTATCGCTAAGTGTAACAACTTCCCCTTCACCTTCAATACAGTAAACAGTTTCCAGGTGGTTTTTATACCAAATATGTGTTTCTGTACCTGCTTTAATAATTGTATCATTGACAGAGTAACCCATACCTACATCTTTATTGATTAGACGACGGCTAACCCAGTTACCTCCATCTACGTCATGCTCTGTACCTAAGATATCTTGTAATTTAACTACTTTCATGAAAACTTCCTCCTATAGTATGTTTATTAAACTCCAGTTAGAATAGTTGCAGCTGATTAATTAGCAACAGGATCTTTTACTAGATGTTTTACACTTTCATCAATGATTTCTAATCCTTTTATTAGGTCTTCTTTAGGAATATTGAGAGCTGGGAATAATTTAAATACTTCATCATTTGGTCCAGCAGTCTCCATGATAAGACCTGATTCAAAACATTTTGCTGTTACTTTTGCTGATAACCCTTCAACTTCAGAAGCGATCCCGACCATAAACCCTCGGCCGCGGACTTCACCTTTAATTTCAGGGTAGTCTGTAACGATTTTTTGCAGTGTGTTATACATAATTTCTGATTTTTCATGAATTTCTTTCTCAAAAGAATCGTCTTTCCAATAATCCAATGCTGCAGTTGCTGTGACAAATGCGTGGTTATTTCCACGGAATGTTCCATTATGTTCACCAGGTTTCCAAATATCTAACTCAGGCTTAATTAAAGTTACAGCAAGGGGTAGTCCATAGCCGCTTAATGATTTAGACAGACAGACAATATCTGGTTTAATTCCGGCAGCTTCGAAGCTGAAGAATGTACCAGTACGTCCAATCCCTGCTTGCACATCATCGATAATTAATAAAATACCCCAACGACGGCAGATTTCTTCTATTTGTTGCAACCATTCAAATCGTGCAGCATTAATACCGCCTTCGCCTTGAACAGTCTCTACAATCATCGCAGCAGGTATTGCGACACCACTCCCTTTATCTTCCAAGAACCGTTCAAGATAAACAAGTGTATCATGGTCAACATAGTTATCATATGCCATTGTTACAGTATTCTGTAGAGGTATACCTGCACCTTGGCGTTTCATTGAGTTACCCGTAACAGATAATGAACCAATTGTCATACCATGGAATCCACCAGTAAAACTAATAATATCGGTACGCCCGGTTACTTTACGCGCTAACTTTAATGCGCTCTCCACAGTATTAGTCCCTGTTGGCCCAGGGAACATTACCTTGTAATCCAATTCTCGCGGTTTAAGAATAACATCATGGAATTTCTGTAAAAATTCAGCTTTCGCAGTTGATGCCATATCTAATGAGTGGGTAATTCCGTCACTCATAATGTAATCAACCAGCTTTTTTTTCATATGATCATCATTGTGTCCATAGTTTAGTGCACCTGCACCTGAGAAGAAATCTAAATATTCTTTTCCATTTTCATCCCACATTTTATGCTTTTTCGCTTTTGTGAACACTGTAGGGAAGTTTCGGATATAACTACGTACTACGGATTCGTGCTGGTTAATAATATCAATATTTTTAGACATTAATTTTTTCCTCCTAATATATAGAAATAATAAAATATTAAAACATCGCTGACTAATAAAAAAATGGCCTATATAAGTATAAGACAGAAGATTCGGAATATTCTGATTATCTAACGAGCAATAGGCCCAACAATGAACTTTAACTCTTCTTCATGTTCCTCACCAGGAAACACATCTTCTGTAAAAAATTCACTTGATTGGATTTCAGTTTCGAAATCGCGCGCTAATTTTTGAAATAATGATTGTGAAGCACGATTAGATGGTGTAATGGTTGCTTCGACAAATGCCACATCTTTGCAGACTTTACTTTCCAGTAGAAAATGAAGCATTTTAGATGCAATACCTTTGCCTCGTTGTGAAGCATCCACTCCCACTTGCCAAATAAAAATGGCATCTTGCTTTTTTGGAGGGATAAATGCGGTGATAAAACCAACCACTTGGTTATTTTGTTTTGCTACAACACATGTTTCATTAAAATATTCACTCATCAGAATGTATTTATAAGAAGAATTGGTATCCAAAGTTGATCTGGTTACTAATTCCCACATAGCTGCTCCGTCCTCTTTTGTAGGGTGACTGAACACTATTTCTTGTTCGGGAGCTTGGTTGTTTTGTATACTAATGACAATTTACTCCTTTCATATTTGGCAATTTTTTCTTTGCTCAAACAGTACATAATATATGTTATCGGGTTGCCGGAATAATCTCAAACCGCTTATATAGTGATTAAACTGTTTTATTCATTGTCTGTTATCCTCAGCGGTATTCAATTACATTACCTTTATAAATCCTTCCGAATTGTCATGTATTCTTACAAATGAGCAAAATTTGATCATAGACACATTTTTGTATTACCCTGATAATTCAATATGAAAACATCATTCGAAAAAACTTTTTTAAAAATTTTATTAAATTAGAAAAAGAGATCAGCAATATTGCTGATCTCTAATTAACGATCTAAATGTTATTTTTTTAAATGTGCTGGAACTTCCACATTCAATTTAGCTGCAATTCCTTCTGCTAATTCTGGATCTACTTTATAGAAGTTCTCCAACTGGCGCTCAATGATTCCTTCACGAGTCACACCACTCATATGGTCTGCAAAGTTTTGAATCAGACGTTCACGTTCTTCATCATTCATAACATCACGGAACAGAGCACGCGGTTGAGAATAGTGATCATCACTATCATAAGAAACGCTATCTGCAAAACCATTTACTTCAAATGGGCTGATTTTGTTTTCAGGTGTTTCTTTTGGTGTATCTGTAAAGCTGTTTGGCTCATAGTTTGGTGCACTTCCACCATTACCATCAAAACGCATTTGGCCATCACGTTGGTTATTATTTACCGGTGACTTCGCACGATTGATTGGTAATGCTTCATGATTCGCACCGATACGGTAACGGTGTGCATCTGAATATGCAAATAAACGGCCTTGAAGCATTTTATCAGGAGATGCTTCAATACCAGGTACAAAATGACCAGGTGATAAAGCAACTTGCTCTACTTCAGCGAAATAGTTTTCCGGATTACGATCTAATACCATGCGACCAACTTCAATTAATGGATAATCTGCATGTGGCCATACTTTCGTTACATCAAAAGGATCATAACGGTATGTTTTTGCATCCTCTACTGGCATGATTTGAACTTTCAATGTCCAGGAAGGATAGTTACCTTCAGCAATAGCATTAAATAAGTCTTCTGTATGATAATCAGGATTTGTTCCGGCAATCTTATCAGCTACTTCTGGGTCTAATCCTTGCACACCTTGATCAGAAATAAAGTGATATTTTACCCATACAGCCTCACCATCTTTATTTACCCATTTAAAGGTATGGCTTCCGTAACCATTCATATGGCGAAGAGTTGCAGGAATTCCGCGATCAGAATGTAAATAAGTAATTTGGTGTAATGATTCCGGTGATAATGACCAGAAATCCCATACAGCATTAGGATCTTTTAAGTTTGTTTGTGGATTTCGTTTTTGTGTATGAATGAAGTCAGGAAACTTAATTGCATCGCGAATAAAGAAAACCGGTGTATTGTTACCAACTAAATCATAGTTACCTTCTTCTGTATAGAATTTTACTGCAAATCCACGTGGATCTCTTACAGTATCAGCAGAACCTAACTCGCCAGCAACTGTAGAAAAACGGATAAACATAGGTGTTTTCTTGCCAACTTCCGATAAGAAGGCTGCTTTTGTATATTTAGATACATCATTCGTTACTTCGAAATATCCATGTGCACCAGCACCTTTTGCATGCACAACACGTTCAGGTACTCGTTCACGATTAAAATGTGCTAATTTCTCAAGTAGATGTACATCTTGAATTAAAGTTGGTCCTCTATGACCAGCAGTTATTGAATTTTGATTGTCTCCAACAGGCGCGCCAGACGCAGTTGTTAAGTATTTTTTTTCTTCACTCATATAAAAGCACCTCTCCTTAATGAATAATACATATCTTATTATAATACAAGTTTTATAAAAATCAATATTTATTTAAAATAATTTTAAATAAATATTTTGTAAAAAAAAGAGAGGCAGCTATTATAAAAACTGTACATAGTCTTTTTATGACATATGCCTTCGTTTTCCTCATCCTATCAACTATAATTAATTGATTCCAGATAGGATAAGATAAATAGCTGCACTCAATGGATTGGGAAACACCCTTACTTTTGTTGATTGGGGGTAACAAAAGATATGTGTAAAGGGAATGTTTCATGCACATTTATTATATCGATAATGATAATCATTTTCAATATAATTTATGAAAAAAATTCTAAAAATTTAACAGGCAGAGGTGTATACTAAATAGAGAGGTGATCTTAGTGGTTTTGGAATTAGAACAAGTAAGTTTGAAAAAAGAAGGTAAGTGGATACTGGAAAATGTAGACTGGAAAATTAATAAAGGGGAGCATTGGGTATTACTTGGTTTAAATGGCGCTGGCAAAACTGCGTTATTACATATGTTATGCTCTTATTACTTCCCTACAAAGGGGAAAGTAAATGTTATTGGCAGACAATTCGGTAAAGATATACTAGGTGAGCAGCTAAGACAGCAGATTGGTATTGTATCTTCCACGATAAAAGAAAAAATTTATCGAACGGATAGTGCATATCAGGTCGTGTTGAGTGGTGCATTTGCATCTATTGGACTTTATGAAGAGCCGACAGATGAAATGAGAGAACAAGCACAAAAACTATTGAAAGATTTAGATTGTTATCATTATGCGAATCGAGAATTCTGCACTTTGTCTCAAGGAGAACAACAACGAATTCTAGTTGGACGTGCATTAATGGGAAATCCTGAATTATTGATATTAGATGAACCAACGAATGGCCTTGATTTTATTGCAAGGGAAGCATTACTTGAGTCAATTGAGCGAATTGCCAGCAAGGAGAACCCAACTATTATTTATGTAACACATCATGTAGAAGAAATTTTGCCGGTATTTAATAAGACTTTATTATTAAAGAATGGGACTGTTTTTGCTGAAGGAAGCAGTAAAGAAATGATTACAAGTACAAACTTATCTGATTTTTTTGGAGCAGCTGTAGAAGTTAGCTGGCATGATCAGCGACCTTCGATAAAAAAAGTGAAATAGGATTGAAATTAGCTTGTACTGAAAGAGGAGCCAAGTTTTACAATAGGAGAATTACTATATGTTAAGTCAGCTGAATCGATTATTGCAACGTATTATGCCTTTTATTGCACCAACTAGTGTTTTTATTGGTGTCATTTGTGCTTCATTCTTTGTTCATCTGGAAGGTTTAGTCATCTATATATTTGCTTTTATGACTTTTGCGGGAAGTTTAAGTTTGAATTTTGTTTCGTTACATAGAGTTATCGCCCATCCATTATCCATTATTATTGCATTAACCTTGCTCCATGTAATTATGCCATTATGGGCATGGGCAATTGGGGCAATTACTTTCCAAGGGGATTTGCTTACAATTACCGGATTTGTGCTTGCGATGATTATTCCTACAGGTATAACTAGTTTTATTTGGGTCTCTATGAATAAAGGGAATGTTGCTTTAACTCTATCCATTATTTTAATTGATACGATTTTGTCACCATTTATTGTGCCTTTTGCATTATCTTTGTTTGTGGGTCAAGTTGTCGAGTTGGAAGTGTGGGGAATGATGAAAGGTTTACTTATTATGATCGTAATCCCATCATTGGCTGGTATGATATTACATGAACTAACAAAAGGAAGAGCTCATGAAATATGGAGTCCAAGGCTGGCACCTTTTTCTAAATTAACTTTAGCTCTTGTAATAATGATTAATAGTGCAGCAGTTGCGCCATACTTACAGTCAATTGACCTAAAACTAGTACAAATTGCTTTATGCATGTTTTTCATAGCTGGGACCGGCTATTTTTTCGCATGGTTTATTGCCAAATTACTGAAAAGGGAAGAGGAAGATATCATTTCGTTAACATTTAGTGGCGGGATGCGCAATATTTCTGCAGGTGCTGTTATTGCTGTCCAATACTTTCCGGGAGCGGTGGCAGTCCCTGTTGTTGTGGGGATGCTTTTTCAACAAGTGCTTGCATCACTTTATAGTAAATTCTTACAAAAAAAGTTAAATTCTAATTAGTCATGAAGATTAGATATGTAAAATAGGATAATAGTAAAAAAGAAAGTAGGTGTCCATATGGTTACATGGCTTTCCTTTGTACTATTATCCTTAGCTGCTTTTCGATTAACAAGATTAATTGTATATGATAAAATCACTGGTTTCATCCGTGCTCCATTTTTTGAAAGGGAAGAAAAGATCTTCCCTGATGGAACAGTAGAAGAGGTTATTTCCTTCAAAGGAACTGGTTTCAGAAGATGGATTGGTGAATTGTTAAGCTGTCATTGGTGTGTAGGGATTTGGGTTTCGGTTTTACTGTTTATCGGTTTTTATTTTTTTTCTACTATTTTTTTGCCGTTAATTATTATACTGGCAGTTGCTGCAGTTGCTGCGATTGTTGAGGTTGTTATTTCATACTTTATTTAGTTAACTGTCTCGTAATGTATTTTTCGTTCTTTTGGAACTGCTGCAACTACATGACTTTCTTCTTCGGGATTTCTTTTGCCGGTTAACAGAAGTATTATTTGAATTACCCATCATATTAACTCCTTCTTGTTCATTTGTAATGAGAATAGCAATTGCCAATTCAGCATTACTTACTTTATTTTATGAGCTTAAACGAAAAGCGTTCGCAATACTCCTATAAATCAGCTCCTGTTATGTTATAATAGACAGATGATGATGAGGGGGTTGAGGGTTGTATGTGGATTGTAATTGTAGTCTGTATTGCTGTTGTAATTGCTGTCTTAGCCTTATCAATTATGACATTGAATAAAGGGTATGCGTATAAGCAAACGATAGACCCATTACCAGAAGATATAAAAAGTGAGACGGAAAAGGATAAAACAAAGGATGCTTAAATACAAGCATCCTTTATTTTCGCCCTTATGTTTTTAAAGAGATTGTTTATAAATTTCTATGGCATCCTGACGGTTTAATTTTTTGAAGTTACCGAATTCCGGTCTAGCAATAACAGTTTTATCCGCCATTTCCTCGATGGAGTCTTCTGATATATTGTAATCACCTAATGTGGATGGAGCACCGATACTATTCCAGAATGCTCTTAATTTCTGGATTCCTTCCAATCCAATTTCTTTATCTGATTTTCCATCTGTTTCCACATGGAATACACGAATAGCTAACTGTTTAAATCTTGCAACATTCTCATCGATTGAGTATGTCATCCAATTAGGGAATAAAATTGCCAGGCCTCCACCGTGTGGGATATCGTGTACAGCAGAAACTGCATGCTCTAGATTGTGTGTAGCCCAATCACCATTATACCCCATGTTCACCATTCCATTTAGTGCCATTGTTCCATTGTATAGTACGGTTGCGCGTAATTCTTCGTTTTCTAGATCTTTAACTAATGGAGGCGCGGTTTCTATCATTGTTTGCAGAATACCTTCTACCATCCGGTCTTGCAATAATGTATTTTCTTCATGGTGAAAATAATGTTCTAACGCATGTGACATGATGTCAACAATACCATAAATCGTTTGATCTTTTGGTACAGTCTTTGTAAAAACCGGATCCAGAATAGAGAATGCAGGAAAAGTATATGGGCTTCCCCAACCGTGTTTTTCTTTTGTTTCCCAATTAGTAATGACAGATCCTGCGTTCATTTCCGAACCAGTTGCGGCAAGTGTTAAAACAGTCCCGAAAGGTAATGCACCTGTTGCGGTAGACTTCTTTGTTACGATATCCCAAATATCTTCGCCGGACTCAGCACCAACTGCAATAGCTTTTGTACAGTCAATCGTACTACCTCCGCCAACGGCAAGAATAAAATCAATGTTCTCTTCTTTGCAAATTTCAATCCCTTTTCTTGCTGTTGTTACTCGTGGATTAGGTTCTACTCCACTTAATTCAAAAATGTTCTTTTTAGATTCATTTAGTATGTTAATGACTTGATCGTAAAGACCATTTCTTTTAATACTTCCTCCACCATACACAAGTAAAATATTAGGTCCATAATTAGTCAACTCTTTCTTCAAGTAGCTTAATTGGCCTTTCCCGAAGTATAATTTCGTTGGATTGTGGAAAACAAAATTTTGCATGCTACAACCTCCTATTGATATTACAACAAATATTACTTCCTATTTAAATATGGCAACATTTATATCATGTGTAAAGTAATTTGTTTTTAAACCATTGTAAGTCATTATGTGGAAGTTTCCGTGTTTAATTATTGGTAGTTAAGGTATACAATTGGTAGAATGTTATATAAGGACCTTAAATGGTTTAATTTTGTATAAAGGAGTGGATAGAATGAGTAACGTACTATTTACGTCAAAAGCAACAGCAAAGGGTGGACGAGATGGCCATGTGAAATCTGATGATGGTATTATCGATGTTAATTTAATCAACCCTGCAGGTGGTGGAGAAGGACAAGGGTCGAACCCTGAGCAGTTATTCGCTGCAGGTTATTCTGCTTGTTATGATGGGGCATTGAATCTAATGGCATCTAAGCAGAAAAAGGAAATCGATTCTACAATCACTGCTGAAGTTAGCTTGTTAAAGGATGAAGCAGATGGTGGTTTCAAGATCGGTGTTGTACTAAATGTGGAAATTAAAGGTGTTTCCCAAGAGGAAGCGGAAGAATTAGCGAAAGCAGCTCATGATTTCTGTCCATATTCTAAAGCTACTAGAGGAAATATTGATGTAGAACTAAAAACAAAAGCAGTTTAAACGTTTAAAAACGCACACCATTTTAGGTGTGCGTTATTTAATCAACTTATTTTACTCGATTATGAATTAGATCTTGAAATGCGTGAAAGATTTCAATACCTTGATAGACTGTCACAGATAATGCTGTTATGGAGAACATAGCGATCATTGCGATACGAAACCAGATCATTTGTATTCCTCCTCTCCTCTATTTTTATTACTGATGGGAGAGAATCAAATAATTTGACTGGTAAAATCTCGCTGTTAATGTCCTTTGTATAAATAAGTAGTGGATAATCAAGCTTTGGTAACAAATTGCTACAACCAGCAGTAAGATAATAGGTATATAGTTATTTATATATTTATCAGAACCATTGTTTGTTGGGTGTAATTCTTTGTCTTGTATATCTTTTACTGTTTTCAGATTTACTGCATGTTCTGTAGAATTATTTTCATATAGTTGGGCTGGTGCGAAAATGATTAGAAATATAAGTGCCAGGGCAATTAATTTCTTCATTTCTTTGCCCCCATTCTAAATAATTAAGTAAGTATTCATTATATGCCTGAAAGGAAAAAAAGTAAATAATTATAATACATATTTGTTCCGGCTTGCTCCCACACCAAAAGCAACCATAATAAGTGAGACCAGCAATATAAAGGTAATTGCCGAATTCCAGTTACCTGTTAGGTCAAACATAAAGCCAATAAAAATAGGTCCGATTGATGCCAGAAGATAACCAAATGATTGAGCCATTCCAGACAATTCTGCCGCTTGTCGAGCGTTTTCTGTTCGTAAACCTAATAGTGCAAGTGCTAAACTGATACTTGCTCCAAGAGCGAATCCGATTAATGTTATTAAGAGTGTGATTAAAGCAATGGAAGGATTGAAGTGCAATCCGCTGTATCCAATAATGGCACAGGCTCCGAATACATATACAACAACTTTTTGATCTTTTAATTTGCCAGCAATAATAGGGGTTAGGAAAGTCGCTGGTAAGCTGATCAATTGCATGTATGCAACAAACCATCCAGCTGTTGTCACATCGTATCCCTTCGCTGTTAAGATCTCAGCTAACCAGGAGATGGTCACATAAAATAAAAAGGATTGTAACCCCATAAAAAAAGTTACTTGCCATGCAATCCCTGAACGTAATAATCTCTTGCCGCTTGGTTCGAATAATTTCACCTCATGTTCTGCTGGTGAGTTTCTCATAGCAACAAGCCAAATGATAATACCTATAACTGTAATAATACCCCAACTAGCCAAGGTAATATTCCACCCTAATCCGTAGTCAACTGTTAAGGGTACAGAAAAACCTGATCCGAAAGCGGCAAAAATAGACATAGATGTTGTATATAGTCCTGTCATTAAACCGATTTTCGTTGGGAAGCTTCCTTTAATTAAGCTCGGCAGAATAACATTGATAATCGCTATTCCTACACCTACTAATGTTGTGCCAATGTATAAAAATAGTAAAGTAGCAAGTGATCGGATTAAAATGCCGCTAAGTAAAATAATTAACCCATATAAGAGTGCTTTTTCATTTCCGGTTTTGTTTGCAATTCTAGGGGCAATTGGTGATATGAAGGCAAATGCTAATAATGGCAAACTTGTAATCAAACCTACATTCCAATTATCAAGAAGTAGTTCATCGCGAATAATTCCAATAATAGGCCCTACAGAGGTTATTGCGGGTCGTAAATTAAATGCAAGAATAATAATTCCTGTTATAAATAGACTGTACTTCCATTTTTGGTTGGTTGGCATATTTCTGCTCCTTATTTCCTGTTTTTTGCTCGATTGTATTGTTTAGATAATTTAAATACACTATACAATATAAATTTATGTTAAAATAAGTAAGTGGATAAGACTGAGCTGCAATGCTTATAAGAATAACATACTCCAATTATTTAGGAAATTTTTTGATATCATAGTGAAAGAAGGTAGACAATGGATAATAAATTTGTTGCTGAATTATTGTCATGGTTGAAAGCATTATTGATTGCTGTGGTCATTGTGTTATTGTGCCGTCATTTCTTGATTACACCATCAATTGTGAAAGGTGAATCAATGTTGCCTAACTTAGAAGATGGCGACAGGATTATCTTAAGTAAAATCAGTCAAATCGACCGCTTTGATGAGATTGCATTTAAAGCACCAGATACAGACGATAATTATGTCAAAAGAGTAATAGGTTTCCCTGGTGATACAATTGAAATGAAAGATGACCAATTAATCATTAATGGGGAAACATTTGAGGAAGAATATTTGGATGAACATAAAAGTAATTTAGCTGAAGGTGAAAAACTGACACCAGATTTTACTTTGTATGAGTTGACTGGGGAAGAAGTAGTTCCTGAAGATACATTTTTTGTATTAGGTGATAACCGTAAAGTTAGTAAGGATAGCCGCTCATTTGGTTTTATTGATAAGGATTCGGTAATCGGTGATGTCAAAATGCGTATTTGGCCACTAAGTTCATTTGGACTTATTAATTAGTTCACTTGATAATTTAAGTTTCTGCTTTAATTGGACAACTAAATATATAATCCGCTAGGGGTGCCATTCGAATGGCTGAGATGAGAATAGTGTTTCTCGATCCCTTTGAACCTGAACTGGTTAACACCAGCGTAGGAAAGTGGGATAGGTTAAGAAGAATAGAGCATATTCATAGAACCGTTCCATTTCCAATGGAACGGTTTTTTCTTTTTAAGATTTTGATTGGATTAGAAATTAGGGGAGGTTTTTGTATGAAAATAAGAAGTGCACTTACTATCGCAGGTACAGACCCATCAGGTGGTGCCGGAATTCAAGCCGATTTGAAGACATTTCAAGAGAGAGAAGTGTATGGAATGAGTGTGATTACCTCTGTTGTTGCCCAAAACACACTAGGTGTTCAACAAGTAGAGCACTTGCCTGTCTCTTTTATTGAAAAACAATTTGATGCAGTGTGGGAAGATATCAAGCCGGACGCTGTGAAGACTGGTATGATTTCAACAATTGAAATGATGGAGCTAATTGCTGGGAAATTAAGAAAAGCAGATGTCCCGTATGTAATTGATCCTGTAATGGTTGCTAAGAGTGGGCACACATTAATGGAGGAGAAGTCTCGATCAGTTATTCGCAATTTACTTATCCCATTATCAACAGTTGTCACTCCAAATGTCCCGGAAGCGGAGTTCTTAGTAGAATTTCCAATCAGTACACTTGAAGACGCGGAGAAAGCAGCGAAATTAATTGTTAAAGAGCTTGGAGCAAAAGCCGCTGTTGTAAAGGGTGGTCACCTTGAAGGTGATGCAAAGGATGTGCTTTTTGATGGGAAGGAATATACGTATTTTACAACAGAAAGGATCGATACACATCACACGCACGGCACAGGCTGTACGTTTTCTGCGGTTATTACAGCAGAGCTGGCGAAAGGTAAGTCTATTAAACAAGCAGTAGAAATAGGAAAAGGATTCATTACTGATGCAATTAAATATTCTTTACAATTAGGAAATGGAAATGGACCAACTAACCATTGGGGATATCGATTAAAAGGGTTACCGAGTCAGGAGGAGAAATAGGATGACATATTTTTTAGATAAAATAAGAGAGCAACAACCATTAATCCATAATATCACTAATTTAGTTGTTACTAATTTTACTGCAAATGGATTATATGCATTAGGTGCCTCGCCTGTAATGGCAAACGCAAGAGAAGAAGTGGAGGAAATGGCTAGCATTGCAAATGCATTAGTGTTAAATATAGGGACACTGACAAAAGAACAAGTAGAGGCAATGATTATAGCGGGGAAGGCAGCGAATAAAGCGGGAATACCTGTTGTGTTAGATCCGGTTGGGGCTGGGGCGACAACATTTCGAACAAAATCAGCACAGACCATTTTGGACCAAGTAAAGGTAAGTATCATACGGGGAAATGCGGGGGAAATTGCTAATTTGGCGGGCGTTTCTGCAGAAGTGAAAGGTGTCGATGCATCGGGGGACTTTGACATGGAAGAATTATTGCAAGTGGCATACGAGCAATTACATATACCGTTAGCGATTACTGGGGCATTAGACTTCGTTACAGACGGAAAAGATAAAGCAATTATTTCGAATGGTCATCCATTATTGACGAAAGTTACGGGAGCCGGATGTTTACTGTCATCGGTTGTTGCTGCATTTCTGGCTGTAGAGAAAGAAACTTTTAAAGCAGCGACAAGAGCAATTAGTTGTTATGGTATAGCTGCAGAGGAAGCTGCTTCAAAAGCTAGTCTACCTGGTGATTTTCAAGTCGAATTACTTAATCAACTTTATGCAATATCTGAAGATGTATTAAAAAGCAAGGAGAAAATTTTAGTGAGTCGATTAGGAAGTGGTCACGCTTGATGAATCCGGAATTACTGCAAGTATATTTCATTATGGGTAGTAATAACACACAAAGAGATCCATTAATCGTTTTAGAAGACGCGTTAATTGGCGGTATTACTCTTTTTCAATTTCGTGAAAAAGGAAAAGAAGCACTGACTGGAAAGAATAAGCGAAATTTAGCTATTGAAATGAAACGATTATGCCATAAATACAATGTCCCTTTTATTATAAACGATGAAGTTGATTTAGCTCTGGAAGTAGAAGCGGATGGTGTCCATGTCGGCCAAGACGATGAGCCACTAGTCGATTTAAAGAAAAGGTGTCCGCAAGATTGGATTTTTGGTGTTTCGGCAACGAATGAGGCAGAAGCTTATCAAGCGATGCAAGATGGGGCGGACTATATTGGGGTAGGCCCCATTTATGGTACCCAAACGAAAGAAGATGCGAAACAACCGATTGGAGAGGAGGGATTGGCTTCCATTCGGTCAATAGTTGGAGGGATACCCGTTGTGGCAATTGGCGGGATTAAACTTAGCCATGTTTTTCGCCTAAGAAGAGCGGGTGCAGATGGTGTTTCTGTTATTTCTGCTATCAGTCTGGCAGAAAAACCAACCGAAACAGCAGAGCTTTTCCGAAAATATGCTGAGTTCATGCCTTCTTATTCGAAATGTATGCAGTAATTTTGATAAACTATAAGAAAAGGAGGTATAAACCCTATGCGTTTAGAAGGAAAGAAGGTTATTGCATTATTGGAGGATGATTTTGAGGATTTAGAATTATGGTATCCTGTTTTACGTTTGCGTGAAGAGGGGGCTGCAGTTGATTTAGTTGCAAAAGAAGCCAATAAGAAATATATTGGGAAATATGGTGTTCCAGCCGAATCTGACTATGCATTTGCCGATGTGAACGCTGAGGAATACGATGCTGTTTTGGTTCCGGGCGGATGGGCACCGGACAAACTTCGCAGATACCGGGAAGTGTTAGAGATGGTGCGAGCTATGGATCAAGCGAAAAAGCCGATCGGGCAAATTTGTCATGCAGGCTGGGTGCTGATTTCCGCCGGTATTCTTCGTGGAAAGAAAGTAACCAGTACACCTGGCATTAAAGATGATATGACAAATGCGGGATCATTATGGTTTGACGAAGCGGTAGTTGTTGATGGACATATCGTTTCAAGCAGAAGACCACCTGATTTACCACCATATGTAAAAGCATTTGCTGATATACTGGCAGAAAAATAGTTCAAAGAAGGGCCTTGCAAAACGCAGGGCTTTTTCTGTTAGTTGGCTTATAATTATGATAAAATTTTAATATTGCCTGACTGGTGAAGCAATCTTTCAGATGAAAGTAAAACTATTTAGAGCAGACTTAAAGGAGATAGTGAATGGATATTTTATGGTGGCTATTAATTATCGTGGCTTTTGTTTTATCTTTTGTTGGAATTGTGTTTCCGATTATCCCATCTGTCTTAGTGCTGTGGATTGGCTTTTTTATTTATCAATTTCTCCTTACCTCAGAAAATATCGGGTGGGTCTTTTGGATTGCAATGGGAATATTGACAATAATCCTAATTGCTGCTGATATAATTGCTAATAGCTATTTTGTTAAGAAATATGGCGGCTCCAAATGGGGGGAGCGGATGGCGGCAATAGGTGTAATCATTGGTTCCTTTATTATTCCGCCATTTGGGATAATTGTGGTTCCGTTTCTGTTGGTATTTTTGTCAGAGATTATTCAGCAAAAAGGAGCTGATGAGGCGCTGAAGGCAGCGTTTGGCTCATTGTTAGGCTTTTTAAGTGGAACAATTGCTAAAATCGTTATACAACTTGTAATGATTATCTGGTTTTTTATAGCTGCAATGTTTTAACAACGAGGTGTTGTCAAGTGAAACGAGTGTTAACTATTGCGGGTGCAGCTGCACAAGGAAGTGCGGGTATACAAGCAGACTTGAAAGTTTTTCAGGAAAGAAAGGTTTATGGAATGACAGCAATAACAGCAACAGTGGCGAATAACTCCAAAACAAAACAAGGAATATTTTTACGGTCTATAGAGGAAATTGAAGCACAAGTATATGCGGCGCATGAGATGGTTGGAGTGGATGCAATGAAAACGGGTATGCTCTTCTCCAAAGAGATCATAGACCGTGTGGTCGAGCTTTTAAAGGAGTTCTCTGCACCTGCGCTGGTTGTAGATCCAGTAATGATAGGGAAGATGGGCTCCCAGCTCTTAGCAGATGATGCAATTGAAAGTTTAGTAAGAAATTTAGTGCCTTTAGCGACAGTGATTACACCTAACCGACTGGAAGCTGCTCGTATGTTAGATGATAAAATACCTGAAACAAAGCAGGAATTAGCTGAATATGCGAGACGTTTATCAGATTTAGGAGCGAAAGCTGTGATAGTTAAGGGTGGAGTAATTAACAATAAGGCAATAGACGTACTGTATGATGGGGAGGAATGCATATCGATCGAAGAGGAAGCGATTGATACGATCCATACAAGTGGTGCGGGTTGCAGTTTTGCTGCATGTTTAACTGCAGAATTAGCTAAAGGGAAGTCGTTAAGGGAAGCTGTGAATATTAGTAAGACATTTGTTCATCAAGCGATCAAGGATAGTTTATCGTTTGGAAAAGGGGTCGGATCTGTAAACCATGGAGCCTATCGAAGCTAAAAAAAATGGCAGCTAACAATGTATGTTTGCTGCCCAAAGTAAAGATAGAACAAATAAGATAGACTAAACTTAACATTATATAAAGAAATGAATAGCTATGCAGGCTATTCTTTTTTTTTATCATGTCAAAATGTTAAGTTTTATAACATGAAGTGTTATATACACTATCATAAAACATGCTTTAGAAAAAATCAAGGGAAAATGAAACTTCCAACAATTTTTATCGTATAGATTAGTGTGAAAATGTTGGAGGTGTTGGCAAATGGAACCAGCGATGAAATTGGTTAATGTCCGTAAAAATATTGGGAAGAAGGAAATTATCAAGGATATAAGTTTTGAAGTCTATCCAGGTGAGGTCTTTGGATTTCTTGGTCCTAATGGTGCTGGTAAGACTACAACCATTCGGATGATGGCAGGTCTAATGAGAATAACATCAGGAGACGTTCATATACATGGTGTAAGTGTAAAAAATAACTTCAAAGATGCAATTCGTCATGTAGGTGCGATCGTTGAAAATCCAGAGATGTATCCTTTTATGAGTGGATGGAAAAATCTAAAACATTACGCCCGAATGATTCCGGGGATTACTGAGGACAGGATAAAAGAGGTTATTGGTTTAGTAGGTTTAGAGAAAGCAATTCATGAAAAAGTGGGTAAGTATTCATTAGGTATGAGACAACGGGTTGGTGTTGCCCAAGCCTTGCTTCATCGTCCTTCTGTATTAATTTTGGATGAACCGACAAATGGTCTTGATCCTGCTGGAATAAGAGAAATTAGACAATATATTAGAAAATTAGCAGAAGAAGAGAATGTAGCAGTCATTGTGTCCAGCCATTTGTTATCAGAAATTGAATTAATGTGTGATCGTATTGGTATTATTAAAAATGGAGAAATAATCACAGTAGAAGAAGTGCAGGAAAAGTCTGCAACAGACAAAGAACTGAAAGTCTATATTGAAGCATCCCCTCTAGAAGAAGCCTTTCATGTTATTCAGTCTGTATTTGATATAAAGGCTGAAAAAGAAGATGGGTACATATTAATAGATACCACAAAAGAGAACATTCCGACAATTATTCAAGAATTTGTGAATCATAAAATACAAGTTTTCGAGATTAATTCAAAGCAATCAAGTTTAGAAGATAAGTTCTTTGAAGTGATTGGAGAGAATACCATTGCATAATTTTATATCGTTATTAAAAAATGAACATGTGAAGCTTTATTCAAGGTTCTCTACATGGTCCATGTTTATTATTTTGGGTAGTATAATCCTAATCTCTGCACTGATAGTTTTCTTTTTTGCTGATCAGGGAAAAGAAGAGTATGGAGCAGAATGGAAAACCGAACTGCAAGCAGAAAATGATGAATATAGAGACATGATGAATGAAGATGAGTTCTTTGATGGTTTATATGACTCCGAAATTGCAAGGAATGAATATCATATCCAGCAGGGTATTCAACCACTTTCTTTTGATGCTTGGCAGTTCACTTTAGAAAACTCAGGCATATCCATGTTAATTACGTTATTTACTATTATTGTTTCAGCAGGTATTGTAGCCAGTGAGTTTAGGTGGGGAACAATAAAATTACTACTAATTAGACCAATTTCCAGAACGAAGATATTATTGTCAAAGTATGTGTATGTTCTTCTGTTCGCAGCAACGATGCTGTTGTTTCTGTTTGTAATAAACCTGCTGATTGGTACACTTTTCTTTGGGATAAATAGTTTAAATCCATTAATAGTGAAAGAAACTGCAGGGGGATTTGAACAAGTTCCTGTTTTTTCCGAAATTATCACTCAATACGGCTTATCTATGATAAATTTAATTATAATGTCTACTTTCGCGTTTATGATTTCTGCATTGTTTAAAAATAGCGGGATGGCAATTGGGTCAGCTATTTTCTTAATGTTCGCTGGAAATACGTTAATGTCCGTGTTATCACAGTATGATTGGTCAAAATATATTCTGTTTGCTAACACTAACTTACGGCAATATTTTGGCAGTGGGTCGCCTGTAGTTGATGGGATGACATTAGGTTTTTCGATCACTATTTTAGTCATTTATTATTTAGCATTTTTAATATTGTCTTGGTTATCTTTCACTAAACGTGATATAGCTGGAAATTAAGGAGGGAGTATCAGTATGAAAAGAACTGTAGAAATTGTATTAATAATCATTGGTATGTTTGTTTACTTTATTGGGGCAGTCTTCGGCGGGGCCTTCATAGCATTGGAGGGGAATCAGGAATTATTAAATGACCTTCTCATGGAGAGTCAACAAATGATGACAGAAGAAGAATTAAGGGTCATGGACATGTTGTATTCATCAATTGGTACGATTGGTTGGGTGATCGTAGTCACTGCTGTTACATGTATAATTTTAGGTGTTATCGCCGCATTTATGTTTAAAGGGAATAAAAAGCCGAAACCTGCTGGAATAATTTTAATTGTTGCAGGTGGACTTACAACATTATTAACAGCCGGTTCTGGAATCTTCGCAGGTATATTCTATATTATCTCAGGGATAATGGGGTTAGCCAGAAAAGAGAGACAAGAAGTAACTCTAGACGAGTATTAATCTTTTCCAGCCAATTTGCAACTGGATTCTGCTTTCATCTTATTAGAGTGGGGCCTCCATCAATGGACGTCTCCCGGATGGTGGGAACCATGATAAGAGAAAGCATGTTCATCCAGTTGCTTTTTTATTGAAAGAACCAGTTGTCTTTCTCAACTGCCTCTATTCTTTTGCTTTAGAAGATTTCCTCCTAATAGCGATGAATATAACCAATGTTAATAGCACGAATAGTATGATGACAGGTGCATTACCTACTATGAAAATAAATAAACCGGAAGCAATAGAAACTAATATTTGAACACTTTTTTTAAATTGCTCCTTTGTCTCCACCCATGTATTATTTGATTCATCTTTCACTGATGGCAGTTCTGTATTTTTTTCAGATATATATATTTCAATGGTTGCATAGGAAGATTGATTATCTAAATAATTTATCTTTCCCGTTAATGTCTCAATCTCTTCCTGAACAGCAGATAAGTCAGCGGAAATTGTTAATAAATCTTCCGTTTCCTCTGCTTCTTCCATAAAGGATAGCAATCGTTCTTCTACCACTTTCTTTGAGTTTAACCTTGCATTCAAATCTACATATTGTTCTGTCACATCCTCACCTCTTACCGATCTTTCGGTTACTTCCATATCTCCATCTTCATAGATAGCAAGAAATGATTGAAACTTCTCTGAGGGAATTCGAACAGTAAGTGACCCGTTTAAGTTATTGTCTGATTCATTTCCGTGAGATTCAGATGTAACAATATACCCGCTTCTATTCATTGTTTCTTTCTCAATTAATTCCATGGTTTTCGAAAAATCTCCTGTTTTTACATGTAAATTAGCATGATAAACAATCTTCCTTTCTGTCATCTCTACAGGCACATCATCTTCCTCGGCGGGAGACCCAGAATCATTAGCGGCCATTTCATTTTCACCTGTCATCTCCCCGGCCATTTCCCTGCTATTTGCTTGATCAGCAGATTCCTCCGTTGTTTCATAAATAGCTTTCGATTCAGTAGTTGATTCCTCGGGTGTTTGATTTGAACATGCCACTACTCCAATGGCTAAAAAGGAAAATATTATCATATGTTTTCTTTGTAACATGTAACTCCCCTCCTTTTTTAATTCATTAGACGTTGTAAGCAGATAAGTGTTACAAAATTTGCGATTGTTTATATTTATACATTCACCTGTATAAACGGTGAGCGCAGCGATAATAAAGGGTTAATAAGAATAAAAATTAACTTTTTCAAAAATTATTTCAAAAAATTTGTTTATTTCTATTGAATTAATATACCGAATAGTGCATAATAATACATAATTAATTATTACAAAATGAAACAATCAATAGATTACAGACTTAAGGAGAGATATATTAATGAGTAAAGAAAAGGTAGTTTTAGCATACTCTGGGGGACTTGATACTTCCGTAGCAATTAAATGGTTACAAGATCAATATAATTATGATGTTATAGCAGTAGGTTTAGATGTAGGAGAAGGAAAAGATTTAGAATTTGTAAAAAATAAAGCAATTGATGTTGGAGCAATTAAATCATATTCCGTTGACGCAAAACAATTGTTTGCAGAAGACTTCGTTTTACCTGCACTTCAAGCAAACGTTATGTATGAGAAGAAATATCCGCTGGTATCAGCACTTTCTCGTCCATTAATCGCGAAGGTATTAGTAGATATTGCGGAAAAAGAAGGTGCGGTAGCTGTTGCTCATGGCTGTACAGGTAAAGGTAATGACCAAGTGCGTTTTGATGTAGCATTCACATCGTTGAATCCGGATCTTAAAATTGTTGCACCAGTTCGTGAATGGAAAATGACAAGAGATGAAGAAATAAAATATGCTGAAGAGAATGGAATTCCCATTCCAATTGACTTAGACAGTCCGTATAGTGTGGATCAAAACCTTTGGGGACGTGCCAATGAATGTGGTATTTTAGAAGACCCGTGGGCAGAAGCTCCGAAAGATGCTTATGAATTAACAGTAGATCCTGTTGATGCTCCTGATGATCCGGAAGTAATTGAAATTGAGTTTAAAGAAGGTAAACCAGTTGCTATCAATGGGCAAGAGTATCCATTACATGAGTTAATCTTAGAATTAAATGAAATTGCCGGTAAGCATGGTGTTGGAAGAATCGATCATGTAGAGAACCGTTTGGTCGGTATCAAATCGCGTGAAATTTATGAAGCACCTGCAGCGATTACGTTGATTAAAGCACACCAGGAAATTGAGTCACTTACTCTGCCAAGAGAAGTAACGAAATTCAAACCTGTAGTTGAGCAACAATTAGAGCAAGCGATATATGATGGTTTATGGTTTACACAATTAACAGATGCTTTAAAAGCATTTATTACAGAAACACAAAAATATGTAAATGGTGTGGCGAAAGTTCAGTTATACAAAGGGCAAGCGTTTGTTGTTGGACGTAAATCGGATAATTCACTTTATGATTTCAACCTTGCAACATATAACAAGGGTGATGAATTTGATCATGAAGCAGCTCTTGGCTTTATCAAGCTTTGGGGCTTACCGACAAAAGTTCACTCTACAGTAAATAATGTCCATGCAGATAAAGCAAAGATTATGGAAAAAACAAAAATTGATATGAAGGAATCTGTGAAACAATGAAATTATGGGGCGGACGGTTTACAAAACCAACAAATGAATTAGTTGATGAATATACAGCATCCATTAGCTTCGATCAGAAGCTTGCACAATATGATATTCAAGGAAGTCTTGCCCATGTGGAAATGCTTGCAAAATGTAGGATTATCCCAGTAGAAGACGCAGAGACGATAAAAAAAGGCTTAAAATTTGTTGCAAAGAAAATAGCAGCAGGTGAAGCAGAATTAACAGAAGCGAATGAAGACATTCATATGAATGTAGAAAAGCTGCTAATTGATGAAGTGGGTGCTGTTGGTGGTAAATTACACACAGGTCGTAGTAGAAATGATCAAGTAGCATTAGATATGCGTTTGTATTTAAGAGATTCGATTGTTACATTGGTGGAGCTTTTGTCAAAATTACAAGAATCCCTAATGGAGCAAGCTAACCAAAATCTGGATACAATATTACCAGGCTATACACACTTGCAACGAGCTCAACCGGTGTTGTTCGCCCATCATATGATGGCATATGTATCCATGTTTGAACGTGATGTGGAACGTTTAAAGGACAGTTTTAAGCGTGTCAATCGCTCACCGCTCGGGGCGGGTGCTTTAGCTGGTACAACATTCCCGATTGACCGTCACTTTGTTGCGGAACAATTGAATTTTGATGGTGTGGTGGAAAATAGTTTAGATGCAGTTAGTGACCGTGACTTTGTTGTCGAGTTTTTAGCAAATGCATCACTAGCAATTATGCACCTGTCTAGATTAAGTGAAGAACTTGTCCAATGGTCCAGTGCAGAATTTAATTTTATTGAATTGGATGATGCTTTCTGTACTGGCAGCAGTATGATGCCGCAAAAGAAAAACCCTGATGTAGCAGAACTTGTACGTGGAAAGTCTGGCCGTGTATATGGTCACTTAATCGGAATGCTAACAACGCTAAAAGGTCTGCCGATTGCATATAATAAAGATATGCAAGAAGACAAGGAAGGCATGTTTGATACTGTAGAAACATTGAAAGGTGCTCTAGCCTTATTTGCGCCAATGATTTCTACAATGGAAGTGAAGAAAGATAATATGTATGCAGCTGTTGCAGAAGACTTCTCTAATGCAACTGACTTAGCTGATTACCTTGTTAACAAAGACCTGCCATTCCGTGAAGCTCATGCAGTTGTAGGGCAAGTGGTACTGCATTGTATTCAAGAGGATAAATATTTATTAGATTTAAAGTTAGAAGAGTTCAAGAATTTCTCCGATTTAATTGAAGAGGATATTTACCATGTACTGGCACCACAAACAGTAGTCAATGCAAGAGACGTTGCTGGTGGCACAGCGAAAAATAGAGTGGAAGAACAAATCAGGCTAGCAAGCAGCAGACTAGAAGAGAGCAAAAGCTGGATTACAGAATTTACTGAGAAAGTAAATGTCTTATCAAAATAAAGAAACGAAAAACTAAGTCTCTGCCTCCAGCTAGAGCTTAGTTTTTCTTTCCTTTTTAAATACGGTTTATTAGCCAAAAACAGTTATAGCCGTTAACCAGTTGACAATTTTTAAAGGAAGTTCAGTGTGCGTTGCTAGAAAGAGGAGCAGAGGCATTAAGGGTTATTCAGTAGTAGATTAAGCCATAATGATAGTTGATAGCGAAACTTCGCGTTAGTCATTTTACACAGAGTAAAGGGTAACTGTACCTAAATTAATATAATTCTGTATAAAATCTTAATGTCTAGCTTCGAATAAAGAAGTTCGAGTGTTTTTTTATCAATTTAATGCATAAATATAAATTATATAGTATAATTATAGAAAATAAAGTGGAATTCTAAAATTTCCCGCATATATAAATCTTAGAAACATTCTCGGTCTGACAAGGAGGAGAAAGAATGCAACAATCAAAAGGATATCTCGTTTTAAATACAGGAGATGTATTAGAAGGAATTTGGCTAGGCACACCGAAGCAAATGGAAGGTGAGCTAGTTTTTAATACAGCAATGACAGGTTATCAGGAAGTAATGACTGACCCGTCATACGCAGGACAAATTGTAACAATGACATACCCGCTTATTGGGAATTATGGCTGGAACGAAATCGATTATGAAAGTGTTGAACCATCATTAGCCGGCTTTATTGTATCAACGCCAAGTGAAAACCCGGAACATTATGAATCGAAAAATACATTAATGGAGATGCTTGAAAAATACCATATCCCGGCACTATCGGGAGTAGATACTCGAGCGCTCACAAGGATCATCCGTGAACATGGGGAAGTTTATGGAAAAATCACAGTTGACCCAAATGACAAACCAGTCCATACATTTGTCAATCCAGAGATCGTATCAACAGTTTCTGTTAAGGAAAAAATAGTCTATAAAACCAGTAAACCTGCTGGTTCATCAACCCCTCATGTAGTTGTGATGGATTTTGGTTACAAGCATTCAATTGCTCACTCTTTGTTAGATTTGGGATGTGATGTAACAGTCGTACCATATAATACAAGTTTCCTTGAAATTCAGGCATTGGATCCAGATGGTGTTTTATTGTCGAATGGTCCAGGAGATCCAAAAGCATTAGCACATCTATCAGAAAATATTAAACGCATTTCCGAAGGTTTTCCAACAATGGGGATCTGCCTTGGACATCAATTAATAGCATTAGCTCATGGTGCAACGACGAAACGCTTACCATATGGACACCGTGGCAGCAATCATCCGGTAAAAGATTTGAAAACAGGCAAGGTTATGATTACATCGCAAAATCATGGATATGTGGTGGACTATGACTCTGTCAATATGAAAAACTGGTATGTCTCTCATGTGAATGTGAATGACAAATCGGTTGAAGGATTAAAACATAAAACAAAACCGTTAATGACTGTACAGTTTCATCCTGAAGCGCACCCAGGACCAATTGATACACACCAACTATTCGTAGATTTTATTCAGCAGTTTATTACTAAGGGAGAGAAACAGCATGCCTAAGTTAGATGACATAAAAAAAGTATTGGTAATCGGCTCCGGACCAATTATTATTGGTCAGGCAGCCGAATTTGACTATGCAGGTACGCAAGCATGTCTTGCATTAAAAGAGGAAGGCGTAGAGGTTATTCTTGTAAACAATAACCCTGCAACAATTATGACAGATGAGAATATTGCAGATAAAGTATACTTAGAACCATTAACATGTGACTCCATAACAAAAATTATTGAAAAAGAGCGGCCAGATGGTATTCTGCCAACATTGGGCGGGCAAACAGGTTTGAATATGGCTGTCCTTCTGGATGAAGCGGGTGTCTTAGAAAAATATAATGTAACATTGCTAGGAACACCACTTGAAACGATTCAAAAAGGGGAAGACCGTGAAATTTTTAAATCAATGATGAAAGAGATTGATGAACCAATTGCAGAAAGTTTATCTACATCTTCTGTGGAAGAAGCGGTTGATTTTGCGGGTAATGTCGGTTATCCGATGATTGTCCGTCCAGCATATACATTAGGCGGGGCTGGTGGAGGTATTGCTGACAATGAGGCCGAACTGCGCCGAATTGTTAAGAATGGTCTGCATTATAGCCCAATTAATCAAGTCCTAATTGAACAAAGTGTGAAAGGCTGGAAGGAAATTGAGTATGAAGTAATGCGTGATTCCAATGATACGTGCATTATTGTTTGTAACATGGAGAACTTTGATCCTGTTGGTGTTCATACTGGTGATAGTATTGTAGTGGCACCTTCACAAACATTGACAGACCGTCAATATCAAATGCTTCGTACATCTTCTGTTAAGGTAATTCGTGAATTAGGTGTTATCGGTGGATGTAACATTCAATTTGCATTAAATCCCGAAAATGATGATTATATCATTATCGAAGTTAACCCGCGTGTCAGCCGCTCTAGTGCTCTGGCATCAAAAGCTACAGGATATCCTATAGCAAGAATTGCAGCAAAAGTAGCGTTAGGTTATCACTTGGATGAGGTAATCAACCCTATTACTGGTGACACCTATGCAAGTTTTGAGCCAGCAATTGATTATATCGCAGCTAAGATTCCGCGCTGGCCATTTGATAAATTTACTCAGGCAGATCGCTTACTGGGGACACAAATGAAAGCGACAGGAGAGGTTATGGCACTTGCGCGTAATTTCCCTACAGCAATCAATAAAGCCATTCGTTCCCTGGAGATTGGATTAGACTCTCTGCATTTACCTGGTACAGAGAGGTTGACAGAGGAAGAATTGCACACAGCATTAGATAAAGCAACAGATGAACGATTATTTGTTGTTGCAGAAGCGTTAAGACGTGGGATGACCGTTGATCAGATTCATGATATTACGCAAATTAATAATTACTTCTTATATGAACTTGAAGCGATGATCAAAAAGGAAAACGAAATTGCTTCCAAAGGTTTTGAACAAATCAATGCACAGGACTTAAAATCGGCTAAAGCGTTTGGCATTTCTGATATTACTTTAGCGAAGCTATTAAAAGTTGGCATAGAAGAAATTCAACAAAAGTTGGAGCAAGATCAATTGGCACCATCCTATAAAATGGTCGATACATGTGCAGCGGAATTTTCGGCAGAAACCCCGTACTTTTACAGCTCATGGAATGAATGGGATGAAGTAGAAGCATTAACTGGAAGTAATCGGATCGTTGTTTTAGGCTCGGGACCGATCCGTATTGGTCAAGGTGTAGAGTTTGATTATTGTTCTGTACATGCAGCAAAGTCTCTGCAAGGCCAAGGAATTGATGCAGTTGTAATTAACAACAACCCGGAAACGGTCAGCACAGATTTTAACACAGCTGATCACTTATATTTTGAACCATTAACAGTGGAAGATGTACTGCATGTTGTTGAAAAGGAAAAAGCGCAAGGTGTGCTAGTACAATTTGGCGGGCAAACTGCGATTAATCTTGCTGACGGGTTACAAAAAGCAGGAGTTAAGATTGCTGGAACAGCTTTAGAATCAATTGAAGCAGTAGAAGACCGAGATTTATTTTACCAGCTCTTACAAAAATTAAATATTCCACATATTCCTGGTGATACAGTAATGGCAGTAGAAGATGCGAAAGCTGTAGCTGAGAAAATTTGTTATCCTATCTTATTACGTCCATCATATGTTATTGGTGGCCAAGGGATGGTGATTCTAAACAATGAAAAACAATTGGTTGAATATTTATCTAATTTACAAGCAAAAACTCATGATAATCGAATTTTCCCGTTGTTAATAGACCGCTATATTGAAGGATATGAAGTGGAGATTGATGCCATTTGTGATGGGGAGGATATTTTGATCCCTGGTATTTTTGAACATGTAGAGAAAGCTGGTGTACACTCGGGTGACAGTATCGCGGTGTTTCCTGCGCCCAATTTAACAAAAGAGCATAAAAAAACAATTGAAACATATGCCAAACTAATCTCTAAAGCATTAAATGTGAAAGGGATTATGAACATCCAATTTGTATTAAGTGAAGATCGCAATACGGTATATGTGTTAGAAGTTAATCCGCGTGCATCCAGAACAGTACCAATTGCCAGTAAAGTAACAGGTGTCCAAATGGTAGATTTAGCTACTCGCATCCAAATGGGTGAAGCATTAAAAGATCAGGAATGGGAGCTTGGATTGCACAAAGAAGTTCCATATTATGCGGTGAAAATGCCTGTATTTTCTTCTAATAAATTGCCTGGTGTTGATCCAATCCTTGGACCTGAAATGAAATCTACAGGTGAGGCAATTGGAATTGGGACAACAGTTGAGCAAGCAATGGCTAAAGCGTTTGGCTGGAAAGAAAATAATTTAAAAGCTCTTCATTCGAATGATACGGTATTTCTATCCTTAAATAGAATTGATGATAAACTTATAGAAGTTTTAAAGACTACAGAAGCAAAAATTGTTTCAGATCCAAGAACGAGCGACATGCTAATAAATTCCAACATCAACGTTCATGAAGTAATCAGTATGGACCAGGCAGAAGAAAATTGTATGAACGAACAATACGCATTGATCGCTGATACGAATCGTACCGGAGAGAAAGATGAGCATGTAGCCTTAAGAGAAGCTGGATTAAAGTCTGATACGCTGTGCTTTACGTCTAATGAAACATTAATCGCGTACCTGAATGCAACGAATCAAGAATTAGAGTTACCTGCATCTATTCAGACATACCGAAAAGACCAAAATAGTGAGAATGTAAAGGAGCGTGTCAACGGGTGAGTTTTAAAGAGAAATTAAAAGGGAAAGACCTGCTTACACTAGCAGACTATACTAAAGCTGAGATTGCGTATATTTTAGAATTGGCGGATCAAATTAAGCAGAAAAGAAAGAATGGTGAAATTTATCAACCATTGAAAGGTAAGACATTAGGTATGATTTTCGAGAAATCTTCAACTCGTACACGTGTATCCTTTGAGGCTGGTATTTATCAGCTTGGCGGCACTGGATTATTCTTAAGTTCAAATGATATTCAGATTGGACGTGGGGAGCCAATATCAGATACTGCAAAGGTATTATCAGGCTACTTAGATGGAATTATGATTCGTACCTTTTCCCAAAAAGATGTCGAGGATTTAGCGGAGAATGCAACAATTCCTGTTATTAACGGGTTAACAGATGATTATCACCCATGCCAAGTCTTAGCGGATTTACAGACAATCAAAGAAAACAAAGGCAAATTAGAAGGGTTAAAACTAGCATATATTGGTGATGGCAACAACATGGCCCATTCTTTAATGATTGGGTGTGCGAAAATGGGCTTACATGTAGCAATTGCGGCACCAAAGGATTATCAGCCCAAAACAGAGATTACGGAACTTGCACAATCATTTGCTGAAGGGACAGAAATATTAGTAACTGAAGATCCATTTGAAGCAGTAAAAGATGCCGATATCATTTACTCTGATGTTTGGGCAAGTATGGGGCAAGAAGCAGAACAAAGAGAACGTGAAGAAGCATTTGCGACATATCAAGTAAACACGGAGCTATTCTCCTATGCCAATGCTGATGCCATTTTCATGCATTGCTTGCCGGCACATAGAGGAGAAGAAGTCACATCAGAAATTATTGATGGTCCAAAATCTGTGGTATTCCAAGAGGCGGAGAACAGATTGCATGCACAGAAAGCATTAATGGTTGCATTAATGGGATAGTTAGTTTCTTAGGCTAGGTCTCTAAATAAGTAGAGATCTAGCTTTTTTAGATTGAAAAGGAGGTATATTTAGTGATTAAATTCCTTTTTTAGTCTATTGCAGTTCATATTTCATTATTGTTATAATAAAGATTAATTGTGTGGAATTTACACAATAGAATCGTAAAGGATTGAATACAAAATGAATAGACATCTGATTATAGAAGAATTACAACAATTTATCGCTAGTGAACGGATTCTAGTTGATGAGTTATTAAGAAATCACACGTATACGAAACTTGGTGGAAAAGCCGATTTTTTTGTGACACCAACTACAATAGATGAAGTGCAAGGTGTTGTACGTTATGCAAAGAAAAATAGTGTTCCCTTTACTTTACTTGGTAATGGATCAAATGTAATTGTGAGGGATGGCGGCATCCGTGGAATTGTGTTAAGTTTAAAAAAGTTTGACGGGATTAGAAGAGAGGGAACGAAGGTTACAGCCGAAAGTGGTGCAAGGATAATTGATGCTTCCCGTTTTGCGCTTAAAGAACAACTGACCGGATTAGAATTTGCATGTGGAATTCCCGGAACAGTAGGTGGAGCATTATATATGAATGCGGGTGCATATGGAGGAGAAATCAAAGATTGCTTAGATCATGCCTTAGTTGTAAATTCAGATGGGGACGTGTTACGAATTGAGGCAGAAGATTTTGATTTAGCATATCGTACAAGTAACATAGCAGAAAAGGGATATATTGTATTAGAGGCAACATTTCAACTCCAAAAAGGAGAATATGAATCGATAAAAGCAATAATGGACGATTTAACCTTTCAGCGAGAATCCAAACAACCTTTGGAGTATCCATCGTGTGGCAGTGTTTTTAAACGTCCTCCAGGGTATTTTGCAGGTAAGCTCATTCAAGATAGTGATTTACAAGGGAAAGGTGTAGGAGGAGCAGAAGTGTCAACAAAACATGCTGGTTTTATTGTTAATAAGGCGAATGCATCAGCATCTGATTATATTGGTGTGATAGAAATGGTTCAGAAAACTGTAAAAGAGAAGTTTGGGGTAGAATTAGAGCGAGAAGTTAGAATTCTCGGTGAAGATTAAAAATGAAGGATACTTATTTCATCTGGGTAGATAAAACAAAAACCGTCATTCACCAAATTTTATTGAAATGACGGTTTTTGTTTTTTGAATGGATAAAATTATGCTATTATTGTTTTTTAGAGAATAAGTGTTTAATTATTTTTGTTATACTAATGCTGTAAATAATTTCTAACAAAGGAGCTAATAATAAGGTAGAGCTCTTATTACAATATTGTAATTCATAGTGAAATTTATCGTAGTCCAATTTCTTACATGTCAAGTGCGTAGCAATTGACAGTAATTATTCGTTATCTTCAATAGGAAAGGGAGAATTTGTAGTGACAGTTGGTAGAAATGATCCGTGTTCATGCGGCAGTGGTAAGAAATACAAGAAATGTTGTATGAAAAAGGATCAAATGGCAGAACTGAAAATGTTTAAAGAAGAAAAGTTTTATAAACAAAAAGAAGCATTGGTAGCAAAATTAAATGAGTTCTTATTAGCGTATTTAACATTGAATATCTATGCTCCATTAGAAACAGAATTCAATCGGAGAACAAATAATATTTTTGAGAAAAATAGTAAAGGTTTCTTTCTGTTTTGGTTACATTTTTTTAAGCAATATGATAATGGCCTCCGTGGTATTGAATGGTTCCTGGCAGAAGAAGGAAACCGGTTATCACATGAAGAGAAAGAAATGGCAGAACGATGGGCAAATATGAAACCACAATTATTACAAGTGGTCAATCAGACTAATGAGATGGTTACTGTTATGGATTGTTATTCGAGAAAGAGCTGTCAGTTACCTAAATCAAAACAAAATATACCACATGTATTGCCATGGACGAGTACGTTAGGATTATTGGAACCTGTAAATGATGTATATTATTTTAATGGAATTAGAGCATTAGTTAGTCCGAGAGCCTTAACAAATGCGAAACAGTTAGTAGAAGAGAAAGTGGCGGAGACCAATCTTGATCATGAGCAGGTGATGATTGATTACTATCCAGAAGTACTTGCCGCATTCCATATGAATGATACTAAATCGTTTAATAATGAAAAAGAAGTAACAGTATATAATTATCGTTATAAGTTACTTGAAAAAAATGTTGTAGAAGAATATTTAGCCGAGGACCCTAATCTAACATTAGACCAATCAAATACAAAACAAAATCTGTTTATCTGGCTGAGTGACACGGGTATTTATGAAGATAACCAGGTAAATGGTGAAGTGTTAGTAGCGAAAGTAAATGCAACAATAAAAATAGAAGAAGAGAATCTGTATTTTTCAAGCTATGATCAAAGGATAACGGAATTGTTTACCAATAAACTTAAACCAATTGATAAATCTATTGAGTTATTGGAAGATAAAAAGGAAACAATGACAGTTTCAAATGACTTTGAGATGCAGCAATTAGTCGCGAATCCAAGTGAGAATGTTCCTAATTATTTCAGTGTTTATGCCCAAACAATGAGTTTATTGAAGCTTGATGAACCAATTCCAGAATATGGCCATCAATCATTGAGAGAATTAGTTCAAAATGATAAAAAAGATCTGGCAGAAAACTGGTTAAGAAAAATGGAATATGAGTTAACAAAAGTAGTGGAAGAACATTTCGGTAAAGTGGAAATCTCGCCTGATTTTAATACACCGAGAAAAGAACTTGGTCTGCCAATTTCACCATTTGTAACTGGTGGGGAGGAAAGGGTCTCAAGGTTAAATTCTGCAACTGTTGCTGAGAACCAAGACCATAATATTTCAATCGATATGGATTCACCTGCCTATGAAACTTTAGGGTTTACAAACAAAATGGTTACTGCTTTTTATGCTAAAGATATTATAGCTTTTTATCAAGAAAAAACAGATGGAAAAGCAAAAACAACAGAACGAAAATATCGGAATACGATTAAAGATATTATCGATGTGCTGGAAATTCGGGCGATTACTAGCTGGGAACAATGTGATCTTAAGTTTTGGGAAAGATTACTTACCGAAGATATTATTCGAATGTATTCATATATAACAAAATCCTATGTGAAAGCTATCATTACAACTGTTAAGGCATTGGCCAAATGGCTTGCACAGCATGAAAAAGTCATGCTGGAGAAAGAAATTAATCAGATCGCTAAAAAATATGAACCTACAATGACTAAAATTGCCCAGTTGTGGGATTCAGAGATGACTTTCCAAATACCTGAAGAAACTCTCAGTAAAGAAGTTCTCATGGAGAAATTAGTTGAACGTGATGAAAACATTGCAGAGATAGAAAAAGGCAGTTTCAAAGTAATAGAAGTTAATGAGAATAGTGAGAATAAGGTTAGAACAGTCAATACTGATATAAACAAAGAACAGACAGTAACATTAAAGGAAGGTTCTATACCTTTTGTGGAAAAAGGTATGGTACTTGTTATGTACATTGGTAAAGAAGAAACAACGAATACGTGGAAAAATGTATATTTAGAGTCAATATACTTTCATATAGATTGATTAAAAAGTTTGCACTTCATCCGGGGTGCAAGCTTTTTTTTTCTAAATTTTTGAAATTTCACTTTATCTGTCTTAGTATTAATGGTAAAATAAAATTACTACGACAGACAAAGTATGTCAGGCGTAGTAGATGGAATCAGCAGCTGTCTTTTAAGGAAAGGGGGAACAGCTCTTGATTAGCAGTGATGTTATTAGAGGATACAATGATACGATTATTCTATATTTACTGTTAGAAAAAGAATCGTATGGTTATGAAATTTCGAAAAGAATCAAAGATTTATCAGAAGAAAAGTATGTCATCAAGGAAACCACCTTATATTCTGCTTTCAATCGACTTATGAAAAATGGTTATATAGAATCATTCCATAAAGAACAAACATTTGGGAAAAAACGTACGTATTATAAAATTACTAAATCAGGTTTGCTTTATTATCAAGAAAAGTGTCGAGAGTGGGAGTTGACAAAAGAAGTAATTAATCGATTTATTAAGGAGGAATTTCTGTAAATGAATACCATTATTAGTTACTTGGATAATATGTTTGCTTCATTACCAAAGTCTGCACAAATGAGTCAGTTAAGGGATGAGCTTTTGGCTAACATGGAAGAGAAGTATCATGAATTAAAACAGATGGGCAAAACAGAGAATGAAGCAATAGGTATCGTTATTTCCGAATTTGGTAATATTGATGAAATTATTGAAGAGTTTGGGGTTTCGACCGCAGAAGATGCAGAAACACAGCTATTGTTAACAGAGGCTGAGGTCGATAAATATCTTCATACAACGAGAAAATCCAGTAAATGGATCGGGGTAGGAGCAGTCTTATGTATCGTAGGTGCATCGGTATTAGTTCTCATTATTGGCTTAATGGAAAATGGCCTTCTTGGTGGTATCGATGATGAAACAGGGATATTTATTGGCTTAATTACAATGTTGTTATTTGTAGCAATAGCTGTTGGTTTATTTATTTATGCCGGGATGAAATTAGAGGAATTTAAATATATTAGTTTAAGAGATAATTTTGATTTATCCATTCAATTAAAGAATAAGCTGGAATCTGAACAAAGCACTTATCAACCAAATTATATGCTTGCGATGATTATTGGCGTTGTTTTAATTATTTTGTCACCGGCTGTTTTGTTTGCCGTGTTGGCATTTAATGAGCAATTTGTTAATTTCGGTGTGTTCATTATGTTACTGCTTGTTTCTATTGCAGTATATCTGTTTGTATATTCTGGCAATGTGTATAATTCTTATAATAAAATATTAAAAAATCAAGCGCCAAAAGCAGTGGCTAGTGAAGACCATGAGGAAGACCGTATTATTAGCGCAGTAGCAGTGATTGTTTGGCCTTTAGCTGTCATTATTTTCTTAATAAGCGGCCTTATCTATGGTCAATGGCATATTAACTGGATCGTATTTCCGATCACAGGATTGTTATTTGCCATCTTTAGTGGTGCCTATTCCATTTTAGTAAGAAAGAATGAATAAGAAACTCTTTCTTTGCAATTTTTGATATCTTTCTATATACTATAATCAATTATTAAATGAATACGTACAGGAATTCCTTTGGGGCAGGGTGTAATTCCCGACCGACGGTGAGAAAGCATAAAAGCTTTTAAGTCCGTGACCCGGAGCATTTTTAACTAATGTGAAGGTGGATTTGGTGAGAATCCAAAGCCGACAGTGAAAGTCTGGATGGGAAAAGGAATTGGTTTAGAAGTGTCTATTTTTCTATGGAGAATTAGGTAGCACATTATTGTTATGTGCTTTTATTCGACTATGAAAAAATAGTTGCTTTAAACCATGTTCTTTACTATGGATACTAACTATTTGCCCTAGGTTATTTAACCTGGGGCTTTTCTGATTTTAATCATAAAAGGTGATGTGCTGTGAGAACAAAAGAAGAATGGATGGACCTTGCATTGAATTTGGCAGAAGCAACGATCGGACAAACGAGCCCGAACCCTTCCGTTGGAGCAGTAGTCGTCAAAGACGGTATACTTCTCGGAGTTGGCACACACATACAAGCTGGCGGGCCGCATGCAGAAGTTCATGCTATAGCGCAGGCAGGAGAATCGGCCAAAGGTGCAGATATTTACGTTACCCTAGAACCGTGTGCCCATTATGGCAAAACACCGCCATGTGCAGAATTAATTGTAGAAAAAGGGATTAAACGAGTATTTATTGCATGTCTTGATCCTAACCCGAAAGTTGCGGGCAAAGGTGTTGCTATTATTGAAGCTGCCGGTATTGAAGTAGAGATCGGCATTTTAGAAGAACGGGCACTGAGATTAAATCAGCATTTCTTCCATTTGATGGCTACAAGGCGCCCTTTTGTTACATTAAAAGCAGCAATGACACTTGATGGAAAAACAGCAACTGTCACTGGTGATAGTAAGTGGATTACATCAAGTGAAGCGCGTATGGATGTTCATAAAGAAAGGCACCGTCATGATGCGATATTAGTTGGAAGAATAACCGTAGAGAAGGATAACCCTAGTTTAACGACACGTTTATCCCAAGGAGGGAAAAATCCTGTCCGTATCATTTTGGATACACATTTGTCGTTACATGGAGCATTTGAAATTTTTAATGAAGAAGCACCAACATGGGTGGTCTGTGGGCGTAATGCGGCTAGAGAACCCTTTGAAAAAGCATATCCGCATATAAAGGTAATACAATTAACAACAGAAAAAATTGTGTTAAATGATTTACTGCAAGTGTTGGCAGAGGAAAATATTCAGTCCCTTTACGTAGAAGGTGGCGGTACGATTCACCAATCCTTTTTACAAGAGAAATTGTTTGATGAATGTCATTGGTATATTGCGCCTAAACTACTGGGAGGACAAGATGCACGTTCTGTGATTGGCGGAGAATCACCATTATTAATGAAGGAAGCAGAGGAATTAGAATTTAACTCTGTTAAACAAATTGGTCCGGATATAAAGATTATAGCTGGCCGAAAGGATGAGTCCTAATGTTTACAGGAATTGTCGAGGAGAAAGGCAAAATTGAGTCAATAAAACAAACCAACCATGCGCTCCAGCTTAAAATAGCGGCAGGAAAAGTGACAGAAGATGTTTCTGTTGGTGACAGTATATCTGTTAATGGTGTTTGTTTAACGGTGACGAATTATGATGCAAATTGGTTTACAGTTGATGTTATTCCGGAAACATTTCGAGGTTCTTCTTTGTCACGCCTGTCATCCCAATCTGTTGTGAATTTAGAACGGGCAATGCATGCAAATGGCAGATTTGGCGGTCATTTTGTCTCAGGCCATGTTGATGCTATTGGAACAATCGAAAGGACATGGATAGAAGATAATGCGAAATATTACTATATTGCTGTCAAAGATACACGTTATATTACAATGAAGGGTTCAGTAAGCGTTGATGGTACTTCTCTGACTGTTTTTGGTGTGGATGATCATGGCTTTACGATCTCATTAATCCCGGAAACTCAGAAGGCGACAATCTTAGGTGAGAAGAACCGAGGAGATATTGTGAATGTAGAGTATGATATGTTAGCAAAATATATGGAAAGATTACTGCAAAATTCTGGTAAGCAGTCATCAGGATTAACGGAAGAGAAATTAAAGCAGTATGGTTTTTAACACGTTTTTAGGAGGTGCTGGTATGAAACATACTGTTGAGCAAGCAATTGAGGCATTAAAGAATGGAGAAATAATCATTGTAGTAGATGATGAGGATCGTGAAAATGAAGGTGACTTTGTTGCATTAGCAGATAAGGTAACACCTGAAGTAATTAATTTTATGGCAAAAGAAGGTCGTGGTCTTATTTGTGTTCCAATGTCGCAAAATTATGCTGACCGTTTTCAGTTAGGGGCAATGGTAGCAAATAATACAGACGATCATGGAACGAATTTTACTGTAAGTATTGATTATCACACAACACATACTGGAATTAGTGCCCAAGAAAGAGCTTTAACAATTGAGAAATTAGTCGATGACGAAACAACCGCTTTTGACTTCAAACGGCCAGGTCATGTGTTTCCTTTAATCGGGAAAAATGCTGGTGTACTGGAACGTAAAGGTCATACAGAGGCGGCCATTGATTTAGCACGGTTAGCAGGAGCTAAACCCGTTTCTGTTATTTGTGAAGTTATGAATGAAGATGGCACAATGGCAAGGCGGCCGGATTTAGAAAAAATAGCCGAAACACATCAAATGCCAATGATCACTATCGGTGAATTAGTTCAATATAGAAAAAGATATGATCAGCTGATTGTGAAAGAAACAGAAATAAATATGCCGACAGCTTATGGGGAATTTAAGTTAGTTGCATATACTGAAAAATATACGGGAAAAGAGCATGTTGCTTTATATAAAGGGAATATAAATCCTAATGAGCCCACACTTGTTCGAGTCCATTCCGAATGTTTAACAGGCGATGCGTTTGGTTCACAACGATGTGATTGCGGCCCACAGTTAGAAAAAGCATTACTGGATATTGAAGCAGCAGGAAAAGGTGTGTTGGTTTATATGCGGCAAGAGGGCAGAGGAATCGGTCTTATTAATAAAATGAAAGCATATAAACTGCAAGAGGAAGGCTATGATACAGTGGAAGCTAACCATCAGCTTGGTTTTCCTGATGATTTAAGAGATTATGCGATCAGTGTTCAAATTCTGAGAGATTTAGGTGTTGGGAAGATTGATTTACTTACAAATAATCCACGCAAGTTATCAAGTATGGAAGAGTATGGTTTAGAATTGGTCGGGAGAAAAGAAATCGAGATTCCAGCCAATAAAAATAATGAAAAATACTTACAAACAAAAGTGGAAAAATTAGATCATTTATTACAATTGAGACACAACCAAAATGGAGGAGGAATTTAATATGGGCAGAACATTTGAAGGTAATTTAGTTGGTACAGGTTTAAAAGTAGGGATTGTTGTTGGAAGGTTTAATGAATTTATTACGAGCAAATTATTAAGTGGAGCAGAAGATGCACTGCGTCGTCATGGTGTAGAAGAAAATAATGTAGAAACAGCATGGGTTCCTGGAGCATATGAAATTCCGCTAGTTGCAAAGAAAATGGTGGAATCGGGAAAATATGATGCTGTTGTAACTTTAGGGACAGTGATCAGAGGTTCTACACCACACTTTGATTATGTCAGTAATGAAGTATCAAAAGGGGTAGCGAGTGTATCAATGGATGCTGGTATTCCAGTTATCTTCGGGGTGTTAACAACAGATACAATCGAACAAGCAATCGAGCGTGCAGGAACTAAAGCAGGTAATAAAGGGGCAGAAGCTGCTATTTCTGCGATTGAAATGGCGAATTTATTACGAGAAATTGGTTAAGAAGAGGAGAGCTGCAAAAAGTGTTTGCCACTTTTGCAGCTCTCTTTAATAATGGGAGTTAAACATCTATTTCATTACGTTGTTTTAAACTTATTTACTGTTTGTGACAGTGCCAGACTTTCTTCTTTCATTCGAGAAATCCTCGTTGTCATATCTTCTATAGACATATCGCTTTCTCTCATTTGTTCAAATATATTCTCTATTTTTTCACACATCAGTTGAAAGTTAACTTTTTGCTCTTGTTTGCTTTCAAGCATATAGGATGTATCCTTATTCATAAGTTGTAAGTTTTCAGAAAAATCATTCATGATCCCATGAATGTCATGGACTTCATTATCCATCTGGTGAAATTTATTTGGCATAAATATTAATTGATTGGATAGATCTTTTAATTTGGATGATAATTTAGTGAATCCTGCTTGCTCTTTTTGAATCGTATGAACAGTGCCTTCCATTATTTCTTTAATTTCTAATGAAGATTGTTTTGATTGTTCTGCTAATTTCCTTACTTCTCCGGCTACAACAGCAAAACCTTTCCCAAATTCCCCAGCGTGTGCTGCTTCAATTTCTGCATTTAGGGCTAATAAATTGATTTGTTCAGCAATATCATGGATGGCTTGCATTACTGTATCACTTCGCTTGGAAAAATGCTGTACTCGAGCTGTCTGTTTTTGGTAATGTTCAATTGTTGTATTTACTTCACTGTTTGTTTGTGTTATCTCATCCATAATTGATTGGATACTTCGCATTTCTTTTGTTAATATATCCACCTTTTCACCAACGTGTTCTACTGATGAGAAAAATTGCTGAATGGTTGCGATCACTTCATTTTCTCTTTCTAATTCTCCTTCTAATTTCTTTTCAGATTGGAGGAAAACATGATGGGTATTCTCAATTGTTTTTACTTGTTCTTTACTCTTTTCTCTAAGACTTGTCGTGACAGTAATTAAATCTTCAGAAGAATGTTCCACATAGTTGGACGCATGCTTCACTCTGTTTATTAAATCATTGAGTTTTCGCAATAATTTATTAAAAGCATGATTTAGCTCATAAGTATCTTCTCCCGGTTCTACTTGGATCGTTCTTGTTAAATCACCTGCTGCATTGGCGATATCCTGCATTGATTGGATTGTATCAACCATGGCAATAGATGCACCATGTTCACTCACGTTGAGGCCTTGGATTTCTTCTTGTTCTTCTGGGCGTATTGTCATAAATAATCCGATTACTTTATAAACAATAAAACCAAGTGCAAATCCCCATACAAAAGCCACTGCTACGCCAAGTCCTTGAACTAGTAGTTGCTCTAGTCTTGTTTCAGATGGCAATAATGCCATTGTACCAAATAATCCAACAGCTATAGTTCCCCATACACCACACACTCCGTGAACGGAAATAGCACCAATGGCATCATCAATTTTGCATACTTTGTCAATAAAGATAAGGGAGAATACAACAAGGATACCGCCAATCGTTCCAACCATAAGTGCCATTAATGGTGTCAAAACTGCAACACCTGCAGTTACAGAGACTAATCCTGCTAATACACCATTTAGTATATCCTCAACTTTTGGCTGCTTAAACAATATCCAGCTAGTAATCAAGGCGAATAGCCCTCCACCAGCTGCAGCTAAATGGGTATTCAGTGCAATGAGTGCAATGGAAGTATCTCCGGTAGTTGTTGACCCAGCATTAAACCCAAACCAGCCCAACCATAAGATAAACACACCAAGTGCCGCTAGTACAACATTGGAAGGCTTCATTGGATGGATCTTTCCATCAACATATTTTCCAACTCGCGGTCCGACAACGATGGCTGCTGCTAGCGCAACCCAGCCACCGATGGAGTGAACAACAGTTGATCCTGCAAAGTCAACAAAGCCTATATGCTCTAACCAACCAGATTGTTCAGGGTTCAGTAAACCTCCCCATGCCCAATGACCGAAAACAGGATAGATGATGAGTACAATTAAGAATGTTCCGAATAGATAAACACCAAATTTGACGCGTTCTGCTATTGCACCAGATACAATAGTAGCTGCAGTACCTGCAAATACAATTTGAAAAAATAAAAAAGCCCAATTCCATGGGTCTGTATCTAATCCTTGAAAGAAGTATAAATTCGTCCCTAACCAGCCTGAGGTTGAATCACCAAACATAATACCAAATCCAAATAATGCAAAGACAACTGATGCAATTAACAAATCGCTGACATTTTTAATTGCGACATTGATTGAATTTTTTGCTCTTACGAGACCAGCCTCCAATGCAGTAAATCCTGCTTGCATAAAAAAGACTAATATAGATGCAAGTATAATCCATACAAAATCTAAATGCAGTTGCAATGTTTCCATAATAATCATCCCTTCAAAAAGTAAACTACTAATCTAAGCTGCGACTAATTACTAATCTTCATGAGGATGAGTCGATATTACTACACGCATGGATAAATCGTCGTGTTTATTGAAAGATTTTCTGACAAGATATTTCAGTTATTTGACAGATGCTAATGGTTGAGTTAGTTAAATGGAAAGATAAGCGTATGATATTGCAAAATATATGACAGAAAAAAATGGCGAAAGGAATATCGCCATTCATTTATTATTTATTGAGCAGTTTCTCTATATCTGCTTCCATTTCATCAGGAGTTGTTTTGGGGGCGTATCGTTTGATTACATTACCTTCTCCGTCAATAAGAAACTTTGTGAAATTCCACTTTACTTGGTCTGAGATAATTCCAGGTGCAGCTTTTGTCAGATGTTTAAATAACGGGTGGGTATCTTTACCACGTACACTTGTTTTTGCGAACATTGGGAAACTTACCCCATAATTTATTCGGCAAAATTCTTCAGCTTCTTCACTTGAACCAGGTTCCTGGTTCATAAACTGATTGCTTGGAAAACCTAGAATTTCTAAACCATCCTCTTTATATTTTTCGTATAATGCTTGAAGGCCGTCAAATTGCGGAGTGAACCCACATTTACTGGCAGTATTAACGACAATTATTGCTTTTCCTTTGTAAACACCTAATTTCTTTTCATCTCCGTTAACTGTTTCCACAGTTATATCAAATATAGACATGGAACTCCTCCTTTTATTGAAAATGGTAGCATAAATTGATATTAAATAGATGTATTTTGCTCTATTTCAAAAAAAGCATGTCATAAGAAAGAGCTAACTTTCTATGACATGCTTTTTGAATTATGCTTGTGCAGCACCGTCTTCTTCTGCAATACGGTCAAGACGTGCTTGGATTTCTTCTTCCGTTAATTCATGTTCATTTATATATAAGCTGCGAGGGTGAACACGACATTCATGTGAGCATCCACGCATATATTTATGTTCATTTTCTTCAGAACATAACATTTGTCTGTTACATTCTGGATTTGCACAATTTACATAACGTTCGCAAGGCTGCCCATCGAAATAGTCTTTTCCGACAACAACATGCTCTTTCTTGTTAACAGGAACAGAAATACGTTCATCAAAAACATATAATTGTCCGTCCCATAATTCGCCTTGTACTTCTGGATCTTGTCCATAAGTGACGATACCGCCATGGAGCTGCCCAACATCGTCAAATCCTTTTTCTTTCATCCATCCGCCGAATTTCTCACAACGAATTCCGCCAGTACAATACATTAATACTTTCTTGCCTTCTAGTTTTTCCCGATTATTTTCAATCCACTCAGGCAATTCGCGGAAATTATCGATATCTGGATTAATTGCACCACGGAAATGGCCTAGTTCATATTCGTAGTCATTTCTGGTATCTAAAATAACAGTGTTTTCATCTTGCATTGCTTCGTAAAATTCTTTAGGGGTTAAGAAGTCCGCATTTTTCTTGCGCGGATCTACATTTTCTTCTCCTAATCGAAGTGTCACAAGCTCTGGACGATGGCGGCAATGCATCTTTTTGAATGCATGTCCATCTGCTTCATCGATTTTGAACACCATATCATTAAATCTCGGATCATTATGCATTGTTTCCATATACTTGTTTGTTTGTTCGACTGTTCCCGAAACAGTGCCATTAATACCTTCTTCTGCTACAAGAATACGCCCTTTTAAGCCTAAGTCTCTGCAGAAGTTTAAGTGTTCTTGCGCATATGTTTCAGGGTCTTCGATTGTGACAAACTTATAATACAATAATACTTGGTACTTTTCTTTGGTTTCCATTTTTCTACCACCTATCAATTCATATTTGCAAGATATAAATGTTTTAGGTTGGTTTTATTCTTTTATAATCTTGCAAGAACATATTTTATCACGTTTCTTAGCAGTTCTCAATCTAATTTGCACTTCCGTTTGTTAGAAAATGCTAACATATTGTCATTTTATATAAATAACCGAAAGATTTCGAGGAAGTTGTCGGGGTGTCAGGAAATTGAAGTCTAAGAAGGGCATAAGTAGTTTAGGCAGTAAGAAATGAATGATTTTCATTCGCGCCATGGTAATGAGAGGAGGTTTCAATGCCATTAGCCATGCATAACAATCGCGCCATGGAATTGAGAGGAGGTATCAATGCCACTAGCCATGCATAACAATCGCGCCATGGTAATGAGAGGAGGTATCAATGCCACTAGCCATGCTTAACTTTTGAGCCATGGCATTGAGAGGAGGTATCAATGCCATTAGCCATGCATAACAATCGCGCCATGGCATTGAGAGGCCGTTTCAATGCCATTAGCCATGCATAACAATCGCGCCATGGAATTGAGAGGAGGTTTCAATGCCATTAGCCATGCTTAGCATTCGCGCCATGGTATTGAGAGGCGCTTTAAATGGTCAGTGAAAAGAGAAGACCTCTATTAAGTCAAAAAAATAAGAAGGTATGATTATGTTGGATAGAGGATAAATTTACATGTATACAAACTTATGTTCCGTGGTATAATTAGAACAAACGTTCTTATGAGGAGTGTATAACATGGATTATTCAATGTATCCCAGGCATAATGTACTTTGTATTGATATGCGATCTTTCTATGCAAGCGTCGAATGTGTAGATAGAGGAATGGATCCAATCAAAACAATGCTTGCAGTTGTTGGAGATCCGAATCGATCAGGCAGTATCGTATTAGCCGCATCACCAGCATTGAAGAAAACCTATCGTGTTAGTAATGTGAGTCGTTTTTTTGAATTGCCGGATGACCCTGGAATTATTATTGCTCCAGCAAGAATGGAAAGGTATTTAAATGTAAGTTTAGCGATCACTAAAATGATTACAACAATCGTGCCAAAAGAAGCGATTCATGTTTATTCGGTTGATGAATTATGGGTTACATTAGATGGTACAGAAAAATTATATGGCTCTGCGACCGATGCTGCTGAATTGATCCAGCAAAGAATATTGGACCAATTTGGCATCCCGTCAGCTATAGGAATAGGTGAAAATAAATTTTTGGCAAAAGTAGTCATGGATATTCATGCGAAAAAGGCAGCAAACGGAATAGCAGAATGTCGTTATGAAGATATAGAAAGATTGCTGTGGCCAGTTGAAATAGGGAAAATTTGGGGAATAGGGAGCCGATTGAGAAAGCATCTAAATCGAATGGGGATATTTTCGTTAGGTCAGCTTGCTAATCATCCATTAGAACAACTAAAGAAGCGGTTTGGTGTGATTGGTGAGCAGCTATATTGGCATGCGTGGGGAATTGACTTAAGTCCCGTAGAGGGTGATTTTACAAAATCAGAACAAAAAGGCTACGGACATGGGATAACATTGTTAAGAAACTACAAAGGGTCGGAAATTCCAACAGTATTATTAGAATTATGTGAAGAAGCTTGCAGACGAGCGCGAAAAGATCAAATGTATGGCCGGACGATACATTTATCGATCGGTTATTCTCAAGAAACAGGTGGGGGATTTAGTCGCTCAATGTCGATTGATGCACCGACGAATATAACAATGTCCATGCATCAGGTTTGTATGCAATTATTTCATACCTTTTATGATGGACAAAGTGAGATAAGGCGAGCATCTGTCGCTTTAACGAATTTAAGCAGAGATGTTGGCATCCAATTGTCATTATTTGAAGACCAACGAAAAAATAATATTGGTTATGTGATGGACGCAATTCGTGAGAAATATGGACCAACAGCAATCTTAAGAGCAAGCAGTTATACAGAACAAGGAATTACTTTAGAACGAAGTAAAAAGATAGGTGGACATTATGCATAGTGATAGAGGGAGTATTAAGTGGGCGTCCCTTATGTTACCGGAACATGTGAAAATATTAAGAGACATGTGGCAAGAAGACGAAGTAGAAGCAAAGAAAAATATCGATGAACAGCAATTGGAGGAAAATGCACAAATCCTCGTAGAGGCTTTTGTTTTAAATAAAAGGGTGAAAATCAAATACTACAATGAGAGTTACTATAAAACCGATCATTGTGCCATTGTTCGGATTGATCGTTATAATCAGTCAATCAGAGTGGAGAATATGGAATCAGAGCGTATCACCATACCATTGGAAAATATTTTGACAGTGGAAGGTTAGTGAGAGCACCTATCCTGATGATAGGTGCGCCCATATCACTCTTGCTCAAACCATTTAATAAGTGCTTGTGTACCACTATCTTCTTCACCGTTTTCCGCTAATTCTTCATACAACTTTAACGACAAGTCCAAACCAGGTGTGTTTAATCCCATGTTCTTAGCAGATTGAAGAGCAATTTTCATGTCTTTTATAAAATGTTTTACATAAAACCCTGGAGCATAGTCTTGCTTAATCATCCGTGGAGCTAAATTACTTAATGACCAGCTTCCCGCAGCACCGGAGGTAATACTTTTAAGTACACGCACAGGGTCTAATCCTGCTTTTTTTGCATAAGTTATTGCTTCTGAAACTCCGATCATATTGGAGGCAATGGTTATCTGATTGGCCATTTTTGTATGTTGCCCCGCACCGGCAGGACCTTGATGAACAATATTTTCCCCCATACATTCTAAAACAGGGAGGACTGCATGAAAGGCTTCGTCTGCTGCTCCGACCATTATGGAAAGTTTCCCATTTCTTGCGCCAATATCACCTCCGGAGACAGGAGCATCCAATGCATGAAGTTGTTTACCCTTTGCGATTTGGTGAATTTTTTCAGCAAGCAGCGGATCAGATGTTGTCATATCAATTAAATAACTACCTGACTGTGCATTTTCAATGATTCCGTTCTTCCCAAGGTAAACCTTTTCAACATCACTTGGATAACCAACAATTGTAATAATCATCTCTGCTTTTTTCGCTAACTCAGCAATACTTTCTGCCCAAATCGCTCCATTATTCAATAAATCCGCGGCCTTTTCTTTCGTTCTTGTATAAACATGAACTTCATGACCATGATTGATTAAATTCTGTGCCATGCTTCGGCCCATTACACCAGTCCCAATAAACCCAATTGTTTTTGACATAAGGCAACCCTCCTTTTTCTACCTACTTTAGCAGAAATAAAGGAAGGTGTCATTTTGTTTTATTTCTACCTAAATGGGAATAGAGTTCATAAAGGAGGGCGACAAAATGGATAAAGCAACAATTGATCAATGTAGAAATATGCTTGAGGAAAGAAAACAGGAAATTATACAAAAAAATGAAGAGGCAGCGTTAGCGCTGGATGAAGAAATTGGGGAATTAACCACTTTTAACAACCATCCAGCTGACTTAGGAACAGAATTATATGAAAGAGAACGAGATATAGCATTGGAAAGAAATCGAGAGCAGGAATTAGAAGAGATAAACAGGGCATTAGAGGCAGTGGATGATGGAACATATCATTTGTGCATAGTATGCGGGAAAGAGATTGAGGAAGAACGATTACTAACAATACCTACAACACGATATTGTGTTCAACATGCATAAAGACAGCGTTACAGTGGACGCTTATATAGTTGAAAAAGGACGATTCCATAAATCAACATGGGCTATGGAATCGTCCTTTTCTATATAACTTCTATCAAACTAATTCTGATAGGGGAAAAACTCATTCAACCAACTACGAATGGATTTAAATTATATTCCACTTTGCTCACTAAGTGTTAATGTAGTTGTTTGTTCTTTACCATCACGATAAAAAGTAACAGTTACTTTATCGCCAATATTTGTTTCGCGGTATAAATATGTTTTAAGTTCAAGCATTGATTTAATCTCGTGATCATTAATTTTTGTGATCACATCATATCGTTGCAGTCCTGCACTATCAGCTGGGGAACTAACTTCTACATCAGCAATAACAATTCCGTTTTCAACTGTTTCATCTAATTGTAATGTCTCTTGCTTGTGTCTTGCCGGAACTGTTTCTAAGTTTACCGCACTTATACCAATAAACGGTCGTTGAACTTCTTTGCCGGTTTCTAACTGTTCAATAATTGGTTTGGCATCATCAATCGGGATAGCAAACCCGATCCCTTCGACAGATTCTAATGCTATCTTCATTGAGTTAATTCCTACTACCTCACCATTTGTATTAATCAATGCACCACCACTATTACCTGGGTTAATAGCAGCATCTGTTTGAATAACTTCTGTGGTCCAATCTGCCATACCATCACGATTTAAATCAACGTCAACCGCACGATCCAGTCCACTGATAATCCCTCGAGTAACAGAACCAGCAAACTCTGTGCCTAGCGGGTTACCAATCGCGATCGCTGTATCACCTACAGTTAAATCCGCAGAGGTTCCTAGAGGAGCAACAGTTGTAACCTGATCGCTTGGAATACGCAGTACAGCTAAATCTGTTAATGCATCTGTGCCTAATACCTGCGCTTCCACATGCTCACCATTTGTTAAAATAACTTCCACATCTTGAGCGCCTTCCACCACGTGATTGTTTGTTACAACATAAGCATAGTCACCTTCTTTTTTATACACAACACCTGATCCCGTCCCAGCAGCATCAGATTCTTCCCATAAGTTCACTTGTTGAATGTTAGAAATACCAACAACAGCATCAGATACATTACTGATTGCTTCACTTAGAGAATTTACCTCTGTATTATCATTGGCTACATTAGTTGTAGGGATAACGTCTTCATTTGATTGGTCTGTTTCATTGGTGGTTTCACCCGTTACCTGTTCTGTGCCAGCTGTTTGCTCCTCATTATCTAAAACAGATAAGAAAATCCCTCCACTAAATAATGCAACAACTAACCCGCCGGCAAGCCCGCTTAAAAGCATCCCGCCAAGATTTTTATCTTTCTTATTTGATTCATTCTGTCCATTGCCATTAGGATATGATTGCTTTTCATGTTCTTCATACATTTATGTCCCCATCCTTTCAGTTGTTTGTTATTTTTCATCTATTATTGTAGTCATTACTTGCGGAACAATAATGGGATAATTGTAGAAAATTTGTGTAAGTTTACATTTATTTCACACCCTGCTTAATTTTTTGAGAAAGTTATGCGAAAATAAGTGTAAATGTAATGAAGAAAGGTGGCTTTCTATAGATGAACCAGCATATTTACCTAGTAGAAGACGATCCGAATATCCGTGATATTGTTCAAGCATATTTGAAAAAAGAAGGGTATCATGTCACGATGACAGAGCGGGCAGAAGATGCTTGGGAAAAAGCACAAAACGAACAACCAGATATGTGGATCCTGGATATTATGTTGCCAGGGATGGATGGTTATGAATTATGTAAGAAGATTAGGCAGATAAGTGAAGTCCCCATAATTATTATTTCGGCAAAAGATGAAGAAGTAGACAAAATTCTTGGATTAGAACTTGGAAGTGACGATTATTTAACCAAACCGTTTAGCCCAAGAGAGTTGGTGGCACGTGTAAAACGCCTATTTAAAAGGGCTGAGGCAAAGCCAATGGTGAATAATGTGAAACAAAGTGTGCTGGAAATTAATCAATTGAAATTGGACCAAGCTGCAAGACAGGTTTTTTGGAGAAATGAAGAAATTGATGTGACAACAAAGGAATTTGATATGCTCGAGATTTTTACGAAACAGCCAAATCGAGCTTTTTCGAGAGAGGAATTGCTCACAATTATTTGGGGTGACGATTATTTTGGAAGTGACCGAGCGGTTGATGACTTGGTCAAACGATTAAGGAAAAAGCTTGATGGACTCCCGGTCGAAACAGTTTGGGGATATGGCTATCGGTTACACATTGATGAGGGTGAATCATGAAATTACAGTACCAATTAACGGTCGCTTTTACAACATTACTTGTTATTATTATGACGATTTCAGGTATTACAATTTACTCCCAAATGCTCCAAATGCTAATTAAAGATGAACAGCGTCAGTTAGAAGATAAAGGGAAACTTATAGTAAATTTTATTTTATCTGAAAATTTGAATAGTACTTATAATGCCCAGCGGTTACTGGAAATGTTAAAGGAATATAATTTGCAGGTTTTTGCATATGATGAAACTTCCGACCAAATAATATTTACATCTATAGATATTGAGACATTGGAAAGCTGGATTGACCAATATGATATGAATGACTCTAATCAGCCATTATGGCAGGCAGGTAATGAAAAGTACGTTGTATCGATTCTGCCAATATATTCAGCATTTTCCACACAGCATTTAGTCCTGCTAACACCATTAGATGATTTACAAGAAGTAAGACAAAGCTTGTTTGACCGGCTTTTGTTAACTTTCCTGATAGGGATTGCGGTGGCTGTATTGTTAAGTCATTATTTAACAATGAAGCTTGTTACACCACTTACTAAATTACGCTATCAATTAAAGAAAATTGAGCGCAGGGAATTTGACCAGATGGGAGAAATTAAGGCAACAGGTGAAATTAAAGAAGTTGAAAAAAGTGTTGTCGAAATGGCTAACGAGTTAAATAATTTCATTCAATCCCAGCGGCAGTTTTTCCAAAATGCTAGTCATGAGTTGAAAACACCCTTAATGACAATACAAGGCTATGCAGAAGGAATTCGTGATGGTATTTTTGAAGGCGAAGACGCGGATCGTGGATTGAATGTAATGGTAGAAGAAATTAACCGATTGAAAAAAATAATTAATGAAATTATTCTATTGGCAAAGCTAGATAGTGAAGCAAATATATATGAGGATGAAAAAATTGAAATAAAAGAGTTTTTCGATCAAGTAATGGCAAGGGCTATTCCAATAGCCAATGAAAAAGGTGTAGAAATTGAATTAAAAACATTAGAAGATCATACGCTAACTTTTGATTATGATAAAATGCTCCAAGCTGTTATGAATATTGTAACAAATGCAATTAGGCATGCCTCTTCCAAAGTAGAAATAATGGTCCATGAGAAAAATAAAAAAATTAGTATAGAGGTAAAAGATGATGGAGATGGCATTGAAGAAGAACTGCTTAACAAGTTATTCCACCGTTTTGTAAAGGGTGAAAGTGGAGAAACAGGTCTAGGTTTAGCGATAGCCCGCGCGATTGTCGAACACTCTGGTGGAACGATTAATGCTAGGAATCATCCAGATGGAGGAGCTGTTTTTTGTATACTGTTTGTTAAAAATGAGAAATAGCTATATTATTGGGGCACACTTATGATATAATTAATAAGTTGTTAAACAATGAACGTCTTTAATTAAGGAGAGAATATAAACATGACGCAATTGAGAGAAGATATCCGCAATATTGCGATTATTGCCCACGTTGACCACGGTAAAACGACATTAGTTGACCAGTTACTTCATCAATCAGGAACATTCCGTGACAATGAACAAGTTGATGAACGAGCGATGGATTCGAATGATATTGAGAAAGAACGCGGTATTACTATTTTAGCGAAGAATACAGCGATTAACTATAAAGATAAGCATATCAACATCTTAGATACACCAGGGCACGCTGACTTTGGTGGAGAAGTTGAACGTATCATGAAAATGGTAGATGGTGTACTTTTAGTTGTTGATGCATATGAAGGTTGTATGCCTCAAACAAGGTTTGTATTGAAAAAGGCGTTAGAGCAAAAATTACGTCCTGTCGTTGTTTTAAATAAAATTGACCGCCCAAATGCACGTCCAGGAGAAGTAATCGATGAAGTACTTGATTTATTTATTGAATTAGGTGCAGATGATGATCAGTTAGAGTTCCCGGTTGTTTATGCTTCTGCATTAAATGGTACATCAAGCTATGAACCTGACACGCAAGAAGAAACAATGGATCCGATTTTTGAAACAATTACGGAGAATATTCCTGCACCTGTTGATAACAAAGAAGAGCCATTGCAATTCCAAGTAACATTACTTGATTATAATGACTACTTAGGCCGTATTGGTGTTGGACGAGTTTTCAGAGGAACGATTAAAGTAGGTCAGCAAGTTTCGTTAATGAAAACGGATGGTTCTGTGAAAAATTTCCGTGTTTCCAAACTGTTTGGCTTTATTGGTCTGAAACGTGTGGAAATCCAGGAAGCGCAAGCTGGAGACATTATAGCTGTTGCTGGTATGGAGGACATTAACGTTGGAGAAACAGTTTGTCCAACAGAACATCAGGAAGCATTGCCAATTTTACGTATTGATGAACCAACACTTCAAATGACTTTTGTTGTTAATAACAGTCCGTTTGCGGGTAGAGAAGGTAAACATATCACTTCTCGTAAAATTGAAGAGCGTTTATTATCTCAATTAGAAACAGATGTAAGTTTACGTGTGGATCCAACTAATTCTCCTGATGCCTGGGTCGTTTCAGGGCGCGGGGAGTTACACCTTTCCATTCTTGTTGAAAATATGCGACGTGAAGGATATGAAATTCAGTTATCCAAACCTGAAGTTATCATTAAAGAAATCGATGGTGTGAAATGTGAACCGGTTGAACGCGTCCAGATCGATGTTCCTGAAGATTATACGGGCCCTGTTATGGAATCACTTGGTGCGCGTAAAGGTGAGATGATTGATATGGTTAACCATGGAAATGGACAAGTAAGAATGGAATTCAAAGTCCCTTCTCGTGGGTTGATTGGATATGCAACAGAATTTATGACACAAACAAGAGGGTATGGTATCATCAACCATACGTTTGAAGAATATGCTCCATTTGTTAAAGGGCAAGTTGGTGGAAGACGCGAAGGTGTACTTGTTTCATTAGAAAATGGGAAAGCTTCCACTTATGGTATTATGAACTTAGAAGATCGTGGTATCATCTTTGTTGATCCAGGTACAGAAGTATATGCTGGAATGATCGTTGGGGAACATAATCGCGAGAATGACTTAACGGTTAATATTACGAAAGAAAAACACTTAACAAACGTTCGATCTGCAAATAAAGATCAAACATCTACTATTCGTAAAACACGTAAAATGTCACTGGAAGAAGCGATTCAGTATTTAAATGATGATGAATATTGTGAAGTAACACCAGAAACAATTCGTCTTCGTAAAAAAATATTAAATAAAAACGAACGTGAAAAAGCAGCGAAGAAGAAACCAAATTAATATTCGTATTAATAAACCAGCAAAGATGAGAAACTTTGCTGGTTTTTTCTATATTCTACAGGGAATGGGAATAGGAAGAATCTATATTGGAAGAAATGAGGGGGAGCATATGCGATTGTGGCGAAGAGTTAAGTTTATATTTACATTTCGTAAATCGATCCCATTTTTTAAAGATTTTTTCTTATCAAAAGAAGTAGCATTAACAAAGAAATTAGCATCTATTTTATTAATTGCTGCCTATGCCATTTTCCCTTTTGACCTGATCCCGGATTTCTTACTGTTCTTTGGTATTTTCGATGATATTATGTTAGCTGCAATCATATTACAGCAGATTGTCAAGATGGCTCCGTCATCCATTAGACATAAGTATGAGATAGATTTAAAATAACATGAAAAAGGAGGTAGGTTTATGCAAGTTTTGATGCTTAGTTTTTCTTTTATTTTTATAATATTAGTGCTAATTGGATTCTATAAAGTGTTTATACAAAAGAGGAACGTTACCCCATTTTATACCCCTTTCGAAGAAATAACCGGACAAACAGAAATTGAATTCCATGAGGAACAGGAAGTAATAGCAGAAGATGAGGACCAAGGGACAAAGAAGTAAAGTATGAAGGATAGCAATGTGAATGGTAAGGTGCCTTATTTCTAAGAAGCAACGAATACAGAAAGGAAGTTTTTTTATGAAAAGGATTGGATGTCTCCATGCCCATCACTCTAATATAAACTACATAGAGCATGCACTGGCGCCTTTCAAAATAGAACTGGTGCACTTTGTTGACCCTGGGCTAATGTATCATCTCACTCCTAACTCAACAGATGATATTGCAGTTAAAGTGAAAGAGCAGTTGAATTGGATCTCGTCCTGTGACATTGATGCGACATTAATAACCTGTACGAATTATATTGCATTATTAGACGAACTGTCTTTTGCCTCACGGGTTCCCATTATAAAAATAGATGAGCCATTTTTTGAACAAGTTTGCCGAAAGTCAGAACGACAAATATTATTATTTACTAATCCAGCAACAATTACTGGAACAATGAATCGACTCTATACATATGCAGCTAAACAAAAGAAATCGATTAATATTAATGCATGGTTAATAGAGAACAGCTTTGATCTACTAATGAATGGACAATCCGATGCTTATAATCAACTAATTCTTGATTACATAGGTAATGACAACAATACTGACTTGATTTCTGTTGCGCAATTGTCCATGGTGGAGGCAGTGAACCTGTCAGGGAAAGATATTGGCAACCCGCTTAATGCATTGGTCAAACATGTTGTTCAGCAATTTGATTTAGAAAAACAAGTATAGGCAATCTTCACATTCCTATACTTGCATAACTAAATCTATTTATAAAAAAAGGGGTACTCTTCATACGATTCACATATAAAAAGGTTTCATCCTATTAAATCTCACGACGCATTGCTTTCCTCTAATGTTTCTCTAATCTTACTGACGAAGTAAATGGCAAAACTACTTCATCTTTTTTGAAAAAAAATAATACAATTATGGTAAAATATAATAGATTTTTCGAATTTGATAATGGAAAGGGTATGACAACTGTGCGTATCCCGCGATTAATTGGCTGCCTGTTCGTATTATTTATTTTAGGCTGTTCAGGTCAGGTCCCTGAGGGAAGGAATCTTTCATTAAAACTGTCCGTACTTACGGAAAAGAATCAGACAAGTGCTTTAGTGGAGTCGCTAACAAGTGAAGTAAAAACAATTAGTGTTGCAGCGATAGGAGATTTATTGATTCATGACAGGGTATATAATACTGCAAAAACAGCTGATGGTTATAATTTCTTGCCAATGTTTGAAAAAGTACAAAACTATCTGGAAAGACCTGAGATTACAATAGCTAATCAAGAAACAATTACAGGAGGATCTGCCATTGGTCTGTCCAGCTATCCAAGGTTCAATAGCCCCTACGATTTAGCAGACAATCTAAAAGAAGTTGGAATAGATCTTGTAACAATGGCGAACAACCATACATTAGATCGTGGCGAAGTTGCTATTCGAAATGCGATAAGTTATTATGAGAAGATTGGTTTGGAATACACAGGAAGCTTTAAGAGTAAGAAAGATCAAGAAAGAATACGAGTGATCGAAACAGATGCACAGATCTCGGTTGCCTTTTTGAGTTATACTTACGGGACAAACGGAATTACTATACCTGAAGGAAAAGAATATTTAGTCAACACGATAGATCGTAAACAATTAGAGGAAGAGGTAGTAAAAGCACAAACTCTCGCAGATGCAGTCATAGTGAGCTATCACTTTGGAGATGAGTATGAGCGCTTTCCAAATAGCATACAAAAAGAATTAGCACAGTTTGCCGCAGACATTGGTGTTGATGTTGTTATCGGTCATCACCCGCATGTACTGCAACCGATTGAATGGGTGGATGGGAATAACGGTGGTCATACATTAGTTGCTTATTCATTAGGTAATTTCTTATCAGGGCAGGATGAGCTTTATCGTAGAATTGGCGGGATATTTCAGTTCGAGATTACAAAACAAGTTACAAAAAATCATGAAACCATTCAAGTACATAGTCCTTCGTTTCTACCAACATTCGTTGATTATAGCTTAAAAGATGGCAGGATGATGAATTTTTCAGTAATACCGCTTAGTGAAGTAACAGACAAGCAGGTAGCTAGTAATAGCAACTGCTTTACTGAAATAGAAAAACATATGACAAGGTGGTTACCAGAATTAAGAGTTATAAAAAAGTAGAGGAGAATTTCATTTTATGGAATGGAAAAATATTTATCGGGGAATGATTATGGGAGCTAGTGATGTAGTACCAGGTGTAAGTGGTGGTACAATAGCAGTCGTATTAGGGATATATGATCGATTAATTGAATCCATAAACGGATTATTTAGTAAAGAATATAAGAAGCATTTGTTATTCCTGATCCCATTAGGAGTAGGGATTTTAACAGCTGTATTTGTGTTAGCTGGTTTGATTGAATGGTTATTTGAACACCATCCAAGACCGACTCAATTCGCTTTTCTTGGTTTAATTATTGGTGTTTTGCCATTTTTGTTTAACCAATCAAATGCAAAGGCAAATTTTAAAGTGAATCATTATGTATTTATTTTAATAGGGATAGCAATTGTCGGTTCTATGGCTTTTTTCCAAACAGGTGAACCGGAACCTGTTTCAGAATTTACGTCAATGACGTATTTATGGATATTAGGTTCTGGCTTTGTCGCAAGTGCTGCAATGATCTTGCCGGGAATCAGTGGATCATTTTTGCTTTACGTGATTGGGTCCTATACAACAATCATTAGTGCAATTAAGAATCTGGACATTTCTGTTATCATGACTGTTGGAGTAGGCATATTATCAGGTATTCTCATAATGAGTAAGCTGATCCATTACTTGTTAAAACAGTTCCCATTTGTCACTTACGCTTTTGTTATTGGAATGGTAATTGGTTCCGTTTTTGTAATTTTTCCTGGCTGGCCAGTAGATGTGTTAGAAACGATCGTTAGTATTATTACTTTTGCAGGTGGATTACTATTTGCTTATTTACTTGGAAGAGTAGAATACCGCTAAAACAGAAAATTTGCTTAATCTCAAAAACAATGATAAATTTTGATCATATCGGAGTAAAGGGGTATGTAATTATGGAAGCAATAAAGACAGAAGAACAATTTAATGAAATAATCAAATCAGATAAACCTGTTATTATAAAATTCTATGCTGATTGGTGTCCTGATTGTAAGCGGATGGATATGTTTATTGGAGATATCTTAGAACAATATAATAGCTACGACTGGTATGAAGTTAATAGTGATGAAATCGAAGGTTTGGCACAGAAATTCGAAGTAATGGGTATCCCGAGTTTACTAATTTTTCAAAATGGGGAAAAAATCGCTCATCGCCACAGTGCCTATACGAAAACACCGGACGACGTACTGGAATTCTTACAACAACAATTAGGCTAATCAAAAAAGACTGTCTCAACAGAGGCAGTCTTTTTAAGTAATGAAGGAAACTTTTTGATTGTCTTATACGTATGATGAGTAGGAGGGGGGATCTTATGCTCACATTACAATTTGAAGATGTTTGTGTAGATATAGGGAAAAATCCGATTTTAAAAGATGTCAGTTTCTCCATAGAAAAAGGTCAAATTGTCGCATTAATAGGTCATAACGGTGCAGGTAAATCAACAATTATGAAGACAATAATGGGCTGGCTGGAAAAGAATAAAGGAAATATCGCTATTAATGGAATTAATCAGGACGAATCATTTTTAGCCTATAAAAAACAGATTGCATACATACCGGAAGAACCATTTTTATTATCAGAATTAACAGCAATGCAGCATTTTCAATTATATGGTCAAAGCTATGGTATTTCTGAAAAGGAGTTAAATGAAAAAGTAGAACATCTGATAAACCTGTTAGTTACACGAATATCCAGAATCATTATCCAAAGGGATGAGACAAAAAGTTCAAACAATTTGTGCTTTATTACCTGATGTTGCTTTATTGTTAATCGATGAGCCGTTTATGGGATTAGATGTCCATGCTGCAGATGACCTAGAAAAACTAATAATGAGTAAGGCGAAAAAAGGGACAAGCATCCTGCTTACCTCCCATCAGCTAGATCGAATAGGTATGTTTGCTGACAATTATATAATGTTGCATAAAGGGGAACTTACCGAGCAAGGACATATGAATAATTTCGAGGAACTAACAAGGAGGTCAACCGATTGAGAAGAACCTTACAGCTTGTTCGGTTTATTCGAAAAAGTCGAAGAAGAAAGAAACAACAACTCTATAAACTAGCTTTTGGTGTTGCACTTGACCGAACCATTTCTATCTATCTTAGTTGCTTTGTTTTTATAGGATTATTTATTATCTATGATGAACTAAAAAAATTACAGCAATGGGTATTTGAATGGGAAACTATAATTGAACCATACATGCCGATATTAATTGTCGGGTTATTTATGCGGGCAATCATTTCATCTTTCTTCCATCCTGGCATATTGTTTACCAGTGCAGAATATAAAATGACAACATTACCTTATATAAAGAAGCATGTATGGTTCGTTACATTTATTGAATCCATTGCCAAAAATGTTTTCCTGTATATATTTATTTTTCTATCGATTTTATTATTAACACCAATCTCAACTTTAATTCTCTTCAAGTGGATAAGTATTGCCATGGTTGTCACCCTGCTATTAATATTGCCACAGTGGTATCTTTTTCAAGCGAACCCATGGAGAAAAGTGATCGTGTTTGTTGTTGGAATGATATGTTTTGCACTTATCCACTTCTTGTTATCCGCCATTTTCGTCCCGGAATATTTCATTTCCACAACGATAATAATATTAATTGTCTTTAATTTGTGGTTATGGAAAAACCATTTAACAAAAGTTGACTGGATGCGTGTAATTGAAGTAAATGATACAAAAGTATGGAATATGTTCTTTGTAAATCGAATGAGCGGGATGGATATAAAACCTGTTAAGAAGCCGTTATTGCAGCAATTGTTCCGTTCAGCAAAAGAGAAGAAGCCGTTCTCTTATCAGCACGGTACAGTTATATTCAGGAAGTTGTGGAAGGTAAGCCTTTCAGAGGAAAAGGAACATTTCATTCGGGCAATGATAACAATTATCGTATGTTTAGTTGTTTTAAGTTTTCAAACGGAATGGCTTCAATGTTTTTCAATAATTATTGCCATATTTGCTTTTAATAAAATTACAGTTAGTTACTTTCATGCAGGGTTTAAACAGAAAATTATTCACAGTATACCTTGGAATATGGATGTGATCAAAAGAGCATTTTTATATTGGATCTATCCATTGCAGGGTCTTTTAGGGATAATCCTGATTTGTATATTACTATATCAGGAAGGATTCAATGCATTGACTTTCATTCGGTTAGTACACTATTTCCTTACAGCATATGTATTGTTGAATCTCGATTTGAATATTTCCGTAAATAAAATAAATCAAAAATGGTACACTCCCCCCTTAAGCACACGGTTAATCGGGCCTTTAAGCTACTTAACAATTTTAGGTAGCTTTATTACCCCATTTGCATCAGTTTATATAGTATTCTTAATAATTTATTTATTTTATATTAAAAAAGCAAAATATGTAAAAACTTAGATTGACGGCACCATATAGATTCCCTATAATACGTGCATAGAGATAAAGTAGAGAGGATGAAAGGGATGGACGATCGAGAGCTATACTCAAAGAAAAAACAAGACCCTTCTCTTAAATTGTTTGTTGTTTTATCGAAAGCTTATCGAGCAGTAGTTGATCAAGTAGCAGATGATATAAGAAGTTATGGACTTAATACGACAGATTTTGGTGTTTTAGAGTTATTGTATCATCAAGGAGAACAACCATTACAAAAAATTGGGAATAAAATCTTGTTAGCAAGCGGAAGTATTACTTATGTTGTTGATAAATTAGAAAAGAAGGGTTATGTCAAAAGGACACCGTATGACAAAGATCGCCGTATTACGTTCGCTTCCATTACAAAAGAAGGGGAAAAATTATTAAATGAAATTTTTCCTGAGCACTGGAAGCAAATTGAGGCAATTACAGCAGGATTAACGGAAGATGAGAAAAAAACGGCGATTGAATTACTGAAAAAGCTAGGGTTATATGCAAGTGAATTATCAAATAAAAAATGATGTTTTATTCTTTTGGAATATGGGTAGATCTTAGTAGGTAGAATTGCCACTAGGAGGGACACCAATGAATCGACCAGAAGTGCAAGTGTATATTAGTGATCATTGTAAAGAATGTGAAGATGTTATTCATTTCTTGGAGAAAAGAAATGTTAAATATATTTCCAAAAATACATCTAGAAATAAATCATTTTTAAAAGAGATACAAAAAGAGAATGTATACGTGACCCCTGTTGTTAAAACCAATTACGGGAAGTGGGTATTAGGCTATCAGGAAGACCAGCTAATCCATGTTTTAGGGTTATAAACCAGCACATACTCCTCTTTCATTGCATAGCCTATAGTAGATAAACTTGTGCATAGAAATGGAGGGGATATGTATGCATAACTGGAACACCCAAGGGAGGCAGCCAAACCAATATTACGACATGCAAAAACCGTATCCGCCAAAGCAAATTCCGATGACACCATTTCAATATTATCAAAAGCCTAACCTGCCGTTACCTTATTATCAATCGAATCAAACAATGAAACCACCATTTGGCAAACAAGCAAATTCAATATTAAGCTATTTTCAAACAAAAGACGGCGAAATGGATTATGACAAAGTCTTTCATACTGTTAATCAATTAGCGGCAACTTATCAGCAAGTATCACCATTATTTAAAAATGTCAGCAATATAGTGAAGTCTTTTAAAGCTTAAAAGGTTAGTTATCCTTGTCTTTAATGACAAGGATATTTCTGTGGAGTAAACGTGATGTAAACAGGGTAAACTATCTCTAGCGAGGGAGGAGATGCAATGTCTGGATGCCTGGTAATCCATGGCTTCACTGGCGGGCCTTATGAAGTATTGCCATTAGCAGAATACTTAGGGGACGTTACAGACTGGGAAATTGTCACACCTAAACTGCCGGGTCATGGTTTAGGAGCGGGCCGTGATTTAGATTTATCTACAGTTACGTATAAGGATTGGATTAATGAATGTGAAGAAGCATACACAGATTTACAAAAAAGACATGACCAGATTTATATCATTGGTTTCTCAATGGGTGGTATGATATCTGCTTATTTAGCGGCGAAGTATGGTTGTGAAAAGTTAGTATTATTATCTACATCCAGGAGATACATAAGTGTACCCAGAATGACACTTGATCTGCTAAATTTTGGCCGGAAAGCTCTGACTAGAAAGTTAAAAACAGATCCTCTCTATCTGCATTATATGGGGAAATACGGATCAGTACCTGTTCGAGCAACCAGAGAATTCCTAAAATGCATGAAATTCACTAAACCATATTTGAAAGAGATCAACTGCCCGGTTTTTATCGCACAAGGGATCCAAGATGGCATGGTTCCATATAAAACGGTTCATTATTTAGATAAGGAAATACCTGGTGACGCACAGATTATCTATTTCCATGATTCCAAACATTTAATATGTTTAGGGGAAGATAAAGAAATCGTGATCAATGCTGTGTATAAATTTTTAGTCGATGACACTCATAACGCCTTAGCCAATAATGGCTAAGGCGTTATCGTTACTTTCATTCTTCTCTTTCTTCTAGTACTAGCAATAAACAATAAAAGCCCAAATACTACAATCATTCCGCCAAGCCATTGTACCCATGAAACCTTTTCTCCAAGAATAAAATATGCAAGCATTGCTGCACCGACAGGTTCAAACACAATACCCATGGATATAATAGACGTGCTAACCCATTTTAACGCCCAATTTAATAAGTTCAGACCTAGTAATGTAGGTATAACCGCAATAGAAAGGAAAATTAGCCATTCGTCACTGCTATAATTAATATAGGAATTCCCTGCAATCATATTGTATATGATAAGGACAATACTTCCGCTTAAGTAGGAAACACATGTGTAAGTAACCATGGACACCTTTTTTCTAACACTCTGCCCTAAAAGGAAGTAAATAGTTATGAATACAGCGGCGACCAATGCGAGTATATCACCATACAATGCTTCACCCGCAATCTGGAAGTCTCCCCATGCAATAATAATACTGCCGAAGATTGCGATAAACATACTGATAATTGTTCCTGGAGCAAATTTCTCTTTGAAAAATATGGATGTTCCAATGAAAGCGAACACAGGCTGTAATGTAACTAAAACAACAGAACTAGCGACAGAAGTATAATTTAATGATTCGAACCAAATAATAAAATGGATAGCTATACTAATGCCTGCCAGGATTGTCATGCCCCAGTCTCGCTTATCTAGACTTCTCAGCTCCGCTTTTTTTATATATACAAATGGGAGCATGAGTATTGCTGCAAAAAGTAAGCGATAATTGGCAATAATTGCAGCAGGTACATCACCAGCCATTTTTACAAAGATTGCAGCAGATGATACTGCAATAACGCCAATGGTGATAGCTAAATATGGAAACATTCGATTACTTTTCACTTTTTCACCGCCCGTCAATGCATTCCTTTTTTTTAGTATACAGTATTTATGGAAAATACAAAAAAATATTCCATTATCACTTTTTAATATTTGAAAATGAGGAAAAATTTATATAGAATTAAACAGAAGAGTGTGATATGATATAATAATCCATTGATTGGTCATTTATAAGCCTCTTCCAAATGAATGTGGAGGAAGGCTTTTTTCATTGCAACATCCCATATAATTGTGTTATAAACACAATAACTTTCACAAATTCGCCACATAGTGAGAACTTCTGATAGAAAACTTGGCTTGTCGGCAAGTCCATAGCAGTAAGCCTTAGTTTTGCTTATACTATCTTCCAATTTAACTAATACTTTATGATAGTGTAAAAATTTACTAATAAATTAGGATGATTTTGACAATTTATTTTCTTCCTTAAAAACCTTTGTATTTTCCGATAGGATCAATGAATAAATGGGTAAACTAATGATAATGAAGAAAAATGATATTAGATGAGATTTTAAGAAAAAAAGGAGTAGAACAAAATAGTGACAAATTTTAACGAATTAGGTATTTCAGCGTCAATCATGAAAGCATTAGAAAAAATGGGGTTTGAAGAGGCTACACCAATCCAAGCTCAAACAATCCCATTAGGTATTCAAGGGAAAGATGTCATTGGACAAGCGCAAACAGGGACAGGGAAAACAGCAGCATTTGGAATCCCAATGCTGGAGCAAGTTGATCAGAATGAGCGTAAAATTCAAGGGTTAGTTGTCGCACCAACTAGGGAACTGGCAATTCAAGTATCAGAAGAATTGCACAAACTAGGTAAAATTAAAGGTGTAAAAACACTGCCTGTCTATGGTGGACAACATATGGAACGTCAAATCAGAGCATTGAAAGACCGCCCGCATATTGTTGTGGCAACACCTGGACGTTTATTGGATCATTTGCGTCGCCGCACGATTCGTGTGGATGATGTGAAGATTGCTGTCCTTGATGAAGCAGATGAAATGTTGAACATGGGATTCATTGATGACATTCGTGATATCCTTAAGGCGATTCCGGATGAACGACAAACCTTGTTATTCTCTGCAACAATGCCAAAAGAAATCCGTAATATCGCAGCAACATTAATGAAAGATCCAGAAGAAGTTAAAGTGAAATCGAAAGAGATGACAGTGTCAAATATTGATCAGTATTTCATTGAAGTACATGAAAAGCAAAAGTTTGATACACTTACAAACCTTCTGGATGTACATGTACCAGAATTAGCTATTATTTTTGGCCGTACAAAAAAACGTGTTGATGAACTAACTGAAGGGCTTCAAGCGCGTGGTTTCAGAGCAGAAGGTATTCACGGTGATTTAACGCAAGGGAAACGATCTTCTGTCCTGAATAAATTTAAATTTGGCCGTATTGAGATTCTTGTCGCAACAGATGTAGCTGCACGTGGTTTAGATATTTCTGGTGTAACACATGTATACAATTTTGATATCCCGCAAGATCCAGAGAGTTATGTCCACCGAATTGGACGTACAGGTCGTGCTGGTAAAATGGGTGAAGCTATTTCATTCATAACACCAAGAGAGACACCTCACTTACACTTAATTGAAAAAGTAACGAAGAGTAAAATGAAACGTATGACACCGCCAAGTTTTGATGAAGCAAAACGCGGACAACAACAATTGACTGTACAGAAATTAATCAGAACAATTGAGAAAAAAGATTTAGCCGACTATCGTGAAACGGCAAACGAATTATTAGAAGAGTATGATTCAGTTACGATTGTATCAGCTGCATTAAAAATGTTGACGAAAGAACGTCGCCAAACTCCTGTAACGTTAAGTTCTGTTCAGCCTGTTAGTGTAAAACAAGCAACGAAGAACAAGGGCGGAAAAAACTTTAGAAATGATAACAAACGTGGCGGGTTTAATGGACGCAAAGGCAAACAAGGCGGCCGCAATCGTAAATTCCAAAACAAGCGATCAAATAATAATCAAGGACGTTAAAAATAACCGGGATATTTATCCCGGTTATTTTTTTTATATTATGATGATACCAATGATAGAAAGGAATGGAATTGCATAAATGGTTGCAAAGCCTATGAATGCTGTTGTTCTGATCCAATTCTTTTCAGTATCTGATACTTTTTCTTTCGGTACTTCTTGATTGACTGACCATATTTGGGCAATAGCAAAAATTAGAATACCAATAATAATCATTATTGGTATGAGTTTACCACCAAATGTTAATCTACTGTCTTCCATTGTTACAAAGCCTAAAACAATGAGAAGGATAGGAATCACTTCAATCAGTGCAACAAATAGAAAATACCTTGATTGGTCTTTCTGTACACCTTGTAAATCAAAGTCATCTTGCTCAATTCTCTGAATTATTTTTCTCATTAAATTTTTGAAATTAATTAAAATTCCAATTCCCGCAATGATCGCAGCAATGGTAAAAGACCAAACTGATAACATAATAACCTCCTAAGTTGTTAAAAGAGTGAGGAAATAATCCCTAAAATAACTAAAATGATGAAAATAATAGTAATGATTGGTTTGAGATATTTTTTATAGCGATATCTTTTCTTATTCCAGCGATTTGGATCGAAACCGATATCTCCTTCCGGCCTGGGACTTCTTTTGTTTCTATAGGGCGAGAAAGGTTTGACATTACGCAAAATAATCGGGCCTAGTGCTAAACCGGCAATAAAGCCGAATAAATGTCCGGTAATATTAATATTGGAATTAATAAAGGTCATGACAAGACCAATGATAATAATAATTGTGATCAATCTTGCGCTGCCTGGGTCAATTAACTTCTTCTCAAAGATAACCATAAAAAGATACAAACCAAACAATCCATAAATTGCTCCAGAAGCCCCAACATAAGCATAGGATAAATCCGGAATTGCAAATAATGTTAAAATATTAGCAACAACCCCTGTGAATAGATAAGTAAGTAAAAACTTCCATTTCCCTAACATTTGTTCAAGTGCGGGAGCGAATAAGACAGTAGAAAATGAATTAAATAGAATATGCCCTGCACCAGAATGTAAGAAGACAGATGTGAAAAGACGCCAATATTCACCTTGCAATATAAAATAGTGTACGCCCGTACCATACTGGTAAATAAAGTTTCCCAATGGGGAGAACAGTACGCTAATTAGCCATATCCCTATTTGAAGTCCGACAATTATCGATGTAACTGGGTAGAACCTAAGGAAATCTTTGAAACTCTCTGTCCGGATAAACATAGAACACATCCTTCTTCGATTATAGGTAGCTCTATATTAACATAATATCGATTGGTATATATAGTGTTATACAGCGTATTTCTTCTCATAAAAAAAACGTTAAGCTATACTGAAGGAAACAACTTTAAAGAGGGTATAACAATGATAAGAGGTATTGGGATAGATATTGTTGAAATGGAGAGAGTGAAACAGATTTTAATAAGACAACCAAATATAGTCGATAGAGTTTTAACAGCTGATGAAAAAGAACTTTATGAAAACTTAACAGCCGAACGGAGGAAAATGGAGTTCTTCGCTGGGAGATTTTCAGCAAAAGAGGCTTTTTCTAAAGCGTTAGGAACAGGAATTGGAAAAGTAAGTTTTCAAGATATAGAAATTTTGCGGGATGAGAATGGTGCACCGACAATTCAATCCCGTGCTGCCAAAGGGGAAAAGGTTTTTGTTTCCATATCACATAGTGAAGCATATGCGGTAGCACAAGTAATAATTGAAGGAGATTCGGCATAATGAGAGAGGTTGTCTCATAATATTTTAGTGCGGGTAGGAGGGAACAAGATGTACATCGTAACCGCGGAGGAAATGTATGAAATCGATCAATATGCGATAGAACATGGGGGGATAGATGGCAAAATCCTTATGGAAAATGCGGGACAGGCCATTGCAGAGCGGATTAAAAAGCAAGAAGCAAGCCGTCAATCTGTAGCTGTTGTAGCAGGCAGTGGCAATAATGGTGGTGATGGATTCGTTATTGCAAGATATCTATTGCTAGCAGGCTTTACAGTAAAGGTATTTCAACTTGTACCAGATCACAAGGTGACAGGAGATGCACTCTATCATAAACAATTATTTATTAATCAACAAGGCCTGATTGAAAGTGATACAACTGTTGAAATATTACGAAAAGATCTGCCACACTATCATTTTATTATTGATGCTATCCTGGGTATTGGGGTAAAAGGAGACATTCGTCCATCAATTAAACCATTCATTGATGTAATTAACCAATCTGATCAGAAAGTGATCTCTGTAGATATTCCAAGCGGTCTGCCGGCAAATGCAGGAACTAATCTCGATATTGCGATCAAAGCAGATGTTACTTATGTGATTGAAGCACCTAAGCAAAGTCTTTTTACGGAATGGGGTGCACCATATTACGGAGATTGGGAAGTTGTACCGATCGGAATGCCGGAACAAGCCTACTTAAATCGTTCTCCGCTTAAGAGGTGGGGCAGGGAAGAGGTTGTTTCCACTTTACCGAAGAGAGATACTTTTTCCCATAAAGGATCCCATGGCAGAGGTGCAGTAATTGGCGGTGGACAAACAATGCCAGGTTCTGTGACGTTAACTGCAAGGGCTGCATTAAAGTCAGGTGCAGGTTTAGTGACAATCGCTACAGTAAAGGACAATATCCCTGTTATTGCCAGTACGTGTACAGAAGCTATGTATCACGTGTTAGAGGATCGAGATGGTATCATTACAACTAACGATGTAGATCTCTTCACAGCCTTTGATGGATTGGCAATTGGCATGGGAATGGGAAGAGAACAAGTTACAGCAAACTTCACCCAACAACTGATTGAAAAATTAGATATGCCAATGGTTATAGATGCAGACGGACTGCATCACTTGAAGCCAATACTAAATAAAGTGTCTAAAAGAAATTATCCACTAATTATTACGCCACATTATGGGGAAATGGCGATGCTTACGGATTATACAGTGGCTCAAATTAAGCGTTCACCATTCTCGATAGCTAAAGAGTTTGCTAGCAAACATCAGCTATATGTTGTTTTAAAAGGTAAGTTTACGATTATTACTTGTCCTGATGGTACACAGACAGTAAATGATACCGGAAACGCTGGTTTAGCTAAAGGTGGCAGTGGTGATGTATTAGCAGGGATTATTTTAGCGATGATCATGCAACGGCAATCTTTGCTGGAAGCTTTATGTAATGCCTGCTATATCCATGGTTTATCTGCTGATATGAGGGTGGAGTCAGGAATAAATACAGAATTTGACTTGCTTGCTTCAGATGTAATTGATGGTCTATCGCATGTTTTTCGTACATTGGTCTGACGTGTAATTGTTCCCTTTGTCCTCTTACTTGAGACAAAGGAGAGTTGTCGCGATGAAAAAATATATTAGCCTAATTATTGGACTGTGTTTAGTTATTCTTTTAGCAGCGTGTGGAGAAAAGTCAAAAGAGGATGTAGTTAGCAAACTAGAGAATATGGCTGAAAAGATGAACACTTACCAAGCGCAAGCAGTGATGACATTATCAACAGGTAAAGAAGATCAAGTGTATCGCATCGAAGTGGCACATAAGAAAAAAGACTTCTACCGAGTTTTGTTGAAGAATGAACAAGATGAAGGTAATAGTCAAATTATATTACGCAATGATGAAGGTGTGTTTGTTCTAACACCTGCTTTAAATAAAAGCTTTAAGTTTCAAAGTGAGTGGCCTGCTAACAACAGTCAGCCATATTTATTACAATCATTAATTAAAGATGTGGTTGATGACAATGAAGCGACTTTTACACAAACAGAAAACTATTATGTGTTTGAAACGAAAACAAGTTATGAAAGCAATAGTAACTTGCCATATCAAAAAATATACTTTGACAAGAAGTCTTATGCACCAGTATTAGTAGAGGTAATGGATCATGATAAAAATACGTTAGTTACGGTAGAGTACGCCTCGTTCGAAATTGACCCAGAATTGCCTGATGATACGTTCAATATGGAAAAGAATATGACTGCGAGTGTATTAGGGGTACCGGTAATGGCCCAGGAAGATCTGCCCCAAGATCTAACTGTATATTATCCTGCTGACCAATTAGGTGCCGAGTTAGTTGAAGAGAATCAAATGGATACAGAAAATGGGAAACGTGTGATGTTATCATATGAAGGGGAAAAGAATTTTACGATTATTCAGGAATTAGTGACAACATATCCAACAAGTACACAATCCCCTGAAATGGTAAATGGTGAACTAGTTGATTTAGGCTTTACAGTTGGTGCAATGACAGAAGCCTCACTGGAGTGGCAATATAATGGTGTGAATTATTATTTAGCTAGTGAGCAATTAACGAAACAAGAGTTAATTGAAGTGGCCACATCTATATATGCGCAAGCAGAAAAATAATAACAAAGCAGACTTATAGCGAGTCTGCTTTTTTTTGTTAGATATATTTCTCATTATACTGTTTATTTTCCTTGATGTATAATAAGGAGACAGCAATTATATGAGAGGAATTAGATGATTTATGGATAAGTTTTATCGAGATTCTTGGGTAGAAGTTCAATTAGCGAATATTATTTATAATATACAACAATTAAGGAAAAGGCTAAGTGCGGGAACAGAAATATATGCAGTTGTTAAAGCCGACGCATATGGTCATGGAGATATAGAAGTTGCACATGCAGCATTACAATCAGGTGCCAAACGTCTTGCTGTTGCGACTTTAGATGAAGCAATTGCACTTAGAAATAAAGGGATTGAAGCACCGATTTTAGTGATGGGCTGGGTTCGGCCAGAGTATGTTATGGTAGCAGTTGATTACGGAGTAACAGTTACCTGCTATCAAAAAGAATGGCTGGAAGAGGTCATTTCACTCCCCTTGTCAAACCCTGTTACTGTTCATTTGAAATGGGATACAGGTATGGGAAGAATTGGAATTAGGGGGAAGGATGAATTATTAGAAGTATTGCCATTGCTTAAGAATAACAAAATTAACTTAGAGGGTATATTTACGCACTTTGCAACTGCTGACGAGGAATCAACAGCACTGTTTGAGCACCAGATTAACTGTTTTGAAGAGCTGCTGCAAGTTTTCCGAGATAATTGGAGTGAAAAAGTAATCCTTCATACAGGAAATAGTGCAGCGAGTATGCGTTTTCCAGAGAAAATGTTTGACTATGTACGGTTTGGTGTAAGTATGTACGGTTTATATCCATCTAAAGTGGTAAAAGATGAAAGGCCAATCGACTTGAAACCTGCCTTATCTCTGCACAGCAGATTAGTTCATGTGAAAAAAGTCGATAAGGGTTCGACAATAAGTTATGGTGCAACATATATAGCGGAAAAAGAAGAGTGGATAGGAACAGTACCTTTGGGTTATGCTGATGGTATAAGGAGAGCGTTGCAAGGTGCAGAAGTATTAATTAATGGGTGCAGATGTGAAATAATCGGACGTATATGCATGGATCAGTTTATGGTTCGTTTGCCAAAAAAAGCAAGAGTTGGGGATAAAGTAACTTTGATTGGGACACAAGGGGAAAGCGAAATTGAAATGGATGAGCTTGCTGAAAGATTGAATACAATAAACTATGAGATTGCATGTATGATTAGTTCGCGAGTTCCACGAATATATGTTGGAGAAGTGTGACATAATGAATCTAGTGTAAAAAAGTTAATGAATTTGTTGAAAATCCCTTTGCAATGCCTTCGTGGAATGGTATGATATTAGTGGATTAATATTTTAGGCTTGTCAATGTTTGTGGAGGTGTATGGTTTTGTCCGAAGACTTACAAGAAGTTGCTGTAAGATTACCTAAAAACCTGCTGAATGAGGTGGATGGCTTGATGAAGAGTGAAGATAGTAATTTAAGTGATTTTATTTGTCAAGCAACAAAAACTTACCTGCGTGAAAAGAAAAAGCGCCATATTCAGGAGTCGATGCAGAGAGGCTATATGGAAATGGCAAAAATTAATCTAAACATTGCTTCAGAAGCTTTCCAAGCTGAAGAGGAGGCTGAAATTACACTTGAGCGCTTAGTGAGCGGTGGGGTGTAGGTTTTGATTGTAAAAAGAGGCGATGTATATTTCGCCGACCTTTCTCCTGTTGTCGGTTCTGAACAGGGTGGTGTAAGACCAGTTTTGGTTTTACAAAATGATATTGGTAACCGCTTTAGCCCTACTGTTATTGTTGCGGCTATTACTGCGCAGATACAAAAGGCAAAATTACCGACACATGTAGAAATTGATGCGAAAAAATACGGTTTTGAACGGAACTCAGTTATTTTATTAGAGCAAATTCGTACGATTGATAAACAAAGGCTGACTGATAAAATAACCCATCTGGATAGTGTGATGATGGAAAAGATTGATAAAGGATTAGAAATTAGTTTAGGCTTAACTGAGTTCTAATGCTTTATTTCTTCTGAGTAGTAATTATAAATCACCTGTTAATCAGGATAAAACAGAAGAGGTCACCCTTGTCGGACAAAAGACAAGGGTGATTTCTTTTACAATTGAGAGTAAAGAATATGGTGCACGTTATAAGAGAAATTAATTCTTTTGCCCTAACCCGGCAGTTTTAAGGAAAGTCATTATAAGGTAAATATTACTCATTTAGGCTAAATTAATCGTAAAATGTCACAATATCATGTAAAATTAAGTTATTGAATAAAATTGATAAATTTGCGGAGGTAAGTAATATGCCAGAATCTTTACGTAGAATTGTGGTAGAGAATAGTGACAGTATTTCTAAAAGTTGGCTGGAAGAAATATCGAAGAAAAGGGAAGATGACTATATTTCGAATGTTTCTGAAGAGTTATATCAGACAACCAATAGAGAATTTGTTAATGTAATCTTTTCTAGTATTAATCGACAACGCAATACAACAGCTTTAACTGATTTCTCGGAAAGATTAATCAATTTCGGATGGCCGTTAAGTTATATAACAGACGGATTACAAACCTTCCGTCGCGTGACAATTGATTTTATTTTATGTCAATCCGAAAAAATTGATTCAGAAAGTTTATCAAGAATATTAAATGTTGTAGATGATTGGGTAGAACCAATTATTAATCAGTTAGTAAATGAATATACAGGAAGCTGGGAAAATACTGTTTCCCTCCAAAGACTTGCATTACAAGAATTATCTGCACCTTTAATTCCAGTAATGGAAAATATAACCATAATGCCTCTTATTGGAACAATTGATACAGAACGAGCGAAATTAATTATGGAAAACCTGCTGGAAGGTGTAATTAAACACAACTCTGAAGTTGTATTAATCGATATTACAGGAGTCCCAGTTGTTGATACCATGGTTGCACACCATATTATTCAAGCAGCTGAAGCCGTGAGATTAATTGGAGCAACATGTATTCTTGTCGGGATTCGACCGGAAATTGCTCAAACTATCGTTAATCTAGGTATTGATCTAAGAAAATTCCCAACGAAAAGTTCGTTAAGAAAAGGGTTTAATACTGCACTGAAAATAACAAACAGAGAAGTTATAGAGATAGCTAACGACAAAGACAAGGAAATAACAAGTATTTTAGATTCATTAAAATAAGGAGGTGCTTCGAATGAGAATACCAATATTAAAGTTGCATAATTATTTATTGGTATCAATCCAAATTGATCTTGATGACCAAACTGCGATTGAATTTCAAGAAGACTTACTAAACAAAATACATAAAAGTGGCGCAACAGGCGTGGTTATAGACCTAACCTCTGTAGATATTATAGATTCTTTTATTGCCAAGGTGCTCGGCGATGTCGTTTCAATGTCAGATTTAATGGGAGCGAAAGTAGTTTTAACAGGTATTCAACCCGCTGTTGCAATGACTTTAATTGATTTAGGTATTCATATGCAAAATGTTCCGACGGCGCTTGATCTAGAACAAGGATTGATAAAACTTCGCCTGGAATTGGAGGAGTGACTATGTCGAAAACTCAATCCAATGTACAAATAAAGAAAGAGTGGGACATCGTTGGAGCGCGGCAAATGGGACGAGAGAAAGCGAAAGAGCTGGGTTTTGGAACTGTTGATCAAGCGAGAATTGCTACTGCTATATCAGAATTAGCCAGAAATATTTATCTATATGCGGAGACTGGCACAATTACTTATGAAATTGTCGGCGACCTGAATAAAATTGGCCTGAAAATTATTGCCAGTGATGATGGTCCAGGAATATCAGATATAAGTAGTGCCATGGAAGATGGCTTTTCTACATCTGGAGGATTGGGCGCAGGTCTTCCTGGTGTAAAAAGATTGATGGATAATTTTGATATTGAATCGGAAGACGGCAAGGGAACAACAATCACTGCAATCAAATGGGTTCGGAATTAAGTTACTTTCGTTTTGCTTCCTAAAAAATATAAACGGAACTAGTATTGCAGAACAAGGTGTAGCTAGGAGGTAATTAACATGGGACCCTTTCGTTTCAATTCGGACAATTATCGAAAGTTATTAGAACGTTATATTGCAACAGAAGATGAATCTTCCCTTTATCAAGCTGAGCAATTTAGTAAATTATCAATGCAAAATAATATATCACCAGAAGAAATTATAAATATTCATATCCAATCACTAAAGGAACTTTATCCAGACTTGCCAAAGGAAATTGATTCTTCGCTAAATTTTCTGTTAGAAACAATGATTTCATATGGTCTGGCTTATCAGGAATTCCAGACATTGAGGGAGAAACAAGGGAAATTAGAGTCTGAGATATCGGTTGCTGCTAATATGCAACAAACATTATTGTCAACACACAAACCTGAAATCGTTGGCTTAGATATTGGTGCAATAAGTGTACCTGCAAACATAATGAATGGAGATTACTACCATTTTGTGACAGATGAGAATGGGAATTTAGGTATAGCGATCGCGGATGTTATTGGTAAAGGAATACCTGCAGCGCTTGCGATGTCTATGATAAAATATTCTTTAGATAGTTTTCCGGAAACCCAACGGAATCCGAGAGTGATTTTAGAAAATTTGAACAGAGTTGTGGAAAGAAACGTGGATACAAGCATGTTCATTACAATGTTTTATGGCCTGTTTCATGCGGAGTCTAATTTACTTCAATTTGCTTCTGCCGGTCATGAGCCTGGTTTTTATTATAGTGCAAAGAAAGACGAGTTTTTTGAAATTAAAACTAACGGATTAGTACTCGGTGTAACAAATGATACCACCTATGAACAATTCGATATCCAAATGGAGAAAGATGATATTGTTATATTATTGACAGATGGGGTAACAGAATGTCGAGTTGGTGAACGATTTATCGAACCCGATGAAGTGTTGCAAGTGATTAGAAATTATATGCACTTGCCTGCACAAGAAGCGGTTGAACGTGTGTATAGGCATTTTGAAAAGTTACAAGATTTTCAATTAAGGGATGATTTTACCTTGATCTTCCTGAAAAAATGAGTTTACAGTAAATTAAAAAGGGTATAGTGTGTTAAGTGACTTATATTTATGCTCATATTTCGAAGTATACGTTACACTCTATGAAATTTTGTATTGATTATATTAGGGGGTATAGCACGGTGAATTTGAACATTGAGATTAATGATCAAGGGCTGACTCAATCATTGAAGTTAGCAGGAGAGATTGATGCATATACAGCACCAAAGTTAAAGGAAGCGCTACTGCCATTAGTTAAAAAAGAAAATGTAACAGTACTTGTAGACTTAGAACAGGTTAATTACATGGATAGTACAGGCTTAGGTGTATTCATTAGTGCATTGAAAGCTACGAAAGAATATGACAGTAAGCTTAAGTTAGTTTCTTTACAAGATCGTGTATGGCGTCTGTTTGAGATTACGGGATTAGAAAATATTATGGATATTGATTCAACTGTACGAGGTGGGAAATAAAATGGAATCCTTTGACTTCATCGAAATGAAAGTGCCGGCAAAAGCTGAATATGTAGGAGTAGTAAGGTTGAGTACATCAGGAATAGCAAACCGTATGGGGTTTAGCTACGAAGATATTGAAGACTTAAAAGTAGCAATATCTGAGGCGATGTCCAATGCAACGACCCATGCTTATGAAGATAGAGATGGTGGGGAAGTGACAGTTGGGTTTGGGCTTTATGAAGATCGTTTAGAAGTAATGGTTGCTGATCGTGGGGAAAGTTTTGATCTGAAGCGGATAAAATCAGAAATTGGCCCATATAAAAGTAATCAGTCTGTCGAAAATCTAAGAGAAGGAGGCTTCGGACTTTTTCTCATTGAAGCATTGATGGATAAAGTAGAAATAAAAAATGATTATGGAGTAATTGTATTAATGACCAAATACCTCCGTGAAAATGAGGTGGATATCAATGACGACCAAATCTCAACCACACCATGATCGTGAGGATGAGATTTACCAATGGATTAGAGATTTTCAATTAAATCCTGATGATAAAGAGATTCAAGAAAAAATCGTCTTGACCTACGAGAAACTTGTTAAATCATTAGCAAGAAAATATGCGAAAAATAGTATGATCTATGAAGATTTGGAGCAAGTAGGCATGCTCGGTTTGTTAGCTGCGATCAGAAGGTATGATCCAGACATAGGTAAATCCTTTGAATCATTTGCCATTCCTACGATTATTGGTGAAATTAAAAGATTTATTCGGGACAAGACATGGAGTGTCCATGTGCCAAGAAGAATTAAAGAATTGGGTCCAAAGATTAAAAATTCGATTGATGTTTTAACAACAGAAAATCAAAAATCGCCAACAGTGAAGGAAATTGCAGAATATATAGGAGTTTCCGAAGAAGAGGTTCTTGAAACAATGGAAATGAGCCAGAGCTATAATGCGTTATCCGTTGACCGTAAATTAGAAGCGGATTCTGATGGCAGTGAAGTATCCATTCTTGATCTTATCGGTAATCAAGAGAAGGGTTATGAAGATATTGACAGACAATTATTACTTGAGAAGATTTTGCCAATCCTGAATGAGAGAGAGCAACAAATTCTCCAATATACTTATTTCGAAAACAAAAGCCAGAAAGAAACAGGCGAATTGTTGGGGATTTCACAGATGCATGTATCAAGAATCCAAAGACATGCATTGAAGAAGCTGCGCGAAGCATTACAAGCAGAAAATATGGAGGCCACGCGCTAATGCAAAATAGTCAGTTAGTGGATGTATCGGTCTTTCAAAAAGCGAAAAGCGGAAACTATTATTGTGGCGATAGTTATTTTTATCACGAAGAAGATGGTACATTTATCTGTGCGTTAGCAGATGGACTTGGTAGTGGAGAATATGCGAAAGAATCTTCTCAAATTGTAGTAGATACAATTAAAGCAGATAGTAATATGCCCATAAAATCACTGCTGCACAAATGTAATCAGAAGTTAATAGGGAAACGTGGTGTAGTATTAGGGATTTTGCAAATTAATTTAGAAGATGAGAAATATTTTTATTCGTCTATCGGTAATATTGGCTTAATCACTATAACATCGGAATCACTCAAAAAAAGGAATATACCGCAGCCAGGTTATCTGAGTGGATATGATCGCCCTTTTAAGGTATTGGCAGGTACAGTTGAACAAGACATGATCTTTATAATGTTTTCAGATGGTGTCACATCGAAGGAAATAGCTAATCCAAATCTATTTCACAAAGAAGTAAGACATATAACAGATACATTTTCCTATTTATTTCAGCAAAAACTAGATGATGATACAACATTGATTGCAATGAAGTATAGAAAAGAAACCTCCTGATTAGTCAGGAGGTTTCTTTTACGAATATGGATAGTTTTGATAAAATAATGAAGATGAGAAAGAGGAGGACTAAATGTGCCAGATAAACAATCTTTAATAAAATCAGTTGCTGAAAAAGCGAAGATTAAGATATCCTCGGTAAAAAGTGTTATTGAATTACTAGAAGAGAGTAATACGGTACCTTTCATTGCCAGATATCGTAAAGAACAAACAGGATCACTGGATGAAGTGCAGATTAAGGATATTCAAGAAACATGGAATTATGTGAACGCTCTTGCTGACCGGAAATCAGAAGTTATCCGTTTAATTGAAGAACAGGGTAAGCTAACCCCTGATCTAAGACAAGAAATCGAGCAAGCTGCACAACTGCAAAAAGTAGAAGACCTTTACCGCCCGTTTAAACAAAAACGGCGCACAAGAGCGACTGTGGCGAAAGAAAAAGGGTTAGAGCCATTAGCTGAAAAGATTTTTAAACAAACAGGTGTAAAGTTATTATTACATGCAGAAAATTATTTATCAGAAGAGCATGAATTACATACGATAGACGAAGTTTTAGCTGGTGTACAAGATATAATTGCAGAATGGATAGCTGACGAACCTGGATATCGTGAAGCAATTCGAGAGCAATTTCACCAAAAAGGAATGATTAAATCCGCTGTCAAAAAAGAGGAACATGATGAGAAGAAAGTATATGAAATGTATTATAATTACAGTGAACCAGTTCGCTCGATTGTGTCCCATCGGGTTTTAGCATTAAACCGGGGGGAAAAGGAGGAAGTATTAAAGGTTTCCATTGAAGCTCCAACAGAGGTAATACTGGCATATTTGCAAAAACAAGTTATTTTAGACGGAGTTTCAACAGATATCCGTGAATTTTTGCAATTAACTATTGAAGATAGCTTTAAACGATTAATACAGCCATCTGTAGAAAGGGAAGTTCGTTCCAGTTTATCAGAAAAAGCTGAAGCGCAAGCAATTGATATTTTTTCTAAAAACTTAAAAAATTTACTATTACAGCCACCTCTAAAGGGGAAATTTGTCCTTGGTGTCGACCCTGCATTCAGAACAGGCTGCAAGTTAGCCGTAGTAGATGATACAGGGAAGGTCAAACAAGTTGATGTTATTTATCCAACAGCACCAAAAAATGATGTGGAAGGTGCAGAAGCAAAGGTTCTAAAGTTTTTGTCAGTTTATCCAGTTGAGTTAATCGCGATTGGTAATGGGACAGCATCAAGAGAAACAGAACAATTTATTGCAAATACAATTGAAAAAAACAAGTTAGACGTTGCCTATATCATCGTTAATGAAGCTGGTGCAAGTGTATATTCCGCATCGAAACTTGCGAGAGAAGAGTTCCCGGACCTGCAGGTGGAAGAACGCAGTGCAGTTTCTATTGCGAGAAGAGTACAAGATCCATTAGCGGAACTGGTGAAAATTGATCCAAAATCAATTGGGGTTGGACAGTACCAGCACGATGTTAGCCAAAAGCAATTAAATGAATCATTATCATTTGTTGTCGAGACTGCAGTCAACCAAGTTGGCGTTAACGTAAATACAGCATCTGCTTCGTTATTGCAATATGTATCAGGGCTAAATAAGACAGTTGCTAATAATATTGTCAAGTATAGAGATGAGAACGGGAAACTATCCAGTAGAAAAACGTTAAAGAAAATTCCGCGTCTTGGCAACAAAACATATGAGCAAAGCATTGGATTCCTTCGAGTGATAGATGGGGAAGAGCCGTTAGACCGGACACCAATTCACCCTGAAAGTTATGTGGCAACAAAAAGCTTATTAAATGAGTTGAAGTTTACATCACAAGACCTGGGGACAGAACAACTGAAAGCAGCTCTTCATCATGTTGATGTAAAGCTAGCCGAGAAATTGGATATAGGTATACCGACCCTGGAGGATATAATAAAAGCATTAATTAGCCCGAATCGTGATCCGCGGGATGATTTACCTCAACCATTATTAAAGAAAAGTGTCCTTTCTATGGAAGATTTGCAAGAAGGTATGGAATTGCAAGGGACTGTGCGCAATGTCGTTGATTTTGGTGTGTTTGTAGATATAGGTGTGAAACAAGATGGACTTGTTCATATTTCAAAAATGTCCAATCGATTTGTAAAACATCCAATGGATATTGCTTCTGTTGGGGATGTTGTAACAGTTTGGGTAGATCAAGTGGACCAGCAAAAACAAAGAATAGCTTTAACGATGGTTAAAGAATAATGAAAAGTGGCTTTTCGGATGAAAATAAACGGAAAGCCACTATTCTTCAAGTTGATTACAGTAAAAGAACCAACATTGATTAAGTACTCGAATTTGCTGCTTGTTTTTATGCAAAAAAGCGCCAGTAAGTTGTCTTTTAAGCCATGTGGGCATAGTAATCCCTCCGTTGATTGAAGACAATAATGGATTTTATTATTATAGTATGATCAAATAAGTAAGGTGTGATAAATTGGTTTTACCTGATCAAGAAGAGCTATATACACTCGTTAATAGTATATCTAAAGAATACTTTCATAAACCATATCAAGATAAAGTCGTTTTTAACAGCAGACTCCGAACAACAGGCGGAAGATATCTTCCTTCAAAAAGATTGATTGAATTGAACCCTAAATATATGATTGAATTAGGTGAAGATGAGTTTATTGGTATAATAAAACATGAGCTGTGTCATTATCATTTACACATCGAAGGAAAAGGGTTCAAACATAGGGATAAAGAATTTAAAGAACTCTTAAAGCGGACAGGCTCACCAAGATATTGTAATTCACTGCCATCGATGAGAAAGGAATATAAACATGTTTACCAGTGTGTTGACTGTAAGCATGTTTATCGAAGGAAGAGAAAAATTGACCTTAAGCGATACAGATGCGGGAAATGTCATGGAAAACTGACACTTAACAGATAAATTAATATATTTTATAGAATTCTATTGACTTAAATATTAAAAATGTGGTAAGTTATATTAGCTTCGTTTTTGAAGACAATATTTACACCAAACAAATTTAAAAAAGTTTGAAAAACACATTGACAATTTGTTTTGGATGTTATATTATATTAAACGTCGCTGATAAAGTTATTACATTTATTCCACAGTAGCTCAGTGGTAGAGCAATCGGCTGTTAACCGATCGGTCGTAGGTTCGAGTCCTACCTGTGGAGCCATGGAGAAGTACTCAAGTGGCTGAAGAGGCGCCCCTGCTAAGGGTGTAGGTCGTGTAAGCGGCGCGAGGGTTCAAATCCCTCCTTCTCCGCCATTGTATTTTCATAATGGCCCGTTGGTCAAGCGGTTAAGACACCGCCCTTTCACGGCGGTAACACGGGTTCGAATCCCGTACGGGTCACCAATCAAATAATATGGTCCGGTAGTTCAGTTGGTTAGAATGCCTGCCTGTCACGCAGGAGGTCGCGGGTTCGAGTCCCGTCCGGACCGCCATCTTTGTTGGGCTATAGCCAAGCGGTAAGGCAACGGTTTTTGGTTCCGTCATGCGTTGGTTCGAATCCAGCTAGCCCAGCCATTTTTATTGCATTTGTTAAGATCTAATAATTCGTCAATGTAGACGAATTTACTATTCAGATAGTTTGATCGATATTTCACAAATTATCATTAAGCAGATGCGTGCAGAAGAGCCATTAGCTCAGTTGGTAGAGCATCTGACTTTTAATCAGAGGGTCGGAGGTTCGAATCCTCCATGGCTCATCCATGAAGTTATGGATGGATGATTACTATCATTATCCTATTCTATTGATTTTAAATGATAGTATGCGGTAAATTTACTTACCCTCCATGACTCGACATATATCTTCTACTGATATCTTGCGGTCGTGGCGGAATGGCAGACGCGCTAGGTTGAGGGCCTAGTGGGAGTTAATCCCGTGGAGGTTCAAGTCCTCTCGACCGCATAAAAAATAATATAAAAAAGTGTTGACATAACCGAGCGCTTTGTGTTATATTAGAATATGTCGCTTCAACAAAGCGCCCGTAGCTCAATTGGATAGAGCGTTTGACTACGGATCAAGAGGTTAGGGGTTCGACTCCTCTCGGGCGCGCCACACCGGGAAGTAGCTCAGCTTGGTAGAGCACTTGGTTTGGGACCAAGGGGTCGCAGGTTCAAATCCTGTCTTCCCGACCAGTCGACACATCATAAAAAAGCATATTACATTCTTAATGCGGGTGTAGTTTAGTGGTAAAACCTCAGCCTTCCAAGCTGATGTCGAGGGTTCGATTCCCTTCACCCGCTCCAATAAATGGGCCTGTAGCTCAGCTGGTTAGAGCGCACGCCTGATAAGCGTGAGGTCGGTGGTTCGAGTCCACTCAGGCCCACCATTTATACAATCGATCATTGAAAACTGAACAAAACAACCAGTATGAAATTTAAGTAAGAACAAGCTAGCTTATAGAAGCGAGCAGATCAAATTGGCACTTCCATGTGCATATTTTATTGAGAGTTTGATCTTGGCTCAGGACGAACGCTGGCGGCGTGCCTAATACATGCAAGTCGAGCGCGGGAAGCAAACAGAACTCTTCGGAGGGACGTTTGTGGAACGAGCGGCGGACGGGTGAGTAACACGTGGGCAACCTGCCTGTAAGACTGGGATAACTCCGGGAAACCGGGGCTAATACCGGATAACACTTTTTCTCTCATGAGGAGAAGTTGAAAGGTGGCTTCGGCTACCACTTACAGATGGGCCCGCGGTGCATTAGCTAGTTGGTGAGGTAACGGCTCACCAAGGCAACGATGCATAGCCGACCTGAGAGGGTGATCGGCCACACTGGGACTGAGACACGGCCCAGACTCCTACGGGAGGCAGCAGTAGGGAATCTTCCGCAATGGACGAAAGTCTGACGGAGCAACGCCGCGTGAACGAAGAAGGTTTTCGGATCGTAAAGTTCTGTTGTTAGGGAAGAACAAGTGCCGTTCGAACAGGGCGGTACCTTGACGGTACCTATCGAGGAAGCCCCGGCTAACTACGTGCCAGCAGC
>NZ_JBHSDT010000002.1:0-260502 GCF_042651765.1 Gracilibacillus xinjiangensis | reverse complement strand
TGGGCGTTGGAAGTTTGAGAGGAGCTGTCCTTAGTACGAGAGGACCGGGATGGACACACCGCTGGTGCGCCAGTTGTTCCGCCAGGAGCATCGCTGGGTAGCTACGTGTGGAAGGGATAAGTGCTGAAAGCATCTAAGCATGAAGCCCCCCTCAAGATGAGACTTCCCATCATGTAAATGAGTAAGATCCCTCAGAGACGATGAGGTAGATAGGTTCGAGGTGGAAGCATGGTGACATGTGGAGCTGACGAATACTAATCGATCGAGGACTTAACTAAATCTTATAAAGGTTGTTTGTTGCTTGTCTAATGTTCTTATCTAGTTTTCAAGGTATATTAAAAAAAATACTTGACTTTTCATAAATACATAGTATAATATTCTTTGTCACTTAAATAATTAAGACGAATTAAATTAATACTTATAGTACAAGCTTGGTGACGATAGCGGAGAGGTCACACCTGTTCCCATGCCGAACACAGTAGTTAAGTTCTCCAGCGCCCATGGTAGTTGGGGCATTGCCCCTGCAAGAGTAGGACGTTGCCAAGCAATTAACTTCCATTCCACAGTAGCTCAGTGGTAGAGCAATCGGCTGTTAACCGATCGGTCGTAGGTTCGAGTCCTACCTGTGGAGCCAAATGGAGAGCTGTCCGAGTGGTCGAAGGAGCACGATTGGAAATCGTGTGTGCGGTCAACGCCGTACCGAGGGTTCGAATCCCTCGCTCTCCGCCACTTTTGACATAAAGGCCCGTTGGTCAAGCGGTTAAGACACCGCCCTTTCACGGCGGTAACACGGGTTCGAATCCCGTACGGGTCACCATTATATTAAACCTTTAATATTTCTATGAATAATGGCATGTTAAGTACGCAACTGCCTGTTGCCATAACACATGCACTTGTATATCCTGTAATTTGGAGGATTAGCTCAGCTGGGAGAGCACCTGCCTTACAAGCAGGGGGTCGCAGGTTCGAGCCCTGCATCCTCCACCATTTCAACTTAATATTATCGCGGGGTGGAGCAGTCTGGTAGCTCGTCGGGCTCATAACCCGAAGGTCATAGGTTCAAATCCTATCCCCGCAACCAAAATTATCTTATTAAATTGGTTTTAAAATCAATTTCACACATTTCATGGTCCGGTAGTTCAGTTGGTTAGAATGCCTGCCTGTCACGCAGGAGGTCGCGGGTTCGAGTCCCGTCCGGACCGCCACTAAAACATATCAAAAATATTATCAATCATTTCCTGGCTCGGTAGCTCAGTCGGTAGAGCAACGGACTGAAAATCCGTGTGTCGGCGGTTCGATTCCGTCCCGAGCCACCACTTATTATTTTCACTTTTAATTTTATACGGAGGGATAGCGAAGTTGGCCAAACGCGACGGACTGTAAATCCGTTCCCATCGGGTTCGTAGGTTCGAGTCCTACTCCCTCCACCATTTTATATATTGTAGGGGTATAGTTTAACGGTAGAACAGAGGTCTCCAAAACCTCCAGTGTGGGTTCGATTCCTACTACCCCTGTTTTCTGTATGATGGCGATCATGGCGAAGTGGTTAACGCACCGGATTGTGGTTCCGGCACGCGTGGGTTCGATCCCCACTGGTCGCCCCATTTAATGAATCTTTTATATTGGGCTATAGCCAAGCGGTAAGGCAACGGTTTTTGGTTCCGTCATGCGTTGGTTCGAATCCAGCTAGCCCAGCCATTTTGCGGAAGTAGTTCAGTGGTAGAACACCACCTTGCCAAGGTGGGGGTCGCGGGTTCGAATCCCGTCTTCCGCTCCATTTGCATATAATATATAAACAAATCATATATATAAGATTAAGGCGGCATAGCCAAGTGGTAAGGCAGAGGTCTGCAAAACCTTTATCACCGGTTCAAATCCGGTTGCCGCCTCCATTTTTATTTGTGCCGGTGTGGCGGAATTGGCAGACGCGCGGGACTCAAAATCCCGTGTCCTCACGGACGTGTCGGTTCGACCCCGACCACCGGTATCTAAAACGTTTATAGGACGGCGTTCTCTACGGAGTGCGTCGTCTTTTTGCGTTCATTTTATCGCTGGATGAAGTAAGTTACGTAAGCTTATAGGAAACATCTCGTGTTCGTTTTGGGATAATTCAATTGGGTAGTATAGTATTATCTTAATGATGATGTGGCAAGGTCTCTCTTTCAAGCAAAAAGAGATGCAGAACTATAATCCTCTTCCTTTTTCTTGGTAGGTGGTGTTCCATCTACCCAAAAAATAGTTAAATACAAAGCGAGCACACCCTATCGTTTTTAGCGATCAGAATTTCCTGTTCTGTGTTGGGATAGATTCGAAACTTATAAGCTTTCTTTTCTTCACTAACATCATTTCCACCTCTTTGTCAAGAACGCTTGTTCTCACGATATTTTTTTGCGGAAAGCAAGTCTAGAAAAATGAATAATCGGGCAGTCAATATGGCAGAAATTATCCATAGCCCTCAGGCGATTCATCTCCCACTTACTCGCTCATGCTCCTCTAAGTGAGAGCCTTCTCACCTTAAACTGATAAAAAAGTCAAAAAGAAAAACAATCTACACGTCTACAGATTTACATGTAGATGTGTAGATTTCTATAATTCCCTGTTAAGAAAAATTTACTTTCAACTTTATATCTTGAGGATAGTTACCGAATTCCCGACCGAATAAATTGATGCCACCTTTGTGGATAGCATCATCTTTTATTCCTATTCTAAAGGATAGGAAATCATGTTTTGACAAGTTTAAATTATCTACAGTGACATTAGAAAGATGAAAGTCATCTATCATCGAACTATCATTGGTGACTTTCCATGTCTTTAGCGTGCCGTATTGTGTCCTGTTGGTTTTTTTCCAATATTCTGGGTTTAGCATTCCGGGCCGGTCTCCAAAATCTCCGGGACTCCTCCAGGTTCCAATCTCCACATCGTTAAACCAGACCGTGATATCAGAAGGCCAATTATGGTCATAGCTTGGCGCTTCAGAACATAATTCCATGGAGATTTGGACAGAGTCTACTTTTGATTCTTCTGGAATGACCAAGGGGAATTTGTACTCAAAGTATCCCTTTCTTGTCCATATAATTTGAGCATTAGTGCGATGAGGGCTAAAGAAGTGAACTGGCTGATCTTCTGGAACAAGGATTTTTTCGTGATTAGCCATTCCGCAGGTGGGTACAACACTGAAATCGACATAATGTCCAATGGGAATCTCCATCTCAAAACTTTTGTAATTACTTTTGTGATCCTTAGGGTCATTTAACTGAATGCGAATATCATCAAAATTTCTGGTACATACTTTCATCGCACCTCTGCTAGCGGGTCGCAATTCGGTTAATATCAATCCCGCCTCTTCCAGTACTTTGACATGAGAAGCCGCAGTGGAAACAGGAATCTGCAAGCTATCTGCTAACTGATGTACGTTAGCATTTCTGGTGTTTAATAAATTAATAATTTCCAAACGAATTTTTGAGGACAGTGCACGTGAAACTTTTTGTAGGTCCTCCGGTTTTTTTATAGATAATTCTAGCAACGTTACTCTCCCACCTTTTCTTTATGAATTAGCTTTTATTTGCAAATAAACTGTTTATAAACAAATTTTTCGAATAGATAAAGTTATTGTACTATATTTATTAGTCTTTAATCAATTAGTGAATTTTTGACGAAATAGTTTTCATTGAGATGGGTCCAGTAAGAATAGGGATGTTTCCAATCAAAAGCAGCATTTAGTTTTTAAGTGTATTCTATTTTACAATGTTAATTAACTAACCGACCTAAAGAAGAAAGTTAAAACTGTGTAAAGTTTGTTTTAATACAGTAAATTTGTAATAAACAGATTGACTTTCCCTTTATACAAGCTTATTCTTTTGTCTAAAGGTATTATTTTAATTAATCATACCGATTTTTTGTAATTAAACTTTAAAAACAGGAGGTAATTGTATGAAAAAGAGGTTTGGTGCGATTTTGGGGATTTTGATGATAGCTGTTATACTAGCTGCCTGTTCGGGATCTGGTGGAGATAGCGCGAATGCTGGGTCCGAAGGTGAGCCGACTGAGCTGCTGATGTGGAACCTTTTTGCTGCGGGTGATGCGAAATTCATGCAAAATATTGTCGATGAATTTAATGAAAGCCAGGATGAATATGTTGTAGAGAATGTCACACAGGAAAATTCAGAGTATTACACGAAGCTCATTACTAGTATAGGTGCTGGAAAAGGTCCGGATATAGCAATATCCCATACCAATGTTTTACCAGAACTTGTAAGCCAAGGCCTTGTGACAGAATTAAATAGTCTCGCCGAAGAAGTAGGCGTGGAGTGGAATGAATATAATGAGAACATTCTTGATGCGACCATTTATAATGATCTCCACTACGCAGTTCCGATGGACACTCATCCTCAAATTATGTATATAAATAATGATATTGTAGAAGAAGTCGGACTTCTAAATGAGGATGGAACTATACAAATGGAACAATCTCCGGAAGGTTTTATTGATTTTTTCCAAACCATTAAGGAAGAACATCCAAATGAAGTGCTGCCGTTAGCCTCTTCCTCAAGTGGTACAAATCCGTATTGGTTATGGTGGGGCTTTTACAATCAGCTTGGAGGAGAAAAACTTTTATCTGATAATTTAGAAAACCCTACATATGAAATTGATTATGAAAAAGCAGTCAAAGCAGCAAACTTTGTAAAAGGGCTATATCATGAAAATGAAATTATTCGGCTTAATGTAAGTGACTACTACCCGGATTTCCAGTCAGGCAATGCAGCCGCCATAATCGCTGGCGTATGGGCAACAGGGACTTGGGAAAGTACTGAAGGTCTTAATTTCACTCCTATGCCCATCCCGAACATTTTTGGAGAAAAAGGGGCATGGGCAAACTCACATACATTTGTTCTTCCTTATAGTGAGAATGCGGATCAACACACTCAAGAGGGAGCTTTAAAGTTTATGGATTTCGCTGCTGACAAAGGCGCTATGTGGGCACAGGCTGGTCATATCCCAGCCAAAACGACGGTGATTGAATCGGAAGGGTTCAAGGAAATCCCATACCGTAGTCAGTATGCAGAAGTAGCAGAGTATGCAGACTTTGTAGACCGTAACGTGCATGCGCGTGGAGTAGAATCAATCGTTATACGTCATCTGGATACAGTATGGTCTGGAGATACTTCTGCTGAAGATGCTTTTGACAAAATTGAAGCTGAAGTGAAGAAATTAATTGGAGAATAAGTGAGAAGAAGGTAAGAGGGTGTTTAAAGATCAGTGTGTTCTATTATGATTACCAAATAGTGATTATATCCACTAAAAGGAGTATACAATTTGGAAGAAGAAAGCTGACTTGCAACACCCTCTTTTATCTTTTGCCGGGGAGGGAAGTTCATGAGTAAAAAGGCATTGAAACAAGACTTAAGGGCATCTCTTTTCATTATGCCTTTTTTGATAACCTATATGATTTTCACTATATTTCCTATTATAAAAGGGTTGGAAATGAGTTTATATGAATGGACATTGGTCAGGAAATTAGAGTTTGTAGGTTTGGAGAACTATCAAAAGATGTTAGGAGACTCCAAATTCTGGCGAACACTCTGGAATACAACTCTTTTTGTTATTTTTACCACACCTACAATGGTGATTTTAGCGTTAATACTAGCTTTATTGGCAAATATGAGAACAAGACTCCAAACATTTTTTCGAAGTGCTTTTTTCATACCTAGTATTTTATCGGTTGCAGTTATTTCATTTCTTACAGTTTTCATGCTACAACCATATACCGGGCTTGTGAACACGGTTCTTCATAGTATCGGAATTGAGGCAGAACCGTTTTGGACTACAGATACAGTTCTTGCCTGGATAACTATTGTAGTAGTTACGCTGTGGTGGACGGTCGGATTTAATATGATATTGTTTCTTGCAGGATTGCAGGATATACCCGGATCTTTATATGAGGCAAGTGAGATAGATGGAGCAACACCATGGCAGCAGTTTCTCCATATTACATTACCTCAGCTCATACCTATTGGAAGGATTGTTTTGCTTCTTCAAATACTCGCTTCTTATAAAGTATTCGCCCAAATATTGCTCATAACTGAAGGTGGGCCAAATGGTGCAACAAGGCCACTGATTCAGTATATATATGAAGTAGGATTTACTCAGAACAATTTAGGTTATGCAGCTACGATGTCCTATGCATTATTCTTTCTTCTATTAATATTATCTATAATCCAGCTGAGGAGTCAGAGATTGGAGGAGAAGTAATATGGAGAAATTTAATAGGCAAGTAGGTAATAAAAACAAGCCAAAAGGCTATAATAGACAATCTGGAATGTTTAATAAAAACCGGTATCCAATGCACAGGTTAAAAATAACACTGGGATTGATTTTAGCAGTGTTGTTTTTATTTCCGGTCATCTGGATGTTATTTGTTTCTATAAAACCGAATGGGTTTTCTACGACCAATCCAGCGGAATGGTTCATACCACCTTTTACAATCGTAAATTACATTGACTTACTTACAGAAAGCCATCTTCTGCGTTGGCTATTCAACAGTCTTTTTGTAGCGGTTATGACAACGATACTTACCTTGTTCTTAACATCATTGGCTGCTTTTGCTATCTCAAAGATGCAATTTCGTTACAAATATTTCATTTATCTATTTTTTTTACTGGGATTAATGATTCCTGGGGAAGCAACGATCATTCCCTTATATGAAATTGCAAAAAGCCTCCATTTGCTAGATAGCTATGCAGGGCTTATTCTGCCGATGGTAGCTTCACCACTTGGTGTTATCATATTGAAAAGTTTTTTTGACGGAGTACCTGAAGAAGTGATTGAAAGTGCAATAATGGATGGCTGCTCCTACTTTAAAATATTTTATAAAATCGTTTTGCCTCTTGCAAAACCAGCATTAGCTTCAATAGGTATACTCACATTTATTGGTTCCTGGAACGACTTTTTGTGGCCATTTCTTTCCATCTTATCGGAATCATTATATACGCTTCCAGTTGGAATTCCTGTATTTAATTCAACATATTCTCAGGCGTATGTATTGCCGATGACAGCTAACGCTATCGCTTCCATCCCGGTTATTATTGCATTTTTAATATTTGAAAAGCAAATTGTAAAAGGTATCAGTTCTACAGGAATAAAAGGATAATAAAGGAGAAATTATACTTGAATACAAAAACAAACTATCAGCGAACAGAATATCCGCGTCCGCAATACTATCGAGAGTCGTGGCAGAATTTAAACGGTATCTGGAAATTTGCATTCGATGATCAAAATGAAGGAGAAAAAAATCACTGGTATCAGAATCCGAATTTTTCTACGGACATACAGGTTCCGTTCACCTATGAAACAGAAGCGAGCGGGATTGGAGAGCAAACCTTTCATCCTTATGTCTGGTATCACCGTTCATTTCAAATACCTGAAAAAGAGACAGAAAAACAGGTGATTTTACGCTTTCAAGCATCGGATTATCTTACCAAGGTATGGGTGAATGACAGTTATATTGGTAGCCATGCTGGTGGAAACTCAGCTTTCTCGTTTGATATAACCAACGCCGTTGAGGGAACGGAAATTAATAAACTCGTTGTAAAGGTAGAAGACAGTCATAGCTGTATCCAGCCAAGGGGAAAGCAACGATGGACCGATGAAAATTTCAGTTGTTGGTATGTGCAGACCACTGGCATTTGGCAGACAGTATGGCTGGAGTTCCTACAGGAAAAAAGCATCGAAAATGTAAAAATAACCCCTGATCTAGATGCTAATTCGGTTGCCTTCGATTATAAGTTTAAGGGGAAAATGGAAGAAAATGATATAGTAGAGACGACAATTACCTTTAAAGGGAAAATAATAAGACAATTTTCTTTCGCTCCTGAGCGTTCGACGATGCATATGGAAACAGATCTTTTGACTGACTTGAGTGAATGGAAAATCCATACTTGGAGCCCTGAAAATCCGAACTTGTATGAGGTTACCTTCCGGATGAAAACAGATGGAAAATTGACAGACGAGGTGACTTCCTATTTTGGTATGCGGAAAATTTCGATTAAAGACGGACAAGTTCTTCTCAACAACAGACCGATTTACCAAAAACTCTTATTGGATCAAGGATACTGGCCAGACACAATGCTCACTCCTCCTTCAGACGAAGCGATGTTAGAAGATATTGAAAAAACGATAGAAATGGGTTTTAACGGAGTCAGGAAACATCAGAAATTGGAAGATGAACGTTTCTTGTATTGGTGTGACAAAAAAGGGCTGCTTGTGTGGTCGGAAATGGCAGCCACATATGAATTTTCAGATACAGCAGTGGATAACTTCACCAAAGAATGGCTGGAAATCATACAGCAGCATTATAACCACCCTTCTATTATTACATGGGTGCCATTTAATGAGTCATGGGGACTGCCTAATATCTTCACTGATAAGCAGCAACAGGCATTTACAGAATCTATTTACTACTTAACGAAATCTATTGATCCAAACCGTCCAGTGATTGTGAATGATGGTTGGGAGCATACCATTTCGGACATAATAACCCTGCACGATTATGAAGAGAGCGGAAGTGCGTTCATAAAAAGATACGGAGATAAAGATCGAATCCTAGGCAATAAGATACCGCATGACAAAAAAAAATACGCCTTTGCACAAGGCTATGAATATAATGGGCAACCTGTCATAATTTCGGAATACGGGGGTATCGCCTTCCAAGACGGAAAAGGGTGGGGCTATGGTAATCAAGTAGCCAGTGAAGAAGACTTTCTTCATAGATACCTTGATATTACAAACGCTATAAAATCCATACCTTATATTAATGGATACTGCTATACCCAGACGACAGATGTTCAACAGGAAGTCAATGGGCTTCTGAAAAAAGACCGTATACCGAAAATCGGCCTAAATAAGATAAAAGCAGTTAATGATACAATTGTGTAATTAAAATGCCTCACATAAACTTTTTTACAGGAATATTATGGTTTCCCATCGAGGTGGGAGAAAAGAAGAAGCGTGAATATTGGTTCTGAATTTTACACACAAGGGTTCTCTGACAGAGGCCCTTCGAAATACCCTAACGGTAATAGAAAAAGCAATCAGGCATCATTTCAGGCAATCGAATTGGATGTGCATCTCACCAAAGATAACCTCCTGGTGGTTATTCATGACCACCAGTTTTCACGGTTTATAGAACTACTTGAATAACGGATACGTTTAAAACGTCAGGATAGTCATTATAAGCTTTCGACATAGTTAGTCGATTAGCTCACTTATTATCTATATAGTAATGTTGATAATTTGTATCGCCAGCAAATGGTAAGGATAGGCTATGCTTATAAATAAATTAGGATGGCCTTACGAGATTATCAGGTGAAAAGGTTAATGGTTGTTTAAGATTGCGGGAATGGAGGTACTCCTTTTCCAGAGAGCCTGACATGAGAAATCCCATTGCTTAGATAGGAAGCTATCTTTCTATTGGGAGTGCATAACTCAATTGCAATCTTCAACTTGAAATTCAAATACTCCCACATAAGTGACAAGTAAAAGAAAAAAGCAGCTATGAAAGCTGCTTTCATAAGACCTATCTTTTTAAGTTAGGATTTTCCCTTTTGGCTTCTGTCACTTTGGGTTTTCGATAGCCACCAGCAATATCAGCTTGTTTAAATGCTTTAGCATAAATGACTTCCTGAGCGTCTGATGGTTGATGCCCATTTCCTCCTACAGGCTGATACTGTGTTTTTTTAGACATAGTGCTCATCCTTTCTATTGGAATTGGGTTATAAATAACATTTCCCCTTTATAAAATGTGATAAACATGGTGACAATAATCTTACTTTATCCATTTAGTTGATTTACTCTACTATATTTTCTGAGAGACTTTCTCGAAGATTTAGCAGCAATGTAACCACCGTCAAATAGTTTACCGGGAATTAATTTGTGCATTTGGATTAGCTCGTCTGCTTTATCGACATCACTTTCGATCAGTGCATGTTGAAAGATCCTGGCTGCTACTCTAGCATCCTCTAAGGCATTGTGGTGGCTGAATGTTATGTTTTTCAATTCAGCGATTGTGTTCAATTTATAATTATATAATCCTGGCCATACTATTTTTGAGATAATAAGTGTGCATAAGTAGTCTATCTTTGGCGTTATGATGTCAAAATGATCTAAAGTATGCCTCAACACACTCATATCGAAACTAGCATTATGAGCTAGACTAACATGACAGGTTAAATAATTGCTCAATTCATCCCAGATCTCAGAAAAAGTAGGTGCTTCCCAAACATTTGCTTCTGTAATGCCATGAATCATGGAGTTATATGGATCAAACTCCATGTTTGGATTTATTAGCGTGTAATACTCTTCAAGAATTTCCTCTTTATTAAAAACGACCACTCCCACTGCACAAGGACTAAATCGCTCTTTATTCGCAGTTTCGAAGTCTATAGCTACATAATTCAAATACTTCACACCCTTAATCTTTTAACACTTTGTGAATCTATGCTTAAGACTATTTTACGTAAATATAAGCTTAGAACACAAGTGAAAAATTGTGATAATTGATAATGAAGTCACAATGAAGAAAAATAAGATAGATAGAAAACTATTTTTTGAAAAAGCTGCAAAAATTCACGATAATAATTTACTAGAAATGGAGTGACAGGGAAAAATGGCGATCGATAGCGAGTGGAAGGATAAAAATTGGGTAACCTTAGTAGACAGTATAACTTCAGCAAATGGGTATCAGCCTTTAATTCAAGATAAATTAGGTTTTAATGAGGTGTTGGATAAAGGTGTTAGCGGCAGACAATGGCAAATAGAACAGTCAATGGAGATGGAACAACTACAACAGGAAAAACAGTTGACTATTCTCTTTATGATCTAGTTACAATTGCTGCAGGAACGAATGAATTTAAATTAGATGTCCCTCTAGGTACATTAAGTAAAATCGGTGACCTGCTCATGGCATTTAAAGCACCACTCAATGCCAAATCATGAAAAAAATGACCAGCTCATGGCATTTAAAGCGCCACGCAATGCCAAATCATGAAAAAAATGACCAGCTCATGGCATTCAAAACACCACTCAATGCCAAACCATGAAAAAAATGACCAGCTCATGGCATTCAAAACACCACTCAATGCCAAATTAAGAAAAGAATGACCTGCTCATGGCATTTAAAGCACCACTCAATGCCAAATCATGAAAATAATGACCAGCTCATGGCATTCAAAACACCACTCAATGCCAAATCATGAAAAAGATGACCAGCTCATGGCATTCAAAACACCACTCAATGCCAAATCATGAAAAAGATGACCAGCTCATGGCATTCAAAGCGCCGCTCAATGCCAAACCAAGGAAAAAATGACCAGCTCATGGCATTTAAAACACCCCTCAATGCCAAATGCACTGGATCTGCTCTATTCGGTAGATCCTTTTCAAATCGATCAAAATGTTTTAATGGGGAATTGCTAAACAATTTAACAGATGGGAGATCAGGTGGGGGACGGGATAGATAAATTAATAGAATGGGCTTTTAATAAAAATATATTGACAGGAAGAAAATGGAGATGTAAACTATTTATAGACTGACGGTCGGTCTAATAAGGCGGATAGGAGCTTTTTTATGAGAATTAGTAAAGATTACGATGAAAGAAGAAATGAAATTCTTGATACGGCTGAAAGATTATTTCATACGAAAGGATATGAGAAGTGTACAGTTAATGAAATATTGAAAGAGGTACAAATTGCAAAAGGTACTTTTTATTATTATTTTAAATCGAAAAAAGAAGTGTTAGATGCAGTGGTTTCAAGATATTCAGAACTTATAATCAGCAGATGTGAAGAAGTATTAAAGAGAGATGCCCTTACTCCTGAAGAAAAACTGATGCACCTATTTCTGTCGATGAGGATAAATAATGAAGTGGGCAAGGATGTACTTGATGAGATGCATAAGCCTGAGAATGCTTTATTACATCAGCAAACCTTGAAGGAGATTGTTACAGGTATGGCACCTATTTTGGTCAAGGTCATTGAAGAAGGAATGGAAAAGAAAGTTTGGTATTGTAAATATCCGTTAGAATATATGCAAATTTTTCTGGCATCATCTTTATCGTTAACAGATGAAGGTATATTTGACGTCGACGCAGATTCCCAGCAAAGAATTCTAGTTGCATTAATTTCGTTGTTGGAGAAAATGCTTGATGTGCCGGAAGATACATTCTTGGAGTTGTTTAATCAAAACTGGGGTTAGGTGGAAAATGAAGAAGTTGAAAAAATATCGATAGGATAGGGGACCAGGATGAAAGATTTTATGATGATATGGACAGGTAATCTTGTTTCTAGCATTGGCAGCGGAATGACTGCATTTGCTGTAGCGGTATATGTTTATCAGAGTACGGGAAGTGCGACATGGGTATCTATTGCTACACTTTTAGCATATCTTCCGACAATTCTTCTAAGTCCTGTTGGAGGGATTCTTGCTGATCGTTATGACAGAAGGCTGATGATGATTTGTGGTGATTCATTATCAGTGATAGGTCTTCTTGTAATATTTTTTAGTATTCAGGCAGGTAATACAGGAATCCTGCCAGTACTCTTGGGCGTTACGGTTAGTTCTATTTTTGTATCGTTACTTGGTCCTGCTTACAAGGCTACTGTAACAGATCTCCTTTCTGAAGAACAATATGCAAAAGCAAACGGCATGATTCAGATTTCTGGTGCATCCAGATATTTAATCTCACCTTTTATAGCGGGAATCATTCTTTCTTTTGCGGATATCAGAATTATTTTACTCTTAGATATGGCAACAGTTTTTATAACTGTTTTGGTAGTAGCATATGTACGAAAAAATATTCAGACTGTTAAGAAACGTACAGATAAATTTAACTTTTTTAGAGAATTTAAGGAAGGAATGAGGAGTATAACAGCTAATAAAGGGGTCAGCAGCTTGGTAATACTAATGGCATTCATGTGTTTTTTTGTTGCTTTTATCCAAACGCTGATGGCACCAATGATTCTAGCTTTTGCTGATGCGAAAACTCTTGGATTTATGGAGTCTGTTAGTGCTGTCGGAATGCTAGTTGGCAGTGTCATTATTGGTATATTCAATATTAAAAACAATTTCCCGAAAGTTCTTACCGTTTCTTTAATGGCAGCAGGTGTATTTATGGCAATGACAGGTACGACCACAAATATTTGGCTAATCGTAGTTTTCTGCTTTTTGTTTTTCACAGCATTGCCATTTATTAATACCTGTGCAGACGTGTTAATCCGAAAAAGGATACCCAATGAATTACAGGGCAGGGCATGGGGAATGATCAGTGTGTTAACACAGGTTGGCTATGTAGCGGCATATGCAGTTTGTGGTCTGTTGGCTGACTATCTATTTGTACCAATGCTGATGGAAGACGGCATTCTTGCAGGAAGTGTAGGGCAGTGGATTGGAACGGGAGAAGGACGGGGGATTGGATTCATGCTTATTATAACTGGAATGGTAATGTTTGGGATGGCATTTATCTTTGGTACAAATAAAAGCATTACAGAGATGAGGGGGACTGCAAATGAAGTGGGTGCTAATTAAGAATGATTTAAAAAGGAATAAAGTGATTAATATTGCATTGTTTTTATTTATGATTTTATCGGCAGTTCTTGCAATCTCGTCCATTATGATGGCAACACAAACATTTACATCCATATCCAATTTATATAAGACAGCACAGCCCCCTCATTTCCTTCAAATGCACAAAGGAGTAATCAATCAGGAAGAAATAGATGGATTTATGTCATCCTACGAAGATGTGACTTACTGGCAGACACAAACAACGATTGCTGTCTATGGCGAGTCACTTACAGTTATTGGTGACAATCAATCATATAATCTCTCTAACTCTCAGCTTGATATTAGTTTGGTAAAACAGAATGAAACTAAGGATTTACTATTAAATTCGGAACATGAAAAGGTAAAACTTTCAGAAGGTGAAATTGGTATTCCCGTATTATTAAAAGAAACGTATGGGATAGAGATTGGTGATCATATTAGGTTGACCAGCGATGGTGTTACTAAGGAATTTGTAATAAGAGAGTTCATTTTGGATTCCATGATGAATTCTACGATGGCTTCTTCAACGAGAATTTTGTTAAATGATGAAGACTTTGACATGCTCGAAGGACAGGTTGGAGAGAATGAATATTTGATAGAAGCGTATTTAACCGAATCAAGTGAGGCCTCGAATCTTCAAACAGCTTATGAAAATGCAGCTCTTCCTCAGAATGGTCAGACAATAACCTACACGATTATTTTTCTTCTAAGTGCTTTAACAGATATCATTACTGTATTCGTTTTGCTTCTGGTAAGTCTGCTTTTAATCATTGTTTCTTTTATTTGTGTCAAGTATACCATGATGGCTACTTTGGAAGAGGAAATCAATGAAATTGGTACAATGAAAGCCATTGGACTTCCTTTTACTGAAATTAGAGACTTATATCTATATAAATACAGGGCATTAGCGATGGCAAGTGTAATGGGAGGGTATATTCTAGCATTGCTAATTAGCAATGTGCTTACAAAGCATATAACTGCAACATTTGGTAATACTGGGATGGCCCCTTTGACAATTTTTCTATCACTGATTGGCGGCTTGCTCGTGTATCTCCTTATTATCTATTATTGTAAAAGGCTATTAAAGAAAATAAAAAAGATAAATGTTGTTGACGCTTTAGTCCGGGGCAAAGGATTTGAAAAAGATAGAAAAGGTATAAGCAACGGGCTATATAAATCAAAGAAACTTCCTGTTAACTGGCTTATGGGAATACGAGAAGTTTTCTTTCAGTTTAAAAGCTGGATCATTGTATGTGTTGTTGTATTAATTGCTGTTCTGATGATACTGATTCCTGTTAATCTGATGACTACCTTTGAGGCACCTGAATTTATTACCTATATGGGAAGTTCTCAAGAGGATATTTTAATTGAAGTGGAAAACGGAGAAAAGCTTGCAACCAACTATGAAAATGTGAAAAAAGTATTAGAAAATGATGAGACAGTCGAAAACTATTACGAATATCGTAGAATACGCGTACAAGCCGCTGGTGGTGAAAAGGAACGGGTAAATCTTCATATAGACAATGGGATTAACTCAGGGGCGGAGCTGCAGTATCTTAGTGGAAAAGCTCCCGTAAAGGGAAATGAAATTGCTCTTTCTTATCTTAACGCCGAAAAAACCGGAAAAGGTACTGGTGATAAAATCATGCTTTACTTTAATGATAAAGCGCAGGAGTTTGTTGTTTCCGGAATTTATCAGGATGTTACAAGCGGCGGATATACAGCAAAGGCACAGCACAATTTTTCTGGACTTACTACCGAAAAGTACACCTTTTCAGTAAATCTTCAGGATCATGTTGATGTGGGTAAAAGCGCGGAGGAATGGTCTGAAATTCTTGGGACAGGGGTATCAGTAAATCCGATGGAGGAATTCATTAACCAAACCTTGGGCGGAGTTGTAAAGCAGCTGAAGACAATTGTATTAGCGAGTGCCATTATTGGGGTATTTTTAGCAATCCTTATTACGGTGATGTTTCTGAAATTGCGTCTGGCAAAGGATTTATCGGAAATCGCAGCACTAAAAGCGATCGGTTTCTCTGAACTTGATATAAATCAACAATACTTAGTGAAAATAGGCAGTATTTCCGCAACCGGTATTTTGGTTGGAATCTTCTTTTCTAATGTCTTGGGTGAGAGACTTATTAACAGTGCATTAAGTGTTTCAGGACTCGGGATTAAGAAGGTTGAACTTATTAGCAACCCCGTAATCGAATATATTATCTGTCCAATGCTTTTAATGATGCTAATACTTTTTGTAACATGGATGGTTATGAGAAAAATGAAAAACTATCATTTCCGTTATTAATGATTAGAAAACGAAGAGGTGTACAACTTGAAAACTATATTAAATGTAAAGAATTTAGGTAAAAGGTTTGAAGGTACACAGGTGCTAACTGATATAAATTTTAAGGTTGCCGAGGGCGAGTTTATCGCAATAATGGGGCAGTCAGGATCTGGGAAATCCACTTTACTTTATAATATAAGCGGAATGGACAGACCGACATCAGGGAATGTTTTGTTTGGTGGGAAAGAAATTTCTAAGCTGGATGATAAAAAAATGAGTGAAATAAGACTAAAGGAGATGGGATTTATTTTTCAGCACTCTCATCTTCTAAAAAACTTATCAATCCGGGATAATATCGTTCTTCCAGGATTTAAATCTGGCAGTGTGTCTAGAGATAAGATAAATCAACGTGCCGATACCCTCATGATAAGGACTGGAATTTTGAGTGTGGCGGATCATGATATTAAGAAGGTTTCAGGTGGCCAATTGCAACGTGCAGGAATCTGTCGGGCACTTATTAATCAGCCGAATATTTTATTTGCAGATGAACCAACAGGAGCACTAAACAGCAGTACTACAAAGGATGTAATGAATATCATCAACAAAGTAAATGCAGAAGGTACAGCTGTCATTATTGTTACCCATGATGCTAAAGTGGCAGCAAGGGCAGACAGAGTCGTTTTCCTAATGGATGGAAAAATTCATGATGAACTGAGATTAGAGAAATATGACGGAGATGAAGAAAAAGAATTTTCTCGTGAGAAGAGGTTATCCGGGTGGCTAGAAGAACGGGGGTTTTAGAAAGTAAGAAGGTGATGGAATTAATAAGGATGTTTCGTAATGATGAATGGCTGATAGATAATGGGAGGGAAGAGCCAATACCATCTCGTGAAAGAAAAGCATAGCGCTTGGCATTTAGAGCGCCTATCAATGCCATCTCGTGAATGAAAAGCTCACCCCATGGCATTTAGAGCGCCTATCAATACCATCTCGTGAAAGAAAAGCAAGGCCCATGGCATTTAGAACGCTTATCAATGCCATCTCGTGAATGAAAAGCTCACCCCGTAGCATTTAAACCGCCTCTCAATGCCATCTCATGAATGAAAAGCAAGGCCCGTGGCATTTAGAGCGTTTATCAATGCCATCTCGTAAATGAAAAGCTCACCCCATGGCATTCAGAGCGCCTATCAATACCATCTCGTGAATGAAAAGCTCACCCCGTAGCATTTAAACCGCCTCTCACAACTATAGCTTATGGATTTTTCGCTTATCACAGAAGTTATTAATCTATGTTTGAGAATGAAGGATGATCAATCTTATTCTTTCGTTAGTAAGTTAATCTGGTAATCAAAGTTATACCGAAGTATCAACGTCTCTCACATTGTGGGAGACGTTTTTTGTTCATCTGACAAATACAAATCAAAAGCGCACAATAGATTTGCGCGCTTAGATATAAGTTATTTTAACCCCAATTGAGTTTCTGCCTGGTCTTTTAAACCGAGGGATATTATCAATAGCTTTTCCAATTTTTTATATTATGCTCGAATCCACTTCCATATTTCCTGTGGTGTAGCATTTTTACCGTACATTAATATTCCTGTTTTGAAAATCTTGCCAGCAAGCTTCATGAAGAACCAGATGCTTAACAGTAAAATAATGAGTGAAATGATAATTTCAATCCACGGCCAGTTATCTAGCATAGATAGTCTTAATAATAATACTCCCGGTGCTGTAAAAGGAATATAGGATCCGATTTGGGCAATGAGACCGCTAGGCTCACTCAGTACAGGGCCAATAAAGATAAATGGCAGGAAAGGGAGCATCATGACCATCCCTTGGAAGTTACCTGCTGAAGACATATCCGCCATCGTCGCCCCAACCCCGACAAAAAGAGCCGCAAACAGAAGATAACCCAATATAGCGATGGCTAAATATAACAAAACCTCCGGAACCAGCAGATATACGAATAATGGAAAATCGAGCTTCCAGAGGGCATAAGGAATTCCGAATCCAAGAAATACAATCATCTGTACGATGCCGAGTCCGAAGTAACCGATGATTTTCCCTTGCATCAATTCACCTGGTGTAAGAGAAGATAAAATGATTTCTGCAACCTTATCTTTCTTTTCCTGAGAAGCACTTTGGAATATGTACATCCCTGAGAATACAATGGATAAAAAGATAATCCCGCCAAACGCACCGGGTACGATTTGCTTCAACGAATCTTCATTTTCAAAAGTTCCTTGCTGTTCTTCATCCACAGTTGCTCCTTCGAATACCATTCCTGTAGAGACAGTGACTAATTCTTCATCTGACAGACCTAATTGCTTTAGTTGTAGTGTTTTTAAAGGAGTAGTTAATGCCTGCATTTGATTCATAAAATAAGGATTTATCTCATCACTCGTATAGACTGAAAAAACACCGCTTTCTAAAGAAGAATCGTCCATCATGACATAAGCTGTATTTTCCATTTCTGTAATTTCCTCTGCCATTGTCTCTGTACCCTCTTCGGTAGATTCTAACTCTATATTTAATTCAGAGGCAGCGGCAGTTTCTTTCAGTGTATCGAGCACACCAAGCTGATCATTAACAAACACCCGTGTTGCTGATGCTTCCGCTTCTGAACCATCAAAAAGACTCCCAATCAGCATAATTCCGATAAATAATATGGGTGTTAAAAATAATCCAATCATGAACGATTTATTTTTTAAATTTCTTTTTATTTCCCACTTTGCAACCTTTAACGCATTACGCATTTGTCTCTGCCCCCTCTTTTAACAAATTCTTATCTGTCGCAATATCTATAAATATTTCGTGCAGGGAAATACGGTCGATGGATAATTCTTTTACTTCAATTTGATCTGGTAAATTTTTCAGCCAGGAAGTAACCTGGATATCCTTTGTTAAATACAAAATAGTAGTATCATCCCGCTGTTCCATCCGTTGCACGTCAGGTAAACCTTCCAAATCTTCCAGTTTATTTTTCCCTTTTATGGTACATTTGAAATTAGCATATTCTTTTTTCACATCATCCATTTTCCCATAAATCACCTTTTGCCCGCGATGTATGAGAAACAAGCGATCACACATTTCTTCTACTAGATTCATTTGATGAGAGGATAATAGAATCGCCGTCCCATTTGCTGCTAAGTCTCTTATTACTTGTTTAAACAACTCCTGGCTGACTGGATCTAATCCGGAGAAAGGTTCATCCAGAATTAAAAACTCTGGCTCATGTATAATCGAGGCAATAAACTGTACCTTCTGCCCCATTCCTTTTGACAACTCCTCGACAGAAGTCTTTTCCTTTCCTTCTAATCCGAATTTTTTCAGATAAGCAAGTGCCCGTTCTCTCGCCTTTTTTAATGGATAATCCTTTAACTCTGCAAAATAAAGAAGGATATCCATTATTTTTACATTTTTATAAAGCCCTCGTTCTTCTGGTAAATAACCAACCTTGTTGCGCGGGATTTGCTTCCTCCCCTGGAAGGTGATGTTTCCCTCATCTGGGTACATAATCCCCATAATGTTACGGATAGTGGTTGATTTCCCAGCCCCATTCGGTCCAAGAATCGCCATAATTTCCCCCTTATTCACTTCAAATGAAATGCCTTTAAGGATTTGTGTATCTTTAAATGATTTCTTAAGATGGTCTACTTTTAAAAAAGCTTCCATTTTTATTCCCCCCTTTTTATATTTCCTCTGTTACTAAGATTTCCATTTATAGTAAAGGGACATAACGCCCCAAATAGCTGCTGGAACTGCAATGCCACCGATCAGCATGCTTATTAAGTAACGAACTAAACTGTTATGGTCATCTACAATGACCAAAATAATCAGGATAAGAAGTAGTACTGGTAGAACTTTCATAAGTATGGCTAAGCCTTTTTTTCCTTCTGCCTTCCATTTATTTTTGTATATTGCCATTACAGTCCAAGTAGTTGGTATCGCAATTACGCTGAGAATTATTGTGATTATCGTAAGTGTGTTTTGTAAATCGCCTGTGCTTGTGAATATGCCAAGCAATAGCAGTAAAGTGATAAAGCTCAGTGAAATGGCAAACCATTTAATCGGTTTTCCTGAATTATCATGCTTTTCAGCCACTGTCTCCTGATCACTATGAATCGGCTTTGTACCAGGTAATGCACGAAATAAGTGTATATTCCCCTCTGATGTAATATGTGTCCATCCAGAAGATTGAAAAAAATCAAAATACTCTTCCGCTTCGTCCTCTTCTAATGAACGATAATCGATACTGTAGATATAATCACTGCTTTCTCCCTTTTCAAGCGTATATCCCATGAAACTGAAATCGCTGACATGCCAGCCTTCCAAGGATAATCTGTGTAATTTCTCCATATCCTTATTCTCGGAAAAAGCTAACCCGCCTGACATCACATACTTTTGCTTACTCATTCTTCCACCTCCTTCAATCCCGTTTCCGCTAGATTAATCATCAGTCTTCTAAGCTGTACATCTGCTTTCAATACTTCTTTACCTTTCTCAGTAAGCAGATAGGTCTTCCTCCTTGGCTCAGATCCATCATAAAGATAAATCCATTCTTGTTTTAACAGTTTCTTGATGATTGTATACATGGAAGCAGGACCTATTGTGATTACACCATTCGTTCGCTCTTCAATCAGGTTCATGATGGCGTAACCATGTCTGGGTTTCGTCAATGCTGCCATAATATAAAACATTGAATCGGTTAGTTGATGATCTGTTTTCAAGCAATCGCCTCCTATATCATTATGTGATGTATCATATTGTGATATATCTGGTAACGTTAATATATCACAATATGATATAGTTGTCTAGAGGTATATCATAATTTGATATAGTAAATTATTAAATCAATAGTACAGAGCGCGTATTCCTTCAAGCTCGATATGGCTGTGAAACGCTATTGTAAAGTTAAATAGATCTTGGCTCTTCCTAATCATTACAAATGTTTACGTTTAACTGCCGAACACTCAGGGTATATATTTTTTTATAATAATAGGAGGTCATAGTAATGAAATGTTCATGGAAAAAAAGACAATCAATGAATACATACTTCAGAATTTGGGCCAATATTGTAGCGATAGCTATCCTGATATTCTTGTCATTGATCGGAATATTGCCAGTACCGTTAACAGTAAGTTTAACAATGTTAGGTATATTGCTTGTTACAATTTTCGTCGTTTTATCTAAAACCAAAGCTGAAGAAATATCACTGTGACAAAGTGTGTATGTTGAACAGCAATTACTCAGCCAACAATTCCCTCTCTCGTCATTTTTTTTAACCATATTTAAAAGCCTGTATCCTTTGCTTTTAGCTTGAGGGACAGGTTTTTTTGTTCCGTTGTTAACCAGTACGTTAATAAAGGAAAGAATTGCAAAATAACCTGGTAATATAGTGTCAGAAAAAAATGGCTGAGGTAAACCATAACAAAAATTATTCGACCATTTCCTTATTCTCCACCCTCAACCTGACACAAAACTGTATCTAAATTGATAAAAGAATGAAACATTATATTAGTTTATGTTTGTTAAAATGTAGGTGCATAGTTTATATTTTATTTAATAATATATTTAAATCAGGTAATAGGGAGGGAAAGATAAAAATGGAAGAACGGTTAATTAGTAAATCCTATTATCATACATATACTGAGGGTATCCTTAATGTGGAGCCAATCAAGCTATTAAGTGAGTTATTTATAGATGAGCACCAAAAAGAATTGCCTGAGCTGTCGTATATCCGCTTTGCGCAGGCAGAGGTATATTTTCTCAATAAAGATTATGAGGCGGCAATTTTCAAATGGGAAAATGTTGATAATGAATTAAAGCCATGGGCACAGAAGAATATAGCTGATGCCCATGTAAAAATGAATTTGCTTGCGATTGCGGAGGACTACTATAATGCGGTTGAAACCGATTCGGAGACATTAAAAACCGAAGTGCTTCTGAAGCTATTCTCCCTCTACATAAAGCTCGGCAATCACGAAAAGGCAGTTGTATCTATTAAGCAGGCAGTTGATACAAACCCAGACTACCCTGAAGTAACCAATATGGCACGATTGTACTTTGAAGAACAGCAAGAATGGGCTAATGCTGTAGAACTTGCAGTTAATGAGGCCAAGCGGACAGAATCGTTAGCATGGTTCGGCGTTTTAGAAGGATATGCAGACCAAGGGCATACGGCAGATAGGAATCCAAGCTATTTTAGTGAAGTTTTAATGGCCTTGTATCTCAAGGATAAGAACCGATTCGAATGTTTAACAACCGCACTTTGGAAGAGTTATAAACAAAGTGGTTATTATTTCACTTGGCTGGAAGAGATCAGCAATATTCTGTTGAGCACTGAGCCTGGACATTCCTATGTTTGGGGCAAACTTTCCAATCAGTATAAGAGAACATACTTTGAATTAGTCAGTGGCAATTATTTGATAAAAGAATTTTCTTATTTAATTCCAAATCATTTAATTAGTTGGATGAAAATATCGACAGCTTCAGATGCAGCCATAGCTTCATCTGCTGTACTAGCGTGGTGTGAGATTTATCCATCAAATATGGAGGAATCTACTATAAATCAAGCGAAAAGTCTGTTAAGCGAGTCTGCTCGTTGTCCGGATGGTTTAAAAGATGGGATGGAGCTTTTCACCTCCATCATCAAATGGGCAGAAAATGAAGGGTTGCTATTGGATAAACGTTATCAATGGATCGTTGACGAATTAACCGATGTAAATCAATATCATTTAATGCTTACAGGCACGGAGATAAGTGGTAAGTCATCATTTATGAACATGTTACTCAATGACGAGCTCTCTGGCGATGCTGCTAATGCGGCAGTCCTTTACCAAGATGCAGATAATACGAACATTCTTGCTATTACGACTGATGAGGAAATAAGCATAGCGGAACATAATGATTTTACAGAAGCACTACAAGATGAACAAACATTGATTGCTTGTAAGATGCCTATATCTTTTTTACATGATAATCAGCTTAGCTTGATCGATGCTCCGGGGACTACAGATCATGATATCTTCAGAGGTAAAGGTAAGCATTACTTAAATTTAGCAGATAGCATCATGTTTATTTTGAATGCAGACTCCAACCTAACAGGCAACGAACTGGATCAGGCAATTAGAGTTAAGGATCAGGCACCTGACCTTCCTATGCATTTTCTATTATGTGAGATGGATCAAAATACTGACAGACAGGAAGCAATGGAACGGTCGGAGAAGATCATTTCAAGAATACATGCCTATTTTCCAGATGCAAAAACGTTTATTTTTTCCATGAATGAAGATAGAAACTATCAAATCGGCGAGTTTTCCGCTTTTATAAGCTCGATTAAGAAGGGGCATATCCTGGAAGAAGAGCGTACGACTAAGATTCTGTATTATGTTAAAAAGTCGCTAGAATTTCTGCATGGTAAGCGTGAAGAAATAGAAATATCTTTAATGAATAATATCGAATGGAATGAAGAGAAAGTCACCAAATTGAAAGGTGCACAAAATCAATTAGGGGACATAGAAGAGAACTCGGTGCTGGGAATTAAAAAATCTTATCAAACGATTATACAGAAGTGGCGAGAGGACTTGACGAAAAAGCTTCCGGAATTGATACAGCAAAGTGCTGAAGTGATTAAGGAAGACAGTGATCTTGGAACCATTCATACTGAGCTCAATGCTGCAATAAATATGCGGATTAATCATTATATAGAAGAAGCGGTTTTACCAGATTTATATAAAGAACTGCTGGAATGGATTGCGGATAGTGGAAGGGAACTGGATGAAAGCCGGACATACCTAAGGGAGATGAGTGAGAGCTTTAATCATTTATTCGGTGAAGAGAAGATATATTTCGAATGTGACAGTCAGGTGTTGAATGATTGGCATCGGGACATAACCCGCATGACAAGGAAGAATATCCAGTTGACAAATGCAGCTTTCATCACGCACTATAGCATTTCTCCATTTTTATGGAAAAGTGCTGGAAAGCTTGTCGGTGCATTAGCAAAAAACAAAGAAGCAATTCATCACAAATATAAGCAATTTGTTGAGGGGAAAGACTACAGTAAAACAACCCAGATCATTATTGATGAATTTCTCCAGCCATTTGAAATATTTGAAAAATCACTGGAACGGGATATTAACATGTTCTTTGCCGATTCGTATAAAGTGTTAAGTGAAACCTTAACAGAAACTTACGATGAGATGGAAGCAAATACAACTGTACTTAGTGAAATGCGTGAGAAACCTGAGCTGTATTTTAATCCAATTAGCCTGTTTGAAATAAAGCTTCGTCAATATGAATGGATGACTACAGCAGGCGAACGGGTATATGAGAAAAATTAATCTATTTAGTTTGAGGATCTGCCTTATAGGGTGGATTTTTTTTTGGAAGAGGTATTTGGGTAGTATTGGTCGAATAAAGCTTTAGAGACACTAAAAGTGTATTGCTGGAAACGTTGTATGTATTGGAGGAGTCCACCCGCGAACAAAAAATGATCGATTTATCAGAAATGACTAGCAATCTTGAAACGAAAATTTCTCTTACTCTTTGTATATTGGTGGAATTCGGCTAGTTTGATGGGTTTATGCTGACTGATAGTGTTGCAAAAGTGAATAACTTACGGCTTTGGGGAATCTTTATATTCAGGGAGTGGAACTTTAAAGCCAATGTCAAATTCCTAATTTATAAACGGGCGCATTACTTTTTTTGCAGAATTATTGAATTAAGGCTAAAACCCTGTGTACCATAGAAAAGGTAGCTTTTTCTATATCAGCTACCTTTTCCTAAAAATACATAAGTAATTGATCTCGTGACCTCTAACCGGAAATAAGTATAATCTTGTTACTTAGAAATTAAGTAAGTCTTCCCGTCACGTTGTTCAATTTTTCTTTCTTTCATTAATTTACCAAGTGCACGTTTGAATGCTGCTTTACTTATGTTAAATGTGCCGCGGATATCTTCTGGGTCACTTTTGTCGGAAAAAGGAATAACACCATTATTTTCCTCTAATTGTGCCAATATCATTTCAGCATCTTCACCCATACTGTGTTGTTTTAATGGTCTAAGTGATATATTTAATGTGCCATCTTGTTTCACTTCAATTACGCGACCTTCCACTAGTTCGCCTAAACGCGGTTCTTCTTTTCGCTCGGTGTGATGGATAAATCCGCGATAGCCCTCTTCTGTAATACATGCAGAACCTTCTCTGTCTGTACGATAGATGCGACCACTAATGACTGTGTTTAATAAACCATCAGGTGCTGCTTCGAATAATTGTCTTTCAAAGACTATTTCTGTTGCAGGGAGTGCGAGGAGGCGGCCTTTCCGATCCTTTCCTAATGAAACATAAAGTTCATCGCCAATCATTGGCCATACGCTTTCGAACAAAGGCAGATCATCTTTCGAGACGAGGATTTCTTTTGATGTTCCGATGTTAACAAATACACCTAAGTGTGGTAAGACTTCCACCACTTCTGCCCAGCCATATGTATCAATTTGAATTGCTGGTAACTGTGTCGTTGCAACAGTTTGGTCTTTCTTATCCTGATAAATGAAAACATCAACAGATTGCTCAGCTTCCAGTTCTGAATCTGTTTCATTATGGTGAAGGAGTATGTCGTTTTCTAAAACATAACCAGTATCAATTTTCCGCAGTACCTCCAGTGTTTGTATTGTACCTATTTGATTATTCATGTTAAAAGACCTTCTTTCTTCATTTATATGTATTGGAAAAGGGGTACTCTTACTATAAGAGTACCCCTTTGAGTTATAAAGTAACACATAAGATTGATTATTATTTTTATAATCCCGATAATTTCGGGTGGGAAATTTCATTAATGGAATTTCGCTTTACCGCGGTACATGTTCCACTGGGTATTTTCTAACTTAAGCAACGTAAGCCCTACCTGCTCTTACGTCCTTGCGACCCCTTAGTCGCGCCAGTGTGAATAAGCATCTTCAAAAAACTTTACGTAGAATGCCAGCTACACTTATAGGTTACTTCAATTTGTTAACCTTACTATAATCTCATAAATGTGGATTAATGTCAACTAATTCTTTCAGAAGAGTTATCTATCGTAAGAAAAATAAGGATTCTAGCATATTTTTAATGTATTTATCATTAAGTTAGGGAACACAGCTTTTGATAAACGACAAACGTATTATCTGGAATTCAATCCGGTTATTATTCCTATTAATCCGGTCGTAAGTTGTCATATTCCGGTCGTTAGTGAGTGTTTTTCGGTCGTTATCTCTATTAATCCGGTTGAAACGGACATTAATCCGGTCATTACGGAAATTTAAGAGGGTAAAATTCCCATCAGTGCGAATATCGACTGTACCCGGTGACGGAAAAATCAATTAGTATGATAGGCTTCACACGTTATGAAGCTATCGATATAAGGCCCAAAATCCAGTTGGCAGCTTATAAATTTTCCATAATCGGACCTGTCACTATATTCAATAATAAATCGGCTCTAACTTTTTTAAAAAAACATCAGCAGGAATTACTCCTGCTGATGATAAACTTACTTTATATGGAGCAGCTTCTGCTTCAACTCATTCTCCATCGAACTGATTTCCTGTTCCGCTTCCAGGCGTTTTCTTCGCCCATCGTCCTGTATTTTGAGTACTTCTTCAAGTGTAGAAACTAAATTCTCCTGTGTTTTCTTTAATGTCTCAATATCGACAAGACCCTGTTCATTAAGTTTTGCTGTCTCAATCGTATTGGTTTTTAACATTTCCGCATTTTTCAGCAGAAGGTCATTGGTTGTTTTGGCAACCTGCTTTTGAGCCTCTACGGCATACTGCTGTCTGAACATCGTTAGAGCTATGGCAATTTGATTTTTCCATAAAGAAATGGCTGTTAAAATAGATGATTGAATCTTTTCTACCAGCACCTGGTTGGTATTTTGGATTAATCTTATTTGCGGTGCACTTTGAATAGTGATTTGTCGGCTTAGTTTCAAATCATGGAGACGTTTTTCCAAACGATCTGCAAATTGAATCATATCATTCACTTCTTGATATTTCATTTGGTCATTCGTAGATTCGGCAGCTTTTCTTAGAGCAGGGATCTCTTTTTCGTGCAGTTCTTCCAGTTTGAGTTCACCGGCTGCAATAAAAACATTCAACCCTTGAAAATATTCCTTATTGTGTTCATATAATTTTTCCAGCATACCAATATCTGATAGCAGGCCATCTTTATTTCGCTCCAGTTTCGCCGTGATGCGGTCAATTTGGGCACCAACTTTTTGATATCTTGATAGGGTCTCCTGCACTGAACTGGACAGATTTCCAAATAATCGTTTGAGAGCACTTTGTTTTTCTGGCTTCAAATCGTCTGGATTCATTTCCCCAAATTTCTTCATTAAGTCACTAATAACTTGACCAACTTCTCCAACATCTTTTTTCTGGACATGGTCAAGCATCGTATGCGAAAAGGATAATAACTTGGACTGTGCCTGTGTACCATAGGAAATAATCGCTTGGTGATTCTTCGGATCAATTTGCGTTGCAAGTGTTCGCGCCCTATCTTGGTCTTCTTCTGGCAGCACATCAATCAGCTTTTTATCCGTTGTTTCTCCCGATTGTGTATCACTTGTAAGGTAATTATCTCCAAAAGGATTTGCCAAAAGATCATCCATTAATTTACTGTCATCTTTTTGTATCGCTCCATTGTTATTGCTCATTGTTATCCAACCTTCCTTTTATTATTTCTTCGAATGCTTAGCAAAATCTATCTCAAACTGAAGCTGTTCTAGATCATCAGAGAGGATATGATAGAGATCCTTTTCTATAATAATTTTCATTTCTTTGATTGTATGTCGTGTATCATAAAGTACTTGTTCCACTTCACTGCTTTTATTAGGCTGTGTGGAAAGAAGCGCATACTTTTCGGTTAATTCAACTGCTGAATCCAAATGTGAAAAATAGAATTTCTCACCTTGGTAGAACCGCTTCGGCTCTTTTTTTGTCACTTGATAGATCTTCCTTGTTATTCGTATTAACTCCATCATCTCTTTTAAAAAAGTCAGATGTCGAATCGATAAAAGAGCTCTTTGCATCCGACGTATTTTACTATTTGCCTCCAATAGATTTTTATGAATATAGCGGTATTCTCTTATCTTCAATTCGTTCTTTTTTAGAAAACGGAAATAAATAATAACAGAGATAAGCCAATAGGCTAGTCCCGCTCCTATTAATGCTAGCCCTGAAGCATACAAGTAAGATAGTTCTAATGCAAAAAAGCTAACAAGCCATGTGGCAACCATTACAGGAATGGCGACGAATATTCGAATGATAATTGTCAGTAATCTATACATCTTTTATCGACTCCTAATTTTATTCCTGAAATTATATACGATTTAAGGGAACAAAGGTTTCAGATTAGACTTTGAAAAATATTAATAATAAAAGAGGTAAATGGTAGAAGACTCTCGCAACTCTCTATAACAGGTATAACAATTTATCAGTAAGGTTATACCTTCAATTGGTTTAAAAGTTTCTGATACCAGAAAAGGCACAGTTGGGAGTGGTAGTTAGAAGGGGAGAAAATAGTAGATAGCAGTATAGGTTAAACGATAAGTTCAAAAATCCTCTCTTAAATAAAAGATAATTTAAGAGAGGATTTTTGTTGTGTGAAATACCACCTCATAAGCTTATTTGCTGTTTGTTGGCATATCTAATGCCAAATCTGCTTTTTTCAGATCATGCTGTACTTGTTCTTTAATATCATAAGCATGGTATAACTCATTGTCTATCATGTATGTCGCAATTTTATGATGAAGATCAATCGCATCATTTAATTGCTTTTTTAATACTTTGTGTATCTCAGGACTTGCAGTTTCCGTGATAGCGACAGAATAGCTTCGAACAGCTGCTTTGGCTGAAACAAGCAAGTCTGTTGCGATCACTTCATCATTGATTAAGTCTTTATTGCTGATTTTGTCTAGAATATTTGACATCTGCTATTCCTCCTTTATTTAGCCTCTTCTAGTATATCTTTCAGTTCCTTTATTGCTTCTTGGGCGATCTTTGTATCCTCTCTTAGTAAAACTTTCAATTCACTGTCTTCAGCTAAACCTTGCATCATACTAGACTTAGCAGCGCAAGCGGACTTGATAGTCAAAATTTCGTGTACTTCAAGAATTTCATGTTGTGCATAATTATTTTTAGCCATAAAAGCACCTCCTTAGAAACTTGTATTACATAGATACCTTTTCTCTTTTTACTTAATTTCTAAACGCGTTTTTAGCAAAGTTAATTATTTGTAATATTACTGAAATATTCTCAGGCTGATTTTTAATTACGAGATAAGAGAGAGACTTAGATATCTGCTGGTGTGTGTTCTTTTTGTGATGTAAATTAAATTATATATTTGGAATTTGAGGGGGCGTTTATTACCGTTGTTTACGCTTATTTCCGCTGTATGTAATGGTTAGGGGGGGATTAGTATTACTTAGATTGCAAAGGTAATAGAGTCTAAAACGAGTTCGGAAATCGTCTAACATACTGTGGTAAGAGTTGTCCGGTATGGAATAGTTTTTTAGTAAGTAAATGAGAATCCGCCACTTTTAAAGGGAGATTCTCATTTACTAACATACGCCAAATAATTAGTATTAAAATGTTCTCAAATAATTCCATATAGAATTTGTAAATAACTGTACCTGTGATGCAACAGGAGTTTCTTTAAATAGTTGAAGAAAAGGTTTCAGCAATTTCTTTATGATTATTTTCCTTACACGATCTCGTTCAATCTCGCTCAGAATCACATCAAGTAGATCATTTTGGTCTTCATTGAAATCAAACTGATTTTTTAATTGTTCAGCCATTTCCAATATCTCAGCTTTTGTTACAACTTTTTTATGGACATTTGTTTGAAGTAAGTCGATTTCAAAATTATTTAAAATAGTGCTGCCTTTCTTTTTCATCTCGAGTATTAGGACTTCTACATAAGATAGGTGTGTTTCGATTAAATCATCTAGTGAATATTGGCTGTTTGTCAGATTTAGCGTAAATAACATATATTGCACCATGCCAAAAAACAAAACAGTTGCTTCTGTTGCATACTCGCGAATGTCTTCGCCGATCACATCAACCAGACGATTAGCTAACCATTCCATTTCTATTACTCTGTGCTGTAACACCAGCTTTTTTAAATCAGTTTGATTGGAGTATAAAATGTTCTCAAATAAGGATCGTAAGTTTTTTTCCTCATTTAACCTCATTAATATCGTAATTTGTTCGATTAACACTTCACGATCTTGCGGATCTTTGCCAATTTGTATGGCAACTCGTTGTTGACTCGCATCATATCTTATGTTTTCTAATATTTCTGCAATACAGTCATTTTTAGAAGAAAAGTAATTATAAAATGTCCCTTTAGATATGTTTGCTTTCTCTATAATCTCCTGAATGGATGTTTCTTGAAAACCTTTTTCAATAAAAAGCGTTAAGGCTATATCTGCTACTTTCCTTTTTCTCTCATTCATCATATATCCCCCTGACCTTTATAAGAAGTAGTATACGTTTCTTTAGGGAGAAAAACAACGAATTTATACAACGAGTATAAAAATGTTGAAAAAAATGAACTGTAGGTATAAAATGATCAAGTGCAAAAAAAGATTAAATAAAGATAAGAGGGAAAAATCATGAACAGACAATTGAATAAGCCACCGTATTTAATGATTAGTATTTTATTTATTGGAGCGTTCGTCTCCTTTCTTAATAATTCATTGTTGAATGTAGCTCTTCCATCTATAATGGTGGATTTAGACATTGAAGATTATTCTACAGTACAATGGCTTGCGACAGGTTATATGCTTGTCAGTGGAATATTAATTCCTGCATCAGCCTTTTTAATTACACGCTTTTCAAACCGCAATTTATTTGTTGCCGCTATGGCCATATTTACTGCAGGTACAGCACTTGCTGCATTTGCCACTAATTTTGGCGTACTGCTGACTGGGCGGATGGTTCAAGCTACTGGTTCTTCTGTAATGGGACCTTTATTAATGAATATCATGCTAGTAAGCTTCCCCAGGGAAAAACGTGGTGCGGCTATGGGAGTTTTCGGCATGGTAATGATTGCAGCACCAGCAATTGGACCAACACTTTCAGGCTATATTGTGGAATATCACAATTGGCGATTACTTTTTGAAATGATTTTACCATTAGCTATTATCAGTTTGGTTTTAGCTATCTGGAAATTTAATAATGTCATGGAGCAAGATAAAAATGCAAAACTTGATTATTTATCTGTAGTTTTATCGAGTATTGGTTTCGGTGGCGTATTATATGGAGTAAGTAATGCAAGTTCACAAGGCTGGAGTGATTCCGTTGTATTGGCAACATTAATTGTGGGCGGAATTGCGTTAATCTTGTTTGTTGTCCGTCAATTAAAAATGGAAGAACCATTATTGGATTTGCGGCCATACAAATATCCAATGTTTGCCCTTGCATCTGTCATTGCTATCGTTAATGCTGTAGCGATGTTCTCAGGTATGATTTTAACACCAGCTTATGTCCAGGATGTTCGTGGTATTTCCCCACTAGATTCTGGCTTAATGTTATTACCTGGTGCGATCATTATGGGTATTATGTCACCAATTACAGGAAAACTGTTTGATAAATTCGGACCACGGTTGTTATCTGTAATAGGTCTTGCAGTTACTGCGGTTTCCACATACATGCTGGCACATGTACAAACTGATTCGACATATACGTATATAATCATTGTTTATTCTCTACGTATGTTTGGAATGTCTATGGTTATGATGCCAATTATGACAAATGGTCTAAATCAACTGCCAACACAGTTAAATCCGCATGGAACAGCCATTAATAATACAGCACAGCAAGTATCAGGAGCAATTGGTACGGCTGTAATGGTTACAATGATGAACACTGTTGCAAAAACAAAAGGTGAAAATTTAATGAACGGTGTGGACCCATCAACGATAACAGAAGCTTCCGCTGCTTCCATGACACAGCATGCTTTGTTAAGTGGTATCCAGTATTCGTTCTATGTTGCTCTTGCAATTAACATTGTTGCACTAGTACTAGCTTTATTTGTGAGAAGAGTGGATACAAGTGATAAGGCAGTACGCGAAATAGAGAAACAAGGAAAAGTTGAGGCCAAACCAGTAGTATAATTAAAAGAAAGGCGCAGTATCCTGACAGGTACTGCGCCAATTTTATTTATAATAATTGGAGGATAGCTGCTTAAAATTCACACTTTATCATTTAGGACGGTTAACATGTAAAAAAATCACCAATAATGTTAAAGAAAAATGATAAAAGGTGGTAAGAAAAATGGATTTTTTAGAGTTACTGATCAGGATAGCTGTTGGATTCTTAGTTCTTTTCGCATTAACGAGATTTCTAGGTAGAAAAGAAATCAGCCAAATGACCTTCTTTAATTTCGTTTCAGCGATTGCGATTGGTTCCATTACTGCAAATCTTGTAGTCAATCAAAACCTTAGCATTATCAATGGTGTAATAGCATTAGCTGGTTGGGCTGTATTTACGTTAATAATGGATCTGATGGATATTAAGTCAAAAGCACTGAGGAAAGTTGTTACAGGAGATCCTATCATTGTAATAAAAGAAGGGAAGATTATTGACAAAGCCTTTCGTTCAAGTAGATTAGACTTAGATTCATTGACGGCAATGTTAAGACAGAAAAACATCTTTTCTATTGCAGATGTCGATTACGCAATATTTGAAACGAACGGGAAATTATCTGTAATGCCTAAGGACAGTGCTAAACCTGTCACGAAAGTAGATATGAATATCCCTGCCAAACAGAAGGCTTATCCTATACCGACCGAAGTCATATCAGATGGGATGATTCTAACTAAAAATTTGCAAAAGTTGAATCTTGATCAAACATGGGTTACGGAGCAGCTGAAAGAGCAAAATATTACTACTGTTTCGGATGTGTTTTTTGCACAAGTTCAAACAGATGGAACGTTAGTTGTAATGACTAAGAAAGAATCAACTGCAAAGTAAAAGCGTCTGTTAGTTGCTTGAGTACAAGTCTCGACTTCTTTCTGAAGAATTTACATCCTCTCCATGGATCAGTGAATAATTTAAAGGAGAAAACACAAGATAAAAATATCTTAATGGAAAGGAGAATATTTATGACACAAACTAATCAGCAAATCCTGAATCAAATCAGCCAACTAGCTAGACAACTGGAACAACAGGAGTCACTTAATGCAGAAAAGCTTCAACAAGGTCAAGAAATCAGTGCACAGCAACAACAGCAAATGGCTAATGGGGAACAGAATGCTGCGCAGCAATTAAATCAAATGCAGCAACTGATTCAACAGTATCAGCAATTAAATCAAGCCCAACAAGGCTTCCAGTCATCAACAGGAGCATCAAGTGGACAATTTACAAATGCACAATCCGCGTTTCAACCAGGTTTTTCCGGAACAAATACAGATGAAGTAAGACAGCAAAATCAGCAGTCAGCACAAAATCAAAGTGGCGGTAACACTTTCAGCTAATAAATCTCAAAAAAGAACCATAGTGTTCCTTACTACTAAGAATATTATGGTTCCTTATTTCTTAATTGAAAACTTCTTAAATGGGTATTTTCATTGTTGCATTCTCTATATGTTCACAAAGTTCTTTGGCGAATAGGCTTGGATTATCTAACATAGAGTAATGTCCGCAGTTAGGCAGAATCTTGAAGATAGATTTCGGCATATGCTGTTGTAATAATTTCCCCCAATATGGAGGTAAATAACGGTCATGCTGTCCCCATAAAAGGGTAGAAGGGCATGTTATTGCTTGAAGATATGGAACAAGATCTTCTGTTTGATGATGATTTAAAGACAATGAGGCCTGTTGTAATTCTTTAGGCCCATTTGGTCCACTAAAAGGAATTATTAAGTCGGTTAATAATTTTGGTTTTAACACTTGCGGATAATATAATCCTTCACGAAGCATGCGTTCGATAAAGAGAGGGGTAGGTTCAAATTCCTCTGCTGTCGGGTATCGAATGGAAACTATTTTAGGCAATGGCCAATTGGCAAAGCAAACCCCATCTGCAATGACAATACTTCTAACTCGCTGTGGATAGAAAACAGAAAGAATTTGAACAATTCCTCCCCCAAGATCGTGCCCAACAAAATGTGCTTTTGTAATACCTAAATTGTTAAGCAAGTTGATAATATACTCCGCTTGTTTTGGTAATGTTAAATCGTAAAAAGGCGCTCTTTCGGAATAACCGTATCCAATTAAATCCACCGTTAATATAGTATATTTCTCCTCCAGGTATGGAATAATGGCATCCCATAAATGATGGTTTGTTGGTATTCCATGAATAAAAACAATAACTTCTTCACTTTGACCAGGATAAAAACAATAATTCATTTTATAATTCAGATGATTTCTTTCATTCATTATTTCACCCCTTCACTTCATTGACGTTAATACCATATGCTTTCCTCAAATTTTGTTGCTTGTCTAAGAGCTATGTTAGTTATACCCTTCTAAACTTGATGACAGCATATCAGAGATTTCAAAAAGCTGAGTTGTAATGCGGGGGAAGATACTTATGAAAAGCCTACAGTACGGTCTTGTTGATGGTTCAATCTGAACTATAAGGTGTTAAGAAGGGGAGGGTATAGTAATTCCATAATTATTCACATACTATACCCTGAATTTTATCTATTCTCATTTAACCGGTAACCACTAAGAGATTTGGAAAAAGACTGTTCCCGCTTAACTATTTAGCCAACTTCAGAGCGGCTTTTGATGCCTTCAAGTCTACTTCCAGTTGTTCCTCTATGTCACTTGGATTATAGTATCCTTTCTCCATCATATATTGGCTGATCTTTTCATGCGCCTCCATAGCATAGGTTAATTGTTTCTGCAGGACTTCTCTTACATCTGGTGTTACTGACTCTGTTAGAGCAAAGGTTAAGTTCCTTACTGCTGTTTTAGTAGAGATTAGAAAATCTGTTGCGATAACTTGGTCTGTCATACCAGCCATGCCGGCAATTTTCTGCAGCATATTTGTCATGAAATCACCTCCCTGTTTTTTAATAAGTCATTTAATTGTTCTACATGTTGTTTGCCTTCTGTAACATCTGTTAACAGAATCTCTTTTAACTGCTCACATCCTACTAAACCATGCATTGTAGCTGCTTTGGTTAAACATAAATTCTTGAATGTTAAAATCTCGTGAATTTCCATTCGTTCGTGGAGAGCTAACTTATTTTCCATTTTCTCACTCCTTATTAATTTTTAATTAGGTTGTGTAACCAAATCATATTTATTCCAAGCTGGCAATTATTTGTGTATAGGATAAACCATATGTGGCAAAATATGCTTAGTTTAACAAAATGCGAGGAGGTTTTTGTAGTGGGAAAAGAGGAATTAGCTTTTCATGAAACAATGGACACTCACGAACTTTTAAATATGAAAACAGTCGGATTGTTAAAGTCGAAGTTGATGCAAGGTGTCATTTTTGACCAGGATCTTCGGGCATTATTACAAAAAAATGTGGAAATGTCTGTTATAGATATTAAACAATTACAGCGTCTTTATCCCTATGCGAAAACAGAGTAAATGAGGTGAATATATGAACGATTATTTAGATCCCATAAATTCAGTTGGAATGCCAGAACAAATCGATTCAGCAATCGCAATGGATTTATTAATAACTGTAAAGGAGTCCATTCGAAATTATTCCATTGCTATAACAGAAGCAGCTAGCCCTGAAGTTCGGACAACCATTCGAAATCAAATGGAAGCAGCAATTGACTTTCATACAGAAGTGATAGAGTTGATGATGGAAAAGAAATGGTTCCATCCGTATGATGTAAGTGAACAACAGATGCTTGATTTAAAAGCGGCACAAACTGCTGTCGATATCGCAGGATTGAAGCTTTTCCCTGATAATAATAATCGCAAGGGATTATTTCCGACGCCACCCAAGTAAATGAAAAGGATGGATTGATATATGAAAGCTGTAACCTTTCAAGGGGTTAAAGAAGTTGTAGTAAAAGAAGTTGATGCACCTAAGATTGAAAAACCGGATGATATTATTGTCAAATTAACGCATACGGCAATATGCGGCTCCGATTTGCATCTTATCCATGGAATGATTCCGAATGTTCAAGAGAACTATATTATTGGGCATGAACCGATGGGGATTGTAGAAGAAGTTGGACCAGATGTAACGAAAGTAAAAAATGGTGACAGAGTGGTCATTCCTTTTAACGTGAGCTGTGGTGAATGCTGGTTTTGTCAGCATCAGTTAGAAAGTCAATGTGATAATTCTAATGATAATGGGGAAATGGGAGCATATTTTGGTTACTCTGGGACAACAGGTGGCTATCCAGGTGGACAGGCAGAGTATATGCGAGTTCCTTACGGTAATTTTACCCCATACAAAATTCCTGATGACAGTGAAGTAGATGATGATAACCTGGTGTTACTTTCAGACGCAGGGGTAACTGCATACTGGAGTGTAGACAACTCTGGTATGAAAGAGGGAGACACGGTGATCATCCTCGGCTGTGGCCCTGTTGGTTTGCTTGCACAGAAATTTGCCTGGTTAAAGGGTGCAAAAAGAGTAATAGCAGTAGATTATGTAGGATATCGTTTAGATCATGCTAAACGGACCAATAATGTTGAAGTCATTAATTTTGAAGACTTTGAGAATGTTGGTGCCCATTTGCATGAAATGACCAAAGGCGGCGCTGATATTGTCATTGATTGTGTAGGAATGGACGGGAAGATGACAGATTTAGAATTTCTAGCTACAGGTTTAAAGCTCCATGGTGGATCGATGGGTGCGTTGGTAATGGCAAGCCAGGCAGTTAGAAAAGGTGGAAATATCCAAGTAACTGGTGTTTACGCATCCCGTTATAATGGATTTCCATTTGGAGACATTTTCCAACGGAATGTCAACATAAGAACAGGGCAAGCTCCTGTCATTCATTACATGCCACACTTACATGATTTAATCGGTTCTGGGAAGGTTAACTTAAGTGATATCATTACACATCCATTGCCATTAACAGAAGCAAAGCACGGTTATGAAATATTTGATGCAAAGTTGGATAACTGTATTAAAGTAGTGTTAAAGCCTTAAACTTCAATACTAAGGCTTAATATTAGGGCAGAAAAGTTGGTCAATAGTCATTAAATTAATAATCGAAACAAGAAACAGGACAAGGAACGTCCTGTTTCTTTTCATTCTCATTTATTCCATTAATTGATGGTAGGAAGGTCCAGGCTACGATAGCGGCACTAGATATCTTATTATAAATTAAGCTACCAACTCTGCTTCCATGGCAAGTTTCTTTTTATAAATAATTTTAGAAATTAATACACTTACCTCATATAGGAGTAGTAATGGAACAATGACTAAAATATCTGAAATAAAATCTGGAGGAGTAATTAAAACAGACAAAATAACGAGAGCGAAATAGGAGATCTTCCGTGCCTTAGCTAACTGTACAGGATTAATTACTCCTAATCGTGTCAAAAACATTACTAACAATGGCATTTCAAATAGAAAGCCTAGCGGTAAGCTAAGTTGAAGCATAAATAAAAAGTATTTGTCAGCTGTAAACATTGTTTCGAACTGCCCGGCGGAGATATTCATTAGGAATTCTAATACAATTGGAAACAATATAAAATAGCCAAAGCTTATCCCAGCAATAAACAAAATGAATAATCCGGGAATAAAGCTTAAAGTCAGCTTGCTCTCCTCTTTTGTTAGTGCGGGGGATATAAACTTCCATATTTGGTAGGCTATTACCGGGATAGTTGCAGCAATAGCAAAAACGCCTGTAATCATCATGTAAACCCATAGGATATCACTTGGTCCCAAAACAGCTAATTTACCGTTAAAATCCCTGATTAACCAATTGTATATATCTTGTACAAAAATAAACGCACATATAAAAAAGATAATAAAGGCTGATAAAACGATAAGGATTCGTTTATGCAGCTCTTCTAGATGCCCAATGAGATGAAGTTCTTTTTTTTCCATGGCGACGCCTCCTGTTAAAAAAAACAGTAGATGAGTTTGCCTCATCTACCTGCTAGTTTTTATAGCTGCTAAATACCATATTACTTTTTAAAGAGTCTGTTTCTCATTCTTCTTTTCTTCTTTCAACACATTCTCATCATTACTTCCGTCAGACATCAACTCTTTCGTTGCATTTTTGAATTCAAACAAAGTGTTTCCAAAGGCTCGTCCAATTGCTGGTAACTTGGAAGGTCCAAAAATAACTAGTGCTATGATCAAAATTAAAATTAACCCTGGAATTCCGATATTCGGTATCATAAAATCACTCCCAATATTAGTCTATTACTATTTGCCATTGTTTTTATATGCTACTTCTGCTTCAATCTCAATCAGAAAATCAGGACTAACTAAACTTTCCACCCCTACGGTAGAGCGTGCTGTTTTAACCGGATTGTCTTCCGTATTAAATAATTGAGCATATGCGTTAAACCATCCTGTATAATCAGGTTCATTTCCTTTGTTAGGATCAGGGGCAACATACACACGTAAATAGATTATATCTGACAAAGACAGCCCTTTTCTTTCCAAATCTTCTTCAAATTTTTTGATAATTCCTATTGCCTGTGTTTCTGTATCACCGTATCTTTCATAAGTATTGTCTCCATCTTCATCTAATAGAGGTGGGACTGTTCCGCTGAATAATAATCTATTATAATTATGAGGGACAGAAACTGAACTGGAAATAGAAGAGGCTGCAGAACCAAAAAAGGAAATTTTATTGGAATTTAATGCATTTTTTTCACTGCTAGCTATTGAAAAAGAGAATCCTGCAAATAAACATATACCAAGCACTAGAGTGGCGATAATTATTTTCACAGTTTTTTTCATATAATCTACTCCTTTTATTGTTTTTAGATAACGTAATGGTTTGTTTAACCTGCTTTTGATGATACCTTATTTTCTTTTAATACTTCCTCATGAATTCTGCTAACAACAATTCTTGCTGATTCAAATGCACCAGCCATCCATCCGGTTAGATAACTAAGATGTTCGCCAGCAAGGTGGATTCGACCCTGAGGTTCATTTAAAATAGGATAATAGTTTTTAAGATCAGATGAGGAGTAAGAGGCCCATCCTCCTTCACTATACTTGGTTTTCTGCCATGCAACTGAGAAAGAACTTTCAAATTCATTGTTATACTGAGGGTGTATTTTTGCCCCTTGAGCTAAAGCACGGGCTTGTCTTTGTGAATGAGGGAGATTTCCGTAGTCTATAGCATTTTGACCAAAATTATAATAGCCAATTAATATGCCTTTTTGGGATAAATAATCGTTAGATGGATACCAAATCTGTGAAATATCCATATTGGTTGTTGTAATACCACCAAGAATTCGATCTTCTTGTTCCCAGAATCTATTCTTAAACTGCAAGCCAATCTTACCGGCAGGTGCGTAACTGATACTTTTAATTGCATTTTTCATTGGTTTTGTGAAATCTGCAGATATATTTTTTAAGACAGAGAGTGGAATCGTACAAATACAATAATCTCCAGTAATCTCTTTGGTTTTTCCGTTTGTTTTGTAAACGATTCGTACATTATCAGGACCTTGTCTAATCTCTTGTACTTCTGCCCCAAACGTTATAACTCCAGGCAGCTGCTTTTCAAGAGCTTTTGGAATTTGATCCATTCCTCCTTTCGGCTGAAACATCATTGGCTGTTGATTGTAACTATAATCTCCGCTAAAATGGTTCATCATTCCTGATTGAAGAAGTTCACTAAAGTTATATGGTTCATCTAACTTGCCAGACTGATGGCCTCCGCCTGGTAATTCACTATAACCACGGCGACTTGACCCGTTATATGTCAAATTATCAGACAAATCACCATTCCTTGTTAGAAAATCTTTCAATCTTTCAATATCTTCTTTTGAGAGAGGTGTATCTAAGGCTGCCTGGTCCGAAACTTTAGCTAATAACTCCGATATATACCCACGAGTATCGGCTCTTACAGTACCTTTTCTAATTTTTTGATTAGATAAAGGTCCGGCATTCTCTTGGTAATAGTAGGAGAATTCATTAGAGTTGGAAAATACTTCAAGTTCAACTCCTAACTCCATACAATAGTCTATTGTCACATGATGTTGAGGAATACGAGCAGGACCAGCATTCATATAAAGTTCTTTATCAAATTTAGCTGTTTGCTTGTATCCTTTAAGCTCTGTTTCTTTCGTACCATTCCGTACCGTCCAGTTTCGACCGCCTGAACGGTCCCTGGCTTCAAGTATCTTACATTCATAACCGGCTTTTCTTAACTCATATGCTGCCGTCATACCAGCAATGCCGGCTCCTAAAATGATAATCTTTTTACCGTTTTTATTTACTGCTGTCAAATCACTTATTTTAGGAGACTGAAATTCTTTCGCACCAACTAGAGAATGACCTATTAAGCCTAATGATTCCATTGCACCCCAAACTGCTACTGCACCTCCGACTTTACCAGCTTGATTAAGAAAATCCCTTCTAGTCATGTGGTTACCTTTATTATCTTCCATAACTTGTCTCCTTTCTAACTTGAAAATTATTTTTTTACTACTTTTATAGTATTTAGTAAATAATATATTGTCATGATTTATGGAAGATATTGTAACATGCAAATTTATCTATATAAGTCAACTATTAATATTGATTTATAGTGAAAATGAAGCAATGTAAAACTGTTTATCCAATTCATAACTTAAAAGCATGTATTTAAGCTATAATCCAGTCTCTTTACAATATACACAGCCAATTTATTAAACATGATTGGAGATAATGGATTTAACCTTTATCTATTACCAGTTTCTTTTCTAGGAATTTTGTCTTTATGGTTTTTGTTAGAAGAAGTTCTAGAATAGACCATCCATTTATTGAACTTTCATTATTTAAGTTACCTCTAATTAAAATAGGAGGGATTTCAATAATTGTTAGTTATATGGTTACATACTCAACGATGGTAGTGATCCCATTTTATTTAACAGGTATATTAAGAACAAGTACTTCCTTCGCAGGAATATTATTAATGATGTATCCATTGTTTATGGCGATAACTGGTCCTATCAGCGGTAATTTAGCAGATCGTTTTGGTAGTAAAAAAGTGGTAATTATTGGACTGACCTTCATGCTACTTAGTTTAGCGGGATTAAGTTTTATTACACCAATGACTAATACTTGGAAAGTAGCCACATTATTATGTTTGCTTGGATTGGCAATGGGGGTATTAACATCCCCTAATTATACATTAATGATTGGACAAGTATCTCAAGGTTTATTAGGTACGATCAGCAGTGCTATCGCTTTGCTAAGAAATTTAGGGATTAGGAACTGCTTTTGGCGTAACATTTATGAATTTATGGGTAGATGGATCAATAACTGAATGGATGAGTAATGGTGATCATAACCAATTAGATCAAGTTATGCTAGGCTTTCAAAGTTTTTTTTGGTTTCTACTAATTCTTAATGGGATCATATTATTGTTATGTATCAGGATATTTAAATATAATTATGAGATCTCTGTAAATTCATTACATATTGATTAAAAAGGGAATAGAAAATGCAATGTAAAATACATGAGAAGCTTTCTTGTGTATTTTACATTGCTTATTTTAATTGAAATCTCAAGTTTTTTCAGATCATTTTATTTTAAAATAGATTGGATTCGTAAAGGCGATTAGCTCTTTTTCCTGATTATATACTTCTGCTCGAATCCAGGTAAGTGATTCAGAACTTAGAGGTATCTCTATACCATTCTTAGGAAGGTCGCCTTCAGTTATCAGGCCTTTATTAGAAACAAGCTTGTAAGTTGCATGAACTGGAACTTCTTGCATTGTCATAACCAATTGGTGTCGCGATCCATCTTTTCTCACTGTTTCTCCAATGGTGTACACCGTTTCAGCTTGTATTATTGCTAATGAAAGAACAGAATAATAGGATATAGAGATTCTGCCTTCACGGATTGATTGCAAGAAATCTTTGCGGAAATCCTTCGTGTCTTGCGGCATATGTACATATGTAATAGCATATTTTGCTTGTGGATCATTGTTATGATGCCAATCACGGCCTGCTGTTGCAGGTATGCGATAGCCCTTATTCAATAGTTTTGTCCAAAATTCCATTGCTTGCTGGTTATAAAAGGATGGGCTTGGATTGTTTCCATTCCACACCTCAATAAAATCAAAATCATTGATATTCTCCATTTTGAACTCCCAATGACAGCCAGTTCCAATTGGATTCCCAATCCGGAAGGGATGCGCCATTCCTGCAACTGCGCCAAGCTCATGGATTTTTTCTAAACCTTTGTGTACATCTGTCGGTCCGAGCTTACGCCAATCTGTATAAGTAAGTTCTGGATAGCCGAATGTTAACATATGGCCAAAGAAGGTCGTCCATTCTAGTCCATATAATAATTGAAGTGATGTTCTGTTTAATTGATCTTCCATTTCGCGCAGTGGACTTGTTGTATTATGATCCGTAATGGCAAGAACATCCAATCCTTGCTGCTCTGCAGTATGAACCATCTCCGCCACGTCCTGCTGGCCATCACTATGGAAAGTATGTGTATGTAACTCAGCAGCTTTCCAAACATATTCAGAACTATTACCACATACTGGAGCGATAATATGTTCCAATTTGTTTTCAGGAAAATTGCTAATGTTGATTGGATTAAACCAAGGAATACGTATAGTATCCTCTGTTTGCTTTATATCTGACTTTATTGCTAAAGAAAAATTGCATTTATCAGTAACAATTGCGTGAACACTAATTGTTACAGACCACAGACCTGATGTTAGTGCACCATTTAACATTCCTGGGGAAGAATTTTGCTCTGCTATTGTAATATGCTGATCTGGAGCATGGCAATGTCTTGCACCGCGAAATCCGTTAGGATCATCCACAGATAATGTCAGCAGATTTTTCAATGGACTATATTTATCGATCAGAGGAGCTATCTCATTATTGTCAGGAAATAAGTTATAGCTTTTTAATGTTTCTGATATAATGGCTTTCTGCTTTGGTTCATCTTCCAATATGTCTGGTGCGAATTGAAAATCAATAGATAGTGCTTGAGACTCCTCTGGAACATAGAATGTGTGTGTTAAATGGGATTGCATACTCTCTTGTGTAATTTCTGCTGTCGTTTTAAATAAAATGGTCATACTTCTTAACTCCTAACTAATTGCTCCAAATTATCTTTTCTGTATTATTTTGATTTAAGAGATAGCTCTCTTGCTTGTTAATCCAATTTTGTAACCCTTCTTCTTTATTGTAAGTAAAAACCTTTAGGCCTTTCACTGTAATAGACGCTAACTCCTGATTGATGAGGCGAACTTTTATTTTCGTAATTTCAGAAAAATCAAAAGCAAAAGGCAGATATATGGCAACAGCAAAATGGTGAAAAGGACCGGTATAGGCTGCATCAAAAGGTCCCAGTTTTATTTGCCCGTATGAGCTGCTGTACCAATGATCATCACCTTCCAATTGACAGGCAAAATCAATGGTAACCTTGCCAAGTTCAATGTCCCAAATGGACGAATGAATGAATAGGAAAGAAGATAATGTCTCTAATTGATTGTAAGGTGGCTGTTCTTTTGTCAGTTGTCGAGCTGCTTCCCATTCCATTAAATGATTAACATATGGAAATCTTTCCATGACAAACTCTCTTGGTTCTTCCTCTGCTTTCCATTCTCTAGGCAAGAAAGAAAAATGATACTCACTGGTAATATCATCCGTGAAATTTCCATTGCCTGTTGCAGTTTGCATAACAGGGCGTTTTCCATGGATAAATTCTTTCAAGTATTTTGTATCAATATGGTTTGCTCCTTGATAAATGGCATGGTCAATTGTTTCATCTTCCTTAAGATAGATTCTGATCATATATTCTATGTCAAGCAGTCGCCCCCATTTTGCCATTAACAGCATGGCAGGTGTGCCTTCATCCTCGTGACTGAATACCATGTGATATTCCAGTACCTTACCTTTTTCCCATTCGCCAATCCGGTAGATCATTTCTAATGGAGTATCTGTATACATGTTGTCATATTCCCCGTAAATTTTTCGTCCATGTAGAATAGGGGCATATTGAAGTGCTAGTCTATCATTCTGTGTTGGCGTTAATTTAACTATTTCAATCGATTCAACATGAACAACATGATTTGTGAATGGTTCAATATGTAATTGATAATTTCCCGCCTGCCATTCACCTAAATTACGTTCATAACTAAAACTTTTCTGGCCATAAAAAATAATAATGTCTTGCTGATGTAATTCATTCATATATATACGGACCATTGAAGCTTCATTGTTTTCCTCAGACCAGCATGTCGTACTTTTGGCCTTTAATGTTATGGAATAAAACCCTGTATCAGGAAGCTGAACAGAGTAGGTGAGTCTTTCATTTAAGGTAACAGGCTGATCTAGTAGTTGAATTTTCATAATGTCCTCCTAGAATAATTTTACTTCAGTTCTTTCTTAGAGCCTTTTATATTGCTATATATATAGAAGAAACCGACTAATGAGCACAATAAGAACATAAAAACTGCCAAACTGCTAGATTGTTCAATCTCATTAAAAACAGAGAAATGCTGTTGCATCGATACTCCTAGCATTTGTGGTGCATTACGATCAATTAAGAAAGGTGCAGTGAAACTTCCCACAATCCCCATAAATAAAAAAGTAAGTGCAACTAGCATTGTCCGATAAGATAAAGGCAGGATAAAATGCCAGAAAAGCTGTAATATATTTGCGCCGGCATCTTTTGCTCCTTCAATGATCGAATTCGGTATCGCCTGCAATGCGGAAACTAAAAGCAGTGTTGTAAAAGGAATGTTAAACCAGATATTGATCATGATAAGCCCCTTAACATCATAAATGATGGCAGGCATACTTTCTTCACCAATGATTCGAGCAATCCATCCGTTATCACGGTAAAAATTAATAAAACCATACACAGCAATTACCCCTGGTATAAACATTGGGATAAGGTAGGTTTTACTCACCCACTTCGCAATGCTGCTTTGACTGAAACGTAAGTAAATTGCGATCGAATAAGCAATAATTAAAACGAACAGACAAGAAAAGAAAGTGACAATTAAAGTATGTCGGATATTATCTACGATTAGTGGTTCTGTGAAAATATACTTGTAATGGTCCAGAGTGAATCTATCATTTTCTCCAGTAAAACTCGTTTTAATGGAAGAAGAGACAGGGTACATGACAAGGACTAGCAATATCAGAAAAGAGGGCATAACAAGCCCTAATCCTAATATTGCTGATTTCCATTTTTTGTTCATTGTGCAGCAACCTCTTTTTGCCATTGCTGAACTAATTCACTGCCAAGTTCACCACCATTGAAAATACGGTAGCCGCCACTAACATCTGTGAATTTTTCCTGATCTTCTTCTGATAATAATTCCCACTTAATACCTGGATATCCATACATCTGATCCATAACAATTTCCTGTACATCTAATGTAAGTACATAGTTTAGTAATTCTTCGGCAGCTTCCTTACGTGCTTCATCTCCATTATTTGCAAGCATTAAATATGACGGACCGCCAGTAAATGCTGGATCAATTTGTTTTAATTTTATCGACTCAGATAAAAGACCTGCATTCTTTTGTTCTAAAGCCATATCTGACCATGCTGGAATCATATCGACCTCACCGTTAGCTAGTAAGTCTATTGTTCCTTGGTTTTTCTTCGGATAGACACCTTCTTGATACATATATGGAGCCAATTCGTTTAGTAAGTCAAATCCTATATTCCATTCTTCCATAATACTTTCATCCTGAATATTCATTGCACCATCTTCTAGTTGATTGTAGACAGTTGTGATAACAAATGAACTACCAGAACCACCTGTTGTCGGATCATTGTATGCAAAACGTCCTGGGTTATCTTTAATCCACTGATATAATTCATCCGCGGTATCTGGAACATCTTTCACTTTATCTTCGTTATATGCAAGGACAACAGAGGAGGCGCGGTAAGGAACAGCCAAATCATTTGCCCCTGCTAAGTTTTGTTCTTGTACATTACCTAAATTCTCCACATTTTCTGTTGTTAAAGGATAGAAAATATCTCCTTCTTCTTTCCCTCTAATAATATCTTCAAGACTGCCTTCATATATATCTACACCTGAATCATTTCCAGATTCCTTTGCAGCTAAAATACGATCCATTGTTGATTGTCCACCCGTTCCTGATGGTACAAAAACAAATTCTACATCGATTTTCTCGTGTTCTTCCTCAAACATAGGAATCACTTTTTCCCAGAATTGTTCTACGTTCTTTGACCCAGAACTGTAGACGGAAATCTCTGTCTTGCCTGAAGCGTCTGCCTCATTCCCGCTGCTGCAAGCTACTAATGCTATTGCACTTAAACCAATTACTGCTCCTGTGAATACTCGTTTTGCTCCGTTAAACATTTTCATAAATTTCCATCCTCCTATTATTAAGAACTTCTCCGTTTTCATTAAAAACTTGTAAGTGATTGAATTGAATGGCTATCGTACTTTTTAATCTGATTTGTTCCATTTGCTTTCGGTCTACAAACATTTTGAGTGATCCAATAATGGTGTGTAATGTTATTTCAGCGAAATGGCCGAGCATCATGATTGCTTCTACTTTTGCTTCAATACTCGCAGCATTGCTTTGAACTGGTTGTATATCTTCTGGGCGAATTCCTACGGTAACTTCACCTGTGTATGAATCTGTAAATGGATAGGTTAAATTTCCTATTTGAAGAATGTTGGTATCCGCTTTTCCTTTGACGAAATTCATTCTCCCGATAAATTGGGCAACAAACAAGGAAGCAGGAGTATTATAGACATCTTGCGGATTAGCGATCTGTTCAATATTCCCGTTATTCATGACAACGATTTTGTCTGAGATTGACAATGCTTCCTCTTGGTCATGTGTGACAAAAAGCATCGTTAAATTCTGTTTAGATTGGATTTCTCTTAATTCCTCCCGCAGTTCATGCCGCAATTTGGCATCAAGGGCACTAAAAGGCTCGTCCAATAGCAATACCTCAGGTTCTAATAATAATGCACGGGCAAGTGCAATCCGCTGTTGCTGACCCCCAGACAATTCACTCGGATATTTTTTTTCCATACCTTTTAGGTGGACTAGTGTTAATACTTCCTCAATTCGTTTTTCTATTTCTTTTTTATTTACTTTTCTTAATTTCAAACTAAATGCTAAATTGTTAAAAACAGTCATATGTGGCCATAAGTTGTAGCTCTGAAATACCATCGCACTTGGCCGCTTTTCCGGTGGCAGATGGTGTACTTCCTTATTATTAATTTTAATGGCACCACTAGTGGGATCAATAAAACCGCCAACACTTCGCAGCACGGTTGTTTTCCCGCACCCTGATGGTCCTAATAGTGTAACTAGCTCGCCTTCTTTGACATGAAAATCTATGTTCTTTACACCTTCACCAGTAGGATATATTTTAGATAGATTTTCAATTGATAATTTAACAGCCAAGTATCCATCCCTCCTTTATTTCATTTTGAATCCACTGGCAAAAGCATCTGCACCAACAAAGCGACGCGCCGCAAATAAAAGAATGAGTGTTGGTAAAGTGAGAATCACTGAGAAAACCGCACCAGCGGTACTTGGATAATCTGCTATAATTGAATACATGATAACAGGCATTGTCTGGTAATTTGGAACCCCAACTAAAAATGTACCTTCCGCTTCATTAAGTGATGATAAGAAAGTGAATATGGATGCTACGATAATTCCCGGTTTCGCCATTGGTAAGGTAATATGCCAGAAAACCCTTAGAGGTGAAGCGCCTGCATCCCTTGCTGCTTCTTCTTGCGATTTATGTACATTTTCAAAAGCAGCGGAAGGTATCCATGTCATAAACATTAGTGTATTAATGATATGGATGAGAATAATTCCAGTGAAGGTGTTCATCAAATTCATTTGATAGAATAGCACCGCAATCGCAACATATAGGCCCATTTTCGGAAAAGCATTGGTTAACAAGAATGAAAATAAGAAAAAGCGCCTTAAAGGAAATTGAATTCTTGCAAAGGCATATGCTGCAGGAATGCAGATTATTAAAGAGATTAACGTAACGATGGTAGCAATTAAGAAAGACAGCCACATAGATTTTACGATTGATTCATCCTGTAAAACAAATGACCACCATTCAAGAGACCATACTTTAGGTAAAACATCCGGGTATTGCCATTCCCCTGCAAAAGCAAGCAGCAGCAGATTCAGCAAAGGTCCGAAGAAAAATAACATAAATATACACAAAAAGATAAATTCGATTATTTTTCGTTCACCTAAGGTTCGGAAATACCACATTTCTTCACTCCTTTATATAAAAATTTTAAAAAAGAGGTACAGACCTCTAGGGGGGATTAATTACCTATTTATAAGATAATGGTATTTATCATTATTAGAAGTCTATACATCTTATGAATTTACTTTATCACTAAATTATTAAGAATTAATTATGGATTTGTTGAGACTTTGTAAATTATTGTAGAAATATAAGAAAAAATATTAGGGACAGGAGAGGGGAAAGTAATCTTCTTACAGTCAATAAAAAAAGCATTCGTATGAAACGAATGCTTTTACTAAAAGATCAATTAAGTTCTAGATCTGGAAATGAAAAATTTAAAAATATCATTTCTGAAATAATCCAGCGAATAAAGGACAGGTGTGTTATGTTGATCATAATGCAGCTGCTTTAATAACAGAACAGTTGTTGCGGGGTGTATAAGTAACTTCTGGCAATTAGGATCAGTATGTAATGGAACAATAATCTCTGTTGTAGCTTTATCAATTTCAATATTGTGGACATTTTTTAAGTATTGAAAGAGGGAACCGATCTTCTCTTTATTCAAGATATCATTACCAACTAATTTGCTGGAAAGGATATTTTTAGAGAAAACGACCGGTTCATTATTTGCTGTTCTAATCCGCTCATGAACAATTACTTCTTCTTTTTGTTGAAGTTGTAACAACTCTCTCCATTCATCTATTGGTTCTTCTCTACGTAATTTTTCTCTACGTTCTCCGTCCTCTAATCCCGCATGCATGATCATTGATGTTACACTCATTAAATTTTCTAAACTATTAGGGAGAGAGGGGAGAGGATTAACGACAAATGTCCCCACACCATGGCGGACAACCACTTTACCTTCCTGTTCTAACAATTTAATCGCAGAGCGAATCGTTTCTCTGCTTACCTTGAATTGCTTTGCTAAAGTCACCTCTGGTGGCAATTTCTCACCGATTGGATACTCACCGTCTATTATAGAAGTTTCTAAAGCTGCTTTAATTTCTTGATATATCGCCATATAAACCATCCCTTTTAAGAATTAACTGTTGTCTAGACTTCACTCTCGATTATAGCATATTAAGGGAAATTAACACTGATATATTCCAACAATTTTGTTATTGGGATAATTGAATAGCTAGAATAGAATCTTCTACACATATCATTGGCTGCAGAACAGCAAACTAGTGTATGATCATATTTCAGCAAAGAAATAATACACTATCTTTTAAGAAAGGGCGGGGGAAAATAATGATACTTCGATTCGGATATGTATCAACAGCTATTTCTTTATGGGAGGCATCTCCTTCCCGAACGTTAACATTCGCAAATTGGAAGAAACAAGACAAAGACAGCAGAAAAGAGAAACTTTATTATCTTACATTACAAAATTTAAAAAATACGAAACGTACGTTATATTATAATATTGCCCATGGAATTGAACTTTACCGAATGTCGTCTTCAATTGTCCCGCTTGCTACACATCCAGAGGTGAAGTGGGATTATGTAACACCATTTTCTTATCTATTTAAAGAAATTGGTGAGCTTGTCAAAGAGAATAATTTACGCGTCAGCTTTCACCCTAATCAATTCACATTGTTTACTAGTCCCCAGGAACATGTCACAAGCAATGCTATTATTGATATGGCCTATCATTATGAAATGCTTAAGGCAATGGGATTGGATAAAGATGCCAATATAAATATCCATGTTGGAGGAGCATATGGTAATAAACCAGAAGCAATAGGCAGATTTAATGTGAACTTTGACAAGCTTGACAAGGATATTCGGAGGCAAACAACGCTTGAAAATGATGATAAGACTTACACTGCTGAAGAAACACTTCAAATATGTGAGCGGCACGGTATTCCATTTGTGTTCGATTATCACCATCATTGGGTGAATCCTGGTGTTGCGAAAGAATTTGAGCAATTATTACCTCGAATCTTTGGAACATGGAAAAATACTGATAAGGTACCTAAATTTCATTTATCCTCACCAAAATCAGAAAAGTTAATTAGAGCACATGCAGATTATGTTGACATAAGCTTTGCCATGCCGTTCATAAAAGCTCTGAAAGCATATGGCGAATCAGCAGATATTATGATAGAAGCAAAAGCAAAAAATAAAGCAACTTTAAAGCTGGTAGAGGAATTAAGCAAAATGCGTGGTTATAAACAAGTAAATGGTGCTGCGATAAAGCTGTAAAAAATCTCCTTGATTAATGGAGATTTTTTTATTCAGCAAATTATTCATTGAACATGCCTTTCTTTTGCAATACAGGTACAATCATTGCTTCAACCCCTCTTCTCTTTTCATAGTTTATAAAAAAGAGAGAAAAGAGGGATAATTTGTTTGGTTATTCAATGATTCAGATGGTGCGAAGTCATGCAAAACAATTAGAGCGTCCTTTACGGGAGGAATTGGTTAATTTATATCGTCCATTCAGATATACACCTTGTTTTTTACATTCTTTTCATGAAAAAAGAGTAAAACGTACAAAAAAACTTCCGGTAATTATCCAATTCCATCCAGAGAAATTTATTGAAGGTTGTCAACAAGTTGAGCAGATCACCAAAAAACATTCGAAAACTAAAATTCACCATTATTATTCGAGAGTTTCCAGTTGTTCTGCGGAAATTACACCAAACAGCCTTGACGAATTGTTATGTAATTGTGAGCATATTAAGAAAGTTTATAAAAATAGAGAAGTTCATGCACTATTGGATGTTGCTTTACCAACAGCGAATGCAAGAGAAGTCGTTCGAAACAATACTACATTAACAGGGAAAGGAACAAAGGTTGCGGTAATCGATACAGGTATTTATCCACATGCGGATTTATCAGGAAGGATTACTGATTTTGTTGATTTTATTAACGGGCGGTCGGAACCTTATGATGATAATGGACATGGAACACACTGTGCAGGGGATGTTGCCGGAAATGGAACTGCTTCTTCAGGCAGGTACATGGGACCAGCGCCAGAAGCAAATTTGGCAGGTGTAAAGGTATTGGATAGAATGGGATCAGGTACCTTGGATACGATTATGCAAGGTGTGGAATGGTGTATTAACTATAATGAAAGAAATCCGGACAGTCCAATTCATATTATGAGTTTGTCGCTGGGAACTGTTCCATTTAACTATGGAGAAGAAGACAGGGATCCGATGGTACAGCTTGTAGAAGAAGCCTGGAAAAGCGGGATTACGGTCTGTGCAGCTGCAGGTAACAGTGGACCAGAACAGCAAACAATTGCCAGTCCTGGGATAAGTGACAGGATAATTACAGTTGGTGCTCTGGATGACAGGGATACTGTTACTCTAAATGATGATACAGTAGCAATTTTCTCCAGCAGGGGACCTACAATTTACGGTGAAACAAAACCAGATATTCTGGCGCCAGGGGTAAATATCATCTCTTTGCGTTCTCCTAATTCGTATATCGATAAACTGCAAAAAAACAGCCGTGTAGGACAGTATTACTTTTCTATGTCTGGTACTTCAATGGCGACACCTATTTGTGCAGGAATTGTCAGTTTGATGCTTCAGCATAATCCTGACTTAACTCCTGATCAGGTAAAAGCTTTATTGAAAGATGGAGCAGAGTTGTGGGAGGATGGAAACCATAACATATATGGCAGTGGTGCTATTAATGCAGAAAGATCAATACCGCAATAAGCACTTCAAAAAGTGATACTCACAGAATCTAAGAAAGAAGCAGGAGTACGTGACATTCCTGCTTCTTCGTTATGTGGCCAAGGTTATTCCAGATTTGCATGTTTTCCATACATTTTCATCGTATCCAGACCCTTTTTTTCCATGAATCTTAGAATGATCGCATCAAAAACTAGCAATAAAGATTGCTCAAAAAGAGAGCCCATTGGCTGGATTGTTGTACTGTTGTTTCCCTGGTCCTTAGCTGCACCTGGTAATTTCAGTGTTAAATCAGCCAAATTTCCAATCGCAGAATCTGGCGATAAAGTTACAGCAGCAACTTTTCCTCCAAGTTTCTTTGCTTTCTCTGCGATTGGTACAAGGCTTTTCGTTTCACCAGACCCTGAAGCGATAATTAAAATATCGTCTTCTTCAAAAGTCGCAGCAACTGTCTCACCAACTACATATGCATCAATTCCCATATGCATCATCCGCATTGCAAAAGATTTAGCCATTAAACCGGATCTGCCGGCACCTGTAACAAAAACTTTCTTAGAGTTGGTAATGTTATTCACCAGCTCTTCCGCTTCCTCGTCAGCAATTGAGTCAACAGATTGAGTATGCTCTTCTAAAATTTTCGTCAGATATTCCGTCGTTTTCATGCCAGATTAACCTTCCTGGATCATTTGCTGCATCTTAGCTGCAACACCCTTCTTGTCATCTTGGCCTGCGATTCCACCGCCAACAATAACTAAATCAGGCTGTGCTTTAATTACTTCTGGGAGTGTATCTAATTTGATACCACCTGCTACAGCTGTTTTTGCATTTTTTACAACACCTTTGATTGTTTGCAGATCTTCAAAAGAATTCTTACCAACTGCCTGCATATCATAACCTGTGTGAACACAAATATAGTCAACACCAAATTCGTCTAATTCTTTTGCTCTTGTTTCAATATCCTTTACAGCAATAAGATCAACTAGCACTTTTGTGCCTTGCTTTTTCGCTTCTTCTACAGCACCTTTAATTGATTCATCTTCCGCAACCCCAAGGATTGTAACAATATCAGCTTTTGCTTCAGAAGCTTTCTGTACTTCGTAAGCAGCCGCATCCATTGTTTTCAAGTCAGCTAATACCTGCAAGTTTGGAAAAGCTTCTTTTAATTCTGTTACTGCTTTAAGTCCTTCAATTTTAATGATTGGTGTACCGATCTCGACAATATCGATATGCTCTTCGACTTCTTTTACTACTTCCTTTGCTTCGGGGATATTTACTAGGTCTAGCGCTAATTGTAATTCCATTAAGAACACTCCTTATTATAATTTAATGTATTTGTATGACCATTCCTGATGGTAAGCAGCACTGAAAAGATATGTAAGTGACAAAGCTATCATCTCCAAAACAGCATTTTTCATTCATTGCTCTCAGCAGATAGAAAATGTACTTATCATAATTAGTGCTTACTATGGTATTTATCATATTACAGAGAGCTACTCTTTTGTAAGTAGGCACTTTTTTTTGTTATAGTAACTTTAAGTAGACTAATGCGTGAGATGGGGGATAAGATGAAACCTGATAATAAAATGAGTTTTTATCCTGAAAAAGAATGGACACTTTCACTTATCGAGGGAAAATGGAAAATAACGATATTATGCAACTTAGGCATAAAAGGAACTAAGCGGTTTGGTGAATTAAGAAAGTCAATTCCGAATATTACGCAACAGATGCTATCAAAACAGCTGAGAGAACTGGAAAAAAACGGCGTTGTTCACCGGAAGGTATATCGGGTTGCTCCTCCGAGAGTGGAATATTCTTTATCAGAACAAGGGCAAAGTCTTATCCCTATTTTAGATATGCTTAAGAATTGGGGAAAAGAATACTTAGACGCAACCAAAGTGGAAAGTCAGGACCTGTATTATGAAAAAAGACTGGCTCTCACAGTGATCGAAGGTAAATGGAAACTGATCATCTTATGTCATTTAGAACGAGAAGGCACCAAGCGATTTGGAGAATTGAAAAAGATGATTCCTAATATTACCCAGAAAATGTTAACAAACCAGTTAAGGGAATTAGAACATGATGGTTTGGTTCATCGAGAAGTCTATCCCGTAGTTCCGCCAAAGGTAGAGTATTCTTTGACAGAGCAAGGACAACATCTTTTGCCTATCTTACATAAGTTAGAGGACTGGGGCAGAGACTTTCTGAAACATACTGGCAAAAATAAAACCATTTATATGGAAGAATTAACATAACCTGCAGTCAGCTGGTAAGGTCACATCTGCTTACTTTGGATTTGCAAAATTCTTGATTGTATTAAAGATACTTCAAAGTTTTTTAAGTGCCCTCCAGTAATGTTCGCTCTTCAAGTGATTTGCAATAAAAAATTATTTAAAATATTCTGAATATACTATATAATGTAATAATTGCAAGAGGAGGGGGAACATGAAAGCTATAGAGAGAGTAAGCAGTTTTGTAGGAAGCACGTTCGCAATTTGGGTGGTATTATTTGCAGTTGTATCATTTTTAATACCATCAGGGTTTACATGGCTGGGAGCGTATATTACACCATTATTAGGTATTATTATGTTTGGTATGGGGCTTACGTTATCAGCTAATGATTTTAAAGAAGCATTTAGGCGTCCGAAAGAGGTTGCGATTGGGGTAGTTGGCCAGTTTACGATCATGCCGCTAATTGCCTTTGCATTAGCAACTTTATTACCTGTTTCAGAAGAGGTCGCTGTCGGTGTGATTTTGGTAGGCTGTTGTCCTGGAGGAACTTCGTCAAATGTTATGACATACTTATCCAAAGGAGACACGGCATTATCCGTTTCAATCACTGCAGTATCGACAATCCTGGCTCCAATTTTGACACCAGCACTTATTTATCTTTTTGCTAGTCAGTGGTTGGAAGTATCTGCAGGGTCTTTATTTGTATCAATTGTTCAAATTGTTCTGGTACCGATCTTGTTAGGCCTATTTGTTAAAGCACTGTTGAAGGATAAAGTGGAAGCCGGTGTTAAGGCAATTCCATTAGTATCTGTTATTGGAATTGTAGCAATCGTCGCAGCAGTAGTAAGTGGTAACCAGGAAAAAATTGCCGAAACTGGTCTGCTGATCTTCTTAATTGTTGTATTACACAATACGTTAGGATATATCATTGGTTACGGATTAGGAAAAGGATTAAAGATGGGTCCAAAGCAACAAAAAGCTGTTTCGATCGAAGTGGGAATGCAAAATTCAGGACTTGGTGCAACATTAGCAGCTGCACATTTTAATCCACTATCAGCTGTACCTAGTGCTATCTTTAGTGTGTGGCATAATATTTCAGGACCGATAATTGCAACTATATACCGTAAGTTGCAGGAGAAAGAAGAGAGAAATAATATAGAAAAAAGACCAAATGCCTAATTTAAAGGATAAGATATTTCCCAAACTGGGCTTTTGTCAACAAACTTTGAAAGAAAGCTAGCTGCCTTATTTAAATAGCGATAAGGAGCTAGCTTTCTTTCATTTTTTCTGACCAACCAGTTAGTATGCATAATCATTCAAGTTTAGTACGGTTTCTTTCCCACTTAAATATGCAGCAACTTCCCTTCCAATTACCGGTCCGCAAGTTAAGCCGGTTGATCCTAAACCATTTACTACAAAGACACCATCTTTAGTATATCCTATGTATGGCAGGGAATCTCTTGTAAATGGTCTTAATCCTACTGACATAAACTGATCGTGAATCTCTGTGTCAGGGAAATAACGTTGTGCTTCTCCATGTAAATAATCCTGATTTTCAATGGATGGTGTAATAGAAAAATCTTCCGTATCTTCATGAGTAGTTCCAATAGCATACTGGTTCAGATCTGTTTCAACGATATACATTGGTCCCAACCCCATCACTACAGGCGTTTGTTTCATTGGAGCTTTGCCATCAATTTTTAAATGGAGAAGTTCTGCTCGTTGGTGTCGAACATCAGGATTGCTGTAGTATTCTCCTGACCAAGCACCTGCTGTATAAATGACAGTTCCTTCACACGAATCGGGAGCAATGGTTTGATTGATCCATTTTCCTCCATAGTAAATTATAGCTTCTTTCAGGGCATTTAGAAGGCTCCTGCCACTAATCTGACCACCACCTTCCACATAAACAGCAGGATAGTAATCTGTCAAATGTGGATGCATTTTCTTTACCTCTTCTTTGGTCAATTTTCTCACTTCACCCATTTCAGGTGAACCTTCTTGTTTTGCAGAAATCCGTTCATAAGCAAGTTGTTGGATATGCTTGTCTTTAAAAAGGCAAATAGCGCCATTTCTTCTAAAGTCTGTAGATTGTTTTGTTTTTGCTTCTAACTCCCGGATAAAATCTGGATAATAGCGAGCGCCTTCTGTTACTAGGCTGTACCATTTTTTATTTCTGCGCTGACTAATCCATGGGCAGATAATACCTGCAGATGCAGCCGTAGCCTGACCTGCGTCTGATCGATCATAAACCGTTACATCGTGATTAGATTTTGCAAGATGGTATGCAATCGAAGCACCAGCAATCCCGCCGCCGATGATTGTAAATGTTGACATGAAATCACTCCTGTAAGATAGTATAACCTATCTTATAGAGTATTGTCATATATCATAGGATTGGCAGAACCAATAAAAAAGATGATGAATCGTACATAAAATTATCAGCAACGGAAAATATAATGGGGAACTTTAAGAAAGAGGAGGACAATGCTGTGCAAAATCAAAATCAAATGCAAAATGGAACACAAATGTCACCAAATACGATGAATCAAGGAACTAGCCGTAATCATGGTGCACATGAAATGCTTGATGCTCATGAAGTAATCAGTTGTCTAATTGGTGTGATGGAGCAATATAGACTGTATGATCAACATATTCAAGATCCGGAATTAAAGGATATTTTACAGCGTCAAACATTATTTATGACGCAAATGTATAACACGGTTGTTGATTCTTTCCAAACTGGACAAGATCCTCAGGTACCAACACAACAATACAAAATGCAACAAAACAATGAGGTTACTTACGGAATGAAAGCAGGGCAGCCAAAGAAACCGAAACAATCAGTCAATGAATTTACGGATGAATGTTATTCTTCCTTTATGCTAGCACATGCTAAATCTGCTGCCTCTGCATTGACAAAAGCAGGAGTCGAAATGAATAATCCTGTTATGCGTAGAATTCTTGCTGATAGTGTACCTAACATGATTGAAATGAGTTACGAGCTTTTCTTATATCAAAATAAAAATGGGTATTACCAAGTTCCTCAAATAAATACGCAAGATATGAACATGATGTTACAAGCATATACGAAAGCCCCTCAACAAAATATTCATTAATTAAAACATGGAATAGGAGAAGTTCTCTTATTCCATGTTTTAATTAATGAGCAAACAATAATTAGTTAATATTTTTCCATTCCTTTGAATACAATGAAGCATCATGTAAAAAAAGGGGATGTATTTCGATGCAATCCAATTATTTGAAAAATGCAATGTTTGAACACCAATTTTGGCTGCAAGTACTATCAGACCATGCCCGATTCATTCAAGACTCTTTATATCCATCACAAAAAGATGATATTGATAAAGCCAACATGTTTCGTACATATTTTGATCAACTGCTTCTTCAAGCAACTAAGCTAAATAGCTCCAATGCGATAGCTTTTGCTACAAACGTCGAAGATATAACAAAGCAATTTAGGGTGTTTAAATTATCGATAATAAAACGGCATCTAACAGGACAAATGGGTATACATCTGACACCTACTTTTATAAATCATATGGTCAATGAACTAGAAGAATATTTGCTAATTTTAACTTATTTGAAACAAGGAGATAAACCTCCGATCTTCCATGAATTGCACCACCATTTAATCTGGCTTGTGGATGCATCAGGTCATGCAGGTGCAATTAATGATCGGTTAGACGGTGTAGAAAAACGATTGAAGGAAAAAAGTGCGGCATTCACTAAACATTTTGAACAGTTTTATTTAAAAGCAGTAGAACTTACCGGTTACCTGCGGACGAACATTGATGCTTTTCCAGCACTTGAAAAGTTCAATCATGATGTTGAAATAGAAATGGGATTATTCCAAACATTCCTTCATGAATTAGAAGAGATGGAATTAAGTGCAGAGGTTTTAAGTACTTTTACTGCATCGATGGCAGATCATATGGCGAGAGAAGAGCAGTATTACTTATGGAAACTTGCAGAATCAAAAAGTATTTAACGAAAGAAGGCTTCTCAAATTAGGAAGCCTTCTTGTTCTTTTGCTAAAATTCTTCATATACTGCGGGATCTTGGTCATTAATTCTGCCGTCAGGCTTTGTTAGTTGATTGATATTTGACATATCTTCCATATCCAGTTCAAAGTCGAAGATGGCAATGTTTTGCTGTTGGTGTAAGATGGATGTGGATCTTGGAATTGTTACAGCACCTAGTTGATAATGCCAGCGTAAGACGATCTGTGAAATAGTTCTCTCATGCTTTTTCGCAATTTGCTTGAGTGTGTCATTCTCAAATAAATCTTTTGAACGATAAAGCGGGCTCCATGATTCTGTCACTATCCCGTGCTTTTCGTGCCATTCCCTTTGTTCTTGCTGATTGAAGAAGGGATGTAGTTCAATTTGGTTAATTGCTGGAAGGATACCTGTTTCATCCCTCAGACGTTCTAGATGCTCAGGTAAAAAGTTGCTAACACCAATGGAGCGGATTAGACCCCATCTTTGTGCATCGATTAATGCTCTCCATGCATCAACATATTTTCCTTGTTTAGGATTTGGCCAATGAATGAGATAGAGGTCGAAATAATCCAGGTTGGTACGATAGAGAGATTCCTGGATAGCTTCTACTGCATCGTTGTAGGTGTGATAACGGCCTGGAAGCTTTGAGGTAACCTGCAATTTTTCTCTAGGAACCGATGTCCGTTTGAGTGCCTCTCCTACTGTCCCCTCATTCTCATAATTATAGGCAAAGTCAATGAGCCGGTAGCCGTTATTAATTGCATTTACAATAGCTGTAGCCCCTAAGTCGCCTCTGATTTTGGCTGTCCCAAAACCAATTACAGGAATTTGATTTCCATCGTGTAACGTGATTGAAGGTATTTGTGTAGTCATCTGTAAAACTCCTTACTAATTTTATCTTTTTATATGGTTTACCACTTTTTTGATACTATTTAAACATTCTTTTTAAAAAGAATGTTTAAATAGTTTGAGTTTTAGTTTGTTAATATAGGGAAAAATGTAATAAAGACTGTTAAATGGAGGCTTAGATATGGCAGATTATCAAGATATGCCGCAAGAAAAAAGTTTGGACCATACAATAGCCTTACTGAAGGAAGGCTATGAGTTTATTTATCATCGTAAAGACAAATACGATTCAAGGGTATTTAAAACTCGCATATTAGGCGAAGTAACAAATTGTATGATCGGAAAAAAAGAGGCACAATTGTTTTATGATAACAACAGATTTTCCCGGAAAGATGCTGCCCCATCAAGGATTCAGAAAACACTCTTTGGGCAAAATGGTGTACAAGGATTAGATGGTGCAAAACACCACCACCGTAAAGCGATGTTCATGTCAGTGATGACAAGAGAGCTGCTGGATGAAGTGAAAGAATTAACAGAACTGGAATGGGATAGAGCAATTACAAGGCATCAAGAGGAAGAGTTCATTGTTTATGAGGAAGCAAAACGTGTGTTAACAAGTGTAGCAATGCGTTGGGTCAGTATTCCAGCCCAGGAAGCAGAAAATGAATGGGTAAATGAATTAAGTGATTTATTCGAAGATGCCTCAGCTATTGGCCCGAAACATTGGAAGGCTAGAATGTCCCGTTCTAAGGCGGAAGATTGGCTGGAACAACTAGTACTCGATATTAGAAGTGGAAAAAAACAGGTAGACCAGAATCGTCCATTATATCAGTTTAGTACACATCGTGACTTAAGCGGTCAATTATTAGAGCCAGCGATTGTTGCAGTAGAATTATTAAATTTGTTGCGGCCAATTGTAGCGATTTCTGTCTATGTTGCCTTTACTGTTATAGCAGTAGAGCAATTTCCACAGGAAGTTGAACACCTTCGTCAAAAGGATGATAAAAGGTTACAATATTTTATCCAGGAAGTTCGTCGCTTCTATCCATTTTTCCCCTTTACAGTGGCGAGAGTAAAAGAGGATTTTGAATGGAATGGATTCATGTTTGAAAAAGGAACCTTAACATTATTAGATTTATATGGAACAAATCATGACCCTGACAATTGGGAACAGCCAGATCACTTTAGACCAGGTCGTTTTGAAAAATGGGAAGGGAGCCCATTCGATTTTATACCACAAGGTGGTGGAGAATTCGATATTGGACATAGGTGTGCTGGTGAATGGATGACAATAGATATACTAAAAGTTACACTAGACTTCTTTGTCAATCGGATTTCTTATGAGGTTCCAAACCAAGATTTCACATATTCTATGAATGAAATTCCTAGTTTGCCTGAAAGTAAAGTGAAAATCAAAAATATTAGGAAGAAGTGAATAAAAGGTAGAAACAACTCTAGATTTGTTTCTACCTTAACCCCCTACATTACTTTCCTCCATAAAAAGATATTGAGTATTACTAGTACCGCTAAATAGAAAAACTGCATGTTCGCTAGTGACAACAATTGGAAATGTATCACACCAAGTACACCCGCCAATACTAATAAAAGAATGCCTTTTATCGCATTACCTTGCTGAACGAACTTATAAGATTCAGAAAACGGCAACCGTGCATTAGTACATTCAACTTTATAACAAATAACTGCATAAATGGATGCAACTAGTAAAAAACAAAGCAGAAACAATAGAATTCGAATCCCAAAAATAATGCAAAAGGTTATACTCAATAACATAAAGATTGGGAGAAAAAATTTTGTGAAAAAGGCTTTTAATGCAGCCCTGTGGATATTTTTGGTTTCCGCAATAGGGCCGGCTTTAAAGATCCATGCCCCTTTATAGTTTTCCGAGAAGCCTAACATTAGTACACCGGAAGGTAATAATAACAATGAAAAGTAAATATTGATAAACTGATTACTTGCCTGTATCTGCTCATAACTGTCTACCGTCAAGTTGTTAAGTAAAAAAATGAAAGGGAACACAAAAGCCATTCCAAGCATTGGGTATACTTTTAACTTAAACTCCCGCTCATTTTTAACCATTCGGCAGGTAAAAAGAAAGAAAGTTTTTTCTTCATTATTTCGACATAAAAATTTGGACCAAATTTTTGTCAGTTGGTTATTTGACTTTTTATATCGAGTAGATTCGGAAAGTAACTTTTCTAAATTTCTTTCAAATGACGGGATAAGCTTAAGATAAATAATAAAGGAAATAATAGGTACAATAACACCTGATAAACCAAGAATAATTATGCCTTGATCAGTATTCCGGTTCATTACTATATCAAATAATGCTCCATACCATACTGGTGGGATCAACAATTGCCACCAGTGAAAGGTGAACGAGAAATCGGGATTGATAAAATCAAATGACCGAATGACTAATTGGTAACCAGCTACCATTGTAACACTTAGCATAATCTGCACATAGTTAATGATATCCTTTAATCTTTCCCCATCAAAAAAACGGAGTACTAGGATATATAGTAAAGCAGTGACAATAAGTACGAGCAAATTCACCAAAACTAAGGTAACTATACACACTAAAAAGAAGATGATCCCATGAGTAAACAAACCAAAGATTATAGGAATACCAGCAAAAGCAATGGTCAACAATACCAGATAGATCGTAATATGAACAAACTTAGCTGCATTAATTGTCCGACTATCCACCGGTTTTGTTCCGATAATGGTTCGATCCCGTATATCCAATAAAACTGTGGAAAAATCAGAAACCATTGACGTCATAATTATAAACATCGTGATACCAAATACTAAGCTCATTTGAAAAAAGTATTGCTCACCAAACATAAAAACAATGAGAAAAAGCCCCATAATTGCGTACAGTCCTAGCGATTTAATAAACTGGTTGCCCTCTTGCAATTTTGAGTCATTAAAAATTGTTGGTATCCTTCTGCTATCCATCGTTAACTTTATTTCTAATATTTTCCGCATTGCTTTATAATCAATATTCGCATACGTAAATATTCTCTCGAATTTATCTAATAACTGCAATGTCTGGAAGTTTTCCATCATCTGTCACCATTTAGCACAATCGATACAAAAGATTCCGCGATTTGTTCATGTTGATCGAATCCTGTTAACTGGTTAAAAATTTGTTCTAGTGAACCTTCTGAATTTTGCTGTCTTAATTCTTCAATCGATCCATCTGCTACAATTTCTCCATTATTTAACAGGATAATCCGATTACTTATTTTCTCGACAACATCCATTATGTGTGAGGAATAGAAAATTGTTTTTCCTTGTTTAGCTAACTGGTCAAGAATCTCCTTTACAATAATCATACTGTTAGCATCAAGGCCACTTAACGGTTCATCAAGGAATAATAAATCTGGATTATGAATAAGGCTGGCAATTATGAGAACCTTTTGCTTCATTCCTTTAGAGAAACTGGAAATTCGATTGTGCATACCATGTCTCAAATTAAATAGTTCCATTAATTGTTGTGCCTTTAACTGAACCGCATCTTCGCTCATCCCATAGAGCGAACCAATGAAACTGAGGTACTCATATGCTGTTAAGTTGTCATAAATTTCAGCATTTTCGGGGACATAACCAATTCGTTGCTTATAGGATGGATCTCCGAGGTCTAATTTTTCACCAAAGATTTCAATCTTACCTTGATACTCTTCAATTAATCCGAGCATAATTTTAACTGTTGTACTTTTGCCAGCACCATTTGGACCAATATATCCTATAATCTGTCCTTGATAGACATCAAGATTAATGGCATTAAGTATTGTTTTTTCTCCGTATGTTTTTGTGAGGTTATAGATTGACAGTGCTTTTTTATATTCCATTTAGAACTACCACCTTTAAAGATTTAGATCTTTTTCATGATAACATGCAAATAGAATTAATTGGGAAAAATGAAAAAAACTACACAATGATAATTTTCGACATAATTAAACAATTCACTGAACAATTTCGGTCTTCTTCTTGATATAATAGTAGTAACAGCAGGGGGAGGCAGAATAGTTTGAAGAAGAAAATAAAAGTAATGGTTATCAGTATTGTTGTAATCGTATTAATTACAGACATATTTGCAGGAAACTACTTTTATAACCTTGCCATTAAAAGAGAGCAGAAAGATTTCTTACAGGGCAATGAAGATTTAACGGTTTCTGCAACAGCAATGGATGTTTTCTTGCAAGGTGGTTGGAGACAGTGGGTTTCACAGCAAGATTTTAATGAATGGGAACTAGAATCTTTCGATCGACAGAATTTGAAAGGATACTACCTTGAAGCAAAAGAACCAACGAATAAAACAGTAATGCTTGCTCATGGATATTTAGGAAAAGCGAAAGATATGGGGTTATATGGGCAATATTATTATGAGGAATTAGGATATAATATATTCATGCCTGATGCTCGTGGTCATGGTCAGAGTGAAGGTGATTACATTGGATTCGGCTGGCATGATCGACTTGATTGGATTGACTGGACAGAGAAGATTATAAAATATACTGGTGCAGAAACCCAAATTATTTGGCATGGTTTATCAATGGGTGGTGCCACAGTATTAATGGCTTCAGGAGAAGAACATCCGGAAAATGTTGAGTTAATTGTTTCAGATAGTGCGTACACAAATGTGTATGAGTTATTCCAATATCAATTGAAACGTATGTATAACTTACCTGCATTTCCGATTTTACCAACCTCCAATCTCATTACAAATTTACGGGCAGAGTATTCGCTTGTCGAAGCTTCAGCTCTGGAACAAGTCAAAAATGCCCAAGTTCCGATAATTTATTTCCACGGAAATAATGATTCCTTCGTTCCCGCGAAAATGGCAGAAGAGCTTTATCGACATACTGCTACTGATAAGGATCTCATACTTTTCGACAATGCAGGTCATGGAGAAGCGTATGCGATCCATGAAGAAAAATACCAAGAGCACTTGAAAAAAACCTTATTAAAATATATAGATTAATACTATATGAGAAGTCAACTGTATGATAAGACAGTTGGCTTTTTAAGAGTGCAGAAAGGTATGGAGCAAGAGCTATCTCGGAAGTTAGTATGGAACAATGACTAATTCAAAGCCGTGTTGTTAGGTGAAAGCGATTGTTTTCCCCAATGGCTGTAAAACATTACACCATTACAACATTAGCAAGCAATAGACAGTTCTAGTATAAGGCTATTTTTATTGCGCATTTTTCCACTAAGTAATAAAAATAAAAATATTTTAAATATATTAAAACTATTATCCTTTAACTTACGAATATATAGACAGCAAGTTTTTGGGATGGGAATGGATGTGGTGTGAGAGGAAATGAAGCAAGAATTAAAATGGATAAAAGCAATAAAAAAACGTTCTAGTGAATCGGCTGCCAATCAATTAATCGGAAAATATTACAAAGAAATGTATGCCTTTATTTACAAACAAATCATTGATCAGGAATTAGCAAAGGATATTACACAAGAAATTTTTATAAGTGCTTTAAAAACAATCCATCTTTTTAACGGGAAGGCATCTTTCCGGACATGGTTATACAAAATTGCTAATTCGCGTTTAATTGATTATTATCGCTCGAAATCATATAAACAATCGCAAAAGACAGATGTAATGGATGGTGTAGATATTCGAACAGAAGATAGTTTTACAATAAAGTTGGAACAAAAAGAAGAAGTAGGTCATGTATTGCAAGTGTTAGCCCAGTTTAATCAACAGAATCAGTATATTCTCAGGTTAAAGATTTTCGGTGAGTATACATTTCTGGAGATTGCTGAGATCACTAATTTAACCGAATCAACTGTGAAAACAAAATATTATGCAACAATACGTAAGCTCAAACAGTTGTTAATGGAAGGAGCTTCTAATGAAAAAACCAAATAGGAAGATACCATATCCTGACGAAATAGAAATCAATAAAGAAATTAGCAGTATATTAACCGAAGGAATAGATAAACGCGCAAATTTCTGGTCATTTCTACATACTATGTATCGCCAGCTTGGCTTTCGTTTTATCTTTCGAGACCTCACGGAAATAATCTATACCATTATCTTGTCTCTTTTTGTTGTCATTACATTACTAATGAGTTTAAGCGATTTATTGACATGGGCGGAATGGAATGTGTATACAACTATATTTACCTTATCACCCATCACTTATTTACTGTTTGCTTATTTCTTTTTTATCATTCAGAAACAAAAGCCGACGTATGAAGTGGAAATGGTATGTAAATATAACCTCTATCAACTTGCTGCGTTCAGAATGCTGACCTTTAGTATTGTCAGCATGTTATTAAATAGTGTGTTTATTTTGGGGTTAATGATAGAGGAATCGATTCATTTTGGTTACGCCTTTTTATTATCAAGCTCTTCCTTATTTTTATATGCTGTTATTTTCCTGTATATACAGTTATATGTACAATCAAGATTAGTAAAGCTGCTCCTGGCTATTGGTTGGGTGATAGGGAATATGCTTGCATCAATTTTTAGCGAAGAGTTGTACATTTTATTATTACAGCAAATCCCTTTGTATATCTACGGAATGATCATCATTGGCAGCTTTGTGTTATATCTTAAAGGATTGAAAAAGTTATTATTTGCTAGCCAAAGAGGAAGGATGAGTTAATTTGTTAGTCGTTGAAAATGTAAGTAAACAATATGGTAACTTTCAAGTATTAAATAGTATTCAATTAGAGTTTCAGAATGGTATTTATGGTTTATTAGCACCAAATGGGGCAGGGAAGACAACATTGATTAAAATGTTAGCAACTTTAATGTTTCCGACAAAAGGTGAAATTCTTTATAACGGAACAAATATTGTCCATTTAGATGACAAGTACCGTGATGTACTCGGCTATTTGCCTCAGCATTTTGGTTATTATAAAAATTATTCACCAGAAAAGTATTTGTTTTATTTAGCTGCATTAAAGGGGTTGAATAAGTCAACAGCAAAACAGAGAATCAAAGAACTCCTTACATTAGTAGGATTAGAAGATGTGAGACATAAGAAAATGAAGAAGTTTTCCGGTGGGATGATTCAGCGTGTTGGTATTGCGCAAGCAATGCTTAATGATCCAAAGATTTTAATATTAGATGAGCCTACAGCTGGATTAGACCCGAAAGAGCGCTCAAGGTTTAGAAAAATTTTAACATCGTTGGCGCGAGACCGCATCATTATATTATCTACACATATCGTTTCAGATGTCGAATCAATCGCCAATCAAATTATAATGATGAAAGATAAAAAGATTTTGTATAAGGATACGGTTGCAGACATCAGCAATCAGTTAAAAGGTATGCTGTTTGAGACACAGGTGTCTTTAACCGAAGGAGATCAATTCCGCGCCAATTATCAAATAATTGGCGAAAGACAGGAACGGGGTAAGCTCTTCTTTCGCTTTGTTGCTGAACAAAAGCAAGACGAATCTTGGATTGAGATTTCCCCAACTTTAGAAGATGTGTTTTTACATGTTTATGAAGATGATCAAACATTGGCGGGAAGTATGTGATGATAATTCAACAAGAACTGCTAAAAATTTTCAGGTTGCCAATTGTAGGGATACTGCTCTTATTCTTTATCATTATCAATAGTTTATTTATTTGGAGCAATTCCTATATAAAGGGAGAATTATCATTATTAACATCACTTGTTGATAAATATGGAACAGAAACAAATGAAGAAATGCTATCCCAATTTGGTGATGACTATGAACAAATATCTGATTGGGTCAGCAAAGTAGAGGGTCCAAACGGGAAGACAGGCTATAAACATCCTTCTGAATTGTTAGAGGATGACGAAATCTTTTTGAATCCTCCTATGAGTGAAAAAGATTTTGATCAACTATTAGAATACAACCTTATTGAAACCTATTATCGAACAGCGCAAGATATCGATGTCATTTATGAAAACTTAGATATCGAAAATAGAGCAGAAACAATAATTAACTTATATGGGTTTAAAGGAGAAGCGGCAGAAACGATACGTGCCCAATTTGAGCAGTTGGAAGACAGAAAAGTGCAATTAATTGAAAATCAGGAACATAAACATCTATTTTTTTATGGGAAGATCTATGAAATGCATAACTTGCTTTTTAAAGATATTGGCTTAATCCTCATTTTTGAATTAATTATATTAGTTGTCCTTATAACAGGAGCAGTAACAAACTATGAATTTGAGCAAAAGACAGCATTAGTTACCTATACAACGAAAATTGGGAGAAAACTGGTTTTGCATAAGTTCATTTCTGCTGGGATTGCGAATACTGCTGCCATTTTCAGCTTAACAGGCGCAACACTTGGAATATACTTTCTTGTATTTACCTATGATGGACTATGGAATGTTCCGGTTAGTTCCTATTTCAATGCAATAACTGAGTTTCCGTATATTACTTGGTGGAACATCAGTTTTATCGAATATGTTGGTTTAATGGTTTTACTGATTTATTTGGTGATGTTGTTATTTAGCGGAATGACTTATATTCTATCAATTTGGTTGAAGAATACGTATCTTGTTTTTTTTAGCTTTATGGTGTTCCTCAGTTTAGGTATAGTTTTGCCAGGTTATGTGCCATTATCAACAAATTGGACTTATTATGTACACCAGACACCGTTTTTCTTAATCTTAAATCCACAGGAATGGTTTATGGGATATAGTGCTTTTACGATTTCCCCATATTATGAACCTATCACAATTAGCAGCTGGGCAATATTTATCTTTGGATTGATATATTTAAGCATCCGTCATTTTTATCGCCAGGCATTGCATTGAAAGGAGTACATATGAAAATTATTATTTATGAGATAAAGAAATTATTTCATTGGAAAGTGGTAACATTGGTTCTGCTTCTGAGTTTTTTCTTTTATCAATTTTTTATGGAGTTTGAATTTACGCATTTTCCAAATGGCAGACCAACAACTGACCACTTTCTTATTGCTAAAGATATGATTGCAGATTATGGGAACGAAATGGATGAGACAGAATTTAAGGATTTTAAATTAACATACCAGAAGGAAATAGAAAAGGCAGACGATTATTTAAAGTCACGAGAGGATAGCGTAGCATTAGGGATAAAAACGTATGAACAATTTCAGGCAAGGGACTGGGATGATGAAGGTGTGAGTGAACTTTCGAGTAGGATTTTGTTCGAGGAAGGTGTAGACATTTTTTGGGAGCTTCAGGCACGTGAAGGTATTATAGAACGCTATGAGCAAAGGGAAGAGGATTTTTACAGGGTGACAGGCCATATTCATGATAAAGTTTGGAAACAGAAAATGGCAGAAGAAAAAAACTATAATAGCATACTTCCTATTTCGGTTGTGGAAAATTACAATAATTTAATCAAAATGGTTGCAATATGGGTTGTAGTCTCCGTAATGATAATTACAGGAAGAGTCTTTATTGTTGACCAAAAAAACAGTGTACTGTTAATACAATATACATCAGAAACCGGGAGACGCATTTTTCAGAAGAAAGTGATAGCATCTGTTATATCGACATTACTTATTACAACAGTGTATCTTGTTGCTTTTTTTTCCATGTACCGAACGAATAAAACTGCTGAATTTTTCCAATCGAGGGTCTGGTCATATGATAATTTCTTTTATTTAAGTTGGTTTAATATCAATTTCTTTCAATTTATTATTCTCACTGTAATTGGGATATACATTCTTGCATTAGTTGCAGGAATGCTTTCAACCATTCTATCAAGATATATGTCGAATTATATTACCTTAATTGGATCACAAGTGCCGATTGTCATATTACTAGTGTATTTTATTGGAGAATATTTAATTTTTAATCTAAGCAGTATACATGATCCGAAGTTCTTGCCATTCATTATCTATACAATTCTGATAGCTTTTGCTTTTTTCTGGCTTACCTACCGAATGAGAAGAGAGAAAAATCTTGATATCTTATAAATATTACTTAGTGCTTTCTTGTTTCGTTAAGAAAGCACTTCTTCTTTTATGGAGATCTATTACTATCCATTGTGAAAACCAATAATGTAAAAAAAAATTTACCCATATTTTCATTGATGACATCTTCCTGACACATAAAACTTATATTATAATAATTATAATATAAAAATTACCTTAAAAATATAAAATGAGGTAGGTTATTTATGGATGGAAAAAAAGGATTGGCGATCATAGGTTTGCTTAGTGTATTTGCTATTGGAGGATTTGAATTAGCTAAAGAAACAAAAAATGAAAAAGAAAAGATAGTAACATTTAATAAACCGTCTAGCGTTAAGTTAACTGAAAAAAAAGATAGTTTTCTTACGGGTTTCGTTAAGAATGAATATTTGCTAGATGTTCCCCACATTTCTCAATTACCAGAGTTAATGCGAGGGTGTGAGGTAACAAGTTTAGCCATGCTTTTAAACTATTATAACATCGAGGTAGATAAACTTGAATTGGCAGAAAATATCCAATATGAAGCTTTTGAAGTGAACGGAATTAGAGGAAATATGCATGAAGGGTTTGTTGGCAATATGGAGACATTCAGCAAGCCGGGTCTTGGTGTGTATATTGAACCAATTATGGAATTAGCAACCCAATACGTGTCAGCTGACCGTATAATAGATTTAACAAATAAAGAGCCTGAAAATTTATACGAAGAAGTGCAAAACGATAGGCCGGTATGGATTATTACAAATGCCCAATTTGATGAGTTAAGTGATCAACAATTTATGACATGGCAAACAGAACTAGGAGAAATGCAAGTTACTTACCAACATCACAGTGTTGTTGTTACTGGTTATGATGAAGATTATGTATACGTAAATGATCCACTGACAAAAGAAAAAAACAAAGCAGTAAATCGGGAGGATTTTGAAGAGGCATGGATTCAAATGGGGCAACAAGCATTTACTATATCCCCGTTGTAATGCTAATTATTTGAAAGTAAGTTGACAATTCAACTATATAAATGTGGACTGCCAGATAAGTGTGAATTAATTGGTAAGTAGGAAAAAAGTTAAAGTGGTGTGCAGAAATTGTCGGAACCAAACTGTATACAAAAGTAACCGTTAAAAATGGGAATATAACTAGATAATTTTATTAAATTATGGAAAAATTAGAGCGATAGGGATATGCTCTAATTTTTTTATCAATAAATTAATTCGGTACTTTTATAAAAGAGGGTGAAACTAATGAAAATCATGCTAGTAGAAGACGATAAAACCATTGCTTCGGGACTAGAATTTTCTCTACAGCAAGAAGGCTATGAAACTGTCGTCTGTTTTCAAGCGTCGACGGCAGAAAATGCGATAACAGAAAAAATAACTCAAATTGATTTATTTTTATTCGATCTCTCGTTACCAGATGGAAGTGGCTATGAGCTCTGTCAAAAAGTTAAACAAATCAGTGATAAGCCAGTAATCTTTTTAACAGCTTTAGATGATGAAGTAAATGTGGTAATGGGTCTAGATATGGGGGCTGATGATTATATTACCAAGCCTTTCCGAATTAGAGAATTACTATCAAGGATTAAATCTGTTCTTAGAAGGTATAATAAAGACCCTAATGAACAGTCGATAATTATTTACCAGAATATTAAAATTAACAGACTGGAAGGTAAAGTCTATAAAGGTGGAACAGAAGTATTATTAACAGCACTGGAATATCGTTTATTATTAATTTTTGCTAACCATATTGGTCAGATTTTAACTAGGGAACAGTTACTAGAAAAAATATGGGACATAGCTGGTGATTTCGTAAATGACAATACGTTAACTGTTTATATTAAAAGGCTGAGAGATAAATTAGAAGATCACCCGCAAAAGCCGATAGTTATTAAAACAATACGAGGCATGGGCTATCGAATGGGGGAATAATGTGTTACGAAATAAAGAGATTGCTAATTTTCTATTAAGTTTTTCGGTAGTTGGACTCATTGCCACAATGACAGCAGCTATCCTTTTTACAGCAAATGTCGCAGTTTTCGTTGTTATAACACTCTTCGTTTTGGCGACGATCTATCTTATTTATACATCTTATCGTTATCGGAAGATTAGTCAACTCTCCACCTATTTACGCAGAATTAATAGTGGTGAATTCAGTCTTGATATCCGCGATAATCGTGAAGGTGAACTTAGTATTCTTCAAAATGAGATATACAAAGTAACATTAAAACTGTCGGAACAAAATAAAACCCTCGAACAAGAAAGAGTAAAGCTGAACAATGCTATTTCCGATATTTCCCATCAGATTAAAACACCGCTTACCTCCATGATGGTGATGGCAGATTTACTGGGTAGCCATGAACTTGACGAATCTAAAAGAATGGAATTCACCCATAATATTCAGAACCAGCTAGAGAGAATGGAATGGCTTGTAACTACATTGCTTAAATTAGCTAAAATAGATGCAGGTGTCGTTCAATTTAAGAAAGAACCATATTCTGTCACTGAGCTAGTGAATAAAGCAGTTGAATCTGTTATGATCCCTATCGATATTAAGGAACAGTATTTACAGATAAAAGGAGAAGAGAACGTCATCTTAACTGGTGACCTTAACTGGACAAAAGAAGCAATAATTAATATTTTGAAAAATTGTGTGGAACATACGGAGGAAAAAGGGAGTATTACTATTTCCTATGCTGATAATACCCTTTACACACTTATAACCATTGAGGATAACGGCAAAGGTATAGCTAAATCAGACCTACCGTATATTTTTAAGCGTTTTTATAAAGGAAAAGATGGCAGTGATGACAGTGTTGGCATTGGTTTGGCAATGGCGTACAGTATTATTACAAACCAGCAAGGCGATATTGAGGTGTATAGTAAAGAAGGTGAGGGAACACAATTTCAGTTAAAGTTTTATAAAGGAATTATCTGATTAGATGACATTATTGTCACATTAAAGTCACTTGATAGTCATATTAGACAGATATACTTTAGTTAAATAAAAATTGTGGAGGAATAACAATGACTATTTTACAAATTAATCATCTGTCTAAATCATATGGCGAGGGAGCTACAGCTGTAAAGGCGTTAGACGATATCTCATTTACAGTGGAGAAAGGAGAATTTGTTGCAATCATCGGGCCATCCGGATCAGGGAAATCCACTTTATTACACTTGCTTGGTGGTGTGGACAGACCAACGAGTGGGCAGGTACTTGTTGACAATACAGATATCTATCAATTAGATGAAACAAAATTGGCTATATTCAGAAGAAGACAAATCGGTTTGATTTATCAATTTTATAATCTTATACCTGTTTTAACAGTTGAAGAGAATATGACTTTACCTCTATTGTTAGATAATCATAAAGTAAATCAGACACAGTTCCATGATATTATTGGGAAATTAGGCTTAGAGAACCGATTAAATCATTTGCCTAATCAGTTATCAGGCGGCCAGCAGCAAAGAGTTTCCATTGGACGTGCGCTTATTAGTAATCCGGCAATAATGCTTGCAGATGAACCAACAGGTAACTTAGACAGCAAAAACAGCAAAGAAATCATTGAATTATTAAAATTATTTAATAAAATGTATAATCAAACATTAATTGTTATCACACATGATGAAAGGATTGCATTACAGGCAGATCGTGTAATTTCCATTGAAGACGGCAAAATCGCCAAAGATGAGGTGATTCGTCCATGAATATTATGAATAAATTAACGATTCGACATTTAAAACAAAATCGTAAACGGACAATCGTGACAATTATTGGTGTCATTATTTCTGTGGCGATGATTACAGCAGTTACGACATTAGGTGTGTCGTTTCTTGATTTAATGAAAAGACAAACAATTGCTAATAATGGAGATTGGCATGGACTATACCGAGACGTCTCTGCAGGGGATATAGAAATAATTAATAATGATGCTTCGGTTGGTGAGTTAAGTATAATCAATGAACTAGGTTATGCGAAAATAGAGGGAAATAATAACCTTAATAAGCCTTATCTTTATATTCAGCAGATCAATGATAATGGATTGGCACTATTTCCGATAGAGATCGCAGAGGGAAGGTTGCCTAAAGCTGTCGATGAAATTATTATATCAAAAGATTTATGGAGAGACTCTGAAGTCGACTTAGAAATCGGCGACCAAGTCACAATGGATATAGGGCAACGAGTGCTCCCTGATTCAGAAGAATCACTTGATCAATCGGTTGAATTACAAGTATCTGAAGAAGGAAGTTTAACAGAACAATTTATTAAGGAAGAGACAATGACATTTACTGTTGTTGGCACCATTGATCAAACAAAGTGGGATGCATCATGGACACCTGGTTATACAGCTGTCGGTTATTTAGATTTGGATATGCTTCCACTGGGAGAAAGATTAGACGCATACGCTACATTTAAAAGTGTTGATTTTTCACTGTTTGAAAAAGCAGAAAACATTATGGAACAAATAAATACAGAAGTAGTAACATACCATAATGAACTGCTAAGATATTATGGTATCACAAAGAATGTGGATTTAGGCATTACACTTTTTTCACTTCTCGGTATTATCATTCTGGTCATAATGATCGGATCAATTTCATTAATATACAATGCTTTTGCGATAAGTGTTTCTGAACGCTCTCGTCATCTTGGTATGCTTTCAAGTATTGGTGCGACGAAGAAGCAGAAGCGGAATTCAGTCTTTTTTGAAGGTGCAGTCATCGGTGCAATCAGTATTCCTTTAGGTATTATTGCAGGAGTAGGCGGAATTGCATTAACTTTCTGGTTTATTAATTCAGTTATCTTAATTGAAGAATCATTAGGTGTGTCAGAGAAGCTGCATGTTGTTTTGACCCAATGGTCTATTTTTGCTGCCGTTATTATTTCAGCTTTGACGATTTTTATTTCCACTTATAAACCAGCAAAAAAGGCATCCAGAATATCTGCCATTGATGCTATTCGACAATCTGATGATGTGAAGTTAACGGGAAAAGCAGTAAAAACATCGAAATGGACGCAGAAACTTTTTGGTATCGAAGCAGAAATAGGATTGAAAAATTTAAAGCGGAATAGGAAAAGGTACCGAGCAACTTTATTTTCTCTTGTAATCAGTATTGTGCTATTCATTACAATATCATATTTTACTGAAAATTTAGGGAGATCATTTGAGATGTCAATGGAGAATATTAATTTTGACTACAAATTAAGCAGTGGTGCGAATAAATTAACCGATGAGGACTTGGAAGATTTCACTAATCTGGAAGGTGTAACGGAATATAGTTTAGTCAACAGTATCCAATTGAATACATGGATAGGAGAGAGTAAAATTGCTGAACAACTGACACAAGCTCCCAATTATAAGGAAATGTTACAGGATGGGAAATATCCATATTATGTGAACTTTTATGGATATGATAATCAAAGTTTTGCCGCATATGCGAACAATATTGGTGTTGACCCGGAAGAATTTATGGATGCTTCCAACCCGAAAGCAATTGTTGTTGATGAGGTTACGTACAGGGATCCAGAGACTGGCCGGTTCATTCATGCGAATACCATTTATCAAAAGGTAGGCGAAGAACTCAATCTGTATGCAATGAATTATGAAACAGAAGAAGAAATCCAGTTAGGTACGGTAGAAATTGGCGCATTAACGGACCAGATTCCCATGGGGATGTATACAGCCCGACCCGGAGGAATAGATGTGGTCATGCCTAAACAAATTTTCAATGAATTTGTAAATAATACAGAACATTTAGTTGAAACAACACTATATTTGAATAGCTCTAATAAATCTTTAACTGAGAGTGGGATAAATGAGATGAAGAGCTCAGACATGTACTTCTATAATGTTGTTCAGCAAAGAGAAGATGAACAGCGGCTTTTGCTGTTTATGTCTGTATTTATCTACGGATTTCTAACATTAATCTCAGCAATTTCAATTGCCAATATATTTAACACTGTTTCGACAAGTGTGGCATTACGAAAGCGGGAGTTTGCCATGCTGAAGTCTGTTGGAATGACACCAAAAGGCTTTGACAAAATGATATACTATGAAAGTATTTTTTATGGAATAAAAGCATTGCTGTATGGTTTACCACTAAGTATTCTTATTATTGCCTTAATGTATAAAGCTTTTCAAAGTACATTTGAGTATGGCTTTACATTCCCTTGGATGAGTATACTCTATGTAATCATAAGTATCTTTGTGATTGTAGGTACAACGATGGTTTATTCTATTAGAAAAATAAAGAAAGAAAATATAATGGATGGTTTAAAACAAGAGTCTATCTAATGAAAATATTCTCCCTATATCATTAGGGAGAATATTCTTAATTTAGGGAAAGCAGCACATATTTAGATGAATATTATAAGATATGACAGACTAATAATGTTTCCTATGGTTCGTACTTGGGGAATACGTGGAGGGAAGTTTTTCTGCTGCAATATAAGCTGGCTAATGCAAAATACAATATTTCTTGCTAATTTATCTCTAAAATATATATAGTATTTTTACATGAAGCAGAAATTCAGCTAATATTCGGTCTTTCTTTCTGTCTGTTTATATAAAGACACTCTTTAAAGCATTATAACTTATGAAAGGACTGATCATTACAGTCGTTAAATACTTGTGTAACGCCCATAAGATTTAGAATTTCGAAGGTTCTTTTTGTTGTGATGAGAGAGATTTCAATCGACTTTTTTTTCATCTCCTCCATAAAGGATACAATGCTTTGTATACCACTTGTGTCAAAAAAATTTAAGTTAAGTAAATCAATACAGATTTTCTTAATTCCTTTCCATTTTTGCTTATTCTGTGCGATGAAATTATCTAGTTTACAGGATGTAACCAAATCTAGTTGACCTTCTAATTTTATCGTAAGTTTATGTTTATCTATCATTTCAGAAATGTTAATCTCTGAATATGTCTTACTTTGAAAGTGGTTAATAAAATGATCTAATTCTTGGCTGTGGGAAACAGTTATTTTTGAAGTCAAAGGTCTGTTTTTAGCACTTTCAAATAATTCATCTCTTTTTCGTTGAAATGACTCTGACAAAGAAATAAACATAAAAGCTGGCTCCTTTATTATTTTGAATTTGAAATATTATTAATACGTTTTAAATAGTACTAAAAATGTAAGTAATTAGCAAGGAGGAATTTCTAAAAATTTGAAAAATTAGCGGAAAAGTAGTTAATGATTCAATACTGCTTCGTTATTTTTTGCTTTTTTGTTAACAGTCCCTGTAGATGTTAGGGTTACACTAATATAAACAGAGATTTTTTTGGTTCTGTAGTTTTAATCTTCATTTCACTTCCCGTATTTATTCTGCAAATTATAATAAGAAAGAAATTCGTTTATATGATAAAAAGCTTATGCTACTTGTCAATCAGCGGTGCTTTCTAGATAATAGGAGTATAGAAATGGAGTGATCAAAATGACAATGTACAAGCACTATAAAGGTGGTTTATATCAATTCTTATTTGTTGCCACACACAGTGAAACAGAGGAACAGCTTGTTATTTATAAAAATGAGGAGCAACGTGTATTTGCTAGACCGTATGAAATGTTTTTTGAAAATGTAATCGTAGAAGGGAAAGAAGAACCAAGGTTTAAGAAGTTGACCTGAGACTTCGATAAAAAAATGAAAGAATAAAATCACAAAGTAATAAGGATATTCGGATTCATAAGAAATAAAAAGAAGGGCACCGAGTTTGTGCCCTTCTTTTTATTATATTAGTAGCTCGATTTCTGCATTTTCACGAAGTTGTTCTATTTTTGGCTGAAGTTGTTCTTGTCGTTTTTGTTGGACAAGAATTTCCCTTATTCGATCTTCTACTTCACTAAGTTTACCAATATCCTCTTCGGAACTGGAGCTTAACTGGTCATAGTACGCTTGGATTTCGTCCTCTGTCACTTCTGTATCAAATTGTGTTTCTACATACTTACTTCTAATCAAATCCTGTTCCAGTTGCTCTTGGAAGCTCTCTTCTGTAAAACCGGAAGCTTCTAATACTGTTTTATATTCCTCACCATATTGCTCTTTTATTGATTCCATCTCTGAACTTACTTCCTCATCAGTCACTTCGATTCCTTGTGTTTTTGCATCTTGGGTAATTAATTGCTGTGTAACTAGTTCGTTTAGCACCTGTTCTTTAACAACTTCTGAGTCACTTGTGTCTTGGCCATATTGTGTTAAATAATTTACAACTTGTGGATATAGTCGATTATACTCTTCGCCTTTTATTTCCTCACCATTGACTTCGGCAACGGTAACAGTCGGATCCACTTGTTTCTCTGCAGCAGCTTGTCCATCAGTTTCTTCTGTATTTTGATCGGTTTGCTCATTCTCTTCATTTGTTTCACTAGTATCTTCAGTATCATCGCCATTGCATGCTGCGAGTACTAGTGCAATTCCAACCGAGAATAAAAATAATAAAAGTCTTTTCATTGTTATGCCTCCTCTTTTCATAGTATCACCATTCAAACATGAATATGTATTAGTTTCAACTAATACGAAATATAGAGAGTTTGATAAAAGGCTGATATACTAAGCTGTATGAATACTTTTTACATTTGATTAACAAATATCCATATAATTACACACTTTCTACACATTTAAGATGTATGGATAGTTTTAAGGTAATAAAACTAGGGAAATAACTGTATCAAAAGATTTGTAAAAAGGGTGGGATCTTTTGTTAATTGGCAAAATAAAAAAGTTGCCGAAAGCTTCAATTATTTTATTAGTTTTTGGTTTTGCTGTTATCGGCTTATCAATGGCTTTATTTGTAGAACTTGCCGAAGACGTAATAGAAAAAGAGACATTTGCCATCGATGAAATAATTCATAATGTTATGGTGAATATCGGTAATTCTCTTTTTTATACAGTTATGGGGTACGTTACAGAGGCAGGATCTGTTTTGTTTATATCTGTTGCTTCTGTTTTATTATTTATATATTTACTTCTCTTTGGGAATAAAAGCAAATGGGTTGCTATCTTCTTTGCAGTAAATATGATAGGCATTAGCGGATTGACAAAGGTATTAAAACTTTACTTTGAAAGAGAACGACCAGAACTGTTGGAACAGTTTGATGGAACAGGATTCAGTTTTCCCAGTGGACATGCGACAGGGTCTATTGCTTTTTACGGTTTTGTGATTTATTTAATTATTATAAATCGCCTGAAAAAAGGGCTGAAAATATTGTTTATAACTTTATTCTCTTTAATCATCCTTGCTGTAGCCTTAAGCAGAGTGGTATTAAGTGTCCATTACTTCACCGACATTGTTGCAGGCCTGGCACTTGGATTATCATGGCTAATAATATGTATAGTTGCAATGAAATTAATGAGATAATGCATTAACTCCTAAAGTTAATGTTATTGTAAATAGTTTTTTTAACAATCTAAAAGGAGGACAGATAAGCTGTCCCCCTTTGGTTAACATATTGATGGTGGGATTTGAAAATTGGTGTCAAATGTATATGGTGGTGCTGGGTTAAGGATTGGGATATCGCCGTATGCAGGCGGATTTTGAATATAGCGGAATTCGGAACAACCGTCCATACTTGGTCCATATGCCCATCGGCCTTCTGCAGAAGCATCTCCTTGTGAAAAGTTATAAAAGTCATATGCTACTTGCTGTTTTTCTAACTCGCGAGGGAAGGTGGAAGGAACGACAACACCTTCTTTTTGTTCTAATTCTTCAATTGCTGCTAACCACATATTTTGATGCATCGTATCCCGAGCAATTAGGAATGAGAGCATATCTTTGACACCACGATCTGACGTTATTTCGTACAATCTAGCGACTTGGAGGCGTCCTTGTGATTCTGAATTTAAATTCGCACGAAAATCAGCAAGCAAGTTACCGCTGGCAATGATATAATCTGCTGTCCAGCGATTTCCTACACTATCTGCTGGCATTGCGCCTAAACCGGAAACAATTGCATGTTGTGGATTCATTCCACCAATAATTGCACCCAAAACTGGGTTTTTACATGCTTCTTCTAAGTCCCCAACTGGAGCATTGTCTAATAATCTTGCAATCATTGTTGCTAACATTTCCACATGGGCTAACTCTTCTGTTCCGACATCCATCAATAAATCTTTATATTTGCCTTCCATTCTTACATTAAAACCTTGGAATAAATATTGCATCGCTACAGATATTTCTCCAAACTGCCCACCTAGCACTTCTTGCAATTGTTTCGCGAATAGAGGATCTGGCCGATCAGGCTTAGAAGGATACTGTAACTCTTTAATGTGATAAAACATGTGCACACTTCCTTTTTTTATAGGTATAGGTATCTGTCACATACTATGCGCCTATTTTGAGGGTGTGACAGATTTTATCTATCCTTCGACCAGTGATTCGGCATCTGTAAGTGCGCAGGAAGTTTGGTTGCTTCATCGCCTCTTGCTGCATTTATTTGTGCTTGTGTTAAGAAAATACTCTCTTCTAAAATTGCACCACTTAAATTAGCGTCACGAAGGTCGGCGCCAATAAAATCCACTCCTCTAAGATCCGCATTGCATAAGTCAGCAGCTATTAATAAAAATCCGCGAAAGCTCGCTCCTGATAACTTTTTATTTCTTAAGTCAGCCCCGAATAATTCTCTTTTTAGTCTGGGCATATGCTTACTCTTGTACGTTTCCCGAATCATTTTGCTTGATTGTATTAACAGTGGGTTGATAACCTCCCGTTGTTTATTAACATTTAATTTTAAAATCTCTTCTGGTGTAAGTATAGTAAATGATTCGATTATATTATACGCATTGATTAATTGTTCATGAATACGCTTAGTTTCTGAGCGTTGAGCTGCTTCATGCAAGTAATAAAGTATTTCATGTAATTGCCGTATAATTGGAAAAACTAGAAACATATTTTCAGCTGTTTCAGGAAAATCACGCCAGCTTTTACCATTATAAATATGTTGAGCAACTTTTTGGCCTGCTCCAAAGCATTCATAAACAGTACAACCTTTAAATCCTTTTTCTCTAAGTTCCTGATGGATGCTGCAGAGAAAATTGTCTTGTAAATTATCACATGGTTTTCCAGAATCTTTATTAAAGGCAAAGTCACTAGACTTCGCATAAGGTAATGCTACACAGCAAAGGGCGAAGCAATTTTCACAGTCAGCTAGTAAGTTCTGTTTTTTTAGATTGATAGCATTCAACTTTTGCAACCTCCGTATTTCCATTTAATTAATCATATCATAGAACCATCTTCTCAGTTCAATTATGTGAATAAAAAAAGCAATCTTGCTATACTGATATTGTTGAAAAATTTATACAGAGGAGCAGTCTAAAATGAATCAGTTATTTAGCTCATTTCATATAAAAAATCTTACATTGAAAAATCGTGTTGTAATGCCGCCTATGTGCCAATACTCTGTAATAAGGGAAGATGGGATACCTAATGACTGGCATTACACCCATTATGTAAGTCGTGCTGTTGGCGGTACAGGCCTTATTATTGTAGAGATGACAAATGTGGAACCTGACGGCCGGATAACCAACAATTGTCTAGGCCTGTGGTCAGATGATCAAATACCGGCATATAAAAAAATAGTAGATGCTGTTCATGCACAAGGTGCAAAAATTGGCGTTCAAATTGCTCATGCAGGAAGAAAAGCAGAGGATGCAGATACACCTGTTGCACCTTCAGCAATTCGATTTAGTGAAAAGTATAATATGCCTAGAGCTCTTTCCACAAAAGAAGTAAAAGAAATGGTTGAGAAGTTCCGTCAATCAGTTAGACGTGCCGTTGAAGCAGGTTTTGATACAGTTGAAATACATGGGGCACATGGGTACCTTATTCATCAATTCCATTCCCACTTAACCAACAAAAGAGATGATGAATATAAAGAATTAACTAAATTCGGTATGGAAGTGATACAGGCTGCTAAAAGTGAAATGCCTGAAGACATGCCGCTGATTTTACGAATTTCGGCAACTGAGTTTGCAGAAGACGGATATGATTTACAAGGTGGAATCGAACTAGCGAGAAAGTATAAAGAGGCAGGAGTAGATATCTTCCATATTAGTGCAGGAGGAGAAGGGAAGATAGCACCTTCGCGGAACCCGGGCTCACATGCCGGGTACATGATTCCATTTGCTCGAGCAATGAAAGAGGCCTTACAAGTACCTGTAATTACAGTAGGTAATCTGGATAGGCCTGAAATTGCTGATGCAGTTATCGGGAATAATGATGCTGATCTTGTGGCAGTAGGCCGGGGAATGTTAAGAGATCCTTATTGGGCTATACATGCAGCCCATCAACTAAAGCAGGAAATCACTGTTCCAACACAATATGAAAGAGGTTTTGCATAATTTTTAAAGGTGCCGCATATGTTGGCACCTTTCTTAATTTTCAGCTTTCGATTACAATAATAAATAAAAGAACATTGTAATATGAATGAGAGGATTTGTTGTAATGAAATTTAGACCATGCATTGATATACATCAAGGGAAAGTTAAACAAATTGTTGGAGAAACATTAAATGATGTAGGAAACCCTGTTGTGGAAAATTATGTTTCGGAACATGATAGCAGTTATTACGCGGAAATGTTTCGTCAAGACGGGCTAGATGGCGGACATGTAATTATGTTAGGTGATGGCAACAAAGAAGCCGCACTGAAAGCATTACGAACCTACCCAAATGGGCTTCAAATCGGGGGAGGAATCAATGCAGATAATGCTCTATACTATTTGGAAAACGGAGCATCTCATGTAATAGTAACATCCTATATTTTCGAAGATGGCGAGTTGAAACAGGACAGACTGGAGAAGTTAGTTGCAAAGATAGGTAAGGAAAACTTAGTAATTGATCTAAGCTGTAAGAAAAAAGATGGTAAATGGTTTGTGGTGACAGATCGTTGGACAAAATTTAGTAATATAGAAATTAATCATGCAACAATCAAACAAATGGAACAATATTGTGATGAGTTTCTGATCCATGCAGCAGATGTGGAAGGGAAACGGAACGGTATCGAGGCAGGAATTGTAGAAAATCTAGCAGAATGGGTAACTATTCCGACTACTTATGCTGGAGGGGTACGATCATTAGAAGATCTGGAAGAATTCCAAAAACTATCCAAAGGAAAATTAGATATAACAATTGGCAGTGCATTGGATATATTTGGTGGTGACTTATCATATAATCATGTGGTTAGATTTTGCGCGGAGAGTGAATCATAATAGTAAGCAGACTTATCCTAGTAATCACTTCATCCTCCCTAGTTTAGATATAATTTAAATATGGTATTGGGGGAAGCCATTGAAACGAAATGTGCGTTTTTCAGAGAAGTTGTTGGTGGTAAGTTTCGGTTTCATACTAGTCTTTATGGTAATACAGGTGTACATGAGTTTAACAAATAAGACTGAGAAAAACAGTAGTGATTATATGCATCTTAAGGTACAACTAATTCTCGATAAAAAAGCGGTGCTCATTAAAATGAGCCCGCTTCTTCTGTTAGTAAGGATCGGATACATGTCCCATTTGATCAGCTTTCATAACGGCTTCTTCCATTTGCTCCATTTGACCCGTTGCTGCGTGCTTTAATCCATCTTCGACTCTTTTTCCATAATCTTGATCACATTTATAAAACATTTCCACCATCTTATCCTGAATTTCCTTCTTACAGCCGGACAATGCAGAAACGAGATTTTTGATTAAATCATTTTTCTCCCAATCACTTAAACGGCGATACGTTTCCCCAGCTTGTCCGAAGTTGTTTTCACGGGAAATTGCTTTTCTCTGCAGGTGCCCTTCCACATAAGGTTCATGCTCTTTGCCTGGATTTTCAGCTTCTTTCAATCCGCCAGTTAAGGAAGGTTCATAATCAATGTGCGGATTTTTATGTTCCGCATAATCTTGTCTAAAATCCATTTGACCACCAGTTTGGTTTGTAGCCACCTTTTTATGTGGGCGGTTGATTGGCAGTTGTAAATAGTTTGCTCCCACACGATATCGTTGTGTGTCCGAATAAGAATAAGTTCTGCCTTGCAACAGTTTATCGTCAGAGAAATCAAGTCCATCAACCAGCACACCAGTACCAAAGGAAGCCTGTTCCACTTCTGCATGGAAATTGTCCGGATTTTTGTTTAATATCATTTTTCCTACTTTATGCCATGGGAAATCTTCTTTGTACCAAAGCTTCGTTGGATCTAACGGATCATAATCAAGTTCTGGATGTTCTTCGTCCTCCATAATTTGGACATATAGTTCCCATTCAGGATAATTCCCTTGTTCGATCGCTTCATATAAATCCTGTGTTGCATGATTGAAGTTTGTTCCTTGAATTTTATTTGCTTCTTCTTGCGTTAAGTTTTTAATTCCGCCAACAGGCTCCCAATGATATTTGACCAATACAGCTTTTCCTTCTTCATTTACCCATCTGTATGCGTGAACACCTGATCCTTGCATATGTCGATAGTTTGCTGGAATACCCCATGGTGAAAATACAAATGTTACCATATGTAATGCTTCAGGAGACATGCTAATAAAATCGAACATTCTTTCAAGATTTTGAACATTGGTAACAGGGTCTGGTCTAAAAGCATGAATCATATCAGGAAATTTGAGTGGATCACGAATAAAAAATATCTTTAAATTGTTACCGACTAAATCCCAATTACCATCTTCTGTGTAAAATTTAATTGCAAAACCTCTAGGGTCTCGCAATGTTTCTGGGGAATGTTTGCCATGTACTACAGTCGAAAAACGGACAAAAACAGGTGTCTTAACTTCAGAATTAGTGAAAACTTTTGCACGTGTATACTTCGAAATTGGTTCACCATTTATTGTTCCATATGATTGAAAGTATCCATGTGCCCCGGCACCTCTCGCATGCACAATTCTTTCCGGAATTTTCTCACGGTCAAAATGACTGATTTTCTCTAGAAAATCGTAGTTTTCGAGGGTCATTGGCCCCCGATTATTAACTGTTCTAACATTTTGATTATCTGTTACAGGATGACCTTGTTGATTTGTCAGGATTTCTTTTTCATTCGAATTTTTATCCTTATTGACCAATGCATTAACCTCCCTTTTGTGATTCATTTCCATTATCCCCAAACATTCAAATCTCTATTCTGTTTATTTTTGTAGAATAGACTAATCCAACTATTAATAATCTCCAGAATTTAAAATAATTTTCTTCAGTGGTAGAATGACTATAAAATATAAAGAAGGTGAGAGTTGCAGTGAATTTTTCTATCTATCAAATGGATGTTATTGTTGCCAATCCCGACCAAAACCGTCACAAGATTGCAAATTGGGTTAAGAAACAAATAAACCATAAGCAAGTTGATACAATTGTACTCCCGGAAATGTGGAATACGGGTTATGCGCTGGATCAATTAGAAGAATTAGCCGATGATGAAGGAAGACAGACCATTCCTTTTTTAAGTGAGTTAGCTGAAAAATATAATGTCAACATTATTGGTGGTTCTGTTGCAAACCGTAAAAAGGACGGGATATTTAACTCTAGCTTTGTCTTTAATCGATGCGGAGAACTCATATACCAATATGACAAAATTCATTTAGTGCCAATGTTAGATGAACCGAAATATTTACAAGGCGGAAACGTTAAAGCGGAAATATTTCAATTAGACGGGATCAAAATAGGATTAATCATTTGTTATGACCTCCGTTTTCCTGAAATCACGAGATCCCTGGCTCTTCAAGGTGCAGAAGTAATTTGTGTTTTAGCACAGTGGCCAGCATCCAGAAAAGAACATTGGATATATTTACAGCATGCACGTGCGATCGAGAATCAATGTTTTATTATTTCCGCAAATAGTTCAGGTACATGTAACGGTACAGCCTTTGCTGGTGAATCAATGGTTATTGATCCATCAGGAAAATTAGTAACAAAAGGGCCTGCAGAGCAGGAAACAACAATTAACACAATGATTAATTTAAATAAAGTTGCAGAAACAAGGCAAGCTATTCCAATCTTTTCAAGCCGTGTACCACATTTATATGGTGGGGGAAACAGTGATGCATGATTTTGAATCCTCGGACCTTTTAAACAGATTGCCAGAGCAGTTTTTTGCTGCTCTTGTTAAAAAAGCGAAAAAGTTAGAAAATGAAGGACATAATGTCATTAACTTAGGTCAAGGTAACCCAGATTTACCAACACCAGCGTTCATAGTAGAAGCTTTGAAAGCAGCAAGTGAGAATACTAAGTTTCACAAATATCCACCATTTCAAGGCTATCCATTTTTAAAAGAGGCAATCGCCCGCTTTTATGAAGACGAGTATGGTGTTATGGTTGATCCGGCAACTGAAGTGGCGATATTATTTGGTGCTAAGACAGGTTTAGTGGAAGTTAGTCAATGTTTATTAAACAAGGGGGACAAAGTGTTGGTGCCAGATCCAGGTTATCCTGACTATATGTCTGGAATAGCGATAGCTCATGCCGAACCTGTTTATATGCCATTACTAGAAGAGAACGACTTTTTACCAGATTATGCTCAGTTTGATCACGATAAATTAACGGAAGCAAAATTATTGTTTTTAAATTATCCAAACAATCCAACTGCTGCGATGGCAACAACTGACTTTTTTGATCAAACGGTTGCACTAGCAAAGAACCATCAAATCTGTGTTGTTCATGATTTTGCTTATGGCGCAATTGGCTACGATGGAGTACAAGCTCCCAGTTTTCTACAAACAAAAGGTGCGAAAGACATTGGGATTGAAATATATACATTATCTAAAACTTTTAACATGGCTGGATGGCGTGTTGCATTCGCTGTTGGCAACAAATCAGTGATCAGAAGTTTAGAACTTATTCAAGACCATTACTATGTCAGTATTTTCGGTGCAATCCAATACGCCGCACAACAAGCATTACTGCATGGTAAAAAAGCAATAAATGAAAATATTCAAATTTATGAGCAGAGAAGAAATACTTTTCTTCAAAAAGCTGAAGCAATTGGATGGAAAGGGGGTATTTCAAAAGGCTCTTTCTTCGTTTGGATGCCTGTACCAGATGGATACAGTTCAGAGCAATTTGCTAACATTTTATTAGAGAAGGCACATGTCGTTGTGGCACCAGGTAATGGTTTCGGTACAACGGGTGAAGGTTATGTACGAGTTGCTTTACTTGATGAGGAATCCAATTTAGTAAAAGCTTGTGAAAGGATCAAGCATCTGCAGATCTTTAAACGTATTGTTTAATTATCCCTATTCTAAAACAGCTTCTTTCCTAGAAAGGAAAGAAGCTGTTGTTTAACTAAATATGTCCATAATTAATAGTTTAGTTTTTCGGCATCTCTTTTAATTCTTCACCATTCTTCCCTTGATAACGTATCCCCCAGCTAGTTAATGCTGCAACAAGCATAACAATAACTAAAAACCAGCCTTGAAATACAAATGGGAAAACAGAGGTTGGTGCAACAACTGGCAACCATTCATACGTATCTTTCATCATCGATACAGTTGACCACCCTAGTAACACAGGGGCGCCCCATGGGAAGATGTAGCCTAATGCGGATGTTACTGCATCTAACATATTTGCACGTCTGTAGCTGTGGATTTTATATCTTTCTCCGATTTCACGGACAAAAGGCGCTGCAGCAATTTCGGCTGCAGTGTTAATGGTAATAGCGCTATTTAGTAATGCAACAATTCCCCAAATAGCGAATTCCGCTCGTCGAACAGAATCTTTAATCCACTTAACTAATGAAACCGTAATGGTATCCATTGTCCCGCCTAATTTTAACAAGTGAGCAGAAGCAACAATTAAGAGAATGAGAATTGCCATATTCATATATCCCATAATCCCGTTAATTAATGCACCTTCGATAATATTATCGGAATCCGGATTAAAGCGAATGATATCACTTACTGATCCAACAGGGAAGATAACAATGCTAAGGGTAGCAGCAATAATTCCCCAAGTTAATGAAGTGATAATATGATGACCTGACAAAGCTAGAATGAGAACAATAGCAAAAGGTATAAGCATAAGCAGACCTGAAGGATTTGTCGTCGATTCAATACTAGCCTGGTGTTCAAAAGAACCTCCGCCCCCAAGAATAATAAACAAAATTAATGTAGGAACAGCAGCAGCAATCGCATATTTAAAACGACTGCGGACAACACCTGGTACATCTGCGTCTTGTGTTGTTGCAGAAACAATGGTTGTATCTGAAACAGGCGCTAAGTTATCTCCGAATACAGCTCCTGCAAGAATTGCTGCAAATAGTATGGTAGGATCTGCACCTGTTGCAACACCTGCTGGATACATTAATGTAGCAAAGGCAACTGTTGTACCGTAACCTGTACCTACAGCTGTTGAAAAGACAGCAGCTAGGATGAAAGTTAAACCAACAAACCATCCTCCGGTAAATCCAGTAATGTTACCAATCCATACTAATCCTTCAACAAGCCCGCCAACTTGTAATACTTGTGCAAACATGCCGGCATAAAACCATGCGACCATTGCCACAACACCTATTGGCTGTGCTAACCCATCAAATAAGCCTTGGGCATAGTCCGCCCACTTACTTTTACAAAAAAACAATCCTAATGTAATCCCGAATATAGCACCTAACACTAAACCAATTTCAGATGATAATTGCAAGACACTTGTTGTAATTGCCCAAATGATGAAAAATAACAGAGGAACAGCGGCACCAAAAGCGCCAAGCCGAAAATCTAATTGCTGAATTTTATTTGTACCGATAGCTCGTGCTAATTCTTTATTGTGTTCCACTTGCATCACTCCCTTTTACGATCTATTTTCAAACATAAGTTGTTTACAATGTAAAAACAGCATTTTATATTGTACCATATATAATTTATCTAATAAATAGGTGACCACCTGGTTATACTATAGACTTTGATAGTTAAGTGGAATTCGAGTAATATAATGCTTCTTTTTAATAGAAAATTTAAGAGTGTGCTAATTTAAGGAATATATTGTAAGGAAACTGCATAGATTTCATTAACTGAAAGGGCTTAAATCGTAATTGTTATGATTTATTGGCAAATCTATAAAATTCTATCATTAAAAAGTAAAGGTGATTATATGAGGAGAAATTTGGTATCCATTAGTCTCGATTTGTTTTTATTGTGCTTTTTTGCGATTGTGGTCTATGTAATGACACTTAATGGTTCCGTCTCTTTGTTTACTGTCCCCGATTCAGTCTATCAAGTAAATACTATATTTTTAAGTATTCTAATTGAGGCATTACCTTTCGTTTTAATTGGTGTATTAATTGCTGGATTCATTCAAATTTTTATAACAGAAGAGCAAATACGCCGTTACATCCCGAAAAATAAATATGCAGCTATTTTTATGAGTTGTGTTGTTGGGTCTTTATTCCCTGCATGTGAATGTGGAATTGTGCCAATTGTTCGCAGATTGCTGTCGAAAGGTGTTCCTATTTATGCAGGGGTAGGTTTTTTACTAACTGGACCGTTAATTAATCCTATTGTGATCTTCTCTACTTATATGGCATTTGGTAGTGACTTGCAAATAGCATTATTAAGAATGGGGGCAGGTTTTCTTGCTGCATTAATGATTAGTATACTGATTGGATTCTTTTATCAAACACATCAATTAAAAGAAAGCAGAGAATCAAATGGGTGCTGTGACCACGATCTTGAAAAAGGCGGAATAGAAAACAAAGTCGGAAAAACACTGCTTCATTCAGTTGATGAATTTTTTGATATGGGAAAATACTTAATTATTGGGGCACTATTAGCCTCATTTGTACAAGTCTATGTTTCAACAGATGTACTGGCAAGTATAGGGGATGGGCCATTCTTATCCGTATTCGTTATGATGGGACTAGCTTATCTGTTATCACTTTGTTCAGAAGCTGATGCTTTCATTGCCTCATCATTTTCGGGTGTATTTCCAACAGGGGCTATTTTAAGCTTCCTTATTTATGGTCCAATGATTGACTTGAAAAATACCTTAATGATGATCAGCGTATTTAAAAAGCGGTTTGTTGTTGTTTTAATATCCCTGATAACTATCTGTGTATTTATAATTATCACTTTCATTCAAATTTTTCTTTAGGAGGTATATGAATGTCGATAAATTGGCAACAATTTTTTCGTGCTGTTATTTTATTTTTTTTCTTTCTATTTATCCTTCGATTACATCAAAGTGGAGAATTATTAAAATTAATAAACCCGAAGTATGAGACATTGAGTAAGATAGGAGGAGCCTTCCTTTTTCTTTTACTATTTGTTGCTCAATTATCCAGGATATTTTCTACCCCAATGAAAACAAAGTGCCATCATACAACCCATCATCATGATCATGGCGATCAGCCGATGAATTGGAAGAAAGGGATTAATTATCTAATATTGATTGGCCCATTAATAACAGGATTTGTCTTTCCGCTTGTAAGCCTTAATGCCTCGATAGCACAAAATAAAGGGGTAACAATGATATTAACAAATCAAGAGGGGAATAGCAGTCCCTTGCAGGGTGAAGTGAAACAGTCTCAACAAGAGTTGCCAGTAGAGGAGTATGAAATAGATCCAAATGTGTATAAGAATACGATATCAAAGCCAGACTACGACGAACTCAAAGTCACACTGGTTAATCAATCACATATAGATATGAAAGATCCACTTTTCGCTACTATTTATCAAGAGATAACAGAGAATCCCGAATCCTTTCAAGGGAAAGAAATCTCATTAACTGGTTTTGTTTTTCGCGAATCTAGCTTCCATCCGAATCAATTGGTATTAGGAAGGTTTTTAATTACTCATTGTGTAGCTGATGCTAGTCTGATTGGATTTCTAACTGAATTTGATGAGGGACTTATAGTAAAAGATGATACATGGATGAGGATTACAGGAAAAATTAAGATAACTAATTATCAAGGATTTCAAATACCATTAATAGAAGTATCACAAAAAGAAATAGTAGAAGCACCAATTCAGCAATATGTATATCCTCTTACAGTTGAGATATTAGGACCAAGTGGGGAATAAAGTATTCTATGTTATAATCATAGATACGTTAGTAAGGAGGTTTTTTTATGGAAACAAGACTTCAAAAATGGGGGAATAGCCAAGCTGTTCGGCTTCCTAAAGCAATTCTGGAACTTGTTAATATCTCAGAGGACGATCGAATAGAGCTTAAAGTGGTTGATGGTAATATTGTCTTAGCTCCAATTCGTAAGCACCTTACCTTAAAAGATCGGATCAATCAATATGGTAATAACAATGTTAATCGGGCAGGTGAATGGGAGATAGGAAAAGATGGAGAGGAGTTGTTGTAATGTATTTACCCAATCCAGGAGACATTGTTGTATTAGAAGTCGAGACAGACTCATGGTATCAACCAAGGGAACAGCAACACCTTCTGGTGATTAGTAATGACACATTTCATAAATTCACAGAAATGGCTATTGTTTGCCCGATCATTCAAGATGGGAATCCATCCCCGTTACATATTAATTGCGATAAGCGAACAAAGACAAAAGGTATGATTTATTGTGAACATCTGAAAACAATTGACATAAGAACAAGAACCCTTACATTTAAAGAAAAAATCTCCCAAGAAATATTGACAGAAGTAAGAGATATTATTTTTGGGATAATGGAAAAGGAAGAATAATCGTTATATATAATGAAAAGCTCTTGCAGACTTTGCGGAGCTTTTTTAATTGCAATAACTTACGTGAAAAACAATCGTATGAACAAAAACTTTGTTAGATTATCTAACATAATAATATTTTCCATACTATTTGTTATGCTAGTCTTAACAATGGATGGAAGAAAACACTCGGATTCCATAATGGTTGGGAGGGAATTTAATGAAACTTAATCCTGTTGAACAAGAGAAGTTGTTACTTTTCCTTGCAGGAGAATTAGCGCAGAAAAGAAAAGATAAAGGATTGAAGCTTAACTATCCTGAAGCAGTAGCATTAATAAGTTCATATTTGTTAGAAGGGGCCCGTGAAGGGAAGACTGTTGCGCAATTAATGCAAGAAGGCAAGCATGTCTTAACATCAGAAGATGTCATGGAAGGTGTACCTGAAATGATTGAAAGTGTTCAAATTGAAGCAACTTTCCCTGATGGAACGAAACTGGTTACTGTTCACCAGCCAATTATTTAAGGAGGGATGCTTATGGTTATTCCAGGTGAAATTCGCTTACATAACGAAGATATTGAAATAAATAAAGATAGAAAAGTAATGAATATATTAGTTGCCAATATTGGTGATCGACCAATTCAAGTAGGGTCCCATTATCACTTTCCGGAAGTAAATCGCTATTTAAAATTCGATCGTGAGCAGACAATAGGGATGCGGCTCAATATTGCTGCAGGAACCGCGGTAAGGTTTGAGCCGGGTGAAGAGAAAGAAGTGGAACTAGTTGAAATAGCCGGTAAGCGTAAGGTGTTTGGATTTAATAGTCTAACAGATGGCAGTGTGACAGATACAGCTGCAATTGCTCGCAAATTACAAGATTTTGAGAGGGAGGATGGGCAATGAAGCTATCAAGAAAACAGTACGTGTCATTATATGGTCCTACAGTAGGGGATCAAGTCCGTTTAGCAGATACTGATCTGTGGATTGAAATAGAAAAGGATTATTCTGTTTATGGAGATGAAAGTGTTTTTGGAGGTGGTAAAGTACTAAGGGATGGTATGGGACAAAGCAGTACCAGAACACGTGCGGAAAACGTGCTGGATTTAGTATTAACAAATGCTATCATTATTGACTATACAGGGATTTATAAAGCAGATATCGGCGTGAAAAATGGCAGAATTACAGGGATCGGCAAATCTGGCAATCCGGATATGATGGAAGGCGTCGATCAAACCATGATTGTAGGAGCATCAACAGAAGTTATTGCTTGTGAAGGTAAAATTGTTACAGCAGGCGGAATTGATGCACATATTCATTTTATTAGTCCGCAGCAAATCAATGTTGCTTTAGCTGCAGGTTTTACCACACTAATAGGTGGAGGAACAGGGCCGGCAACTGGTACAAATGCTACTACCTGTACACCAGGTGAATGGAATATTCACCGAATGTTAGAAGCGGCAGAAGAATATCCAATTAATATTGGATTTCTGGGTAAAGGAAATGCTTCCACTCCTGAGCCGCAAAGAGAACAAATAAGTGCTGGGGCAATTGGGTTAAAGCTGCATGAAGATTGGGGAACTACTCCTGCTACGATTACACAATGTTTGAAAGTAGCAGATGAAATGGATGTACAAGTGGCAATTCATACAGATACATTAAATGAAGCAGGGTTTCTCGAAGATACTGTTCAGGCAATTGGGGAACGTATCATTCATACATATCACACAGAAGGGGCAGGGGGCGGACATGCACCAGACATTATGAAAATTGCTTCATTACCAAATATTTTGCCTTCTTCAACTAACCCTACAAGGCCGTACACTATTAATACAATTGATGAACATTTAGATATGTTAATGGTTTGTCACCATCTCGACCATAATGTGCCTGAAGATGTTGCATTCGCTGATTCAAGAATTCGTCCCGAAACAATAGCAGCAGAAGATATTTTGCATGATGAAGGGGTTATTAGTATGATTTCATCCGATTCACAAGCAATGGGTCGTGTCGGGGAAAGCATTACAAGAATCTGGCAAACTGCAGACAAGATGAAGAAGCAACGAGGTTTTTTAGAAGAAGATAAACAAAAGGCAAACGACAATACTCGTGCAAAAAGATATGTTGCTAAATATACGATCAATCCTGCCATTACACATGGAATGAGTCATGAAATTGGTTCGATTGAAATTGGTAAACTTGCAGATATGGTGATTTGGGATACGAAGTTTTTTGGTGTAAAGCCAGAAACGATAGTAAAAGGTGGCATGATTGCATATGCGCAGATGGGAGACCCAAATGCATCAATACCGACTCCTCAACCTGTCATGATGCGGCCAATGTTTGGTTCATTAGGAAAAGCGAAATACCAAACATCGATAACTTTTCTATCACAGGCTGCTTTCAATAATAAGGTGCATCAGCAATTACGTTTAGAAAAACAAATAGGTATTGTGAGAAATTGTCGAAATATTCAAAAAAAAGATTTACCATATAACGATAAGACACCGACAATCGATATCAATCCTGAAACATATGAAGTTAGATTGGATGGTGAGATTATTACATGTGAACCATTTGAAGAAGTTGCAATGGCACAACGGTATTTCTTATTTTAGAGAAAAGGAGAAAATAATATGTTAACTAAAGAAATTATCGGAAACATTGAAAAAGAACAGCAAAATCATCCTAATAGAGAGTGGATTGAATTAGATTGGGATGAATTAAATAAGAGAATTTTACGCAAAACGACAGACAAAGGAACAGATGTGGCAATTTCATTGGAAGAGAAAGTACCACTATCAGTAGGAGATATTGTTTATCAAGATCATGAACGGCAAATTGTTATTCGTACAAGGAAGGAAAAAGTCTATATTGCATATCCAGATTCGATTACTCAGATGGGGAAGACTGCTTTTGAATTAGGTAATCGCCATACACCATGTTTAATAAACGAGAATGAAATCATTGTCCGTTATGATGAAACACTGGAAAGGTTATTTCAAGAAGTAGGTGTGAAATATGAAGCAACAGAGCGAAGATTTACAGAACCATTTAAATATCGAGGACATAAGCACTAAGTTTCTATATTTAATGCATATTCATGATTCTGCTTTTCCGATTGGCACTTATACTCATTCGTTTGGGATGGAAACATATATACAGGAAGACAAACTAAGAACAAAAGAAGACTTATTTCAATTTTGCCTTAACTATATGAAGGAGAATATAGGATATACTGATGGGATATTTGCAAAGCTAGCATATGAGAAAGTCTCAGCGAATAATTGGGATGACTTGTTGAAATTAGAACAAATTTGTCATGCCAGTAAAAATGCTGAAGAAACACGAGAAGCAAGTATGATGATTGGGAAACAATTTATTAAAGCAATATTACCAGTTAGTCATTCACCTTCTTTAATAAAGTGGCAAGAAGAAGCTGGTGTATATAGTCATTTCCCGATTGTATATACATTGTATGCACATGATATGGGCTTCGATGTATACACTACCATTCTTACCTATATTTATTCTTCAACGGTTGGTCTTGTTCATAATGCCGTAAGAGCCATTCCTTTAGGACAAAAAGCAGGTATAGAGATTATCCACCGGTTAATTACAGAAATGGATTCTATTACGAGACAAATCTTAACACGTAATTTGCAAGATTTGTCCAACCATACATTGGGATTAGAAATTGCCTCAATGAAGCATAAATTTTTACAAGCAAGATTATTTATTTCTTAAGGGTATAAAAGGAGGAGATTGTATGAAACCAGTAATAGTTGGCGTAGGAGGACCAGTTGGTTCAGGAAAAACATCATTAGTAGAACAATTAACCAGAAAGATGGTTAATCAATACAGCATTGCGGTTATAACAAATGATATATATACAAAGGAGGATGCACAATTTTTAATAAAGCAGGGGATTCTTCCGGAGGAGCGAATTATTGGAGTGGAAACCGGCGGTTGTCCGCATACTGCGATACGAGAAGATGCTTCAATGAATTTTGAAGCAATTGATGAATTAAAACGTCGCTTTGATGATTTAGACATCATTTTACTAGAAAGTGGTGGAGATAATTTGTCCGCGACTTTCAGCCCAGAACTTGTGGATGGATATATCTATGTCATCGATGTTGCAGAGGGTGGAGATATTCCTAGAAAAGGCGGGCCAGGAGTGACAAGATCTGATTTATTGTTAGTAAATAAAATTGATTTAGCTCCATATGTTGAAGTAGATTTGGATAAGATGAGAGTGGATGCAAAAGCAGCAAGAAAAGACCGGCCATATGTTTTTACCAATGTAAAGAAAGGTGAGGGAGTACCGGAAGTTATTGAGTGGATTCAGCATAATATGCTGCTCGAAGGAAGTGAAGTGTGAACAAATGAATCTAGTCAAGAAGGAAAAAATGGACGGGAGACTAGATCTTACCTTTACTTATAAAAACAATAAGACGATTATAAAAGATGTGTTTCAAAAGGCGCCATTAAAAGCCAGCAGAGGACTTTATGTTGAAGATGAAAGCCGGCTAACGATGTACATTATGGAATCATCTGGTGGTCTTGTTGCTGGTGATACAAATACCTTTTCATTTGAATTGGAAGAAGGTGCAAATGTAATCATTCACCCTCAAGCAGCAACAAAAGTCTACCCGACATTAGATAATGAAACTAGCAGGCAATCAATAGAGATTACTCTTGCAAAAGATACTAATCTGACTTGGCAAAGAGAAGAAGTTATACCATTTGATGATGCGATATTTGAGAGCCGTACGACTATTCAAATGGATCAAAAAGCTTCTTTGTGGTGGGAAGAAATTTTATATCCTGGCAGGGAAAAGCGAGGAGAGTCCTTTACTTTTCAAAAATATCAAACTATTTTTGAAGTGTGGAGAGAGGATAATTGTCTTATTTATGATCCGCTTATCTTTAGGCCAGCAGAGCAAAACTTATCAGCAATTACCGTTATGGAAAATTATCATTTTATTGCGAGTCTTTGGGTAGTCAATCCTGACAAACCATATTCTATCACGCATATCCAAGCCATATTAACTGCAACTCAGGACCATCAAGTAAGCATCACCTCAATTTGCCAAGATGGATTTTTAATCAGATGGCTTTCTAACCATCTTTCGCAAATAAAAAAGGACATGGATCAGTTGAAAGAAGCCCTGGCTCCTCGATAGAGCCAGGGCTATAAGTCATAAATAAATCCTTTTTTTCCTTGTCTTTTTGCTTCATATAGGGCATTGTCTGCTTTTTTGAGCAAGGTTTTAATGTCTGAATATTCTTTGGTATATTCTATGATACCTGCACTAGCAGAAACATTTATTTGATAATCTATATTGTCCCAATTCGACAATTGATTAATTATATTCTTAGCAATTTGTTTGTTCTTTTCGCTGTCTGTCTTTCCTGGCAGGACAAGGATAAACTCATCACCGCCTATTCTAACTAACCGATCAGAAGGCTCTATTATTTCCAACATTCTATTACTAACCTCGATTAGAATCTCATCACCTATATCATGGCCATACAGGTCATTAACTTCTTTAAAATTGTCTAAATCAATAAACATAAGGCTACCATTTTCCTCAATTCTAGAAAAAAATAGATCCAGATATCTGCGATTATATAAATTAGTTAATGGGTCATAAATTGCCAACTTTTCTAGTTCTAAAACATAGGAGAATAAATTGGAGAAACTTGTTAGCGTTTCTCTATCTTCTTCAGTAAAATCAACTCCATCATTGCCTATAGCACACAATGTACCAAACATTTCGCCATTTTTGTAAAAGACAGGTACACCAAGATAGGAATGAATATTTGCTTCAGTTGTAATAGGTAGTTTACTTGTAAAAGGATGTTCTCTCGTATTATTAATGATGAGAGGTTCTTGACTCCCAAAGAATATTTGCTGGCAATAAGAACCTCTTATATCGATTGATTGATTATCAAAAACTTCAATTCCAGTATTGCTTGTATCAATTGTTCTTACTATAGTAAATGTATCATCAGTTGTTCGTCCCAGAAATATTCGCTTTCCTTTGATTGATTGGTTTACTAATTTAAGCAAATCATCAACTGCTTTGTATTCGATGCGATCACCACCTAACCTTACTATACATTATAAGTAAATCAGTAATATTCTACAAGGGTAGGATATACAGGAACTTATAATTTTTATGTTAGGTTTTCTGACATCTTATTTGTATGGTCAGATAATCTCCCTTAGCATTGGTATTGTTAAATTATCTAACTATTCAAATAGTTTTCCGGAAAAGCTGTTTAACAAAAGATGGGGGAGTAATGATGTTATCATCGACAACAGGTTATCTAATTTTACTTATTTTTGGTGTTTTCTTTACGGGCTTAACAATTATTATGCAAAAACGGAGAAAAGTAGCAATGACTGCAGAGCAATTTAGTACTGCTGGAAGAAGTGTAGGAATAGGATTGGCTAGTGCATCGATTATTGCTGCATGGACGTGGGCTGCCACATTAATGATGTCCTCATCAACTGGTTTTAAATATGGAATCAGTGGGCCGTATTGGTATGCGGCTGGTGCGTGTATTCAAGTGCTGTTATTTGCTATTGTAGCGATTCATTTAAAGCGTAAAGCACCACTGGCGCACACTTTTTTAGAGTTTGTCGGAAAAAGATTTGATAAGAAAAATCATAAATTAATGATGGGCTTCGCATTAATGACAAATATAATCGTTACAGCAATGGTTATTCTCGGTGGAGCGATTGCGCTTAATTCTCTAACAGGCATGAATGTGTATGTAGCAGCATTTTTAATTCCGCTAACATTTACTATTTATACAATGATAGGTGGACTTAAAGCTTCTTTTATCGCGGATTACTTGAACACTGTAATGATCTTCATTATCTTAACTATTTTTGCTGCGGTTGTCTATTTCAAATTTGGTATTGAATCTGTATATGAAGGCTTACGCTCTATACCAGAATCACAGCAAATGCTGACAATGGCGTCTATTCCTGGCTTATTTTTTGGAATGATAAATATTATTGGTAATTTTGGAACAGTCTTTGTTGACCAGTCTTATTGGCAACGTGCTATTGCAAGTAAAGATAGTGCTGCTTCCAAAGCTTATATCTATGGAGGAATTGCATGGTTTGCTATTCCATTCGCAATCGCGACATTCTTGGGTGTAAGTGCAGCAGGTCTTGGTTTAAATATTGGTGATCCAGATGCATCTGCTCCTTTAATGGCAGAATATTTATTAGGTTCCGTTGGTTCAATTTTATTCCTAGTAATGTTATTTATGGCTGTTATGTCAACAGGAGCAGCGGAACTGACAGCTATCACGAATATTATTGTTACCGATATTTACCGCCAGTCAATTAATCCGAAGGCATCAGGGAAACAGACACTAAAAGTTTCTCGTATCGTTACTTTAAGTTTTGGTTTAGGTATGGGATTACTGTCGATTCTATTATTTAAAATGGGGATTGGCTTAGGTTTTGTTTATATGGCAATGGGCATTTTCGTCAGTGGTGCTGTTATTCCATTGACAATTGGACTTATGTGGAAGAGAGCGACAAATACGGGTTGTTTCTATGGAGCAATTTTAGGGATGCTTTCTGGTATTACTGTTTGGTTATTGACTGCATCGCTCAAATATGGAGAAATAAGTGTGAGTACTTTAGGTGAGTTACATTCAATGCTTTATGGAAATGTGACAGTGTTTGTTGTTAGTGGTGCCATAGCTATTGGCCATGCGTTGATTAGCAATGAGGTATTTGATTTTGATTCATTAAAAGACAAGTTTCACAGCTTTGATGAAGAAGAAAAGGAACAGGTGAAGTCAGAGGTTAGAGAGGATGCTGTATAATGGAAGATTCCAAATTGATTAGAGATGCGAAACTTTGTACAAGATGGGCACTTGGTTTAACCTTTATTCTGATCATATTATTTCCAAGTATTATGTTCATAACAGGCTATACGTATAGTTTAACTTTTTTTAAAGGATGGACTTTACTTGCAGTTGTTTGGCTAATTGTTGCCGGTCTGTACACTACCATTCGCCCATTGGTGGAGTATTATTTGGAAAGGAAAACGGATGTATAATTGAGACTGGGACAAAAATATTTCTTATGAATCAATCTGGATCGATTTTTCTCGATAAAAATCTGTCCAGATTATTTATTTGTGGAAAGCAGATTCTTCATCGTTCCTTGTAAATATGCGGACCAAAGCATGCTTGGTATCGTATTCTTTGGTCGTGCACGGCGATCTGCTTTCTGATAAAATCCATAACATCAAAACCAAGGGGAGAGAGTGAAGTTATGCAGTTAAGAAAGCATCATACCATCAAAACCAAGGGATGTGAGTGAGGTTATGCAGTTAAGAAAGCATCATACCATCAAAATCAGGGGATGTGAGTGAGGTTATGCAGTTAAGAAAGCATCATACCATCAAAATCAGGGAATGTGAGTGAGGTTATGCAGTTAAGAAAGCATCATACCATCAAAATCAGGGGATGTGAGTGAAGTTATGCAGTTAAGAAAGCATCATAACATCAAAACCAGGGGGGAAGAGTGAAGTTATGCAGTTAAGAAAGCATCATAACATCAAAACCCAGGGGTGAGAGTGAAGTTAAACAGTTAGGAAAGCGCCATGGCCATCAAAACTGGGAGTTATGTTAGCTAAGAAAAAATTTTCTGCAATTTAACTAAACGGAAGTGCCTTCAAACAGTTCGGTTTTTAATTCGCTTCTTTGACTTTTAAAAAAAGATGGATCAATGACTGACTGTGTATGCTGTCCCAGCCTCATGTTTCTTCGCTGTGAAATGGTAGTATATTCAGCTCATGCATTAGCCCTCAGACTTCTAAGAAGATTAGAACGGTTTACTAATCATAAGAAGAATGACAATAATTAATAAGCTGTTTTCAACATATTCTACTTTTAATAATTTTTGAACATTTGTTTCATAGTTATCTGGTACTTTACTTAATGTTTGATCCTCGAGCATTTGTTTAATTGGTTTTGAGTACTTTTTTAATAGAGTTGGTCCTAAACCGAGTGCAGTGAAGAAGACGATCATACTTGTTATGTACCAGCCTTGTTGAAATAGATATGGTCTTAATATACCCATTAATAGTCCTGTTATCAGTACTAAGGTACCACCGATCATGGCAAAGTGATGTATCTTTTTCTTTAATGCAAACGCATATCGAATCTCATCGATGGTGTGGGAAGACTTAACTATGGTAGTCAGAATAAATCCTGGACCTATACCAACAATAGCGGAAAAGACATGAATCACTACTAACCAAGTATAGAGTGATTGCATTTTATCACCTTCTAACGATTATTATTGTTTGGGATTAAATATATCGATACCAAATGCGGTTAAAAGTCCAAATATGACAGACCAGCATCCGATGCTTATTGTTGACCACAGCAATGTTGCTTTCTTTGTTGCACCCAGTGTCATTCCGATAAATGCAGCAATGTGTGAACCAATTAATATTGGCCCGAGCATTATCATTCCAGGTAGTCCATACTTATTCCAAAACATTTTCGCACGTTCTGAACGTTTTGACTGTTTTCTTTCTCTTCGCTTATTGAGCAAATTCTTCATTTTATCATAAGCAAATATTAGTGGAATTATCGTGACCATGTTTCCGGTAAAAGCAAGTGAAATAACAATGATTGGATGTAAGCCTTTAATAATGCCAAGTGGTATGACGATGGCAATTTCAAACCATGGTATAGCAGCGCCTAAAAAAACGAGCAAGTATTCCATCATATAAATCTCCTTATATGTCTTATTGTTTATTATAATATAGAGTTAAGGGATTAACCAATTAATCATTTTCAGTAATACGTAAGTTTTTCGAACTGGTTTAAATATGTAAAAAGAATGATGCACAAATTATATGCATCATTCTTCGCTTATCTTTAGTAAGTTTTTAGGAGACTACTGCAACTTCACTTATTAATCGATCACAAAATTTCTCACAACGAATAATGTCTTCGTCTTGTGGAGTCAACTCTACTTTTAATGTGACAGCTAAATTGGTATGAACGTAAAGCATGTCACGGAATAAATCGACTGCCCCGCAATAGTAAGGGTAGAAACTATCACCAGTTCCGAAAACGCCTGTTGCCAGTTTTTTTACATCTTCTGTTTCGAAAGCTTCATATACTTCTTCCATTTCGAGCGGTATTTCACCATTATCCCAAGAGTACGTGCCTACTGCCATAATGTCATATTCATGAAAGTGGTGCTTATGGAATTCCTCCACTGGAATTAGATCTGCCGTTATCCCTTTTTCTTCCATTTTTTCATGGATAAGCTCAGCCAGTGCTGACGTATTTCCAGTAATAGATGTATATATAATGGCCGCTTTCATCGTTTCTACCTCCTATTAATTGCTTCCAAAACTTTACTTACAATTCGTCAAAACCATTGGATGAGGATACTTTGGTATAGGTGCGTGATTTCTGTTCAAAGAAGTCTGATTTCGTTTCATTCATCATTTCATCACTGAATACATGAATCCATTCCATTGGATTGTCACGTTCGGGATAATAATTATCTAAACCAATTTGCCGGAATCGTTTATTTGCTAAATATTCTACATATCCATGGAATTCTTCTAAATCAATACCTTCTATATCTTTTAAAATATAATCGGCCCATTCTTTTTCCAGTTGTACTGCCTGATCAATTGTATTATATACGAATTGAATGTTTTCTTCTGTATTCAATTCTGGATTCTCCGTTAATAGAATTCGTACAAATTGTGATACGAAGTAAGCGTGTTGCATTTCATCACGTTGAATATAACTGATCATCGTACTTGTTTTTAACATTTTTTGCTGACGAGCCAAATGATAGAAGAAGGCGAACCCGGCATAGAAGTAAATTCCTTCTAAATTAATCGAGTTAATTGCTAATTCAAATAAACGTTGAGGTGTCGGATTCTCACGGAATGATTCATAACTATCCAGAATTAACTGATTCCGTTTTCGGACGATTGGATCCTCTTTCGCTTGGTCAAAACGTTCGTTTTGCTCACGTAATGGAACTAGTGAACTTAAAATATAGGAATAAGATTCATTATGAACAGCTTCTTGTTGAGCTATAACGGCGAATATTGCCTTAAAGCTGGAATCTGTAACATAATCCATAACATGTGTCATTGTAGGTGTTTGCAGACTATCTAAAGATGCAAGTTGTGTATTGATTCTTAAAAAGATATCTTTTTCTGTTTCTGTTAAATGATCCCACTGCTTAATATCGTCTTGCATATTGATTTCCTGAGCTTTCCAGAAGTTCGCAAGTAATGTTTGGTATAAATCATACATTTGTGAATATGCAATATCGTTCCAATTTAATAACCCGGAAGATTCTCCGTTAATAATACCTGTAGCTTTGTTTGGGTAGGTGGGATTTAATAATTTAATTTTTGAAAGCGGTTGGTTGATATCAGACATAATGTTGCCTCCTTGACTTTATGTTAAATGAAAAATGTATGTAGATGGCCTCCCTGTATAGGAAAAGCAATGCCATAACAATTAGCTATGGCATGCTTCACATTCTTCAATTTCTGTTTGAGACGTACTGCGAACATAATAAGTTGTTTTTAGTCGGTTTTCCCATGCAGTGATGTGTAGATTTAATAAGTCCTTTGCTTTAATATCGTGACGAACATAGAAGTTAAAGCTAATTGCTTGGTCAATATGGCGTTGTCTTTTTGAATTTTGCTTGATGCTCCATACTTGATCTAATTCATGACGAGCACGTCGGTAATAATTATAAGTTACATGGTCTAAGTCTGGTGCAGTTACTTTAAATTTAAAGTTTTTCTTCTCTTCTGCAAATTCTACGGCGTATAGTGGGTCAATTCCATCTGTGGAACCACCGATTTTTGCTGTAGAAGAGTTTGGAGCAACAGCCATTAGCCAGCCATTACGAATACCGTTTGTTTTTACCTCTTCTCTTAGTTCATTCCAACGATCAGATTTGTATTCTCGGCGGTCGAAATAAATCCCTGTATGCCATTCTGATCCTTCGAATTCAGAGTAAGCACCTTTTTCTTTTGCTAATTCCATCGATGCTTTAATAGTGTAATAGGCAATATCTTCATACACTTTATCAGCATAATTAACAGCCTCTTCTGATTCCCAATGAATACTCTCAAGTGCTAGTAAGTGGTGCCATCCAAATGTTCCCAACCCAACTGCGCGGTATTTTTTATTAGTAACTTGGGCTTGTCCTACACTAATAGTGTTAAGATCAATAACATTATCAAGCATACGAACCTGAATGTTGATAAGACGTTCCAAAACTTCAGCACGAACTGCATTCGGTAAATTTACCGAAGATAAGTTACATACAACAAAATCACCAGGTTTACGAACAATTACAATATTGCCATCTTCGTCTTGATATTCTTTTGAGATTGTTGTTGGTGACATATTTTGAGCAATTTCTGTACAAAGATTACTGCAATAGATAGAAGTTTTCCCAAGGCCGCGTTTATGTTTGTTTGGATTTTGACGATTTACTTCATCACGATAGAACATGTATGGTGTACCTGTTTCTAATTGGGCAACCATAATACGTGCCATAATGTCCATTGCACGGTATGTTTTTCTTGGAAGTAGCGGATGATTGACAGCTTCCCAATATTTTTCGGTGAAGTATTTTTCGTTTTCTTCATCATAGAAGTCTTCTAAGCCTAATGGATTTCCATTTTCATCTTTCCAGCCCATTGTTTGTTTCACCTGGTGTGGACAGAATGTATGCCATTCCCCAATACTTTTTCCATTAGCGTCTGTTTCTTGTAATTGTTCCATAAATAAGTCAGGAATAGAAACACCAGTAAAAATATCGTGAGCTTTACGACGTTCGTCACCATTATTTGTTTTTAAATCAAGGAAACCGTTCATTATATCCTTATGGAAGACGTCTAGATAAATGGCAACAGCCCCTTGACGTTGACCAAGTTGATCGACACTTACTGCTGTATCGTTAACCAGACGAATCCATGGCACAACACCTGATGAGTTCCCTTTAAATTTCTTAATATCTGAACCTAATGCACGGACTTTTCCGTAGTATATTCCAATACCACCACCGTCTTTACTTAAACGTGCAATATCCCAGTTATTAAGATAAATTCCGTCTAATGAGTCATCAACCGTATCGATGAAACATGATGATAGCTGACCGTAGCTTTTCCCGGCGTTTGACAATGTTGGTGTAGCAACAGTCATATATAAGTGGCTTAATGCCCAATAGGCTTCTTTTACAAGTTCTAATCGTTTTTCTTTTATTTCATTTTGCATTAATGTCATTGCGATAATCATAAATCGTTCTTGAGGCAATTCATATAAATTACGGTCATGATCACGTGCAAGATATCTGTCTGCAAGTAAGAAAAGACCGATATAATTAAATAGTTCGTCACGCTCAGGCGCAATCACTTTTTCTAATTGATTAATTTCTTCTTGAGAATAGTTAGCTAATAGATCTGGGGTGTAAATTCCTTTTTCTGTGAGTGTCTCAATTAATTGATGTAAATTTCCATATTTATTGTTTGGATTATAATTACGGTTATTGGCTGCTTCTTCATACAATTGGGTTAAATGGAAATGAGCAGCAACAAAGGTCCATTTTGGTTGATCCATGGAGATTCGATTTAATGCATAAAATAGTGCTTCTTGTGTTGCTTCAGGCTGCGTTTTTGTTGAAGCTTCGATTTTTCTTTGGATTTCTGCAGTATCTAGGCCATATTTGTCTGCAGCTATCTTCAACGCTTCTGTTACACTTTGTTTAATTGATTCTACTTCTGTTGTCATGTAAAAACCTCCATTACATAATAAAAGCGCCCTTTTCTTAGAGCGGTTGGTGCTGTGATAATTTGTGGGTAATATCTAAATAAATACAATATATTGATTTTTTGAATGCTATTATAACTATATATTGTATTGTAACTTATTTTTCGTATGATTACAATAAAAAATATGAGCTGATTTTTTTGAGAAATAAACCAGCTCTATGTATTTAAAAGTTAGTGCAGCGTTATTTATTATAACGATGAGGGAGAATACAAACAAGTTATATGACCAAAAAATATGTAAAAAGTATAAATAAATTATCTATTACAAAATAGGATAAACTTTCTCAAAATAAGAGATAAAATAAATAAAAAAAGTAAGGCTGTTTAGCCCTACTTTTTATACTGAATTGCATGCAATCTGGCGAAGATACCATTTTTAGTCAGCAATTCCTCATATGTTCCTTCTTCTTCAATCCCGTCTTTCGTAACAACGATCACCCGGTCAGCATTACGAATTGTCGCAAGACGGTGGGCAATGACTAGTGTTGTCCGATTTGCTGACAGTTCATCTAAAGATTTTTGAATAAGACGTTCTGTTTCCGTATCGAGTGCGGAAGTCGCTTCATCCAGAATCAAGATTGGCGGATTCTTTAAGAAAGTACGAGCAATAGCGAGCCTCTGTTTCTGGCCACCTGAAAGCTTTAAACCACGTTCTCCTATCTGGGTATTATAACCATCAGGAAGTGCGGCAATAACTTCATCTAAGTGTGCTTTCTTGGCAGCTTCTATAATTTCTTCATCTGTTGCACTCAACCTACCATAAGCTATATTTTCTTTAATTGTCCCAGTAAATAAAAATACATCTTGTTGTACAATTCCAATTTGGGATCTTAATGATTGTATCGTCATATCCCGTATATCCATCTGATCGATTGTAATTGAACCATTATCTATATCGTAAAAGCGAGGAATTAACGAACAGATGGTTGTTTTGCCAGCTCCAGAAGGACCAACGAATGCAACAGTTTCACCAGGCTTTATCTTTAAATTAATATTATTTAAAACGGCATGATAACGATCATATGAAAAATCAACCTGATGGAATTGGATGTTGCCTTGCAGCTTGTCTACTTTCATAGCATCTGGCTTATCTTTAATTTCAGGCTCTTTGGCAATTAACTCACGAAAACGTCTAAATCCGGCCATCCCTTTAGGGTATAACTCTAATAGTGCACTTACTTTTTCAATTGGACGAATGAGAACATTTGTGTATAAAACAAAACTTACTAGTTCTCCATATTGTAATTCATCATTGAAGACGTACCATGCTCCAACGACAAGCACAACGAGTGTTAGCAAACGGGTCATCATATATATACTTGAATGGGTACCGGACATAACGCGATAAGCATTTATCTTCTCTTTTCGGAATAAACCATTATCTTTCCGGAATCGTTTAATTTCGAATTCCTCATTAGTAAAGGACTGTACGACACGTACACCTGATACTGCATCCTCTACCCGTGCATTAACATCTGCAATTTTTCCATACATATTTCGCCATGCACGGTTCATTGCATAATTACAATAAGTAACAAGCACGATTAGAAGCGGAACCATGACAAGGGCAATGAGCGCTAATGATGGGTTAACAGTAAACATAATCCAAAATGCCCCAGTAAATGTCATCAATACGATAAAAGCATCCTCGGGACCATGGTGGGCCAGTTCTCCAATATCGAATAGATCGTTTGTAATTCTGCTCATAATATGACCTGTTTTCGTATTGTCGAAGAAGCGAAATGATTGGCGTTGAACATGGGTAAACAATTGTTCACGCATATCTGTTTCGATGTTAATACCGAGTTTGTGACCGAGATAACTGACGATATATTGCAGAAATGTACTTAAGAGATATACCGCAAATAATATAACACAAACAGTAATAATGACATTCCAATCTCTATCAGGTAATAATTCATCAATTAGCCACTGTACTGCAAGGGGAAAAGCAAGTTCTAATATTGCTACAAAGACAGCACTGCTAAAATCGATAATAAACAGTCGTTTGTGTGGCTTATAATAGGAAAAAAACTGTTTTAACATAGTCTAAATACTCCTTACTTTATTTGATTAACATATTATAGCAGATAAGTTTATAAAAATAAAAAACAGTGGAAGAGTTAGAGCTCCACTGTTTCTATACTTCAGTTACTCAGTTAGCTGGTAATGATTAAAAGGAAAAATTGATGCATCGAGGAGGAATGTCGGCTGCCAAGTATGAGAGAATTAAGATCTACGCCTCATGAACTTGGGGGAGTACCATTTTTTCTTCATTAATACACCTTGAGAGGGACTGAATAATAATGCCATTAAGAAAAAGACACCAGTCATTGAAGCCATTGCTCCTGAAATGGACACGTTATACATGGAGGCAATAAAATAGCCAAAGATTGCTGATGAGATACCAATTATCCCACTCCATACCAGCACATCGATGAATTTATCTGATAGTAAATAGGCGGTTGCTCCTGGAACAATCAGCATGGCTACAACTAAAATTGCACCAACACTGTCAAAGGAAGCAACAGTGGAAAGTGATACCATTGACATCAGTAAATAATGAATATAACCAACAGGGATCCCAATTAGTTTGGCATAATTTGAATCAAATGTAGAAATCTTAAGCTCTCGATAAAAAAGTATAATGATCAGGATATTAATCACTAGAACAATGCTAAGCATCCATACAGCGACAGGTCCTAATGTGTATTTACCCAAGCTCAATGTATTCCATGGTACAAATGTGATCTCTCCCATTAACGCATGTTTTACATCTATGTGGACTTGTTTTCCAATCAAAGAAATGAGAACAACTCCTATGGCAAACAATGAGGTGAAAACAACACCAATAGCTGCATCAGAAGGGATTCCTGTTCGATGCAATGACTCAATGAAGATTGCAGTAAATAATCCGATAATTAATGCACCAACTAACATCGGGATTCCAGATAATGATTGAGTGACAAGGAATGCTAATACAATTCCAAGCAAGACTGTATGACTGATAGCATCAGAAATCATCGACATTTTACGTAGAACTAAAATAGAGCCACTTACACCACAGGTTAATCCAACTAGACTGCCGGTAATCAAGATCCAGGTTGTATATAAAGTCATGTGATCAACCTCCTTATCAAGGCTCGGTTCTGTATGCCGAATAGCAAGGAAAATAAGAAGAGCGAAGTAGCTGCAAGTACAATCATAGGCCCTGTCGGAAGCTTATAGTATATCGTACTGAAAAGGGTCCCAATCAAACCGGAGAAAGCACCAAATATTCCTGAAATCATAACCATTCTTAATAATTGTTCCGTCCAATAACGAGCTGCCAGTGCAGGAATAATTAATAGTGCTACAATTAGAACAACCCCGACCATTTGTATACCGATAATAATTACACCAACTACTAAAGAAAATAACAGACCATTAATAAAAGTAACAGGTATGCCTACACCTTTCGAGTAGGCGTAATCAAATGTAGTAAATTTAAACTCACGAAAACAAATGAAAGTAATTCCTAAAACGAGTATTGTGACAATTGCAATCGTTAGAACATCACTCCTGATAATGGACGCAGCCTGACCGAAGATAAATGAATGTATTCCAGCTTGGTTACCAGTCATGTTCTGCTGAATAAAGGTTAGTAAAACAATCCCGAACCCGAAAAATACCGACAGAATCACACCGATCGCGGCATCGGACTTTAATTTCGTCTTCTTTTCAATATACTGAATTGAAAAAGTTGCTATTAAACTGGTAATAGTAGCACCAATTAATAAAACAGGAAGAGATTTCGATTGAAACAATATATACATAAGAGCAACACCCGGTAATGTGGCGTGTGCCATTCCATCACTTATCAGACTTTGTTTCTTCAGCAAGACGAAGCAGCCGACAACGCCTGCAGAAAAACCCAGCAGGAGGCTGCCGAGAGCTACCCATCTAAAGTTGGGACTGCTCCATAGCATTATCAACTCTTCCATCATTGATCATTCCCCGCCATCGATATATCGGGAAAAACCGTTAACTTTCCACCATATGCTTTTTGAATATTGTTCACATGAAATATTTCATCTGTCTTCCCACAACCTATTGTTTTTATATTTAACAACAATACATGGTCGAAATATTCTTTTACAGTTTGTAAGTCATGATGGACAACAATAACGGTTTTTCCTTCTTGTTTCCATTTTTTCATTAAATCAATCATAACTTTTTCTGTTGCTGCATCAACACCAGCAAATGGTTCATCCATAAAGTAGATTGGTGTATCTTGCGCAAGTGCTCTTGCAAGAAATACACGCTGTTGTTGGCCGCCGGATAATTGACTGATTTGACGGTATGCGAAGTCTTCCATTCCGATTGATGATAAATGGTGGAGAGCCAACTCTTTATCTTTTTTAGAGATAGGCCGAATTTTTTTGAAATATTGATATCTTCCCATTAATACAACATCTAAAGCGTGGATGGGGAAATCCCAATCCACCTCACTGCGCTGTGGAACATAACCAATCATTTTTCGCTCTGAGTGAACAGGCTTATCATACAGGAGTATATTTCCAGACAAGATTGGTACAAGTCCTAAAATTGCTTTCATGAATGTTGATTTTCCTGCACCATTAGGTCCGATAATCCCTGTCATTGATCCTGTCGGAACTTGGAAATAGACATTATCCAAAGCCAATTGCTTATTATATTGCACACTTAATCCATTTACTGTAATTGCATGCATATTCATCTACCTTTCCTTATTTTAGTGTTTCAACAATTGTGTTGATGTTGTGTCTCAACATGCCGATATAAGTACCTTCTTCTGTCCCTTCTTCACCCATCGCATCTGAAAACAATTCTCCGCCGATTTCTACCATCTGTCCTTTTTCTTTTGCCCCTTCTATAACAGCCTGAATTGAGCGATCCGATATACTGCTTTCTACAAAGACTCCTTTAATATTCCGGTCCATAAGTAGTTGAACAATGTTATTAATATCGCTGGTACTGTAATCAGATTCTGTACTTAATCCTTGAAGTCCAACCACTTCAAAGCCATATTTTTCTCCAAAGTAATGAAAAGCATCGTGGGCTGTGACTAAAACTCGACTCTCTTCAGGAATTTGCTCAATTGAGTCCAATATATATTCTTCGGTAGCTTGTAATTCATTTAGGTACACCTCAGCATTCTTTTCATAACTCTTTTTGTTCTCACTGTCTAATTCAATCAATTCATCTCGAACAGTTGTAACGACATCTTGCCATAATGTCACATCAAACCAAACATGTGGATCAAATATGTTTGGATTTTCCGGATCAGACAGCAGTTTACTCTCTTCAATTGATTCAGCAACAGCGATCGCTGGTTTTTCTTTTTCCATCTGTTCAAACACTTGATACATTTGCCCTTCTAAATGTAACCCGTTGTAAAAGATAATTTCAGCATTATCTAATTTTTCGATATCACCTTGTACAGCGTTGTATAAATGTGGATCGATTCCAGGTCCCATTAAACTTTCTACTTCCACATGATCGCCACCAACGTTTTCTACGACATCTGCTATTTGGGCGATTGTAGTTACGACAAGAACAGGAGAGTCTGTTTCATTACTTGTATCACCATTCGTATTACTTACTGCATCACTGTCTGAACAAGCTGTTAGAAGGAAAACAGATAACAAACTTAACAATATCCATTTTTGCATTGCTTAATCACTCCTAAAAAAGTTTTATTAGGGAAACTTATGTGTTAAAAAAAAATAAACCGAATCAAATAATGTTTCCTTAGTCTAAATTATATGCGTGTGTGAAAGAATGTCAATAACTTCTTTTGTAGAAAAATGTCATTTGAAACCCATTCAGATTTCGCTGTTACAGGCCAGAATAAAAAATGCAGAGGGCAGACAATAATTGGAGTAAAATTATCGAAAATATTAGAAAAAGACTATAGACTTGTAAAAAAATATAGTGTATGATACAAAACATAAATGATATGGGAACGATTCCATTAATCATCTATTTTTTTACAATATTTTGTGGGAACGATCTCATAATTACTGGATATATTGTTCAATTCAATAGTCGCAGTAAAAGATAATATTTTATGTGGAATCGATTCCCTATATTTAAGGAGGTTCTAAATATGATGAATAATGAAGAAATAGCAAAACAAGTCGTTCATTCGATTGGAGGTAAAGAGAATATTCAGTCAGTTGCTCATTGTGCAACTAGGCTAAGAATTGTTGTGAACAACCGAGACAAGATCGACGAGGAGAAGGTAGAACAGATTGATAAAGTTAAAGGAGCCTTTTTTAATTCAGGACAATACCAGATTATTTTCGGTACTGGTACGGTTAACCGAATTTATGAAGCGATTGAGAGTATTGGGGTTTCAGAAAGTAGAGAAACTGATGTGAAAGAGAATACAAAAAAGGAAGGCTCTAAATTACAACGTGCTATTCGAACATTTGGTGATGTCTTTGTCCCTATCATACCTGTACTTGTTGCGACAGGTTTATTCATGGGGTTAAGAGGGCTTGTAACACATGAACAAATACTGGCCTTATTCGGTATGACTCCAGATAATATTTCTGATAATTTTCTTTTATTCACAGAAGTCTTGACAGATACAGCCTTCGTTTTCTTACCGGCACTTGTGGCATGGTCTACATTTCGTGTGTTTGGAGGTACGCCGGTTATTGGTTTAGTACTTGGTTTGATGCTTGTATCACCATCATTGCCAAATGCCTGGAATGTAGCAGATGGAGGCGTGGATCCCATTAATTTCTTTGGTTTTATCCCGGTGATTGGCTACCAGGGTTCGGTACTGCCAGCCTTTTTTGCTGGACTGGTTGGTGCAAAGGTTGAGAAATTCTTCCGTAAACGTGTACCGGAAGCATTAGATCTCATTCTGACACCGTTCCTAGTATTACTCATAATGATCATTCTATCATTATTTGCTTTAGGACCAGTGTTGCACATAGTGGAAAATTGGATTTTTGAAGGAACAATTGCCATATTAGAGTTACCGTTTGGGTTAAGTGGTCTTATTATTGGATTTTTGCATCAAGTAATCGTGATCACTGGTGTTCATCATATTTTTAATTTGTTAGAAATTCAATTATTAGAAAATTTAAGTTTCAACCCATTTAATCCTCTAATATCAGCAGCGATTGCAGCACAGGGTGGAGCAACTCTTGCAGTAGGTTTAAAAGCAAAATCAAAAAAAATGAAAGCATTAGCATTACCTTCATCCTTTTCTGCATTTCTAGGAATTACTGAGCCTGCGATTTTCGGGGTGAATCTTCGTTATGGTAAACCATTTATTATGGGTTTAATAGGTGGAGGAGTAGGTGGATTTTTCGCTTCAATCTTTCAATTGAAAGCAACGGGAATGGCGGTAACTGCACTACCGGGTACGTTACTCTACTTAAATGATCAAATTCTAATCTACTTACTCGTAAATATTATATCAATAGCGACAGCCTTTTTGCTCACTTATTTCTTCGGGTATAAAGAAGAAAAGCAATCATAAATGGCAACAGATGAAGGGATGGCAACAGATGAAACTAGATCAACACCTAAAGAATAAAGCAATGGATATAGTGAATAAAAAACATCCGGTTGTAAAAAAAGATCCATATTATCCTGTTTATCATATTGCACCACCTGTTGGTTTAATTAATGACCCTAATGGATGGATACAGTGGAAAGGCACTTATCATTTATTTTATCAGTGGATGCCATTTGAAACAGGCCATGGTGCCAAGTTTTGGGGGCATGTATCTTCAAAAGATTTGATTAATTGGAAGGATGAACCGATTGCACTTGCCCCAAGCAACTGGTTCGACAAGGATGGATGTTACTCAGGGAGTGCTATCTCTTTCGAAGACGAGTTATTATTATACTATACAGGGAATGTGAAAAATAATAACATTCGGGAATCTTACCAATGTCTTGCAGTTTCTAAAGATGGCCGGTATTTTGAGAAGAAAGGTGTTCAAATTGAAGTGCCACAAGGTTACACAGCACATTTTCGTGATCCAAAAGTATGGAAAGAAGATGAGCAATTTTATATGGTCATCGGTGCACAAAATGAACTAAAAGAAGGCAGTGTTGTCTGGTTTACTTCCAACGATTTAAAGGAATGGCAATTTGGCGGTACTCTAGCAACTGGATTCGGGTATATGTGGGAATGCCCTGACTTTTTTTCACTAAACGGCAAAGATATCTTATTATTTTCACCACAAGGTTTATCAGCCTCAGGGATTCATTATCGAAATATACATCAAACAGGTTATGTTGCTGGAAAATGGGATAAAGAGACCAACCAATTTACACATGGTGAGTTCAGTGAATTAGATAAAGGCTTTGAGTTTTATGCACCACAAACCACATTAGATGAGAATGGCAGAAGATTATTGTTTGGTTGGATGGGAGTGCCGGATCAAAATGAACAACTTCACCCAACAATACAACATGGATGGCTGCATCAACTGACAGTACCTAGAGAGCTAATTCTTAAGGGTGGACATATTTACCAAAAGCCGGTAGAAGAACTTAAACAATTACGACAGAATCAATTACAGAGATTAGAATTAGGGGCAGATGATCTTTGGGAAGGGCAAATACCTAGAGCGAGTGAGTTTATTCTAAACGTCAGGGGCCAGAATAGTAATATCTTAATTAATTTGTTCGGCTTTCTGAAGTTTAAGTATGATTCTGTTCAGCGGAGTATTCAATTAGTACGACCGAGAATGGAAGGAACTGGTGTAGAAGAACGTGTGGCTCTCATAGACCAAGTATCTGAAATTAGATGTTTGATTGATCATTCCTCGGTAGAGGTGTTTATTAATGAGGGGGAGATTGTATTTACATCAAGAATATTCGCAGACCCAGATAATTATACAATGTCTTTGCAAGCAAGTGGAGAACTTACTGTATGGGAGTTAGGCAAAATGTAATAACCGGCGTCAGGCGGAAAAGCATTTCAAAACAGAAAATGCTTTTTCTGCCCCAGACTGCCACCCTTTGTGTATTTTTGTGGAATTCGCTCAGTTTGATCTAACTCTAGAGTGTAATGATAATCGATTGCTCTGATGGTACGATAGAGAATCCATAACCCAAATATAACTTGTCCTATGAATAATAACTTAAATACAGTTCCTGCAAAAACTAATGCAATGAATTGATAAATAATTTGTACAAAGAGTAAGGGCCAGTGTTTTAAGAGGATAATCAAACTTGCTGTAAGTATCCCCAGGATAATAAAGAATTCTGCAGACATCTCCATGCCTCCTTTTAATAGTATATTGCCCAGCTTTGCATTTTTAGTTAGTTAATTTATATTATCTGCAATAAAGAAAATTTAATACTTGAATTAGGAGGTCATTTTGTTGAAATTAGGTGCAATAGAAGCAGGAGGAACGAAATTTGTTCTAGGAGTAGGGAATGGTCAAGGTGAAATTTTAGAAAAAGAGGTTATACCAACGGAACATCCTGAAGTAACAGTCCCAAAAATTCTTCGTTTTTTTCGAGGGAAAGGAATAGAGAAACTAGGAATAGGCGGTTTTGGGCCAATTGATATAAATTTGAATAGTGATACATATGGTCAATTACAGAAAACACCGAAAACGGAATGGGTTCATTACCCTTTAGGTGAAAAATTGAAACAAGGACTTGGTGTACCAATTATTATTGATACAGATGTTAATGTTGCGGCAATGTCTGAGGCAAAGTGGGGCAATGCAACAGATGTCGAGAGTTGCTTATATATTACAGTAGGAACAGGGATTGGGGCAGGAGCATACTTCCACGGAAAAACGTAAAAGGACTTTCTCATTCGGAAATGGGACATATTAAAGTAAGAAGACACCCGGAAGATACATATGAAGGGACATGTCCTTATCATACAGATTGCATAGAAGGTATTGCTGCAGGGCCTTCTCTAGAAAAACGATGGGGTAAAAAAGGGCATGAGCTAGCAGATGATCAAAGAGTTTGGGAAATGGAAGCATTCTATCTGTCGCAAGCATTAACGAATTATATTTATATTTTATCACCAGAAAGAATTATTATGGGCGGTGGTGTAATGAAACAGCAACAACTTTTCCCGCTTATTAGAAAGAATGTACTAGAAATGTTGAATGGTTATTAGTTCGCCGTATTTAACAGAAAAAGAAATCGACAAATATATTGTGCCACCAGGGCTGACAGATGAAGCAGGTGTAAAAGGTGCGCTTTATTTAGCGATGGATGAGTAAATTATACAACCATGTTTCAATCACTGGATTGAAACATGGTTGTTTTTATTATTTGGAATCTCATAATAACATCTCTTATAAAATTTTCCTGGAATCTAAAAATCATATTAACCAATAGTAAAGAAATTAACAATTTATCATCTAAATCCCTCTGAATACAACGATTCTTATATTTTGAACTTTACAAATTCTTCACAAATATCGAACACTTCCTTTAATCGACATTAAAATTCATCAAGTAATATATAGTCACAGAGAACAAGAATTTTAAGAGGAAAGAAAGTAACAACAAAACAGCTTGTTCTAATTCATTATAAAAAATGAGGAGGAGTTATACATGTTTAAGTTAAGAAATCCTATTATTTTCGTCTTAATCATCTCATTATTAGCAGCGTGCTCTTCTGACACTTCAGGTGCGGAAACAGAAGGTGTGTCAGGAGATTTATCTTTTTATACTTCTCAACCGGAAGCTGATGCACAACAACTAATAACAGAATTCACAGAAAAATACCCTGAAGTGAATATTTCCCTCTATCGTTCTGGTACAGAAGAAGTAATTAGCAAAGTACAAGCAGAAAAGCAAGCAGGAGAAGTACAAGCAGATGTATTACTAGTAGCAGATGCGGTGACTTTTGAGAGTTTGAAAGAACAAGATATGCTATTATCTTATGAATCAGAAGAATTGTCTGCAATCCCTGATCAATTTGTTGATCCGGACCATACATATACTGGAACGAAAGTGATGTCAACTGCATTAGTTGTGAATACTGATACAGTATCAGAATTACCAGATACATGGAAGGTACTTACTGAAGAATCAGATAACGTTGCCATGCCAAGTCCTTTATACTCTGGTGCGGCAGCATATAATTTAGGTGTATTAACACGTACAGCTGGCTTTGGCTGGGAATTTTATGAGGCTATTCAAGAGAATAATCCAACTATTACCCAAGGCAATGGTGCGGTTCTTAAAGCTGTTGCAGCAGGTGAAGTTGATTATGGGATGGTTGTTGATTTTATTGTCGCTCGTGCAAAGGCGGAAGGTTCACCGGTTGATTTAATCTACCCTGAAGAAGGTGTTCCAGTTATCACGGAACCGATTGGCATTATGAAGGATACCGAAAATGAAACTGCAGCCAAAGCATTCGTTGATTTTGTTTTATCAGAAGAAGGGCAAAAATTAGCAACGGAAATTGGTTATACACCAATCCGAGAAGGAGTAGAAGCTCCGAATGGATTGAAATCAATCAATGAAATGAAAGTAATGGATGCAGATATAACGGAATTATACCAAGCACGTGAAGAGGATAAAATGAAATTTAGTGAACTGTTTGGAAAATAGGTGGAGCTCTCATGGATAACATTTTAAACAAGAAGATAATGCCAAAGCGTGCATTATCTTCTCTCTTTACATGGAAATATATCTTGAAAATTTTCTCGTTATTTTTAATTGTCGTCGTTTTTCTTGTCCCGATTTTTCGCTTAGTCATGTTAAGTTTTCAAGTTGAAGGAACATTTTCCATAGCAAATTACACTACTATATTGCAAGAAGAAAAAACATGGTCGGTTGTTAGTAATACGATAATTATTGTCATTGGTTCAACAGTTATCTCCATTATAGCTGGTATCTTATTAGCGTGGATTGTAGCATATACGGATGTTCGAGCCAAAAAACTGATGCAGGTATTTATCATCTTGCCATTTGTCATTCCATCCTATATTTCAACATTAGCCTGGACGCAGTTCTTTGGAGCAAATGGGCTGTATGTTAAATTGTCTGGCATCCTGCCATTTACCATTGAACCGATTAATTTATATAGTATGGGTGGAATAATATTCGTTTTAGGATTTTCTCATTATCCATTAGTATATATTTTATCTTTAAGTGTCTTTCGGAAAATCCCGCGTGAAGTTGAGCATGCGACTAGAGTATCTGGTGCAAGTGGTTGGCATACATTTCTTAAGATTACATTACCTCTTGCTCTGCCGGGTATTGCGAGTGGAGGCTTCCTCGCATTCATAGCGAATTTAGACAATTTCGGTATACCGGCCTTTTTAGGGATACCGGCACAGATCGATGTATTAAGTACATATATTTATCAACAAGTTGTTGGTTTTGGACCTGCCGCTTTCCAACGCGCAGCAACATTTTCCGTGATTTTAGGGGTTATCGCACTCTTGGGAACATTTTTTCAATGGTTGTTTTTAAAAAAATCTAAAGGCATAGAGACAACGTTAGAAGATAAAAAACCGCGCTTATTCCTTGGGAAATGGAAGGTTCTTATTGAGACAGGGCTATGGACTTTCTTTTTTTTAACAAGTATCGTTCCATTTATTTCGATGGCAATGACCTCATTAATATCGGCTTATGGGTTAGGTTTTTCATGGGAAAATATTAGTTTTAAGAACTATCAATTTATTTTAGAAACAAGCCCTAAGGCCAAGAAAGCGATTGGAAACAGTTTGCAACTTGCATTCATTATTACTATTGTTGGTGTGATTATAGGAACTGTTTTTGCTTATTACCGGACAAGAAAACCTGCTGCTTGGAATCAATTCTCTGAAATTGCAATTAGTCTTCCATATGCATTACCAGGTACAGTGATGGCTCTTTCGATGATTTTCGCTTGGATGGAGCCTATCCCTGGATGGAATCCTGGAATATATGGATCTATCTTGATTTTATTTATTGCATATATAACTAGATTTCTTATTCTGCAAGTAAGAGGCAGTATTACCGCTGTACTGCAAGTAGATTATTCAATGGAAGAAGCAGCCATTGTTAGTGGATCAACAGGTTTTTCAAAATGGAGAAAAATTCTTATCCCTTTAATGTTACCAAGTATATTAAGTGGTGCATTTCTAGTGTTCTTAACCGCCTTAACAGAATTAACTGTCTCCTCACTGCTCTGGTCTAGTAATTCAGAAACCATTGGTGTGATTATATTTGGTTTTGAACAGGCAGGGTATACAACATACTCCACTGCATTTTCAACTTTAATTATAGGTTTAATAATTGCAGGATTTCTGTTTTTATCAGGACTCCAATTACTATGGAACAGAAAGGTAGTAAAAACAAAATGAGCATAAACATCAGGCAAATTTGTAAAAATTTTGATCAATTCGAGGCATTGAAAAATATTAATTTAGCAATTAAAGATGGTGAGTTTATTGCTATTTTAGGACCGTCAGGTTGTGGAAAAACGACCTTACTAAGGCTGTTAGCAGGTTTTTTATCACCAACGGAAGGCAGTATAGTAATAGGTGACAGGGAGGTTGGTACACCTAGTCGAACATTGCCTCCAGAAAAAAGAAATATTGGTATGGTATTTCAATCATTTGCGCTTTGGCCCCACTTAAATGTAAAGGATCATATTCGTTTTCCTATTCAGCATCATCGATTTATACCTTCGGAGTTAAAAAAGAATTTTAATGAAAGAATTCAGGAGGTTCTGAGCATGGTTAATTTAGAAAGATACGCTGAAAGGATGCCGAATGAATTATCTGGTGGACAGAAACAACGAGTAGCACTCGCACGTGCGATTGCACCAAAGCCCGAATTATTACTGATGGACGAACCCTTGAGCAACTTGGATGCTGAATTACGAATGGAAATGAGAAATGAAATTCAAAAACTGCACAGGTTAACAAAGGCAACGATCGTATATGTTACCCATGATCAGGGGGAAGCATTAGCAATGGCGGATCGAATTGTTGTAATGAATAATGGTAAGATTGAACAAGTTGGGACACCTGCAGAGATTTATACAAAACCGCGAACCCCCTTTGTGGCAAAATTTGTTGGAAAGGCTAATTTGGTTAAAGGAGTTTGGAATAATGACCACTTTATACCAGACTTGTTTCCAAGTGCCCAATGGACGGACATCGGTGTTGATCAAGAAATGAAATCGTACGGTTACTATCCGATACGACCAGAACAAATAGAGTTGGCAAAAGAACAACAGTACGAGACATCAATCCCTGGAGTGATCGCAAGCGTACAATATCAAGGGAAAGAAATACAGTATATTGTTCATGTTTTAGGTCAAGACTGGTCTGTCCATTCGGATGTTATGGATCATTATGAACTGAGGGAACAGGTATTCATCCAAATCAAACCTCTAATGAAAAGAAATAATTTATCTCCAGTCTGATCATAAGTCAGTTTAATCGCTTACAAAAGATGATTATGGTAAAATGAAGCTACAAATTTCAGAGATAGAGGTGGAACAACATGGAAAAATTAGAACTTGGTAATAGTGGACTACTCGCTAGTGAGATCTCACTGGGCTGTATGAGAATGGATCAACTAACAAAACAAGAGGCAAACCGAGTTATTGAAAATGCGCTGGAACTAGGCATTGACTTTTTTGACCATGCAGACATTTATGGTGGAGGTAAGTCTGAAGAGATTTTTTCAGAAGCGATTAACATGAGTCCATCTATAAGAGAAAAAATGGTGATTCAAACAAAATGCGGTATTCGGAAAGGATTTTTTGATTTTTCGAAAGATCATATAATTGCATCGGTTGATGGAAGTTTGAACCGTTTGAAAACTGATTACATAGATGTGTTACTCCTTCATCGTCCAGATACATTGGTAGAACCGGAAGAAGTAGCAGAAGCATTCAACGAATTAAAGCAAACAGGTAAGGTTCGACACTTTGGTGTAAGTAACCATAACCCTATGCAAATAGAACTGTTAAAGAAATATGTTGACCAGGACTTGATTGCCAACCAATTGCAGTTAAGCATGATGTTTACACCGATGATAGATGCAGGATTGAATGTTAATATGTTGCATGAACCAGCTATTGTCCGTGACGGAAGCATCTTAGACTATAGCCGTCTCAATGATATGACGATTCAAGCATGGTCACCCTTCCAGCATGGCTTCTTTGAAGGGGTTTTTGTTGACAATGATAAGTTTCCGGAATTAAATCAAAAATTAGCCGAATATGCAGTAACAAAAGGTGCAAACAAATCAGCTATTGCCATTGCGTGGATTTTGCGCCATCCAGCAAGAATACAACCAGTCGTTGGTACAATGAGTACAGAGCGATTAAACGATATCGCCATGGCTTCAGATATTACGTTAACAAGAGAAGAATGGTACGAATTATACCGGGCAGCAGGCAATAAATTACCATGAAAAGAGAAGATTGGAACCGCCCCAAAAAGTTTTAGTAGAAAACTAACTTTTCGGGGTGTTTTTTCTATATGACGGGATAGCAACTAAAAATAACAGTAAAATGAATGGCAATTAGAGATTTTAAAGTGGTTGAAAAGCATAATGATAGTATCCCTTTAGACAGCGATGTATAATGAGAGTGTATTATTTGGAGGTGGAATAATGGATAAAAAACAAAAAAAGAATCAAATTGTCGAAGCCTTTCATTTCAGGCATGCTACTAAAAAATTTAATCCAAATAAGAAAATTTCTTCAGATGACTTTCGCTTTATATTAGAAGCAGGATATCTCTCTCCCAGCTCTTTTGGTAGTGAACCATGGAGGTTCCTTGTTATTCAGAATGAACGTCTGCGTGAAAAAATTAAAGATACTTCCTGGGGGGCAAAGGGTAAAATAATGGATGCGAGCCATTTTGTTATCTATTTAGCTCGAACAGAGAAAGATTTAAAATATGATGCGGACTACTTAAAAGACCATTTTACGAATATTCATGAATATCCAGATGAACGAGTAGAAGGACTACTTTCCATGATCGAAAACTTCCAAAAAAATGATTTTGAACTGACAGACGAAAGAAGAATATATGATTGGGCAAGTAAACAGACATATATTGCCTTAGCTAATATGATGACAGCTGCCGCTCTAATTGGAATAGATTCCTGTCCTATTGAAGGTTTCTCAATCAAAGAGATGAATGAATTATTGAGAGAAGAAGGGGTACTTGAAAATGACTCCTTGTCTATTTCTGTAATGGCTGCTTTTGGTTACCGTGAAATAGATCCACCTGGCAAAAGAAGACGCCCGTTGCACGATGTAATTAAATGGATAGAGTAAGAAAAGGTAAATAGACTTTTTCTATTTACCTTTTTTATTATAGATTAGGAAACTACAAAATTCTTGGTTATGGAACATCATCCTGATCCACTTTTGCCACAGTCAGCTACTTCCAGAAACTAGGCTGCTTCTCAAAACACCCTGCGAAAAGTCACCATCGGTTTGCAAACTACCGTAATTCCTTAGAATTGCTTCAGTCGTTACGTTTTTAAAGGGGCACTTTCCCATTTGTTCTCACCAATATAAAGTTGCTAACATGATTCCTAATGTCTCCTCATAAATTTCACTAAATTGACTAATTGGCAGTGGATTAGTGCCTCTTCCTAACTCGACCGTAAATCCCGGTTTTCTAAATTGTTGAATAAACCAATCTTTATAACCAGCATAACTATCAACAAACTGAACTGGTAAATAACCGCTCACTCGTTGATACTCATTAACTATTGCTTCAGATTCAGCAGGCTCTAAGCCTTCAAATCCCCAATAGATTACTTTACCTTGTGTATGGAATGCATTCATTATATCGAAGTTTTTTTCTTGAGCAAGTTGGGCCATGGCGTTTGCTTCCGGCTCTGTTAAAGGTCGATATCCTGGAAAGTCGCTTGGGCTAGGTGAGGCAGGTTTTCTAGCTGCTTCTGTTTCCCATAATGCGGGATATTGATTATTTAAATCTACCCCATTGATATTAGCTTTCCAGCTATTAAAATTGGGATTTTGCCGATTTATTTGTAATACCTGATCACGCAAATTATCAGCAGCATCTGGCCCATTTAATACAAGATTGACACCGTCAGGATTAACCATAGGTACGAAAGAGAGACGGACGGTTTCAAAGTAGGGCAGGAGATAGAGCCCTCTAATTGGCTGATTGTTCATTATAGATAGTGCGTACTCGTTAATAAATTGCATAATAATTGGTGTTGTAATCCACTCATTAGCATGGAAGGATCCATTAATGTTACGAGTGCTTTGCCCAATTCCTATTTCTAATTCAAGTATATCTTTATTTAGAACCGATCTTCCAATAGCTCTCCTTTTAATAAAGGGATATATAGTAACGAGATGATTAATATCAGTGACCATTCTTTCATAAGTATATTGACTAACATCTGACATGATAAGGTTTGTAACCCGGATTGGGATAGATAATTGTTGTCCGATCTGTAAGTATGAGGGTTGAATAGCCGGATTGAGTAAGAATAAACTATCCATTGGTATATTAAAATTTCTTGCAATGTTCCATAATGTATCATTCGATTTAATTGTATATGAGTGTATTGTATAGCCCGGAATGTCGATTTGTTGCCCAACATATAACTGAGATGGTGAAATAGTGGGATTAGAAGCAATAACTAATGATATTGGTAAGTTAAATAATTGACTATAATACCATAAAGAGTCACCTTGTCTTACGAAGATTTTCATAATTGACCACCTTTTACGGAAGTAATGTAATTGTTTGGAGAGAAATAGAGATATTAATTAACACGATTGATTTTTTTGGCAAGATAAAGGATAATTAATAATTGTTTATAAATGTTTATGAAGAGGAAGGTTTCCATATGATTGCAAAAACCGAAGAAGATTTTATTGGGTTAAAAGAAATTGGGAAAATTGTGGCAACTATTAGAGATGATATGGTTAGGAATACAATTCCCGGAATAACAACAAAAGAGCTTGATTCTCTCGCTAAAGAGCTATTTGAAAAAGCTGGTGCAATTTCTGCACCAAAAGGAGAGTATGATTTTCCTGGCTATACTTGTATTAGTGTTAATAAGGAAGTGGCGCATGGAATACCTGGTGACCGTGTAATTAAAGATGGGGATTTAGTAAACATAGATGTATCAGCATCCAAGAACGGCTATTTTGCCGATACAGGAGTTTCCTTTGTCGTGGGAGAAGGTACTCAATTACAGTATAAGCTCTGTGAAGTTGCTAAGAAAGCTTTCGAAGAAGGGCTTAAGTATGCAAACCCAGGTTCTAAAATAAGTGATATAGGTAACGCAGTCTATGAAACTGCAAAGAAAAATGGTTTAACGGTTATTAAAAACCTTACCGGACACGGTATCGGCAGAAAAATACATGAAGCACCTGACCATATCTATAACTTTAAAAATACATGGGATGATGAAATATTAAAAGAAGGCACAGTTATCGCATTTGAACCATTTATTTCGTCTTTTGAAGAAGAAGTATTTCAGGGAGAAGATGGATGGACAATTGCCACTGAAAGAAGTTTTGTAGCTCAAATAGAACATACGCTAATCTTAACTAATAATGGACCAGTTATTACTACACTCTGACTAATTGGGAATTTAATTAGATACTTTTTAAACTCCCACCTTACCCTTCATAAATAGGTGGGAATTTACTGTATCCAAAAAGAAGAATCACTGTTTTATTACCCCTTTTTTCAAAAATTCCAGCTGGGATTTGTAATTTTTCACTGCTACATCTAAGGGCAGTTCCTTAGAAAATTTTTCAATTATTGCATGAACAGTAACTGATGATAAGAGTTTCATTAATGGAAGTAACTCATCATGTGACTTTAGCTTCAATTCTTGGAAATTGATAATAGTGGTGATAGCATTGAAATGACCTGCTCTTTTTTCATCAGTAAAAATATTAGTGAATGCATTTTCCATTCGGTGATTCATGTTTAACAATGCATTTTTAAAAAAGTGAAAGTTCTTTTTTTCCTCTATAATTACTTCAAAGAAAGCTAACATTGCTTCAAACAGTCGTCCATCATGTTTCTTTAATTTGGATAAGAATGTTTCCATTGCAATGTGAACATGTTGATCAAAGAGATAATAAAATGCATCCTCTTTATCATGAAAATATTGATAAAAACTCCCCCTAGGTATATTAGCATACTGAATAATGTTAGCAACAGACGCATCAGCAAGAGCTGCCTGGGAGAACTCATGTTGCAATGCTTCCATAAGTACTAGTTTTTTCTCTGCAGGTAAATTATAAAAAGTTTTCTTTGGCACGCCCTCACTCCTTGTCATATGACTCACTTAATAAAGGCATAAGAAGATCCGCGGGGAACTTGGGATCGTCATTGACCATAGCAGCATCTTCCGCTTCTTTTAGCACATTAATTTCCCGATGAATCCTTTCCATTTTTTTGTCGAGTTCATTAGCTGACTTGGCAGCATCTTTCAACTCGTCACGTAAATGTTGAGGAATCTCTCTGTTGTACTTATAGTATATTTTGTGTTCCAAGCTTGCCCAAAAGTCCATTGCAATTGTTCGAATTTGTATTTCCGTATAAATATTTTCTTCCCGGTCTGACATAAAGATAGGTATTTGAATAATTAAATGAAGACTTTTGTATCCATTCGGTTTTGGATTTTTTATATAATCTTTCTTTTCGATAACTGTTATATCTTTTTGTTTTTCTAACATATTGGCAATCTTATAAATATCCGTAACAAATGAACATGTTATTCTGATACCAGCTATATCTCTGATTTTTTCCTGGATAGCAGGGATATTTAAAGGGATTTTCTTCTTTTTTACCTTTTTCAGTATACTTTCTGGTGATTTCACTCGTGATTTTACGTGTTCGATTGGGTTATAATCATGTACATATTCGAATTCTTGCTGAAGAATGTTAATCTTTGTATTTATTTCCTCTAAGGCAAATTCATAGGCCATCATAAATCTCATTAACTCTGTTCTAATTTGTTTGATATTTAAATGGACAAGCTGATTTTTCATTGTAAATTAGCCCCTTCCTAGGTAAATGACACAATGTCACCTTTCCATTATAAATGACATTATGTCACATTTCAAATGATGCTCTTGTGAGGCGACTTGCAATAATTCTAAAATACGATTAAGATATAAATATAATTTGTTTAGTAAACAAACTTTTAATAAAAGGGAGATGAAAAGCTTGGTAAAGCAACAGGTAGGTGTGGTAGGTCTTGCTGTAATGGGGAAAAATCTAGCTATGAATATAGAAAGCAGAGGGTATTCAGTCTCTGTATTTAACAGATCTTATGAAAAAACGAAAGCGTTTTTTCAAGAGGAAGCGAAAGGGAAAAATTTTACTGGGGCTAAAACGATAGAAGAATTTGTACACTCATTAGAGACACCGCGTAAAATTTTATTAATGGTGAAAGCGGGACCAGCAACTGATGCAACAATTGAATCATTGAAACCTTATTTAGAAAAGGGAGATATCCTAATAGATGGGGGTAACACACTATTTACTGACACAATTCGTCGAAATAAAGAGTTAGATGATACAGGCATCCATTTTATTGGAACAGGTGTATCTGGAGGAGAAGAAGGAGCATTAAAAGGGCCATCGATAATGCCGGGAGGACAAAAAGAAGCATATGATTTAGTTGCTCCAATACTTGAAGCAATATCAGCAAAAGTAGAAGGAGATCCATGTGTAACATATATTGGCCCAAATGGCGCAGGCCATTTTGTCAAAATGGTACATAACGGGATTGAATATGGTGATATGCAATTAATTGCAGAAGCGTATTATATTTTACAAAATGTAGCAGGATTAACTACTGATGAACTTCATGAAGTGTTTACAGAATGGAACAAAGGAGAACTTGACAGTTATCTTATTGAAATCACTGCAGACATTTTCACGAAGAAGGATGAAGAAACAGGAAAACCATTGGTTGATGTTATTCTGGATGCTGCAGGTCAAAAAGGTACTGGTAAGTGGACAAGCAAAAATGCACTTGATTTAGGTGTTCCTCTGCCATTAATCACAGAATCAGTATTTGCTCGTTTTATATCTGCACTGAAAGAAGAGCGTATTGCAGCCAGTAAACAATTAAGTGGTCCGTCTATCCAATATAACGGTGAGAAAAAAGAGCTGATTGAGTTAGTTCGTAAGGCATTATATATGAGTAAAATCACTTCATATGCCCAAGGTTTTGCACAAATGCGGCAAGCTTCGGAGGAAAATGACTGGAATCTGAATTATGGAGAAATAGCGATGATTTGGCGCGGGGGATGTATAATTCGTGCTCATTTCTTACAAAAAATAAAAGAGGCTTATGATCATGACCCGAAACTAGCGAATTTAATGCTTGATCCATATTTTAAAGAAATTGTAGAAGGGTATCAATCCGCATTACGTAAAGTGGTCTCTGTAGCAATTGAAAATGGTATAGCTGTACCGACGTTTGCAAGTGCTATTGCTTATTATGACAGTTATCGCTCTGAAAATCTTCCAGCAAATTTAATTCAGGCACAAAGGGACTATTTTGGTGCCCACACCTATCAAAGGAAGGATAAAGAAGGTGTCTTCCACACCGAGTGGATGAAATAAGTTACAGATAAAATAATGATAGATAATCCGAACAATGACCCGAATGCTCGTGTTGACATTCTATTCAATTGTTCGGATTTTTACTTTGTTACTTTACTAATATAATTTCTAAAAAATATCCGTTTGATTTATGTTTGTGGCATATGGTTCAGCTTTTTACTGTTTATGCACTATCACTATTATTTGTATAAGCTAAAGATAGTTTTGGCAAATCTAGGAACTTCTGTATTCCTAAAGCACAAGCACCAATAACTGAAGATTTGGCCCCGAGTCCTGAAATAACGATAGCCCGGTAATGCGAAACAGATGAGGTTAAGTGATTACTAATCTCTTCTAATGAATTAGAATATAATTTTAATAGCGGACTATTTAAAACGATCATTTCAGGATTATAAAGATTGATGATGTTATTTATTCCTATCGAAATATCGGAAATCCATTTATGAAGTGCCAGAAAAATTTCATCTTTGTTTGCATCGATAAGTTTTTTTACTTCAGAATGGGAATAAATATTATGATCCACTAACCTGTTTACATATTCAAAAAAAGCAGGTTCAGAAGCATATCGTTCCCAGCAGCCTTCGTTCCCGCAACGGCATGGTTTTCCTTTAGGGTATATAATCATATGCCCCATCTCGCCGGCATGTCCCAGAAAGCCTCGGTGTAACTCACCATTAATAATAATTCCTGCTCCAATACCTGATGATAAATTAATATTTAATAAATTCTCACTATTATTAAATTGGAACACTTTTTCTGCGTAGGCAGATAAGTTTGCATTATTTTCTATAAATACATGTTTAACTCCTCTATGTATTAAATCATTCTTCAGATCTTTATCCCGCCATTGATAGGCTGGCACAAAGTGAATGGTTTCATCTGTTGAAACAGTCCCATGAACAGCAATATAGGTATGGACCAATCCGTATTTTGCTATACTATATTCTTGTTCATATCGCTTGATTTTCTTTGCTGCAAAGTCAACTATTTCATCATAGACATCTGTATGTAAGTCAAATTTTTCGTATTTTACTGTATCCCCTCTTAAATTGGTGACATTGAAAAGAATGTGATGGTAATCCAGATCAATTCCTAGAAAGTATGCAGCGCTTTCATTGATTGATAACATGATTGGCCGTCTACCGACTACATTATGTTCTTCTGTTGTTTCATAGATTAATCCATCATTAAGAAGGTCATTAACTTGCACAGATACAGTCGCCTTATTTAATCCCGTCACTTTTGCCAGATTAGCACGTGAAATCTTTAAATTTTCAAAGATAACATTTAATATGTATTGGCGATTAATCTTCTTAATATATGCTCCATCTCCTGTTAACATAGTCAACCTCCTGTATGATATGTTTGTTTAGAAAACAAACTAAATTTTAAAGAAATAAAAATGTGTGAGCTTAGTATACCAAAATATCGCTTATTTTACTATAACATAACAAATTGACTATGGACTGATCATGAAAAGGGAATAATAGGTTATAAGAATAATTAGTATATTGTTTTCTTTTTATAGATAATATGCTAATATATTAATAACAACGTTGTTATTAAAAAGGAAGGCTATTATGACAGAATTTCTAGTAATCTTTAAAGATATAATTCTCCCGGTCTTTATAATAATGGCAATTGGTTACTATTTGTATATAAAATTCACATTGGACCTTTCGACATTAGCAAAATTAAATATATACTTCTTAGTTCCTGGTTTCATTTTTGTCAAACTGTATGAAGCTACGTTCGGTTTGGACTTGTTCCTGCAAGTATTGGGATTTTTTATATTGCTTGTTTTGTTATTGTATATCTTTGCAGTGATTATAGCGAAACTCCTGCAAATTACCGGTAGTAAACGGAATACTTTTGCAAATAGTGTCATGTTCTTCAATTCAGGAAACTATGGGGTTCCTGTTAATGACCTTGTTTTTAAAAGTGATCCATTTGCAATGTCTATTCAAGTGATTATGTTGACATTACAGAATATCTTTTTATTTTCTTACGGGATTTTTACACTAAGAGCCGCAGATGAAGGGAAGCTCCGTGCAGCACTTGGTTATTTTAAAATGCCTGTACTCTACGCCATGTTATCTGGTGTTCTTCTAAATGTATGGAACATTAAAGTTCCTGAACCTATATTGGTATCAGCTAATTATATTGCCGATTCTATGATAGCGCTTGCTCTCTTGACTTTAGGAGCTCAAGTAGCAAAAATGGAATTTAAAAAAGGCCTTGTTTCTGTTTATATAAGCATTCTCTTACGCCTTATAGGCGGGCCAGCCACTGCAATCATTATCATTTGGCTGTTTCAATTGGAAGGGATTTTGGCTCAAGCATTATTTATTGCATCTGCAATGCCGACATCGGTGAATAGTTCTGTGATTGCTGAAGAGTATAAAAGCCATCCAGATTTTGCTGCACAAACCGTATTATTTTCTACTGTGTTTAGTATGCTTACAGTAACTATTGTTATTTATTTATCACATATTATTTTCTGAAAATAATTACTTTGAGCACTAAACAAATCAGTGCTATACTAGAAATAGATATAAATAGAGGAGTGAAATTGATGAGTATTTTACATGAATTAGTCCGTGATATTCCCATACCGAAGATGGTCAAAGTAAAGCAAAATTTTGACGATCAACAGATTGATGATCTCGGTCGAGAATTGATGGTTCAGCTAGATGAGAAAGGACTAGAACATCAAATAAAACCGGGAATGGAAGTAGCGGTTGCTGTGGGATCCAGGGGATTGGATCGTTTAGTGGAATTAACAAAAGTTACGATAGACTTTTTGAAAAAACATGGCGCGAAACCATTTATTGTCCCATGTATGGGAAGTCATGGCGGCGCTACCGGTCCAGGACAAAAAGCAGTGCTGGAGCACCTGGGAGTTAGAGAAGAGGTAGTTGGTGCGGAGATTCGCTCATCAATGGAGGTTATTCAAATTGACCAACTTGAAAACGGTTTACCTATTTATGTAGATAAAATTGCATCAGAAGCTGATGGTATTGTAGTTATTAACAGAGTAAAGCCGCATACAGCATTTAGAGGACCTGTTGAAAGTGGCATTATGAAAATGATTAGTATTGGTCTGGGAAAACAAAAAGGGGCAGAAGCATGTCATCAATTAGGTTTTAAACATATGGCAGAGCATGTACCAGCAATGGCAAAGATTATTATTGACAAAATGCCGATTATGTTTGCGGTTGCAACTGTCGAAAATGCGTTTGATAAAGTTGCGAAATTAGAGGTGCTTTTATCAGAGGAAATTGAAGAGAAAGAACCCGACTTGCAAAAACTAGCGAAAGCCTCGTTACCGAAACTATTCTTTGACCAGATTGATGTTTTGGTCATTGATGAAATCGGAAAAAACATTAGTGGTGACGGGATGGATCCAAACATTACCGGACGTTATCCTACACCATACGCTTATGGGGGACCGGATGTTACGAAAATGGTAGTACTAGATTTAACGGAACAAACAGAAGGAAATGCAAATGGGGTTGGAACAGCAGATTTTACTACACAAAAGCTGGTGGACAAAATGGACACAGAAACTACTTACGCCAATGGTTTAACATCTACTGTTGTTGGACCTACACACATTTCTACAGCAATGCCATCTGATAGGACAGCAATTCAAGCAGCAATTAAGACATGTAATATACTTGATTTTACAAAAGCAAGAGTTGTGAGGATTAAAAACACATTAGAAATTGGTGAAATCGAAGTGTCTGAAAACATGTTAGCAGATGTTGAAAGCAACGATAATTTAACAAAGCTTACAGACCTTTATGACCTGGAATTTGATGAAAATGGAAACTTAATCTAATTAATAGGGGGAGAATGATTGTGAGTAAATTATTTGATTTAACAGGGAAAGTAGCAGTAGCACTTGGAGGAAACAGTACATTGGGAGCCTCCATTGCAAAAGGATTAGCGGATCATGGAGCAAAGGTTGCCATTGTTGGACGCAACCTGGATACGGCAACAGAAGTAGCGGAAGAGATTAATACAATTGGAGGGCAAGCAAAAGCATTTCAAGCAGACGTTAGTGATTTAGCTACAGTGGAACAAGTAGCATCAGAAATTGAAGCATGGTCAGGAGGGTGGGATATCTTACTGAATGCACCAGGGATGAATAGTACTACCCCCTTTTTAGACTTAGCGACAGAAGAATGGGACAAGATTATGGATGTTAATCTTAAGGGGATTGTTTTTGCAACCCAAATCTTTGCGAAGAAAATGGTCGAACAAAACCGTGGTGGAAGCATCATTAATATTTCATCAGTATCATCAACCACACCATTATCGAAAGTATTTACTTATTCAGCATCGAAAGCTGCAATGAATAGTGTGACACAATACTTAGCGCGGGAATTCGCACCTAATAACATTCGGGTTAATGCAATTATTCCAGGATTTTTCCCGGCTGAACAAAATCGCAAAATTTTAAGTGAAGACCGTGTAAATTCAATAATGAATCATACACCGATGAACCGTTTTGGTGAACCGGAAGAATTGCAAGGTGCAGCTGTTTACTTAGCATCAGATAAAGCTAGCGGTTTTGTTACAGGAACATTTATTAGAGTAGATGGCGGTTTTGGAGCGATGACGATATAATATTTTTAATAGTTAGCCATAATAGTTACTTTAGGAGGAGATAGAATGGATATCAATAGAAAATACGAAACATTGACTTCTATTCTCCAAGATATGAAGAAAGTTGTCGTGGCCTTTTCAGGTGGTGTTGACAGTACTTTCTTATTAAAAGCTGCTGTGGATACATTAGGAGCAGAAAATGTGTTAGCAGTCACAGCAGATTCAGAAACATATCCAACAAGTGAGTTAGAAGAAGCGAGGAAGCTTGCTGAGCATATTGGTGCAAAACATCTAGTTATTGAAACAAGTGAACTAGCAATACCTGGTTATACAGAAAACAATCCAAATCGTTGCTATTTTTGCAAAAACAGTCTGTTTGATCACCTAGTACCAATCATGCAAGAAAAAGGATTCAGCAATATTGTTTATGGTGTAATCGCCGATGATATGAATGAATTCAGGCCTGGTATGCGGGCAGCGAAAGAACAAGGGGTACGTGGACCGTTACAAGAAGCGGATTTGTTTAAAGATGAGATTAGGGAATTGTCGAAAGAAATGGGTCTGCCAACATGGGATAAACCTTCATTTGCTTGTTTATCATCAAGAATTGCTTATGGTGAAAAAATAACACAAGCCAAATTAACGAAAGTAGATCGCTCAGAGGCATTTCTGAAAACCATTGGCTTGCGACAAGTACGAGTCAGAACACATGGCGAAATTGCCAGAATTGAAGTAGAACCACAAGATATGCAAAAATTACTTGCTAATCATCAGAGAGTAACAGAAAAATTGCAAAGTTATGGGTATAAATTCGTTACAATGGATCTTGTTGGCTATAAAAGTGGTAGTATGAACCGTGCTTTATCATAGACCCCGGATGTTGAAAAGCTTTGGATCTTTCCAAAGCTTTTCGTATTCATACTGTAAGATACTATCATAATACTAGTGATTATAAAGGAAGAAGAAAACAAACGCCAACAGACCTGGTGACAAGCGAAGATTCTTATTATAATGGTATTGGAATTGTCGCTTAATCTGATAGGGGGGAATTGGAATGAGAGAGTTAGTTATCGGCCTGGATTTAGGAACAACGAGTGTAAAGGCTGTTGCATTTGATTTGAAAGGGAATGTAATTAAAGAATCAGAACAATTAATTGAAACAATATATCCCCAAGACTCGTTTGTCGAACAAAATCCTGCTGTTATAGAGCAGCAAACACGGGGAGTACTTACAGACATTTTTAAGAAAACGAAAAATGAAAAAGTGTTAGCGGTTGGTATATCTTGCGCCATGCACTCCTTGATTTGTGTAGGTGAGAATGGTGAAGCATTGTCTAATATGCTTATATGGTCAGATGGACGAAGCAGTTCACTTGTAGAAAGAATGGATCCAGTTTTGAAAAAAGATATTTACACAAAGACGGGTACACCTGTTCATCCAATGTCTCCACTCTTAAAATTAATGTGGATGAAAGAATATAATTATCGTCCTTATCAAGAAGCAAAGTATTTTATGTCAATGAAGGAGTATTTTATTTACAAATGGTTCGGAAAACGTGTGATTGACTATTCGATGGCTTCAGCAACTGGATTAATGAATATTAAATCATTATCATGGGATGAAGAAGTATTGCAATATGCCGGGGTGAAAATAGAGCAGCTTTCCCGGATTGTCGCACCAACAGAAATTATTGTCGGCTTAAAAGAAGAATTGGCAGAAGAAATGAACTGGCCGAAAGATGTTAAGTTAGTGATTGGTGCTGCTGATGGGCAACTTGCAAATCTGGGAAATGGTGCAATTAAGCCAGGAGAAGTAGCTGTCTCTGTTGGGACAAGTGGTGCAATTAGACAGCTGATTGAGGGTCAACATGTCAATCAAAATGGGGAAACCTTCAGTTATGCATTTACTGCTGATACTTCCATCATCGGTGGTCCAACAAACAATGGCGGGATTGCCTTACAATGGTTAAAAGAAATGATGGAATTTGAAGGAAGCCATGAAGAATTTTTAAAAGGCGCAGAAGATACAGCAATTGGTGCTGATGGTTTATTATTTATACCATATGTGAATGGTGAACGGGCTCCAGTGTGGAATCAAAAAGCTCGGGGCAATTTCTATGGATTAAGTGTAACTCATCGTAGACCACAACTTGTACGAGCGGTTCTTGAGGGGATTGTCTTTAATTTGTATCAAATTGGACAATCTTTAGAAGCAATTGCAGGAAAGCCAACAAGCATTTCAGTTAATGGCGGGTTATCTAAATCAACCTTATGGGTGCAAATTATGGCGGATGTATTTGGCAAAGAAATTCAATTGGCAGACACACACCATGGTGCAGCATGGGGTGCGGGATGGACCGCACTTGTTGCAATAAACAAAGTGGCATCATTTGAACAAATAAAAGAAAATATACCAGTTGACCAGGTAATCCAGCCTAATTTGGATAATCACGAAAAATATAAGAAAGTATTTGCTCGATATCAACAATTAGCTAAAGATATTGAGAAATACTTCTGAAAATAGGTTGTGACAACATGTTAGAAGATATTTTAAAGCAAGTAGAATCAGGAGAATTAAGTGCAGATGAGGCAAGGGAACAACTTGCTACGTTTGAGAATCTGGGCTTTGCAAAGGTCGATCATCACCGCAAAAAACGCCAAGGCTTCCCTGAAGTGATTTTTGGGGAAGGGAAAACATCGACACATATTATCGATATTTCCCGGGCAATGATGGCGAAAAATGAAAATATTCTAGTGACAAGAGTGAATAAAGAAAAAGTAAAAAAGGTTCGAAAAGAATTGCCCGATTTTGAATATCATGAAATCGCAAATCTACTTTTTATGAAAAATTCAACTGACACTCCCCAATTCCAAGGGTATATTGCAATAGTTTGTGCCGGTACATCAGATCTATCCGTCGCAGAAGAGGCGGCATTGACTGCAGAAGCTTATGGAGTGGAAGTAAGGCGGTATTATGATGTGGGTGTAGCTGGTATCCACAGGCTGCTTGCTCATATTGATGAAATACGGCAAGCTACAGTTACGGTTGTTATAGCAGGTATGGAAGGAGCATTGCCTAGTGTTGTTGGCGGGCTTGTCTCCCATCCAGTTATCGCTGTACCAACAAGTGTGGGATATGGTGCGAATTTTCAAGGGTTATCAGCTTTATTAACAATGTTGAATTCCTGCGCATCGGGGATTAGTGTTGTAAATATTGACAATGGTTTCGGTGGCGGCTATAACGCTGTATTGATTCATAGACTTGCAAATCAAAAGTAAACAGCAAGACTATTTTATCCGGACTGTGCTGAGGATGCGGCTTCAATTAACCTGGTAAAGATAAATGGTTACCCGGTGTATTTTCAGCTCGTGCTATTCCCGCATTAGTCTCCGTATGTTGCCTTGCTTTGTAGTTATACGGTTTAGTAAGGAAAAACCATTTAGAATACTCATTTACTTAGAAATCTTATAAAGTGCACTGTCAAAAGAGAATAGTCTTGCGGAGCTATGGATATGCATTTCAATTTAAATAGAGGTAAATGGAGTACGCTACGTCGAATTATATATTCACCAAATAACCCGAACGAATTCGAATGGTAAGTGAAAATTCGACTCATCGTTCGGGTTTTTTTGACGAAGGAAATTACTTACGTCCCAACTTCTTTATTTTCTTACTGTAATAATAAGTTGTAAAAGATTGCTAGTCGATTATCATTCTATTATGTATAATTAGTAATGAACTTTTTTAATATGAGGAGAACATTCAATGAAATATAAATTATGGTTAATAGTATTACTTGCAATTATTTTAACAGCATGTAATGAAAAAAAACTCGTGGATCCTGAGGAACAATCACAAACAGTTATAGAAGAAAACCAATTAACATTAGCGATTGGTGGCGAACCCGAATCTGGTTTTGACCCAACGACTGGCTGGGGAAGATATGGATCACCGCTTTTTCAAAGCACCCTATTGTCCAGAGACCAATCGTTAAATATCACAACAGATCTTGCAACAGACTATGAAGTTTCACAAGATGGGCTTATATGGACAATTGAGCTAAGAGATAATGTAAAGTTTTCAGATGGAGAATCTTTAACAGCAGATGATGTGATTTTCACTTATGAAACAGCAAAAAAATCACAATCTATCGTTGATTTAACTAATGTAGACCAAATCGAAAAATTAAGTAATAGTGAATTAGCATTTTATTTAAAAAGGCCGCAATCTACCTTTGTTACAACATTACAAACATTAGGTATTGTTCCACAGCATGCATACGATAGTGGATACAGTGAGAATCCGATTGGTTCTGGACCATATCAATTGGTCGAGTGGCGTAAAGGGGAACAATTAATTGTAGAGAAAAATCCATATTATTATGGGGAAGATATAGTGTTTGATCGTTTGACATTTTTGTTCGCTGCAGAAGACCAGGCCTTAGCGGCAGCAAAAACTGGTCAAATAGATGTATTATCATTACCGATTACTTTTGCAACAGAGGAAATAGACGGAATGGAGCGAATTTCTTTAAAAAGTGTTGATAACCGTGGTGTCATGCTACCCGTTACGGTGCCCTTTACAAATGAAGAAGGGGAACCGGTTGGTAATAAGGTTACAGCAGACATTGCTTTACGTCGTGCGATGAATATAGCAGTGGACCGGGAGGCAATAGTCGAAGGTGTTTTAAATGGAGAAGGAACAGCGGCATACTCTAGTGTTGATGGATTGCCATGGGGTAGCGATGAAGCGAAGGTTGAACATAATTTATCAGAAGCAGAGCAAATTCTTAAAGAAGCGGGCTGGACTAAAGAAGAAGATGGTTTTTATCAGAAAGATGGATTAAAAGCAGCATTTACACTGTACTACCCGTCAGGTGACCAATTACGGCAGTCTTTATCTCTAGTATTCGCTGATCAAATGAAGAATTTCGGTGTTGATGTGGCTACAGATGGAAAGAGCTGGGCGGAACTGGAAAATTTAATGCATGCCCACCCTGTTATGATGGGGTGGGGAAGTCATGACCCGATTGAACTCTATTACTTATATGGTTCTAACATGCAGGGTATTGATTATTACAATAGTAACTATTATCAAAATGAAACAATAGACCAATATTTTGATAGAGCAATTCATGCATTGTCGGAAGAGGATGCAAACGAGTATTGGCGTAAAGTTCAATGGGATGGAATAACAGGAGTTAGTGCTAAAGGGGATGCACCTTGGGTGTGGCTGGTTAATCTGAATCATATTTATTATATAAACGAAAATTTAAATATCGGTGAGCAAAAAGTGCAACCACATGGCCATGGATGGCCAATTACTGATTTTATTACTGAATGGTCTTATGAAGAGTAAAGAGGGGTAAACATATGCAACTAGCTATATTTATTGTGAAAAAAATTACGCGTCTGCTATTGCTGCTAGTTGCAGTAAGCTTAATTACTTTTTTGTTAGTCAGTTTATCGCCAGTTGATCCTGTCCGGGCATATATTGGTGCAGATATGCTTATGATAAGCCCTGAACAAAAGGTGGCTATTGAGGCTTATTGGGGGTTGAATGAGGCGCTTTTCATACAGTACTTTAACTGGTTAACCAGTTTATTATCGGGAGATTTCGGTATTTCCCTAATCTATCGGTTACCAGTTATAGATGTTATAGCAGACCGCTTTGTTTCTTCGTTCCTCCTGATGGGGATGGCATGGGGCCTAGCAGGTGTATTTGGTGTAATACTAGGTTCATTTGCTGCAATGAAACAGGGGACATGGATCGATAGATTGATAAGAGGATATTGCTTCATTTTATTAGCAACACCAGGATTTTGGCTGGGTTTAATCTTATTAATGATATTTGCTGTTTGGTTAGGCCTGTTGCCAATCGGATTAAGTGCACCAATTGGTGTCCTATCCAATGAAATATCAATTACGGACAGACTCTATCATGCCATTTTACCTGCATTAACGCTTAGCATAATTGGTGTTGCCAATGTATGCTTACATACTAGAGAAAAACTATTGGAAGTATTAGAACAACCATATATTAAACAAGCTAGAGCCAATGGATTGAATGGAAAGAAGCTATTTTTCAGGCACGGTCTGAGAAACATGATATTACCGGCAATTTCTGTCCATTTTGCCTCATTTGGTGAATTGTTTGGTGGGGCCATTTTAGCAGAACAAGTATTTAGTTATCCAGGGTTAGGACAAGCAATTGTTAATGCTGGTTTGAATGGAGATGTGCCGCTTTTATTAGGCGTCGTGATAATTAGTGCATGCTTCGTCTTTTTAGGCAATTTCCTGGCAGATATGTTTTATTTCATGGTTGATCCAAGGTTAAGAGTTAGAAGAGGGGGAAGATTTTCGTGAAAAAATCTATGTACCTCCCTGTTATTCTGTTAGGATTTCTTTATATAGTCTCAATATTTATTGATACAAATAGTATAAGCATCCAATTAGAGGCTAAAAATCTTCCGCCCAGTCTATCTCATTTGTTCGGCACAGACTGGCTAGGAAGGGACATGTTTCTCCGAACAATGAAAGGATTAGAACTTAGTATTAGTATTGGCTTAGTAACTGCAGTGGTTTCAACGGTTGCAAGCTTTTTGCTGGCAATATTAACCTCCATTCATAAAAAAATCGACCAATTCATTAGCTGGCTGGCAGATTTATTTCTAAGTTTGCCCCATCTGGTGACATTAATTTTAATTTCGTTTACATTAGGTGGTGGTGTAAAGGGTGTAGTGGTTGGCCTTGTGCTAACACATTGGCCAAGCTTAACCAGAGTGCTGCGTGCGGAAATATTACAATTGAAAGAAATGAATTATGTAAAAGTTTCGAAGAAATTTGGAAAAGGTTTTTGGTGGCAGGCTTGGTACCATTTCTTGCCTCATCTATATCCACAAATGTTAGTAGGTTTTACTCTGATTTTCCCACATGCTGTTTTACACGAAGCTTCAATTACTTTTTTAGGGTTTGGGCTTTCAGCAGAGCAGCCAGCCATTGGTGTCATATTATCTGAAGCAATGCAGTATTTGTCAACAGGTTTATGGTGGTTAGCTTTCTTCCCGGGTTTGGTATTACTACTCATTATTTTACTGTTCCAAATAGGTGCCAAAGGATGGAAAAACTATTTTGAAAAGGATCAATCATATGAAGGCATTGGTAGAGATTAAAGGATTAAGTGTATTTCATCGACATAGCAAGCAAGAAATATTGAAGGATATATCTTTAACGATTAACAAAGGAGAAATTGTTGCATTAGTTGGTGCAAGTGGCTCTGGAAAAAGCCTGCTTGCTGAAGCGATTTTTCACATCTTACCCAGTACAATGGATTACATGGGAAAAATGTTATTACAAAATCACCGAATAGAACAATCAATGAACGGCAAGAAGATTGTATTAGTTCCACAGTCTGTAAATGCATTGGATCCATTAATGAAAATAGGGAAACAAATCCAGCTGTTTTCACATGATGTAAACAGGATAAAGAGGATCCTTAATCAATTACAGTTAACGGACAATGTTATGAGTAAATATCCGTTTCAATTATCTGGCGGGCAAGCGAGACGTATATTAGTAGCTACTGCATTAATTAGCAATGCCAGTTTCATCGTTGCCGATGAGCCTACACCGGGATTGGATGAACAAGCACGGCATGAAATGTTACAACTCTTGAAATCGATCCAATCAGATGACAGAGCATTGCTTATGATTACCCATGACTTTCAAGCAGCACAAGAAATAGCAGATAAGATAGCGGTACTCTATCAGGGGGAAATTGTGGAAGTTGTTAATAAGATCGCTTTCGATAAAGAAGGTTCAAAACTAGTTCACCCTTATACAAAGGCATTATGGAAAGCATTACCTGAGAATTATTTTTCAATAAAGGGGACTTCTTATGCTAATAGCTAAAAGTATTGATTATTATTATGAGGGAGCAACCCCATTATTTTTAAATGTAACGTTTTCTATGCGTGAAGGTGAAATTATTGGTTTGATGGGGAAAAGTGGGAGTGGTAAGACAACTTTTGCAAAAATATTAGCTGGTTATGAGCAACCAAATAATGGGGCAATTTCTATTAAACAGAAGAAAGGGAATGCACATCCCGTTCAATTAATTTGGCAGCATCCTGAGCAAGCTGTAAATCCCAAATGGCGCATTAAAAAAATCTTAGGGGAAGCTGGTCAAATTGATCAGAGAATGTTAAATCTGTTTAAAATAAAGAAAGAATGGTTAGATCGATTTCCGTTGCAGCTATCAGGTGGTGAGTTGCAAAGAGTATGTATTGTGAGGTGTCTACTAGCTAATCCTTCCTATATCATAGCTGACGAAATGACGACAATGCTTGACCCGATATCTCAAGTTTCCATTTGGGAAACCTTGTTACAAATTGTGAAGGAAAGACAGATTGGTATGCTAATCATTAGTCATGATAAACTGCTGCTCCGTAGATTATGTAAAAAGATCCTTACTTTTGATCAATTAGTTCATTAGAAATGAAACTTCTACGCTGTATCTTTCGTAATACTAAAAAGAAAATGTCAAAGGGAGGATTTTATTATGCGAGAACAACCATCGGAGAGAATTGCACTAGATGCTGTTAAAGCCTGGCAATTAACTGCACATTTAGTCGCAATAATTCCACTTGTTTTAGGGATTGCTGCACTTATAGTTTCCTATTATTTAGACTTTATTACATATTGGATTGGTATTGGTTTACTGGTTTTTACTGGATTGGAATGGTTAATAACGGCCTTCTTTATTCCTCGGTTACGTTGGAAACGTTGGAGATATCAAATATATGATCAAGAAATATATATCCAACATGGGATCATCATTGTTACTAGAACGGTTGTTCCTATGATTCGCGTACAACATGTTGACACAGAACAAGGCCCTATCTTAAAAAAATATGGACTATCTACATTACAAATTTCCACAGCAGCAACAAAGCATGAAATTCCTGCATTGTTAGAAGGAGAAGCTGCTGATTTACGTGACCAAATTTCTGAGTTGGCAAGGGTGGAGCAAGATGATGTCTGAACCGAAACGATTGCATCCTGTTGCTATGATCTTCTCTGTAATTAAATCAATTCGGCAGTCTGTTTTTGGTTTGTTACCAATGATTATATTAGCTGTAGGTAACAATGCTTGGCTGTACATTGTTATAGGTGTCATTGTTTTTTCTGCCTTTATCATTATAGGAAGTGTATTATCATGGTTAAGATACACATATCAATTAGAGGAAGATCAAATAAAAATTGAACAAGGAATTTTAATAAGAAAAAAACGAACCATTTCAAAACATAGAATTCAATCAATTGATTTGTCACAAAACATTCTTCACCGTATTTTAGGACTGACAAAGGTTCAAATTGAAACTGCAGGCAGTGACCAAAACATTGATGCATCTCTCCATGCGGTAACTATGGAAGAAGGAAAAAAACTTCATGATCAATTAAAGTATAAGAAAAAAACTGTTGGAAATGGCGTTTCCGGGAGTAAAGATTCTCTAGAGGAAAAAGAAAAGGAATATCCTTCAGAATCAATCACACCTAAAGCATTGTTTCTTGCTGGATCAACATCAGGAGCTTTTGGTGTCATCTTAGGGTTATTTGGTTTAGCTTTTTCCCAGGTTGAATCCTTTATACCTGACCAATTCTATAACCAAGCATCAAGTTGGTTGTTTGCACAAGCATTGCAAGTTTTAATCATGCTGGCGATCATAACATTAATAATTCTTTGGGGATTGGGAATTATTGCAACAATCGTTCAACATTGGAATTTTAAGATTACAAGATACGAAAAAGAGTTATTTATAACAAGAGGGTTACTTGAAAAGAAACAATCTACAATTCCCCTTAAGAGAATTCAAGCAATAGGAATTAAGGAATCGATCATACGTCAGCCACTAGGCTTAGCAACATTGTATGTAGAAATTGCTAGTGGTGAAGTAGGGGATAAAACTCAAACAAATACATTACTATATCCCCTTATAAAAAAACAACAAGTGGAAGAGTTTTTAACAAAGCTTTTACCAGAATATAACTATAAGCAAATGGACTGGATAAAGTTACCTAAAAGGGCACTACCTTACTATTTATTTAGAAATATGATTCTTCCTTTCCTTGCAACAATCGGTACTTTCTTCTTCTTGAGGGAGTGGATAATTATCCCAATAGTTGTTATACTGCTTGCAGGTATTTTAAGTATCTTCCAGTTTCATACTATTGGTTATCGAATAGACGGAGAGCATCTGTTTATTCAGGATCGTCTATTTAGCCGTGATACGATTATAGTGAAGCATAAAAGGTTACAATCTTTTCAGAAAAAGCAACATATTCTGCATAGGAAACAGCAGCTTGCAACAGTTGATACAGCTATTTTAAATAAGTATGTTGGTCGTCATTTTGTTTTAAGAGAATTAGAATTAAAGGATGTTGATAAGATTGCGGATTGGTATTCGTATCGAGATAAATTATAGGAACGCTCATTCTTAGATGAGCGTTTTTTTAGTAAAGTAAAAGTTATATTAAAGGGATAATAGGGTAATGTGAGGAAGAACGGTTTTAGGACTCCTTCATTATTCATAATGTAATTGACGAAGTCTGTACCATTGAATCCGTGAGCTGATTTTAAATAAAAATATTGACGAAATTTTAGATGAGGAGTAAGATGTTTCGTAAGTGAAACTTTTTGCTAAAGCAACATATACTACTTTAGCTAGTTATTTCACTATGTAGGGAGAGGTGTATCAGGTCTATGGCAGAAATAGATGGTGTCTTAATAGCATTTGGTTTAACGTTAATGGCAGGGCTTGCAACAGGTGTTGGTAGTTTATTAGCTTTTTTCACTTCAACGACGAATACAAAATTTTTATCATGGGCATTAGGTTTCTCAGCAGGTGTAATGATTTATGTTTCAATGGTAGAAATATTTATTAAAGCACAAGATGCACTCACTGATGCGAAAGGTGATGTATTAGGTCAATGGCTGACAGTGATTGGGTTCTTTGGCGGGATGTTATTAATTGCGCTTATAGATAAATTTATCCCTTCTCATGGAAATCCTCATAATTTGAAGAAGGTTGAGGATATGAATAAGAATAAAGCAGCAAATGGAGATGGTGCATTACTGAAAATGGGGACATTTACTGCATTAGCTATTGCCATTCATAATTTCCCTGAAGGGATCGCAACATTTACTGCGGCTTTACAAGATCCTGCATTAGGATTTGCGATTGCTGTTGCGATTGCTATTCATAATATCCCTGAAGGAATCGCTGTATCTGTTCCAATTTATTTCTCAACAGGTGATAAGAAAAAAGCATTCAAACTGTCTTTCTTATCAGGTTTAGCTGAACCTGTTGGTGCTTTAATGGCATTCTTATTCCTTATGCCATTCTTAAATGATTTAATGTTTGGAATAATTTTTGCAGCAGTTGCGGGAATTATGGTGTTTATTTCACTGGATGAACTTTTACCTGCAGCAAAAAAGTATGATGAAGCACATACTTCAATATATGGGCTTATTGCCGGCATGGCTGTTATGGCAATAAGTTTGTTGTTGTTTATCTAAAATAAATATTTGCAGTAAAAAAGCGGACAGTTGTCCGCTTTTTTATTTCCGTATCATTTTGTAAATAAACACGATCAATGCTACAACTAGTAGAATATGAATTAGTCCACCAGCAACATCTAATAAAAAGCCAACAATCCAAATTAAAAGTAATATACCTATAATTGTCCAGATCATTATATTCTCTCCTATTCATTAAGTATTTGTATATATAATACCCTTTGTGAATGGAAGTAAACTCTTTTCAATATATACTTGCATTTAATGTAGGTAATTGTTATAATTAGACCAATGATTTTGTTAAGTATTTGTAAAACATTGTTGAAGTTTTAGTAAAGAGGTAGATTTATAACTTTTTATGCGGGTGTAGTTTAGTGGTAAAACCTCAGCCACGAGCATAACATCTACCGAGTAAGGGACGAGTTGCCCCGAAGCATTAACTTCCTAGAATATGCGGGAAGATACAGGGGCATGGATGAGCGTGAAAAACATATGTGATATATTTAATTTACAATGCGGGTGTAGTTTAGTGGTAAAACCTCAGCCTTCCAAGCTGATGTCGAGGGTTCGATTCCCTTCACCCGCTCCATACATAGGTGTGAACGTAGTGTTTCGTTTTAAATGAAGCATTACGTTTTTTATTTTATAAAAAATTTGCTTCATTCCCTTGAGTAAATGTATCCTATAAAAAGGAGTACAATTAATGAGGAGTTTTGCTTAGTGAAACAATTACAAAAATACTTAAATAACATTGATGGGAAAGGTTATAAAGCATATAAATCGATACAAGGCAGTTATAAATTTTCTGACTTTCAACTACATGTAGACTATGTACAAGGTGATCCATTCGCATCACCATCCAGGATTCGGATTATTGTGCCAAATAACGCACGTCCAATTAAAAACGAGTGGAAAGAGAATAAACAACGAAGGGTTTATGTGAGTGACCGAATAGCAAGAAAAGTATCAGAAGCTATTCAAAAGGAATCTGATAAAGCTAAAGGGTCGGGAAAGAGTGGACTAATTTATATAGATAGTCCTGGACAAGAAATTTTAGAAAGAACAGCAGTGTTACTAGGTGAAAATGAGTGTACTATTTGTTTGTCAATTGGTTTACCCGCAAATGGAAGAAGGATTAATGGACGGGAGGCAGAAAGATTATTTCTTAAACTCATTCCCTCTATTTTGCAGAGATCTATCTTTTCCATATCAGATAAAGAATTAAGGGAGAGTGCCCAGTTAGCTGATCAGCATATAGAAATCCGTAAACAAATGAGAGAAAATGGGTGGATTGTGTTTATTGCAGATGGATCAGTGTTACCAAGAGAAAGTGGTATCAGTAACAGACCGCTTAAGAGCGCTGTTCCATTCAGAAGCCCTAAAGAAAATAGGGTGGAAATAATGATACCACATAGGGAGAAGCCATTATCAGGAATGGCGCTCAAGCAGGGGATTAACTTAATCGTTGGAGGAGGATATCATGGGAAAAGCACGTTACTGCATGCAATCGAAAGAGGTGTTTACCCTCATATAAATGGTGATGGCAGAGAGTATGTAGTAACAGACCCATATGCTGTCAAAATCAGAGCAGAAGATGGCAGACAAATCACTTCTGTTAACATTTCAACATTTATTAATGACCTGCCCCATGCTCAAGACACAAAGAATTTTTCTACAGAGAATGCTAGCGGAAGTACCTCGCAAGCGGCGAATGTAGTTGAGGCAATAGAGGCAGGCGCTGCCACATTACTTATTGATGAGGATACAAGTGCAACCAACTTTATGATACGTGATGCTAGAATGAACGCACTAGTACATCAAGATAAAGAACCGATTACTCCATTTATTGATAAAATCAAACAACTGTATAATGATTTAAATGTATCTACGATTCTTGTGATGGGCGGGTCTGGTGACTATTTTGATGTCAGTGATAATGTGATAATGATGGATCATTATTTACCTCACAATGTAACAAAAGAGGCAAAAATGATTGTAGAAAAGTACCCATTAAACAGAACATTCCATGTAACAGATATATCTAAGCATGAGAATAAGAGAGTTTTTTTACCGAATAGTTTATCATTGAGAAAAGGGAAGAAAAAGAGAGTACAGGCGCGCGGGCTATCTTCAATTCAAATGGGCGAAACATTGATTGAACTAAGTAACGTAGAACAATTAGTGGATAGCTCTCAAACAAATACACTGGCGGAAATTATTCGTTATTTGGAAGAAAATAGTGTGCTTAAAAAGGAATGGACTTTAATGGAGTTATTAGACTATTTGGAATCTGTAATGGAGGAAATGGGGTTACAGGAGCTGTCGCAGTATCCTGGCAAACATCCTGGAGATCTGGCAAGACCGAGAAGATTCGAAATAGCTGCATGTTTCAATCGAATGCGAACAGCAAAAGTGAAATAATTCAAGGAGGTGAGTGTAATGGCATATGAAAAACTTAAGGAAGAGATAATTTTATATAGCAAAGAAATTGGGATCGATAAGATTGGATTCGCAAGTGCGGCCCCATTTTCTCAACTAAAAGCAAGATTGGAAGAACAACAGGAATTAGGTTATGCATCGGGGTTCGAAAAAGGTACCATTGAAGAAAGGACAGAGCCAACTCGTCTTATGAAAGGTGCGGAATCCATTATTGCTATTGCACTCGCATACCCGACAAGAATTAAAAATGGGCCGAAAAGTGTAAAAGGTGATAGACGTGGGATGTTCTGTCGTGCATCATGGGGAACAGATTATCATATTGTTCTTGAAGAGAAATTAACTAAACTAGCAGATTTTATTAATCAGAAAATAGATGGTTTCGCTTATCGCTCTATGGTAGATACAGGGGAATTATCTGATAGAGCTGTTGCTGAACGTGCAGGAATTGGGTTTAGTGGGAAAAATACATTAATGATCTCCCCGGAATTAGGATCTTACATTTATTTAGGTGAGATGATTACAAATATTCCTTTTCAACCTGATTTGCCATTAGATGATGGTTGTGGAGATTGTACGAAATGTTTGGATGCTTGTCCAACAGGAGCGCTTGTTGAACCAGGAAGATTGAATGCTCAACAATGTCTCGCATTTTTAACTCAAACCAAAGGATTTATGCCGGACGAACACCGAGATAAATTAGGGAATTTAATATACGGATTTGAAACATGCCAGGTTGTCTGTCCTTACAATAAGGGAGTTGACTTGCATTACCACAAGGAATTTGAACCAGATCCGGATTTAGTTAAACCGCGTCTTGTTGATTTATTGAAAATAACTAATCGCGAATTTAAAGAGAAATTTGGGAAGATGAGTGGTTCTTGGCGTGGGAAAAAACCACTTCAGAGAAATGCTATTTTAGCACTTGCTCATTATAAAGAAACAAGTGCACTTGGGGAACTGATTCGATTAATGGAAGAAGACCCTAGACCTGTAATTCGGGGAACAGCAGCATGGGCGATAGGGAAAATAGGGATAGAAGAAGGCTTCGAAAAAATAAAAGAAGCAATGGTTAAGGAAAATGATAAAGAAGTAATAGAAGAAATGAAAAAAGGATTAGCATTCCAAAAATAGGAGCTGAACAAAATGGACAAGCTTTATTATACGGAGATGGTTTCACCAATCGGTATGTTAACACTTGTTGGTGACCATGATACAATTCTTGCAATGGAGTTTGGAGAGTTTGAAAAGAATCAAGAGAAGTTGTTAAAATGGTGCAAAAAATACAACCTTCCTACATTGTTAGAGTATGATAGTAATATCTTAAAAGATGTTCAGCATCAACTAAGCGAGTATTTTCGAGGTGATCGCAGTCAGTTCTCTATAAAATATAAGTTGTTTGGCACAGAATTTCAAAAGAAAGTTTGGAATGCATTAATATCGGTACCTTATGGTGAAACATGGTCATATAAACAACTAGCAGAGAAAATAGATTCACCTAAAGCGCTGAGAGCAGTTGGTGGTGCAAATAATAAGAATCCTGTTTCTATTATTATTCCATGTCATCGGGTAATTGGTGCAAACGGCAGGCTTGTTGGTTACGGGGGCGGCATAGAGAAAAAAACATATTTATTAGAGTTAGAGAAAGGAAAGGGGTTAGGATTCAGGTAAATCCTAACCCTTTTATAATTAATTCATTATTCAGCAGATTCTTCAGTATTTGTCTCTGCTTGATCTTCAGTTTGATCTTCAGTTTGATTTTCTGCTTCCCCATCATCTCCTGAACAAGCTGTAAGTAAACTTGCTGAAAAGATTGCTGCGGCGAAAATGGATAACCATTTTTTCTTCATTGTCCACCCCTCCCTTCTATCAATCTATAATACCTTATAATAATAGAAAAAATTATCATTTTATCATTTTTTAACAAAATTAACCTTATATTTACAATTGAAAAGGGTAAGCAATAAATGCTTACCCTGCCATTCCTTATTGACTTTCTTCTGTTTCACTCATATCAGTGTCTTCTTCCAGTTCTGCTCCATCAGTATTTCCATCTTCCGGTGTACCTAAAGAGTTTTCTTCATCCGTAGCTGGATCCTCAGTAGCAGGAGTTTCCTCGCCAGTAGCCGGTTCTTCAGGAGTTTCATCTCCTATCGCTGGAGCATCAGTTGCTGGTGCTTCCTCTACTGGATCTTCCTCAGCGTCTCCGCAGGCAGCTAATATTCCTAGGGATAAAACAGATACACCAAGCATTGAAGTCATTTTTTTCGTTAATTTCATTTTAGAATTCCTCCTCATTTATTTTCCTCACAATACTTCTACCCAAAGAGAAGTAATCATAATCATAAAAATAACGTTTTTAATCATTCTATAATAAATTTTAAATACTAGTCTTCGTTTTGTAATATTATTGTAATCTTCCATTAGTTTATATCTAATTCTTTTCCTTGCTATTATTGAATAAGTATTAAAAAGGGGAGATGATTATGAACAAATTGGTAAGACTAAAAATGCTCTGGCAAGAAAGATTTAATGATAAAACTACAAACCATCCCATTTATCGAAAAAAGCAATTACATAATAGTAATAATAAAAAAATTGAATGGATAGTAGTGAAAGGAATAAAACGAAAAAACTGCACAGTGGGGAATGATGGAAATTATTATTACTCCTTACATATTAAATGTATGATAAAAGATGATTATTCTTTTTATCATGAAGAAGAGGTATTAGACAGGTATGCAATATTTATTGACAGTAAGCTGCTAGAGGAAGGTGCATATACTAAAGCAAGCGGGGATGAACGATATACGGAACAACCGATAGCAATGGAAGATATAGAGCAACGTTTTTCCTATGATAGAAGAGCGGCAGTTCAGTATGCTGAACGCTGGTGGAATGATGTAAATCCTGCTTATAACTATTTTGAAGATAATGACTGTACTAATTACATTTCACAATGCCTGCGAGCAGGAGGGGCTCCTATGACTGGAGCACCTGACCGATCGAAAGGTTGGTGGTATAGTGGAAGCAGTTGGAGTTATAGTTGGTCTGTTGCACACTCTTTCCGCTGGTACATGAGCAGCAGAGGAAATACGTTTCAAGCTAAATTGATTGACAGCCCAACTGAACTACTACCTGGTGACATAATATGTTACGATTTCCAGGGTGATGGCAGGTGGGATCATAACACAATCGTAGTCGCCAAGGATAGTGAAAATATGCCATTAGTTAATGCTCATACAAATAACAGTCGCCATCGCTATTGGACTTATCAAGATTCTGCTGCTTGGACACCACAATGTCAATATCGTTTCTTTCGAATTGGTGGAAATTGAAGTCTTTAGCGTAAAGTTAGAAATATCCAGAATGGATGAAGAATATGATATAATGGCTTAGGCAATTACTTAATAGAGGTGAATAAATTGGCAGTACATGTAGTTTTATTTCAACCAGAGATTCCTGCAAATACGGGAAACATCGCAAGAACTTGTCTTGCAACAAACGTTCAACTGCACCTGATTAGACCATTAGGTTTCTCGACAGATGACAAAATGTTACGACGTGCAGGACTTGATTATTGGCATGATGTAAGGATTCATTACTATGATTCGTTAGATGAATTATATACAGTGTATCCTAAAGCAGAATTTTATTATATTGAAAATTTCGGAAGCAAATATTATTCTGATTTTGATTTTAGTGATAAGGAGAAGGATTTGTTCTTTGTTTTTGGGAGAGAAACAAATGGAATCCCAAAAGAATTATTAGTTGGAAAAGAAGATCAGTGCTTACGTATCCATATGACAGATAAAGTTCGTTCATTAAACCTATCCAATACTGCTGCAATCATAATATATGATGTAATGAAGCAACAAGGATTTCCTGGACTGGTATAACCACAGCAGAATGCTGTGGTTAGTTTTATTTTCATCTACCTTACCTATCTGATCAAAGCACTCTCAGTCAATTAAACTCAAAAATACAACAATACTAGTTATTTTTTTATCTGCACGTTTACTATAGAATCAAATGTATAGAAGGTTTTTGAACTTGATTGGAGTGACACTTTTATTGTTTAGCAAACTAATTTATTGTTTTAGGAGAACAAATGAGTAAAGGAAAATGGATTTTACTGAAAGGTTTTTTATAGTAATCATTAAAGAAAACCCTTACAATAGAAAGTGTGAAATTGGAAAGGAGAGGTAGAATGAGCAATAAAGATGGAATGTATTATGCTCCAAAGGGAAAGCCAAACCCAGTGGTACAGCCGGGAGAATTTGTTTTTGCAGCGATCGCTCTAGATCATGGTCATATTTTTGGACAATGTAATGGACTAATAGAAGCTGGTGGAACATTGAAATGGGTTTATGATCCTGATCAGCAGAAGGTTAATAACTTCCTGAATAAATTTCCGCAAGCTAAACAAGCCGATTCAATTGAACAAATTTTAGCAGATGAAGATGTTAAATTAGTAGCTGCCGCCGCAATACCCTCCGAAAGAAGTGCACTGGGGAATCGTGTTATGAGAGCAGGTAAAGACTATTTTACTGATAAAACACCTTTTACAACATTAGCTCAATTAGAAGAAACAAAAAAAGTAGTTGCAGAAACCGGTAAAAAGTATATGGTTTACTATAGTGAAAGAATTCATGTAGAAAGTGCTGTTTATGCTGGACAACTTGTTCAAGAAGGTGCAATTGGGAAAGTAATTCAAGTAACAGGTTTCGGTCCCCATCGGTTAAACGCACCAAGCAGACCTGACTGGTTTTTTAAGAAAGATAAATACGGTGGTATTCTATGTGACATCGGCAGTCACCAAATAGAACAATTTCTATTTTACGCAGGGTGTAAGGATGCGGAGGTATTACATAGTAAAATTGGCAACTATGATCACCCTCAATATCCTGAATTGGATGACTATGGTGATGCAACATTAAAAGGAGATAATGGAGCAACACAATTTTTCCGGGTTGACTGGTTTACTTCTGATGGTCTAAGTACATGGGGAGATGGACGAACATTTATTGTCGGTACAGAAGGGACAATTGAAGTACGTAAATATGTAGAATTGGCAAGAGGAACTGGTGGCAATCATGTCTACTTAGTAAATAAGGTTGGAGAACAGCATTTTGATGTGAATGGGAAGGTTGGCTATCCGTTCTTTGGGGAACTGATTAAGGATTGTATTAACCGAACCGAAAATGCAATGACCCAAGAGCATGCATTTAAGGCAGCGGAACTCTGCATACTTGCACAAGAGAAAGCAATCGATGTAACAAAATAATGATTAAAGAATGTTTTTCACTAATTAATGATGAAAGTTACTTTATTGATACACAATTAAATGATTTACTAACTTTTATTACACTAGTATTCATAGCCTTTAACATTGATCTCTCTTTTTCAATCAGTGAAAAAGATTGTGAAGCTTAGAAGCATTCATTAAAAGTGGAGATTATATTGAGGAAAAAGCCTGAAGCTTCAAAATTAGCGACAGGCTGTTCCTCTATTCTATTTGTTGGACAGTTTATCCACAATACTCGCATTTCTGATAATAAGCCAAATTCCAATCGCTAGTATACTGTAAGGAATCAGAAAAGCCAATGCAGTATACTGCTCTTCCGTTATGATCAGATAACGTAATAAATCAATGATTTCCTCTGCATACGATCGGATAAAGAAAGGTATGCCAATGATCACAATAAAGATTGCGCTGATTTTATAGCCATATCTGAAAAATAAGCTGGAAATAATCAGCCAAAAAAGAAATATCAATATATACAACAGCCCTTCATACACAAAGATATCCGATTTACTAACAGTACCTTCAAAGCTTGTATCAAGTCCATAAAATTGAAAGTTGGTAATTTTAAAAAAATCTGAAAACCAATTGATAAACATTATTAAAATATTGCTAATAATAGTCATGACTGTCGCATACAAGACTATATAAACAATCATTGATACAAGATAGCTGAATCTGGTTGTGCCATATTTAATAATCGACGGAAAAGTTTCCTTAAAAAATAATGAGGCAAACACTGCGGTGAAAATCAGGCTTGGTAATGTATTAAAACCAATAATTTCAATGCTGGATGACTGAAAGGAGATAGCGAGTAAGAACATAAAAGCAATGAATCCAGTATAAATTCCCCAAAAGATCAATACAGTCGCCCATGAAGATTTTAACAAATAATAAAGATTAAATTTCATTTGTTCGAACATATTTATTCACCTCTTCTTTTGTTAAATAAACAAATAACTCCTGTAAACTAGCTTTGCTAACCTTTAGACTGCCTGCCTCCGTTATATTTTCATCGTACAACACAACAGTTTTTTGTCCCATCATGGTCGAATCATGAATAATATTTCTTCCGGAAGTAATTTGGTCAATCTCTTCTTTACTGCCTGTTAAAATAATGTGTTTTTGTTCTAAGTTGTCAGCAGTATCATGCAGCATCAATGTACCTTCATGCAAAATAACTACTTCTTCAAATAATTTGCTCACTTCATCAATTAAATGAGTGGACAAGATAATTAATCGCGGGTTATTTTGGTATGTTTCTAGTAACAGGTCATAGAATGTAGAACGAAAAGCTGCATCTAATCCGATATAAGGTTCGTCAAATATAGTTATGGGAGCATTACTCGCTAAACCGACAATGATACCGAGTGCAGAATACATCCCTTTGGACAGTGTTTTTGCTTTCTGGTTCTTATTTAAACGGAAAACATTTACTAAGTGATTTGCATATTCTCGATCCCAGTTAGGATAAAAATTAGCAGATATATTTAAAATATCTTTAACTCGAAATTTGTCATGAAAGTTGTTGCTCTCCATAATTAAACAAACGTTTTTCATGGCAGCATAATTATTAAAAGGTGCTTCATTATTTATTGTTAACTCTCCACCGGATTTTAAGAAGTGCCCTGCTAACAAGCGCATTAATGTTGTCTTGCCAGCTCCATTTTTACCAAGTAACCCAATGATTTTATTACCTTCCAATGTAAGGTTTAAATCATTTAATGCAACATTCTTATGATATTGTTTTCTTACATTTTTCGCTTTAATTATCATTATTTTTCCTCCTTAATCAAAGAAATTAATTGCTCCTTACTCATTTCTATTCGCTCTGCTTCTGCTAGCATTGGTTTTACATACTGGTCAAAAAAGTGTGATTTTCTTTTCTTTAAAACAATGTTCTTTGCATTTTCAGTTACAAACATTCCCACACCTCGCTTTTTATATATAATCTCCTGATCGACAAGTATGTTAATCCCTTTAGCAGCGGTGGCTGGATTAATTTGGTAGTGCTTGGCAAACTCATTGGTAGAAGGTATCTTATCATTGGCTTTTAACTCACCTTCAGCAATGTTTGTTTCAATTAGATCAGCAATCTGCTGGAATATCGGCCGATCTTCATTTAATCTTTCAGACAATTTTCTCTCACCACCTGTTCGGTTAGTTACTCATGTAACTAACTATATAACTATAAAAATGTTATTGCAAGCCTTTTTTGAAAAATAAAAAAAGCAACGTGGTAATTCGCTGCTTTTAGTTACTACCTGTTCGGATGATCTGTTGCATCATCTCTTTATTAGGATAGTTATTCGCTTCATATTGTTTACACACTTGTTCGATATCATAAGGTACTCTAATATGGCTTGTTATAAATGACTGGTCATTTATCTCCACAATAGCATAGGAGGCTTGATTAAGACCATCAAATGGTAAGCCGACACTCCCTGAATTAATAATTGTCTTACCATTAACGACTCTCATGTATGCTCTATGAATATGTCCATAGATATATAAATCTGCATCCCTATTTGCTGTAAGTTTCATTAAAAGCTCTTCGTTTGTCTGCTCAGGAAGAACGATATCAAATAAACTATGCGGAGTGGCATGGAAAGCGTGTATGGACATATTTCCGTAAGTTAATGACAACTCACTAGGCAATTGTTCTAAATATTGCACATCTGCATCACTCAGTTTTTGACGGATCCATGCTTGTTCCATTTTCATTAGTTCTAGTGCTTTATCAGGCACTTCTCCCTGATTTACACCTCTAATTACCCATTCATCTGCATTTCCTTTTATCACTTTTGCATTTAAGGCCCGAATCAAGTCCAGTGCTTGTTTTGGTTCTGGTCCTCTGTAGCAAAGGTCTCCTAAAACAATAATTTGATCCACGTTCCGTGTTTCTATATCTGCTAATACTGCTTCTAATGCCACACTGTTTCCATGTATATCAGATATCAAAGCTAGTTTCATGTTAGACACCTCCTTTATTTATGATAAGCTATTAATCTGTATTGATTCAAGGTAAAGCATAGATTTTGACTGGACCGAAGGGTTTACATTATAATAGTTATAAATAGAAATGTTTTCACATGTTATATAAGAGGGTATATCCTATATAAAAGGAGGGTATAAAGTGTTTTCCTTTATGACAACTGAAATACCGTTATTTATAAAAAAAGAGTTAGAGAACCTATTTGCAAAGATTGGACCCTTAATGAAGAAAAATACAAAATATATGATGTTCGCTACACCATTAATTGCTATATCGTTTTTTAATTTAATATTTTTCTTGTTTTTTGGAGGCTTTCAAAATGATATGCTTGCAGCCTTATTCATTTATGCTTTAATGGCATCTGTAGGTCTTGCTCTATTTAAAGAGAGTAAACGCATTAAGAAACAAATTAAAGAACTTGAAATGGAGCATATTGTTAATCGAATAGAAAAAAGTGACTTTATTAACGATTATAAGAAGAAAGACTACATTTCATTAATTAAAAATCAACCAAGAATGGGTATTCAGACATTTATGAATTTCTTAACTGAAGAGAACGAGCGGAAGCGTATGACTCAAGAGTAAACCACTAGGGAACTAGTGGTTTTTTTGTATGCATAAACAACGGAGTTCATCTCCAAGAACGTTTAATCGTTTTAATGAAAAAAGTTGACACTATATAGCATTCATGAGAGTATATTATTGTGTTCTTTATAAAGGATAACTTGTTCTTTATACTAAAAAGGAGGATTTATATGGAAAGTGCATTGAGAATATTACATATTGTAGATTGCATGAATCATAGCGGTGTTCCTACGTTATTAATGAATATGTATCGGAACATTAACCGGAAGAAAATACAATTTGATTTTTTGACAACGAAGGAAGGTGCTTTTGATGAGGAAATACAAAAAATGGGTGGCCATTTATACCAAATTCCTTCCATTAATGAAGCGGGATATTTAGTATATAAGCGTTCGTTAAAAAGTTTTTTTAAACGCCATGCTTCATATATTATTGTTCATAGTCATATTGATCAATTAAGTGCTATTGCACTTAGAGAAGCAAGAAGAGTACGTATCCCTGTTCGTATTGCGCATAGTTATAACACAGCAATAGAAGGGAGTTTTGTGACAAAATTATGGAAATCTGCAATAGGATTATTTGTACCCATTCATGCTACTGATTATTTTGCGTGTTCTACAGAATCAGCTGATTGGTTATTCAAATGGAAATCGAAACAGTCAGAGTTCTTTCAACATGCATTGGACCTTGAAAAATTTCTTTATTCTACATCTGTAAGAGAAGTATACCGACAGAAACTTCACTTAAACGAAGATAACTTTTTAATTGGTCATGTTGGCGGCTACACCACTCAGAAAAACCATCTATTTCTACTTGATATTTTTAGAGCATTAAGAAGGAAAATTCCCCAAGCAAAGCTTGTATTAATTGGGGATGGCCCACTTAAAAAGCAGATGGAAGAAACTGTTGTTCAATATAGGTTACAGGATCATGTGTTTATGCTGGGGGAAAAAGAAGATGTGGAAAAATGGATGCAATCATTTGATCTATTTGTTTTTCCATCACTTCATGAAGGTTTTCCTGTTAGTGTAATTGAGGCTCAATGTGCGGGATTACCAGCATTAGTATCTGATTCAATAACGAAAGAAATTGACCTAGGTTCAGGTAACGTTCAATTTTTATCACTCGATAAGAAAAATGAATGGGTTCGTGAAATGGAAGAATTATTTAAATCAAAACCTAGAGTGCCGATACAGAGAGACATTTTATTCGAGAAAGGGTTTGATGTAAATAAAATTACGAAATATACAGAAGAGAAATACTTGTATTTAAGAGATGAAGGGATTTAGTTACATTCTATCAGACGGTAAGATAAAAATTTTGATTAGAGGTTGTAATGAATGATAGGTACAAATATAAGTAAAATCAGAAAGCAAAAGGGATTGACATTATCAGAACTTGCTGTGAAGTCCAAAATATCGAAGTCCTATCTTAGTAATTTAGAAAGGAATTTGAATGATAATCCATCTATACAAGTTGTGGAAAAACTAGCAGAAGTTTTAAATGTTGATTTGGCTACACTGCTTCAGAATGAAGGAGATGTATTAGTTAGTGACAGAGAATGGTTGGACTTTGTTAACGAATTAAAATCATTAGGTTTAGAAAGATATAGTCTTGATGAATATAAAATAATATTTGAATTTATTCGTTGGAAAAATAATAGAGAAGAAAAGCCGCAAAAGGTGGAAGAAAATGAATAGGAAAACAATTTTATGGGTTATTGATCCTTTTGATCCAATCATTTCTCATAATCAAATAGTTAGTTTAAGTCAATCCCATTATAAAGAAAACAATCAGATTTATATACAATTATTAGAATATCACTCTCTCGTTTACAGGCAACTGAGTAATATAGGTAAAATGCTACCACCTTTCTCGTGGAACAATGAAGTTAAACAAGGACGGAAAAAGGGATTCTATCAATTTTTGTCATATTCTATTCCGAAAAATATTCGTCTAGCAACCTATAATTATCCTGCACTTGTCAAGATATATTGGCAGCATATGAAAAGCAGGATTATTAAAGATGATCGCTTTTATGATGAAGTGGTTATTTTTTCTCAAGGGCTGCCCCAGTATTATGTGAAAGAAAGGATTGCTGCAAAGAAAATAATCGTCTACCATCATTTATTTCAACCAGAAAGTGTAGAGTTTTTAAAACAGAAAGTCATCTTAATTTAACAAACTCTTCAACGGTTCACTTTCATTTTCATAAAAAAGGCTTACCAGTTAAGTATGTTAGAGACAACTTTTCAGAACCTAACCAAGAATTAGCCAGTAAAATTGGACAAGGTTTTATGGATAAATATCATGGAATCAGGGTTTTAATCCCTAATGCTTGGCAACACACTGAGCATATCGATAATTTTATTTCTGTTTGTAAATTAGCTAAAGAGAAGCATATATCGGTAAGATGGTACCTTTTTGGTGAAAGTAATTATAATAAATACTTAAGCGAATGGATTCTTCAGTACAGGATGTATAAAGATATAGAGATAATCGCTAATATAAATAATCTATATCGTTATGTAAAAGAGGCTGATATCTATATTGAATGGGATGATACTTGTTCTTTATTAAAGGAAGCGGTTCGCTTAAACAAGCCTGTTTATTCCTCTAAATACAGTGACCATTGTAATACTTATTTAGATCATAAGATATGGAGTAAAGACATATCCGAATTATTAAAATTAATAAGAGAAACAGAAAAGAAATAAATAAAATAGGGAAATTAAACTAAAATGTTCTTTTAAAAGAACGAAATATACGTTATAATAAAAAAAGAGTTGGAAAGATCGTCATTTAGACATCTCCATTATTTATAAAACATCATGTAAAAGATGAATATTTCCAAATAAATTATTACTATTGAATGACTGGTTATAAAAAAAGCGGGGGAATTAGTTATGACAAAACATACAGTTGTGGTAGCAGAGGCTCAGACATTATTTCGTGATATGATTACAAATTTTGTGGAAGATATGAGCGAATTTAGAGTTATTGGCAAGTTAAAAAATGGCCAGGAAGTAATTGATTTTATTAAACAGAAGGAAGTTCGTCCATTTCTATGTTTGTTGGATATCCATATGCCTATAATGGATGGAATGGAATGTGCCAGAAAACTAAAAGAAATTTATCCGAATATTAAAGTTGTTTTATTGTCGGCATATGATGATGAGAAATCTATTGAGAGAGTATTAACTGTATGTGCTGACGGGTATATTTTAAAAAGTTCAGGACTGGACGAATTCAAAGCAACGCTCAGATTTATTGTTGATGGTAAGTTTGTAGCACCCCAAAAGATGGTTCACTACTTTTCCAAAAGACTTAACCATCTATTGAAATTAGAACGTGAAAGCTCACTACATTATATAAAAGAGCACTTTAACCATCGTCAAGATTTCAATAAGCGGGAATGGCAGATTATCCAGCTAATGAAAAAAGGTTGGACGAACCGAATGATTGCTGACAACCTTGGGATAAGCGAGGGTACAGTGAAAAACTACCTATCCATTATATATAAGAAATTAAATATTAAAAACCGCGTAGAATTATTGCAAATGCTTTCGGAAATGACAGGCTAAGCATCATTACATTTTCTCACGATAATTGCCCGGTGAGATTTGATATTTTCTTTTAAAGACTCGGTGAAAATATGAATAAGAACCAAAGCCGCAATTCTGGGCAATATTCTCTAAAGTCATTGTTGTATATTTCATTTGATTGATCGCCGTTGATAACCTTATATTTTGTGCATATTCGATAATCGTAATTCCGACATGCTCTTTGAATAAATGTACACAACGAGATACACTTAGATTACATTGTTCAGCAACATCATGGACTTGAAACCCTTGTTTAGTAGCATTCTCTTCAATATACCGCATCATTCTGGTAACAATATAAGGCCTTTGAATTTCATTACTTTTTCGGTCTAATATCCTTTCTAAAGAAATGCACAGTGCGCTTAATAAGTAATGTGTAAGTTCACTGTTTCTTTCTTTTAAAGGTCTTCGTTCTTCAATAATTAAATGGTGCCATAAGTCTATTAATGTATCATCCACTTGTATTTTTGATAAGGTTGGTGCATGGTTAAATCGTTGACCAATCCAGTCTCCTTCACAATATAAATGAAAATCCCCACTATTCTGCTCTTCTGATACAAATAGTTCATAATTTTCATTTGGCTTGACTATTAATAAGTGTCCTTTCTCAATATCATGTGTTAAGTCATTAACTTTCACTTTTGCTACCCCATCTATTTGTAACCGAAAAAGGTAAGAACCGAAACGAGATTTGTGTGATGTATGGAATTTCTGTTCGTGATAAGAATACCCGCAAAACTCTATTTTCATTAATAACACCAGCTTTCTATAAATATACTGTTTATGCCGGACGATATGGCATTTATTATATAATGAAAAGTTTGCTTACTTATGTACTAAATTTGATAATGCTATAAATTTTTTTCACCCCTATGTAATTAATAGCAAAATAGTTCATGTTTTGATTATATCATTTATGTTCAGAAGAGAAAGGTTATATTAATATAAATTTATAAAGAGATGGGAGGGTATCTGGTGAAAGTACTTGTATGGAATGAAAATAGACATGAACAGAAAAATGAAGAGGTTGCAATGATTTATCCAGAAGGCATTCACGGTGCTATAAGGGGATTTTTAACAGAAGATAAAATCGAAGTAGATACAGCAACTTTAGATGAACCAAATCATGGAATAACAGATGAAAAGTTAGCAGAAACGGATGTGTTAATTTGGTGGGGTCACTTGGCGCACCATGAAGTAGAGGATGAAATAGTTAACAAAATTCATCAACGCATATTAGAAGGAATGGGGTTAATAGTGCTGCATTCCGGACATTTTTCAAAAATATTCAAGAAACTGATGGGAACAAGTTGTGATCTGAAATGGCGTGAAGCAGATGATAAAGAACGGCTTTGGGTAGTTGATCCATCCCACCCAATTGTAGATGGTATTGGAGAATATATTGAAATTGATAAAGAAGAGATGTATGGAGAACATTTTGATATTCCTGCCCCAGATGAATTAGTGTTAGTAAGCTGGTTCGAAGGTGGCGAAGTTTTCCGCTCGGGATGCACCTATAGAAGAGGGCATGGCCGCATTTTCTATTTCCGGCCAGGGCATGAAACTTATCCCACCTACTTTCATAAGGATGTTCAACGAGTGATCAAAAATGCAGTAAAATGGGCAAGTCCAGTTAAACGTAATTACTCTTCATATGGGAATGCTAAACCTTTGGAAACCATCCAATCTAAATAAAGAGGAGAGATTCATGTGAGTAAATTAAAAGTAGCCGTTATAGGCTGTGGCAGTATTGCCATTCATCGACATTTACCTGAGTATCATTACAATGGAAGCGTTGACATCGTTGCAGTATGCGATGTTGTTGAAGAAAGAGCTCAAAACTCAGCAGAGAAATATGGAGCAAAAGCATACACCGATTATAAGCAAGCAATTACAGAGAGCGATGCAGATGTTGTCAGCGTGTGTTTACCAAATTACTTACATGCACCTGTATCAATTTTTGCAGCAGAAAACGGTAAGCATGTACTCTGTGAAAAACCAATGGCAACATCAGATGAAGAAGCACAGCAAATGATTGCAGCTAGTGAAAAAGCTGGAAAAAAACTAATGATTGGGCATAATCAGCGTTTTGTCGCAAGCCATCAGATAGCACGCGAAATTATTGCAAGGGGAGAACTAGGGAAGATTTACAGCTTTCGAACAACATTCGGCCATGGCGGACCAGAAGGCTGGAGTATTGATGGTGCGGATAGCTGGTTCTTTCGTAAAAAAGAAGCTTTCATTGGTGCACTTGGTGATTTAGGTGTACATAAAGCGGACGTAATACGGTATGTACTAGGTACTGAGTTTGTTGAGGTTTCCTCAATGATTGAATCATCTGCAAAGGAAAATAGTAATGTAGATGATCAAGCAGTAACTATTTTACGTAGTGATGACGGTATTATTGGAACATTAACAGCAAGTTGGGCTTATAAAAGAGGAGAAGATAACTCTACAGTAATTTATGGAGAAAAAGGGAATCTCCGTTTAGAGGATGATCCTAAATATAGTCTTATTGCAACTTTCACAGATGGATCAGAAGTGAACTATGAGCTTGGCAAAATCCAAACAAATGATAATGATGGTCAAACATCTTCAGGTGTTATCGATCATTTTGTCGATTGTGTCTTAAATGATAAAAAGCCACTAATTGATGGAGAAGAAGGCTATAAATCTTTGAAAATAATTTTAGCTGCATTAGAATCGAATGAAACGAAAAAGAATGTTTCAATATAAGGAGGAGATAAAATGAAGTTAGGAGTGTTCACAGTACTTTTTGCTGATAAAAACTTTGAAGAAATGTTAGATCATGTCAAAGATAGTGGTTTAGATGCTGTGGAAATTGGTACTGGAGGCTATCCAGGTGACGCTCATTGTAAAATTGATGAACTGTTGAAGGATCAAAACAAGAGAGAAACATATGTAAATGCTGTTAAAGATCGCGGTTTGGTGATTAGTGCATTTAGTTGCCACGGAAATCCTCTGACACCTGATAAAGCATTTGCTGAAGAATGTGATACAGTTTTACGTAAATCCATCGAACTTGCAGGGTTAATGGATGTCCCTGTTGTAAATACATTTTCGGGAACTCCTGGAGACCATGAATACGCCAAGGCACCGAACTGGCCAGTTGCACCATGGCCACCTGAATTTGCTGATGTTTTGGATTGGCAATGGAAAGAAAAACTGATTCCTTACTGGAAAGAAATTGGTGCACTTGCAGAAAAGCATAATGTCAAAATTGGCCTGGAGTTACACGCAGGCTTCTTGGTCCATACTCCTTATACGATGCTGAAATTACGTGAAGAAACAAGTCCGGCAATCGGTGCGAATCTCGATCCAAGTCACTTATGGTGGCAAGGAATTGACCCAGTTGCAGCAATTAAGATACTGGGAAAGGAAAATGCAATCCACCATTTTCATGCAAAGGACACATATATTGATCAGGATAATGTGAACATGTACGGTTTAACTGATATGCAGCCATATGGAAATATTCAGACAAGAGCATGGAATTTCCGTTCTGTAGGATGTGGTCATAGTCTGCAGGATTGGTCTAATATGATCAGTGCATTAAGAATGTTTGGCTACGATTATGTAATAAGCATTGAACATGAAGATCCTATAATGTCCATTGATGAAGGTTTTCAAAGAGCTGTAGATAACCTGAAATCAGTTAATATTAAAGAAAGCCCGACAGATATGTGGTGGGCTTGAGGGAGGATTGAAGATATGGCAAAGTTACGTGTAGGTTTAATTGGGGCAGGTGGTATTGCGACAGCTGTTCACCTGCCTGCATATAAAAAACTTCAGGACCAAGCAGAAGTGGTCGCAGTGGCAGATGTAGCATATACACGAGCAAAGGAAGTAGCTAAAAAAGAAGATATCCCCCACGTTTTTGACCAATATGAAAAAATGCTAAAAGAGGTGGAATTAGATGCTGTAAGTGTTTGTGTTCCAAATAAGTTTCACCGGGATGCCGCAATTGCTGCGCTCGAATCAGGATGTCACGTTCTTTGTGAAAAACCACCAGCAATGAACTATCGTGAAGCAAAAGAAATGGAGGACGCTCAAGCAGCATCAGGAAAGCTATTAATGTATGGGTTCCATTATCGCTTTCAGGCAGAAGCGCAGACTGCTAAGAGATTCATAGACGCTGGTGAGTTTGGCGAAATCTATGCAGGGCGCGTTCAGGCAATCAGACGTCGTGGTATTCCAGGTTGGGGTGTTTTTACAAATAAAGAACTACAAGGTGGCGGACCGCTAATTGACATTGGTGTTCACATGTTAGATACTGCACTATATCTCATGGGATATCCGGAACCTGCAGTAGTCTTGGGACAAACCCACCAACACCTTGGTACAAAAAAAGGTGTAGGCCTGTTGGGTGCCTGGGATTACGAGAACTATACCGTCGAAGATATGGCTGTTGGAATGATAACATTCCAAAACGGCGCCTCAATCGTTTTAGAGTCAGCGTTTGCAGCAAATGTTGAAAAAAATGATTTCATGCAAGTATCATTAATGGGCAGCCAAGGGGGGGCAGATATTTTCCCATTAAAAATGTATCAGGAAAAGCATGATACTCTGCTCGATATCACGCCAGCCTATTTACCTAGTGTTAATGCTCATGAAACAGAGATCCATACATTTGTAGCGGACTGTATCGCGGGAAATGTCACAGACCTTTATGCTAAGCAAGGGACGAAAATTCAAAAAATTATTGATGCACTTTATCAATCAGCGGAAACAGGAAAAGCAATCAATCTATAAAAAGAAGTGAGGTTTTATAATGGGTAAAATTGCCATTCAATTATATTCAGTTCGTGAACATACGGCAAATGATTTTCTAGGTACATTAAGGAAACTAGGGGAAATGGGATATGAAGCAGTTCAGTTTGCAGGGTTTTTTGATGCACCAGCAAACGAATTAAAAAAAGTGATGGATGAAGCTGGCTTAGTTGCTGCGGGTAGTCATATGCCATTTGAAACATTAATTGGTGATCAACTAGAAGCATCACTAGAATATAACCGGACGATCGGTAATGATCTCATTATTTGTCCAATATTACCTGAAGAATATCGTACTGACGAAGGTGCGTATTATCGGGCAGCAGAAGAACTAAATGAAATTGGCCACAGGTGCAAGGAGGCAGGATTTACTTTCGCCTACCACAATCATAATATGGAATTTTTGGATATAGGTAATGGGAAACGGGGATTTGATATTATTTTTGAAGAAACAGACCAGGAGAATGTAAAAGTAGAGCTTGATTGCTATTGGGCTACACATGCTGAGAATGATCCACTCCAAGTTATCCAGGCATATAATAACCAAGTGATATCCCTTCATATAAAAGATATGACAATAGAAAATGGTGAAAAACGAAGTATTGAAATTGGAAAAGGTACACTTGATATTGGATCATTATGGGAGGCAGGAGAGAAAGCTGGAGTTGCCTGGTATGTGATTGAGCAGGAGAAATTCGATGGCGACCCATTAGATAGTGCAAGAGTAAATGTAGAAAATTTGAAAGAGGTTATTGAAAACACTCGATCTTAACAATCGAGTGTTTCTTTACGATTAATAGATGACAAACAAGGGTATAACAGGTGTAGTAATGTAAACGTATATGGAGGGATAAACATGTTTAAGAAACTATTCAAGAAGAAGGACAGCAGTGTGGACCTTATCTCCCCTTTAACAGGGAATGTAGTTCCACTTGAGGATGTCCCTGACCAAGTATTCTCGCAAAAGATGATGGGTGATGGTATTGCAGTACAACCGACAGCAAATTTAGTGGTATCTCCAATTGATGGGGAGGTTGTTGACGTGTTTAAAACAAAGCATGCCATAAGTCTAAGAGGAGATAATGGTGCTGAGATATTGATGCATATGGGACTGGAAACAGTTGAACTCAATGGAGAAGGTTTTGATATAAAAGTGAAAAATGGAGATAAAATTAAACAAGGTGATAGTTTAGCGGAAATAGACGTTGATGGTATCTCTAACAAAGGCTATAAAACAATAACACCGATAATATTAGTGAATGGTGACGATTATGAGTTAACAAATGTTAGCACTGAAAAAGAAGTAAAGGCAGGCAGTGATATCTTATTTCATTTGGAAGGAAAATAGAATGTTTTAGAATGGAAGAACATATAATTAGCATCACTGTAAAAGGTAAGAATAGAGTTAGAATCTATGCATCACCTGGGTTGATCTTTAAGGAATTAACTACTAGACTGGTCAAAGCAAACATTACAAATTAAATGAAGGATTACTAGATTGGTATTTATAGAAGGTTATATGTTTTCTACATATAACCTTTTTTTTTAATCAATTTTTGCCAAGTAAATGGTTTATAAAAGTCAATTTTAGTATGTAACAAGTAAAAAAAGTGATATAGATATCTGATGTAAACACTTAAAATAATAATATAGAGAGAGGAGGATAAAACAACATGCATTTTCAAACATCGAGTGGTTTATTTAAACTGTGTGAATGGATTTATCGCTTAGCTTATCTTCAGTTACTTGCAATAACTGGTGCATTAGCTGGTGGCTTTATGTTTGGAATATTCCCCTCAATATTAGCTATGTTTGCAATAAATAACAGGTGGCTAAATGGTGAGAGCGATTTCTCGGTAAGTAAACAATTCTGGAGAATGTATAAACAATATTTTATAAAAGCTAATAAATTAGGAGGTCTCATTTTACTTACATTAATAGCACTTTGGATAGATTATGCGTTGTTACAGAACTTCCAAGGAACGATATATTATTTAATATTAAGCAGTAGTACAACTGTATTAATCATCACCATTTCGGTATTATTTTATATTTTCTATTTAATGATTATCTCTGAGCAGACAATAACTCAATCTATTAAGACAGCCATACAAATAGCCACATTGTTCCCATTACAAACATTTTGGATGTTACTTTCTATTCTAAGCTTTTTATTTATTTGCTGGGTTATCCCAGGTATCACTATTTTCTATTTATGCAGTGGTGTAACTTATCTTGCAACATTCTTCTCGAGATATGCCTTAACACGCTTAGCAAAAAAGAATGAGGATAAACATTTTCTGATCGAAAGAGGTGTATTAAATGCCAAGAGAACAACAAGTTGAAACAGAGCTCATATCAACAACCAGACACAAGAAAAAGAATAAAATTGAGAAAAATGAAAATTTAGCGGGATTTTTATTTATTTCTCCAATGCTGTTAGGTGTTTCTATCATTGTCTTATTCCCTATAATTGCAACTTTCATTTTAGCATTCGCTGATTGGAAATTTGTCGTAAGTATTGACCAGTTAAAATGGATAGGTTTCGCTAATTTCTCCGCATTACTCCAAGATGAGAAATTTATCATGTCCATGATTAATAATGCTCTTTTCATTTTGACTGTTCCAATTACAATGATCTTATCATTAATCCTTGCAGTTATTATAAATAAAAATGTTTATTTAAAAAGCTATTTTAAAGTGGCTTTCTTCATGCCTTATATATCAAGTGTTGTAGCGATAGCAGTTGTATGGCAAGTATTATTTCATCCTTCAGCAGGTCCAATCAACCAAGTTTTAATGTCATTGGGTATGGTAAATCCCCCTACATGGATTTCAGACCCTGACTTCGCCTTAATATCTGTTGCTATTATTCATATTTGGATATCGATTGGTTTTAATCTAATCGTATATATTGCAGGGCTCCAATCCATTCCGAAAGAATTATATGAGGCTGCCGAGATTGATGGAGCGAATTCCTGGTATAAGTTCCGAAACATAACCTTTCCGTTAATTTCACCAACCTCATTTTTCTTATTGATTACTGGAATAATTGCAACATTTAAAGTATTTGATTTAATTGCTGTTTTAACACAAGGGGGGCCATTAAATCGAACGACAATGCTAGTGTGGCATTTGTACGAAATGGCATTTTTGAACTTAGAGATTGGTTATGCTTCTGCTATAGCTGTTGTATTATTCCTGTTTGTTTTCGTAATAACCATTCTGCAATGGTTTGGACAGAAGAAGTGGGTAAATTATTAAAAAGGAGGGAAATAGAATGAAGTTGGATTTTAAAAAAATTGCTAGCACAATTATATTATTGTTTTGCAGCATTGCTTTTTTATTGCCATTCATATGGATGCTCTCTACCTCCTTTAAGATAGAAGCAGATGTTTTTACATATCCGATTGAATGGATTCCATCAAGGTGGAATGCTCTAGAAAATTATAAAGAAGTTTGGTTTGGAGAGCAGCCATTTTATATGTATTATTGGAACTCTATTAAAGTGGCAGTCCTTACAACGCTATTATCTGTTGTTGTATCCTCATTTGCTGCATATGGTTTCTCAAAAGTACGGTTTTCAGCAGGTGGATGGTTATTTCTCATTGTTTTAGCAACATATATGGTACCACCACAAGCAAGTCTAGTTCCACAATTTATTTTATATCGTCAAATTGGTTTATTTGACAGTCATTTAGGTTTAATATTACTAGGCAGTTTCAGTGTGTTAGGCACATTTATGTTACGACAGTTTTTTATGGGGATCCATAATGATTTTATTGATGCAGCCAAAATTGACGGTGCGGGGCATTGGCGAATATTTTGGCGAATTGCTTTACCAATTGTTAAACCTGCTGTCGCCACATATGCAATTCTAAGGTTTATTTGGACATGGAATGATTATCAAAATCCCTTAATCTTTTTAAGAACTGACGCTTTATATACGATACAACTTGCCATGCAAAAGTTTACTACCATTAATGGCGAATTCTATTCATTAATCATGGCAGCAGCAGTTTCGGCAATTCTTCCATTGCTAATTGTTTTTATACTTGGACAAAAACATGTGATAGATGGTATCGCATTAGGTGGTGTAAAAGGATAAAGTCAAAATAGTGCTGATAAAAGTAAAGGAAACATCATTAGTTTAGATATTCATTTGGTAGTATTTATTTGTAATTGATTACATTTTACAATTTTATAGGAGGTTGTTTGGATGAAGAAAAGGTTATTATTTACTCTACTAAGCTTGTTTTTTCTCATTGGACTTCTTGCAGCATGTAATTCTGGTGGATCAGAGGAAACGAATACAGGTACGGAAAACTCTCCTGATTTAAATGAAAATTCAGAGGAGACAGCTGGAGAACCAACTGATTCAGAAGAGGAAGTAACAATAAAATTTCATACACATGGTAATGAAGCAAGTTACAATTGGTCCGAAACTCTTGCGGCTTTTGAAGAGGAATATCCAAATATTAAGGTAGATTTGGTCATTTTGAGTGAGAAAGGAGATACAAACGAAGCTTTACAGAAATTAGATTTAGCAGCATCCTCTGGTGAGCAATTAGATGTATTGATGTTCAGCGATCCTGCTTCCTATGCGGAGCGGGTTGATTTAGGAATGGTAGCACCTATTGATGAATTCATTGAAGCGGAAGGTTATGATGTAAGCGAAGAATATAAAGTAAATACAATATTAAATGATCAATATTATGCATTGCCAGGAAAATTTAATCCATGGTATGTATTAGTAAATAAAGATCATTTGGATGAAGCCGGATTAGAGATGCCGGCAGATTGGACTTGGGATGACTTTGCAGATTATGCAAAACAATTAACAACAGATGAACATTATGGTACATTTTTCCATGGTCCGCAAAATGGTGGCTGGATGGAATATATGAAGTTAGCACTTGCTAGTGAGGCTGAGGATACAGAGTTTATTAAAGAGGATGGTACTTCTAATTTTGAGCATGAATTATTCCAGAAAACACTTGAGTTACGCTGGCAAATGGAAAAAGAAGACCAATCAGCTACACCATATACGGATATTATGTCTCAAAAATTACATTATCGAAATCAATTTTTTAATCAGGATGCTAGTCTTGTATTAATAGGCAGCTGGATGAATACAGAACTTGGCGGGACGGAAGAATTCCCGTTAGAGTTTAATGTAGGCATCGCACCATATCCTAAAAATGATACAAATGACGAAGGCGGCTATACTCCGGTAACGACAGATTATATGGCAGTTGCTGCAAACTCACATAACAAAGATGCGGCATACACATTTATTCGTTGGTATACAACAGAAGGCCAAGTCGCCCAGGGGAAGAATATCCCTTCATGGAACGGAGTAGGTGAGGACGAATTAGAAAAAATTGTGGATACGATCCTTTCAGATACAGTTAGCCCAGATAAAGTGGATAAAGAAGCATTAATTACTGTTTTGAAGAATGCGAAGTCATCTAAACTAATTCCGCCAGTCTCTTATCAGACCGAGATTTATCAAGTAGTTAATGATGAATACGAAAAATTAATTTATGAAGAGCAAACAATTGATGAAACAATTGAAGCAATTCACACACAAACTGAAGAAATAATTGCAAATAATCAGTAATAATTTGATCTGGAATTCCAAAATGAAAAGGTTTACAATAATAGTAAGGGGCGTTATTTCCCGAAAAAATCCCATAACCCGTCTGTAAGCAGGAGGATAATGATATGTGGAATAATTATCGGAGATTATCGTCTCCTTCTTTTCGTACAAAAGTATTTTTATCATCATTTATTTGTATTGGAATTCCGGTTATCCTGTCACTGTCTTTATATACGTATTTAACCAGAGATGCTGTTGAAGAACAAGCATTGTTGAATGCTCAGAAAGAGTTAAGTCTTGTCGAGGAAAATGTCTCTAGAATTTTAGAAGACTTAATGAATGTGTCCAATTTTGTCCAAATAGATTCCGAATTAAATACCATTCTAAAAAGCAAATCTAAAGATGGGGCAAATGACTTTTCTAATCAAACCTATGAAGAGTATATGGAGGATAGTCTGGTTAGAAAAACGATTGAGAATATTACACTCCTTGGAGAAAAATCGTATGTGACGATATTATTGGAGAATGGGAAATATTACACCAATTATGCCATATCAGATTATGATCCGCAGCAAATCTTCCAAGAAGACTGGTTTAATCAATTGCAGCAATTGAGTGGATATCAATCACTTTGGATTGGTGTAGAGCCAACTAATTTCAGTTCCGATCTTCATAAACATCCGTATCAGTTATCTGTAGCGAGAACATTACGTGATACTAACCAACGTATCTACGGTTATGTTGTGGTAACACTTCTGGAAACAAAGATACGCCAAATATTAAAAAATCAAAATGAAACAGAAAAATTATATTTAATCGATCATGAGAATAAAATCTTATCAACGAAAACAAGTGAAGAAATCAACGAATTATTGCCATTTTCCTCACTTGTAATGAACCAGGATGAAGCAAAAATTATTAATTGGCAAGATCTAGATTACCTTATATCAACGAAAACCTTATCATTTAATGGATGGGGTTTAGTTTCAATCATTCCATATAAAAATGCTACTTCAAATATCACTTCCATTTTTTCATCAGTATTTTTACTGTTATCATTGTCATTTTTGCTTTTTTTTCTTATATTAGCCTATTTAATGAATAGAATTACTAAGCCATTAATCCATCTAGACAGAGTGGTTAAACAAGTACAAAAGGGTGATCTGACTGTTCGAGCGAATGTTACAAGTAATGATGAAATTGGGAAATTTTCAATTTCTCTTAATGAAATGATTGAACGTGTGAATCGGATGATTGATGCAGTGAAATATACTCAAGTGAGAAAACGCCAAGCTGAATTAGCTATGCTTCAAGCACAAATTAACCCTCATTTTTTATTTAATGTTTTAAATTCTATTCGGATGAAGATATTAAAGTTTGGTGATAAAGATAGTGCGAATATGATTCAATCATTATCGACATTATTAAGGTGGACTATTGATACGAGGAAAGATGTTATCCCCTTTCAGGAGGAATTAAACTTAGTAAAAGATTATGTGAACTTAATGAACATGCGCCAAAAGAATAAAGTGCAATTAATCATTGATACAAATGAATCAACTCATACTATACTTGTACCCAGATTTATTCTGCAACCACTTATTGAAAATTCTATTATTCATGGTCTAAGTCAAAATGAGGGGATAATTACATTAGAAGCTAAGATGAATAAAGATAAATTTTATATTAGTGTCAAAGACAATGGTAGTGGTATGAGTCCATCAGAACTAGCATTATTGAAACAATCACTTAATCAACCAACAAATCAAAAACGGGCAAAAAAAGGATTTTCGAGTATAGGTATCTCAAATGTTTTTGAAAGATTGCAATTATATTATCAAAACAGACTATCCTTACACATTGATAGTATTGAAGGAGAAGGAACGATAACTACAATAGAAGTGACTTTGGAGGGTGATGCTGATGTACAAAGTGATGCTAGTTGATGATGATTTTCCAATGATCGAATATTTGTCAGAGGCAATTGATTGGAAAACGCTTGGTTTAAAACTGATGAGTACACATGAGAATGGTTTAGCAGCATTTGAATCTGCAATGGAAGAACTTCCAGACATATTAATCACAGATATTGGGATGCCGAGAATGGATGGGATTGAATTAATTGAGAAGCTAAAGCAGCTAAATGATGATATCCAAATTGCGATCATTTCCTGTCATAATGAATTCTCCTATGCCCAGAAAGCGTTGAAGCTGAATGTACAAGACTATCTATTAAAAGAGTCCCTGGATATAAATGACGTAGAGGAAATTCTGATAAAATGCAAAGCACGGTTAGACACGGAGAATAAGCAGATAAAAGAAAGGGAACATTTGCAATACCAAATAAAACAATCCAATGATATGCAGTTACAGAAACTATTTAAACAATTTGTAAAAGGGGTTTCCAAGCAATTAATTAATAATAATCTAAACCAAAGCAAGTCATATATCCCCATTCTCTTTCTCATTAATCAATTTTATCAAGCACAAAATAAATATATAACTGAGGATACATTACACTATGCCATTCGTAATGTTACAGAGGAAATGATAAGTCAAATGAAAGAAGTATGTATTTATGTACATTATGAAGCGAATAAATGTTTTTTACTTTATGAAAATGACCATTCAATTAAAATTGATTATTACAAGGTTGTTCACCAATTATTGAAGAAAATACAAACAGAAATTAACCGATTACTTAATATCAACATCACCTTTATAATAGGTGATAATAGTAATGTAAATAAATTAAATAAGTCTGTTAATCAACTTTTATCAAGAGAAAAAGTATTCTATTTAAATAAAAACACGATTTCCACCATAAGTGGGAGGGAACTTCGTGGAGCAATGGTTCAAAGCAATATTGAGCAAGACTTAAGAAATATTATTAGTCAACTTAAACAGGCTGTCTTTCATAAAGATATAGAAACGATAGAGCGTGAATTACTCCAGTTTAGGACATATTGCGTACATCATCAAATAAATTCTGGTTATGTGAAAGAAACGATGATTCGAATACTTCTGGAAGTAAAAGAAGAAATGAAAGCGGCACCTATCGCGTCTGCCTATTATAAAGAATCGATTCAGAACGATATTTTATTTTTTGATTTGGTGGACGAAGTAATCGAATATGTAAAAAAATATATTTATAAGTTGCTGCAACAATCTAATTCGTTTTGCAGCAGAGCTAATCATAAGGATGTTTTGAATGCTTGTTATTATGTTTCTCGAAATATTGAATCAAAATTTTCACTCGAAGAAGTAGCTGATCATTTATTTTTAAATGCCAGTTACTTCAGTCGGTTGTTTAAGAAAGAAATGAATATTACTTTTATCGAATATGTGAAACAAGCAAAAGTAGAGCGAGCAAAGGAATTATTAAAGCTATCCAATGCGACAATTGGGGCAATAAGTGAAAGGCTTGGCTATGACAACCAAAGCTATTTTATAAAAATATTTAAAAAATATACAGGCTATACTCCATATGAGTTTCGGCAAAATTATTTAAAGGGAGTTATCTAGTAATGAGCAAACGCATTTCTTGGCCAAGACCCAACATGGATAGGGTGGATGTAGAAGTACTTGAGCAGTTAAAAGAGGATGCTGACAGGTATCGAAAAAATCCGTTTATAGAGATGACATTTGAAACTTATCGGCAATTTAATAAAACAGGTGAGAGAAAAGGATACGAAAAAGGTTATTTTGAAAGAAGAAAAAGATTAACGACATTTGGTTTACTTGCTTATATTTTTCCGGAAAATGCTGATTATCTATCTTTATTAGAAAATGAATTATGGCAAGTCTGCCAGGAGTTTACATGGTGTTTACCTGCACATATTGATCTGAGATTTGAAGAACAAAGTTATAAAGAATACCAAGATAATGGGAAACTAAGATACACGATAGACCTTTTTGCTGCAGAAACAGCATTTACTTTAGCAGAATTACTTTACATATTCTCAAATAAACTCGATCACTTTCTTGTTGAGCGAGTAAAGATAGAAGTAGACCGTCGTGTGTTGCAAAATTTTATTAATACTGAATCATTTCCTTGGGAACAAGCTACACATAATTGGGCAGCTGTATGTGCAGGGGCAATCGGGTCAGCGGCCATTTATTTACTGGAAGATGATACAAAGCTCCAGAAGGTCCTGGAACGTGTGAATCATACACTAAATTATTTTCTAAAAGGATATAATGCAGATGGTGCTTGTACAGAAGGATATCTTTATTGGCAATATGGGTTCGGTTATTTTGTATATTTCCTGGATTTATTGGAACAGTTAACAGGAAAGGCTAGCGATTTTTGGTATCAACAGAAAGTAAGAGAGATCGCATTGTTTCAGCAAAAGATATTTTTGTCAAAAAAATATGTGGTGAACTTTTCTGATGCTCCCCGGATTGCTAAACCAATGTTAGGATTTACTCATTACTTAAACACTAAAATTTCAGATGTGCATATACCTTCCAGAAGGATCGGGCAAAAAGCAATTATCGATCATTGTGGGAGATGGGCACCTGCTTTTCGAGAACTAGTATGGTTTAATCCTAACTTCGAAGGTATGGATTGGCCGGAAGGTGACTACCAATTAATGGATTCATCTATGACAATTTCACGTCAAAAATATAATAATAGAACTTATGCTTTCGCGGCAAAAGGTGGTCATAATGATGAACCGCACAATCATAATGATATTGGTCATTTTATTTTGTTCGCAAACGGTCAGTACTTTTTGAAAGATTTAGGATCAGGTCAATATAATAAGGCTTACTTTGGTAAGGGAAGGTATAATTTTATCTGTAACAGTTCCCAAGGACATTCCGTTCCCGTGATTAATGGTTATATACAGCTAGAAGGTTTAAACTATCAAGCTAAAATAAGAAATGCAATAGTGAATGAAGATGTAAATCAATTTTCCCTAAAGATGGAAAAAGCATATTCCGATCCGACATTAACCAGTTTTCATCGGACATTTATCTGGGAAAAACAGAAACCACGGTTAATATTAAATGACTATCTTTTGTTCAATGAAATGCCAAAATCTCTTGAAGAAGTATTTATAATGGAGGATATGGATTATCAGATATTTGATCACTGTGTGCTGCTTTGTACAGAGGAGCAATCATTGAGACTATCATTTAATAACAATGTAGAAAGACCTAGCATAAAAAGAAAAAGTTTTATGAACCACTATGGTGAGAAAGAATATTTTTTACAATTCTGTGTAGCTGTAAAGCATTTGCATTTAGATAATCAAATAAATTTTTCATTCGAATGGGAGAACAATATATGACCATCGATTCTAGATGGATCAACCAGTTTCTTAGAAATGGAAAGAATCCCGGAGTTAAACCTTCGGGATTGTGCGTAAAAATTTATTAGAGTGAGACATTTCTTCTCATGATTTCTTTTGTGTGGCTTCACCCGCAACCTTAGGATATACAGTTTATCAATGAGAAAGGCATCTAACTAGATTGATTGAAATATTTATTCTTCATATGTGCCAATAATCTCAATGGCTTCTTCCACTAAGGACATGTCAATAATCTGATCAAAATCAAGTTCTGTTTGGATTGCTCCATTTTCTTTGTAAAACTCATATTGCTTTTCAACATCTTCTTCAAATATATAACCATTTGGGTTAAGTCCTGTAACACCAACTTGTTTCCACAGTTCTTCATCTTTTAATGCTGTGTTTTTTGCCATGATTGCGATAATTTCTTCTTCCTCATCGTCATTACCTTTCACAAAAACATCATGATAATCTCTCACTGCTTCTAAATAGGCTGCCATGAATCTTACTGCAACATCTCTTCTTTCTGTAAGGAAATTGGGTGAACCTAACACCATTGCTATTTGTGCTTCAGGAGCAAAATCTGTAGTATCACCGAAACGTTGATGGATATTTTGGTTCTCCCCTTGTGTTATTAATGGTTCAATTTGTAATGCTAAGTCAATCTGTTGATTACCCATTGCTGACATCATATTGCCAAAATCACTCATTAAAACAAATTCTACATCCTCTGGAGATACACCAGCATGTTTCAGCATTTCGTTATAAATATAATCATCAACCGCATTTTGTGTTGAGACAGCAATTTTTTTCCCTTTTATATCACTATAATCTTTGATTTCATCTTGTAAATCTTCCCTAACGACGAAAGAGAAATAAGAACTTCCTTCATTGTTATGCCCCTTATCTGCAATAAAACGGACATCGATGCCTTGAGCGATGGAATTAAAGAATGAAGCAGAGGAGATTCCACCCGCAACATCTACCTCACCTGAAGCTACTGCTGGGAGCATCTCATCACTATTACCAAATGTAGCAAATTCCACTTCAATATTATATTTTTCATAATAACCTTTATCTTTAGCAATATAAAATCCTGCACCAGAAGCAGACCCGTCCTCTGCTATAACCACTTTAGCTGTCTCCTCTAATGGAGGCAACTCACCGTCATTAGACGGAGGGGGAGTGGAATGGTTGTCAGTATTTTGACATGATACCAAACCAATTAATCCAATAAGCAATACAATTAACCAAGCTAACTTTTTCATTATATTTCCTCCATTACAATTTAAATTAACCTAGTTTGTTTTACCTCTCGTTGCAAGTGCTCCCAAATTTCTAAAAATATTTCTGTAATTTCACTTACTGAACGAACCTGCTCAATTGAACGTGGCCGCGGGATATTAAGTTTGATATCTTTTACAATTTGCCCTGGTTGTGCGCTCATTAACAAAATACGGTCACTTAATAATAAGGCTTCGTCAATACTGTGGGTAATAAATAATACTGTTTTTTCTGTTTCTTGCCAAATTGTCAGGAGTTCTTCTTGAAGTATGAATTTATTCTGTTCATCTAATGCTGCAAATGGTTCATCCATTAATAATATTTCCGGATCATTTGCAAAAGCACGGGCTATACTTACTCTTTGTTTCATTCCGCCTGATAATTCTTTTGGATATAGCTTACGAAAATTAGATAAACCAACTTTGTTAATATAATAATCTGTTTGTTTTTGCGTAAATTCTTCCGGAGTATGGCGCATCTTTAACCCAAATGCAACATTCTCTTCCACAGTAAGCCATGGAATTACTCCATTCTCTTGAAATACCATGGACTGTGTTGGTGTTTGTTTCTTGTTTTGCGAATGAATTTTCACATAACCATTACTAGGTTTCTCCAGATTAGCGAGGATGCGTAGTAATGTAGTCTTTCCACAACCGCTGGGGCCTAATAAACAAACAAATTCACCTTCATTAATAACTAAATCGATGTTACTTAATGCATCAATATATTTATTTCCTTTACTGAATCTTTTATCTAATTTGCTTATTTCTATTTTTGTCATCAAACCACCCTTTTTTAATTAGTTTACTAAGAGCAGCTAAGCGGGGGATATCTTATTTCCAAGGCAATAATTTACGTTCAAGACCGCGAAGTAATAAGGAAAATAAATATCCAAAAAAGGAAATAAGTATTAGGCCAACATACATTTCTGGTAGTAGGAATGCTTTGTAATTCATCCAGATTAAGTAACCAATGCCGGATGTTGCACCTATCATTTCTGCAGCTACGATTGTTAGCAACGCGATTGCCTGCCCCATTTGGATCCCTTCTAACATAACCGGGAGAGATCCAGGTAAAGCAATTTTAAAGAAGAAATCTTTCGCATTAGCTTGATAATTTTTCGCCACATCCAAATATATCCGATCAATATTGGCAACACCTGCAGCTGTATTAATTACAACAGGGAAAAAAACACTGATAGCTATTGTAATCATTTTAGAAAATTCACCAATACCGAAAAGGATGAGAATAATTGGCAGCATAGCTAATGTAGGAATAGGCATAAATATCATAACAATTGGTGAGAAGAAATGCCGAAAATATTTATACATTCCCATTAATAGCCCAATGCAAATGGCAGGAATTAAACCTAGCAAGAAACCCAGTGATATTCTCGATAAACTTATGGATATATGTGAAAATAATTCTCCCGATTCCCCAAGTTTAAGCATTGTTTCGATAATAAGAGTTGGTGGCGGAAAGAAACGAGCATCTAATAGTCCAGTATTTGAACATATTTCCCATAATAGTAGTAAAATTATTGGGGAGGAGATTGTGATGAGTTGTTGGATTCTGACTTTTTTTATTAGTTGAAAAATTTGCATAATATCTCTTCCTCTCTTATAAGGCTATATTATGTTACAGCCTAAAAAATGTGCTCATTCACAATAAGGCAGGATGTATTTAATTGAATGGTAGTCTCTGGATGTGTAAGAAGAAGTGCACTTTTTTTCATAGGGCTATATGGTTTTATTTATACATAGAATTTGAAAAAAAATATATAAAAACACCAAATTCACAAAGAATTTGATGTTTTCCCCGACATTTTTGATTATTTGTATAATGAACTTACCGATTGGTGTTCATACAATCTTATGATTGCTTCTGCCACTATTGGTGCTACAGTAAGCTGAGTAATTTTATCCGAATGTTTGTTCTTTGGTAATAAGATTGTGTTGGTGACAATAAGCTCTATAACATTTGATTCATTAATCTTTTCTACTGCAAGACCTGACAACACCGGGTGGGTCGTACAAGCAAACACTTCCTTTGCACCATGTGCTTCTAAAGCATGAGAACTTGTTGAAATTCTTCGTCCTGTATCGATTATATCATCGATAATGATTGCTGTTCTACCTTCTACTTCACCAACAATATTGATCTCAGACGCATTCTCCCGCGGTCCTCTTCTGTCAACAATTGCAATAGGTGCCTTCAGTTGATCTGCAAGTTGTCTGGCACGAGAGACACTGCTGTGATCTGGTGCTACAACTACAATATCTTCTAATTGTTTATTTTGTATGTAACTACCGATGATTGGTACAGCTGTAATTGGATCAACTGGTAAATCAAAGAATCCTTGAGCCTGAGGTGCATGTAAATCAATTGATATTACTCGGTTAGCACCAGCTTTTTGGATGATGTCTGCAATTAGCTTTGCAGTGATTGGTTCACGTGCCCGGGACTTACGATCTTGGCGCGCATAACCATAGTATGGGATAACCAAGTTTATCGACCTTGCCGAAGCTCTTTTTAAGGCATCGGTCATGATTAATAGTTCCATAAGGTTATCTTCCACCGGATCACAAGTGGATTGGATTACATACACATCACACCCCCGGATACTTTCTTCAATGTTTATTTGAATTTCCCCATCACTAAATCTCTTAACAGATGATTGTCCTAGTTCAATGCCGATATGTTGAACGATTTCTTCTGCTAGTGGAGTATTGGAACTTAACGAAAATACTTTAAGCTTGGAATTGGAGTACGTGTCGTTCAAGAAAAAGCCCTCCTATAGTTTGTCCTCGATGACAATTTTTGTCATTTTCTGCGATAAGATTTCCTACATAATTATCGCAAATATAGGAGAAGGAAACAAGTTATCCCTATTGAAAATGTTGAATTAATGTACGGATTTGTTTTGTTTGTGCATATAATAGTTCTTTACTGTTATCCATACATTCTTGGAGTGATAATGGTTTATTAACAATAGAGAAGCAACCTGCAAATTTCTCCCGGAGTGGATCAATATTCTCCCCTAAACCTCCTGAAAGTAAAATGGTAGGAACCTGGTATTGTTTCGCTATATCTGCCACAAAGGAGGGAGCCTTTCCATACAATGTTTGTTCATCACTCTGACCTTCCCCTGTTATGACGAGATCTGCATCCTTTATCGCTTCATCTAGCTTGGTTGCTCTCGCAATTAATTTAGCACCAGATTCTAGTTGACCGCCTAATACTAAAAGAGCAAAGCCTAGTCCACCCGCAGCACCTGCACCTGGCATTTCTTTTAATTGCATATTAAGACACTTCTCGATTAAATCAGCATATTTTAGTAATGCTAAATCATATGTGTTGATTTGTATGTTTGTTGCCCCTTTTTGCGGTCCATAGACAAAAGACGCTCCATGTTGTCCACATAAGGGGTTATCAACATCACATGCAATACTGAAGTCAATCGATTTTAATTTAGGGAGTAGACCGGATAAATCAATTGTTTCAACCATTAATAAGTCTTTCCCGAATGGCCCCAATTCATTTTTATTTTTATCATATGCCTTCATCCCAAGGGCTTGGAGCATACCTAATCCGCCATCATTGGTTGCGCTTCCACCTAATCCGACAATAATCTTATTGCATCCCTTGTCAATTGCATCGTTAATTGCTTCACCAATTCCGTAAGTAGTTGTAATATCAGGATTACGGTCTTTTTCAGGTACTTGGGTAATACCAGCATGGAGTGCTGTTTCAATAATTGCAGTTTTTTGGTCGATAATCGCATAATATGTATCGATTTGTTTTCCTGCAGGTCCAGTTGTTTGGAGGCTAACTTTTTTTCCATAAGTTGAGGAGAGAATTGCTTCAATTGAGCCTTCACCACCATCTGCCATCGGCTTTATTGTTAATTGATCATTCGCAACTTCTTTAAGAGCTTCTTTAATTGTAATAGCTACTTCTGTAGCGGTCATACTACCTTTATATGAATCTGGGGCAATTACAATATTCATTTTGGTACCTCCTAACCTTTTGTCTTATGTATAAATTATACTTTAGCAAACGCGTACAAACAACAAGAGGGAGTAAATATGTTGAAGTGTGGAAAACTTCGTTGTTAGAATGTAAATCATTTACTAAAAAATGAAAAGGAAGATGATTAGTCACCTTCCTTTTCTCTACTATATGCAATTCACAGCTAACTATCTTAATAATTTTGCTGGACAAATCTTTGACGAAATTTCATGGATTTTCTTAATTCCATTAATATAATTGTAAATGCAATGTGTCCATATATTAAATTAGCAATAAACAAAATCCATAGATAACTTTCATTTGGCGCTATACCAACCATCATATGTTTAATAAAGGTAAACCAAGCACCGGCAACAAACGGAATTTGTAATAATGCTGTTTTTCTCCATTTATCACCCCATAAAAGGAATGGTGTAAAACTAAAAATAAGTAAGAAAATTAATAATATATCCATTATTATCACCTCTTAGTATCATTTTTGTAAGTGGTTACATTTATTATATCATATTGTTCAAAAATTTGTAACAATTAATTCAAAAAATAGACACATTATTAATTTAGGTTTTTGAAGAAAGAAAATAAAAAATCCTTTGGGTATATGTATACCCAAAGGATTGGAATATTAATCATCCAGTATTACGTAAACCTGCTGCTACTCCATTTATCGTTAGCAATGCTTCCATCAGCAGTTCTTCATATTTATCACTGCCTTCTTCTTCGTTTCGAAGTTGTGAAACGAGCAAGACTTGCAGTTGATTTAATGGATCCACTAGTGGGTTACGTAATCTTACGGATTCTTTAATATTTGGTTTATGATCAAGTAAATCATCTAATCCAGTAATTTGAAGAACAATTTCTTTCGTCAGGTTATATTCTTCTTCAAGTTGACTGAATATTCGCTGGCTAATTTCCTTATCCTGCATCATATTCGCATATTCACTCGCTGTTTTTAAATCAGCTTTTATTAATGCCATTTGCAAGTTGTTGATTGTTGCTTCAAAGAATGGCCAATGTTTGTACATGTTTTTAAAGATTTCTAAATTGTTTGTATCCTCTAAATATTTCTTAATACCTGTACCTGCAGCATACCATGCTGGTAATAACTGACGGGATTGAGTCCAGGCAAATACCCAAGGGATCGCACGTAAATCTTCGAAGCGATCACTTCCTTTACGTTTCATTGGGCGTGAACCTATGTTTAAATCACCAAGTTCATGTAAAGGTGTTGCTTGATTAAAGTATTTAATAAACCCTGGATCATCAAACACTAATGATTGGTACTTTTTCAATGCATACTCAGAAATAATGGACATTACTTCTTCTTCCTCTTTTGTTGGCTGAGGATCTAATGATGTTTGATCATTTATTCCAACAATTGAGGTCATTAAAGTAGAAGTAGCCTGTTCTAAACTTCGGTATGCTATCTCTTCTAATAAATAGCGTGATGAAAGAACTTCACCTTGTTCGGTAATTTTAACTCCATCACCCAAGGTAACTGGCGGCTGTGAAAGGATGCTTGAATAAAGTGCACCACCACCGCGACCTAATGAACCGCCGCGTCCGTGGAAATATTTCAGCTTAACTCCATAGCTTGATGCAATGTCATGAATTTCTTGTTGGGCTTTATATAACTCCCAATTTGCAGTAATATTTCCACCATCTTTACTGCTGTCGGAATATCCTAACATTACTTCCTGTAAATCACCGCGAGCTTCTAAGTGTTTCCTGTAAAGCGGAATATCAAATAATTGCTTAATCATACTAGGGCCATTTTTTAAATCATCGATAGTCTCAAGTAATGGCGCTACATGAATTCTGCTTACAACTTTACCATCAGGATAAACGCGGTATAACCCTGCTTCCTTGGCCAGTACAAGTACTTCCAGTAAGTCACTTACTGCACTTGTCATACTTATTAGATACACTTCAATTGCTCGAAGTCCAAAGGTATCTTGTGCACGTTTGATCATGCGGAATGTATCAATTACTTCTAAAGTTTCTGGCGTGAATTCATCATAAATAGAAATCATCGGACGAGGGTTTTCTAATACTTGAATCAGTGTTTTTACTTTATCCTCTTCATTTAGTGCTGAGTAATCATCAGTAATATTTACTTTACCTAATACTTCCTTCAGAGCTGATTCATGTTCGCCACTATGATTGCGAATATCCAGTGAAGCTAAATGAAATCCAAATAGATCAACTTGACGAATGACTTTTCTTAATAACTTGATTGGATTACTATTTGGATGGTGTAACATCATACTATTACGAATCATATTCAGATCAGCCAAAAGCTCTTCAGACTTTTGATATCCGCGTTCATCATCTTGAGCAGTGTATTCTAATTTCTTTAGCATTAAGGAAAGTTTTACACGGTATACCTCATCTTCCTTATGCCAGCCATTTTCATTAAGTGCTTTTCGATCTTCAGCGATAGATTTGTGGATTTCATCACTTACTTTCACAATCGAATCTGAATGACTTAAACGGTCTTTTAATGTATCGATAGCTTCATTATATTTTTTCAATACCAATTCCCGGTGGCACTTCAGTGTCTCAAATGTTGTGGTTGCTTTAACATTTGGGTTACCATCACGGTCTCCGCCAATCCATGAACCAAATCGTAAAAAGGAAGGAATATTCCATCTTTGGTTATATTTTTCGTATAGTAGATCTTCTAAATCGTCATGAATACGAGGTAAGACATCGAATAATACTCGATCAAAATAGTATAGACCATTGGATACTTCTTTCATTACAGAAGGTTTATTTTGTCTGATTTCTTGAGTTTGCCACAGGATTGTTATCTCATTTGCAATTCTTTCTTTAATCATTTTCTTGGAGTAGCGAGTTACTGCATAATCCCAAGAAGTGAGTAGATTTGCAATTCTTTTGTGAATTTGTAAAATTGTTCTTCTAGTCGCCTCAGTTGGATGGGCGGTCATGATTAATTCCAATGATAATTTTTCCAATAGTTCCGTAATTTGTTCAGGAGTTACATTGTTATCAACTAGTTTTTTTACTCCAAATTCCAAGGAACCTGGTTGAATTATATCAGCATCCTGAGCTTGATACTCACGACGTCGACGCGTACGATAGTTTTGCTCTGCAATATTTAGTAAATGCAAATGAATAGCAAAAGCGCGAATTACATTTTTTCTTAGATCAGGATCAAGCTCCTGTATTGTTTGTTTGATTTCCTTTTGTGTTGCATCATCTTCTGTTTCCCTTACCTTCTTAGAAAGATTACGAATTTTTTCGACAATTTCAAGTAAAGGTTCGCCACCTTCATGATATAAAACGTCATCTAGGATTTTTGTTAAGTAATTTACATCTTGCAGTAAGGAAACTTTTGATTTTTCGTCAGAAATTGCTCCCATTTATCCCACTTCCTTTCGAAAATATTAGTTCTTGTTGATATGGATTCATCCATAAATTAAGTATTGTCAAGCTAATAGAAGTCTTGCATATGATATTGGCTGGAGTTGGGTAGAGGATATGCCTGGAATGAAATCACATCATAGTCATAAAAATAGGCACATATAATATAATATCATGAAATTGTCGAAAAGAATAACATTTTTACTTGAGTTGTCCGAATTGTCAGAATTCCCGGTATGTGTGATAGAGTATACAGGTAAGGAAAAATAACCCCATAATATATTTTATGCGATTGCTATTAGATCTGCAAATATAAAAAAAGTTATAGGAATTAGGTGAATAAATGATGCAACTTTATGGAGTACTACCAGCTATCAGAAATATGAAAGATTTCGAGAGAGTACTAGAAAGTGAGATGCCAATTATCATTTTGTTGGAAACAAGAATTGCTCAATTAAACCAACTAGTAAAATTGATTAGGAAAAAGAATAAGAAGATTCTTGTGCATGGTGATTTGATCAATGGTTTAAAGGTTGACCAGTATGGAATGGAATTTTTAATTAGAGATGTAAAAATAGATGGAGTTATCTCTACAAGGGCAAATGTTATCTCTATGGCAAAGAAAAATAACATTGTTGCAATTCAGAGGTTGTTTGCAATTGATAGTTCAGCTATTGAAAAAAATCTGGAGTTAGTGATGAAAACACAACCAGATTATATTGAGGTCTTACCAGGTATAGTTCCATCTATTATTCAGGAAATTATAGATAAAACAGGGATTCCGGTTATTGCTGGTGGATTAATAAAAACAGAAGAAGATGTGGATCATGCTCTCAATAGTGGAGCAAAGGCGATTACAACTTCACGTGCTGAACTATGGAAGATTAAATAAATGCTGGGTGCTGCTTACACTAAGAGAGGTAATTTGTTTAGTGATCAAATTATATTCCTCAAACATATTGACAGCGTTTTAAAAATAATATATTGTGTATTTCATACAAGTTAATAAAAGCGAAATATGGAGATATGGAGATCCGGCTATTTTAAGGTTATGAGGTTATTAATAATGCCCTTTTACCTTTTAGTCTGGATTTTTTTCTTTTTTTGGGTATGCCCATTGTGGGAATTAATTAGTTTGTTGAGTAAATGATATTTTTGAAAGCGATGTTAAATTGATTCATTCGTAATCATTGGGGGGGAAATAAACATGAAAAAGCTGGTTATCGGTATTATATTACTATTGTTACTTACTGCATGTAGTAACGATGAAGCTGTTAATGCAGAATTTCAGAATGAGGGAAGAAAAGTGGTGAAATTAGCACACAATATGAGTGAAGATCATTCCATCCATCAAGCATTAACAACTTTTGCTGATGAAATTGAAGAACGGACAAATGGAAGCGTTACTTTTGAGATTTATCCTAATGGTATTTTAGGTAATGAGACTGAAATTCTAGAGCAAATTCAAAATGGTACTGTTCACATGACAAAGGTCAGCGCAGGAGCATTGGAATCATTTTCTAAAGAGTTTTCTATTTTTTCATTACCTTATATTTTTACTAGTAATGAGCACTATCGAAAGGTAATGGAATCAGATATTGCTGAGGAGATTTATCAATCAACGAGTGATATTGGATTTGTTGGGCTCTCTTACTTTGATTCAGGTGCCCGCAGTTTCTATACGACAAATAAACCAATTCACACGCCAGAAGATTTAAAAGGATTAAAGATTCGGGTAATGAATAGTAATACAGCAATTAACATGGTTAAACTATTAGGCGGTACAGCGACACCGCTATCCTATAGTGAAATATATACAGCTTTACAACAAGGGGTAATTGACGGAGCGGAAAGTAATCCAACCGCTTTAACAACGGGCCAACATGGTGAAGTAGCTAAATATTTCTCCTATTCAGAACATACGAACATTCCTGATATAGTTGTTGTAAGCGATGACATGTGGAATAGTCTTACAAATGAGGAAAAAGCAATCTTCAAAGAAGCTGCAAAAGAAACCAGGGAAAAGCATACCGAATTGTGGAATCAAGCAATAGAGGAAGCGGTTAAAAAAGCAAAAGAAATGGGTGTTACTTTTAACGAAGTTGATAAAGAGCCATTTATTGAAAAAGTACAACCATTACACGAAGAATTTAAGGAAGATGACTATCTAGAAAAATTAATAGATCGGATTAATGAGCTAGATCAGTAACTTGGAATATTACTAATATTGAGAGAAAGGAGAAATTACTCCATGGCAATTATAGATAAAATAAAAGTTATATTAGACCGCACTATTTTGTTTGTAGCTTCTATGTTGCTAGTTATCCTGGTTTTAGGTGCAATTTGGCAAGTGTTCTCACGTTATGTCTTACAAAGTCCGAGTACATTTACGAACGAATTACTAGGCTTTTTATTAATTTGGACATCTTTGTTAGGGGCTAGTTATGCTTTTGGTTCAAATCAACACCTAGCCTTAACGTTTGTGACAAACAAGTTAAATAAAAGAGGAGAATTGGCAACTACTATATTAGTAGATATTATTATTGTGTTATTTGCATTGCTCTTCCTGGTAAGCGGGGGAATGGATGCGGTTAATATAACAAAAGTTCAAACAACACCAATAATAGGAATTTCAAAAGGGCTGGTTTATTCTATAATTCCAATTAGCGGGCTTATTATCATCATTTATAAACTCTTAGGAATTAAAAAATATAAATATATTGTTCAGAAAGAAGGTGAATAATAATGGATGCAACAGTAGTAACAACTATTGTATTATTCGGTACGTTTTTTATTCTGTTGATATTAGGTGTTCCTATTTCAGTAGGTATCGGTGTATCCTCCATATTAGCTGGGCTAACTTTAGTTCCGATAGAAATGATAACATTTACAGCGGCCCAGAAATTATTTAGTGGTATTAATAGCTTTACATTACTTGCTATTATCTTCTTTATGTTGTCTGGCAGTATTATGAATAATGGTGGAATTGCCATACGGTTAATTAATCTAGCCAAGCTTGTTGTTGGTAGACTGCCTGGTTCGTTGGCACATACCAACGTAGTAGGGAATATGCTGTTCGGTTCGATTTCCGGATCAGCGGTTGCATCAGCTGCAGCGATAGGTACTGTAATGAATCCATTGCAAAAAAAGGAGAAGTATAATCCAGCATTTTCAGCAGCGGTAAACATTGCTTCATCACCGGCAGGCTTACTAATACCGCCTACTACAGCGTTTATCGTTTACTCATTAGTAAGTGGCGGGACATCGATCTCTGCATTGTTTATGGCTGGTTATTTGCCGGGAATTTTGATGGGGCTTTCCATTATGATTGTGGCTTATTTTATAGCGAAAAAAGAAAAGTATCCAATTGCGGATAAGGTTTCTTTAAAACAAGGCCTTAGTGTTGTAATAGATGCATTACCAAGTCTGTCATTAATCGTTGTTGTCATCGGCGGGATTGTAGCAGGTATTTTTACTGCGACTGAAGCAGCGGCAGTAGCTGTAGTATATTCTATTATTCTAGCAGCAATTTATCGGGAAATTAAACTGTCTCATATTCCGGAGATATTTAAAGAAACAATTGTGATGACAGGTATAGTACTGTTTCTTGTGGGGACATCCTCTATTATGTCTTGGGTTATGGCATATGCGGGGATACCGCAATTTCTTACAGATTTTTTGCTATCCATATCGGATAATCCAATTATTATCTTATTACTAATGAATGTTATTCTTTTAGTCATTGGTACATTTATGGATATTACGCCTGCAATCCTGATTTTCACACCAATATTTCTTCCAATAGTGACAACTATTGGGGTTGATCCAGTACATTTTGGTGTCATTTTAGTATTTAACTTATGTATCGGTATAACAACACCGCCAGTAGGAAGTGCACTATTTGTCGGAAGCAGTGTTGCAAATGTTTCATTGGAGAAAATAATTAAACCATTATTTATATTGTACATTCCATTAGTCATTACATTATTATTAGTAACTTATTTTGAATGGATAAGTCTGTTTGTTCCAAGATTATTAGGTTTATTATAAAAAAGTGAGGTCATATTATGATAAAAGACATCTATTTCAGACTCGATTCAGTAGAGAATAATAGAGTAACATTAAATGCAGATAATAACGTTGCTCATGTATATATACTTGAAGAAGATATTATTCGTGTATATATGCCGGAAGACCATCATCCATTATTAGAAAAAACATGGTCAATAACACCAGAAATGGAGGATATACCTAAAGAAGGACGGGATAAATCTGACTTGTCACCATTCAGTTTACCTGAATTTGAGCTAAACCAATCCGATGAGTCAATTGAAATACGTACAAATAAAATAAAAGTTAACATTGAATTAAACGGATTGAAATTTCATTGGTTTGCTAGAGTAAATGATGAGTGGATTAACATTGCAAATGATCGAAAAACACAAAGCTACAATTTTAATAAAAGCCTAGGGAATGGAGTATACCATTATCTTGAAAGAACAAGAGATGAATACTATTATGGATTAGGTGAAAAAGGAGGACCATTAAATAAGGCTGGGAAACGATATCGTATGCAAACAATTGATGCGATGGGCTATGATGCAGAAAATACCGATCCATTGTATAAGCATATCCCATACTATATCACTTACAACAGCAAAAAAGGAATCTCCTACGGATTGTATTATGATAATTATAGTGATTCTGTCTTTGATTTAGGCAACGAATTAGATAATTACCATGGGTGGTATAAATATTATCATGCAAATAAAGGGAACTTAGATTATTACTTTATTTTAGGACCGCACATTAGTAATATAGTTCAAACATTTTCACGGTTAACTGGTAAAACAATTATGCCACCGAAATGGAGCTTAGGTTATTCGGGCTCAACAATGACTTATACTGATGAACCAGATGCACAAGAACAATTGAAAAAGTTTGTTGAATCATGCAAAGCATTTGATATTCCATGTGATTCCTTCCAGCTATCATCAGGGTATACAAGTATTGGGGATAAGCGTTATGTATTTAACTGGGATTATACCAAGATACCTTCACCAGATGAAATGGTTGAGAATTTCCATAGTAACGGTATAAAACTTTGTGCAAATATAAAACCTGCACTATTGCAAGATCATCCACTGTATGAAGAGTTAGCTGAGAAGAATTATTTTATTCTTTCAAAAGATACGAGTGAACCAGAAATTTCCCAGTTTTGGGATGACACAGGATCATATTTAGACTTCACGAATGAGGGTACTTTTGAATGGTGGAAGAGTAAAGTTAAAGAACAACTATTGTCATACGGCATTGATTCTACATGGAATGATAATAATGAATATGAAATTTGGGACGAAGACGCAGTTGCAAACGGCTTTGGTGACCAAATACCTGTAAGTTACATTAAGCCGATCCAAACAATGCTTATGATGAAAGCTTCTTATGAAGCACAGCGAGAATATTTTCCTAATATCCGTCCATATTTAATCTCAAGATCTGGTGCTGCAGGTCTTCAAAAATATGTACAAACATGGTCAGGGGATAATTTTACGGAATGGAAAACCATCCGTTATAACATTAAAATGGGACTGAGTTTAAGCATGAGCGGTGTATATAATTTTGGTCACGATGTCGGGGGTTTCTCAGGTTTAGCACCAGAGCCGGAATTATTTGTTCGTTGGATTCAGAACGGAATTTTCCATCCGCGATTTACGATCCATTCTTGGAATGATGATAAAACTGTTAATGTACCTTGGATGTATCCTGAATATTTAGATGTAATCAGAGGGTTAATGAAGGAACGGGTAAAATGGATCCCATTTTTATATCAGGCATTATATAAAGCGCATGATCAGTATAAACCTATTTTAACACCAACATTGTATCAATTTGAACATGATCCAAATACTTTTGTGGAAAATGACGATTTTATCGTTGGTGATTACTTAATGATATGTAATGTTGTCGAAAAAGGTGCTCGCCATAGAGAAGTATACTTACCGGATAACATTCATGGCTGGTATGATGTTAATACAGAGGAGTACTATCAAGGCGGACTGGATATAACCGTTGATGCTCCACTAAATACAATACCAATGTTTGCACAAGCTGGATCTATTATTCCGATTAGGGATGGCGAAATTAGCTTCTCTAGTACAGAAGAAGAACGGGGAGTATTACTTTTCCCATATGCAGGAACAGGAGTTTCAGAAGAATGGATCTATGAAGATGATGGTAATACATTAAATTATAAAGAAGGTATCTATACCTTTATTAAAGTCAAAATGGAATGTAATGAGGATCTAATCGAAATACACACAGAAATTGAAGGAGAATACAAGCTTCCATTTCATCGCTTAACATTGTATCTTCCGGAAAATGAAGAACGTGGAATTAAAGTGAATGGTCAACTACATGCCAATAATCAGAATCTTATCGTAGAAATTTAATAAAACTATTATATTCATGGTTAAATAATGTAATTAAATTATAAAGGTTAATATTGTCTTGACGAAGGGGTGATGATTATGTCGGAATTTATGGCAGAACTAATTGGAACAATGATCCTGGTCATCTTAGGTGGAGGAGTTGTAGGCGGGGTTGTTTTAAAGAAAACGAAAGCGGAAGGTGCAGGCTGGGTAGTTATCACAATCGGTTGGGGTTTAGCAGTTGCGATGGCAGTTTATGCTATAGGAAATATATCTGATGCTCATGTGAATCCTGCAGTTACGTTAGGATTTGCATCCATTGGGGAATTCCCTTGGAGTAAAGTCCCGACATATATTATAGCCCAATTAATAGGTGGATTTATTGGAGGCGTAATCGTATTTCTTCAATATTTACCCCATTGGGCAGTGACGGAAGATAAAAGGGCCAAGTTGGCAGTCTTTTCTACAGATCCGGCCATAAAAAGTACACCTTCTAACTTATTGAGTGAAATAATCGGCACATTTGTTTTAGTTATGGGTTTATTATTTATTGGCGCCAATGAATTTACAGAAGGGTTAAATCCAACTATCGTCGGGCTATTAATTATAGCCATCGGGATGTCACTTGGTGGCACAACAGGCTATGCGATTAATCCAGCGAGAGATTTAGGACCACGAATCGCCCATACACTTTTACCGATTATCGGAAAAGGGGATTCAGATTGGGGTTATGCGGCTATACCTATTATAGGGCCAATTATTGGTGGAGTCTATGGAGCTGTTTTTTATAATATGTTTTTCATGGGTGAAGCTACTGTTTTATTTTGGATAATGTCAGTTATCGTAATAGTTATTGCCCTCACTGCCGTAATAAATGAATTAAATAGCCATTCAACAGCAACCAACAAGCAAGCAAATGAAAAGAGGAAGAGGAAGGATTAAGTGATTTAGGAGGAATTATTTATGGAAAAGTATATTTTATCAATTGATCAAGGTACGACAAGCTCTAGAGCAATCATTTTTAATCACGAAGGTACGATAGTCGAAGTAGCACAAAAAGAATTTGAACAGTTTTTCCCTAAGTCTGGCTGGGTAGAACAGGATGCTAATGAGATATGGACATCCGTTTTATCATGTATTGCCGAAGTGCTCCGTAAAGCAGATATTGCACCAACTCAAATTGCTGGTATTGGTATTACCAATCAAAGGGAAACAGCTGTTGTTTGGGATAAGTTAACAGGTAAGCCCATATATAAAGCAATTGTATGGCAGTCGAGACAAACAGAAGGAATATGTCGTGACTTAAGAGAAGCAGGGCATACGGATACTTTCCGAAATAAGACAGGACTATTAATTGATGCATACTTTTCTGGTACAAAAGTGAAATGGATATTGGACAATGTAGATGGGGCTAGAGAAAGAGCAGAGAGTGGGGATTTATTATTTGGCACTATTGATACATGGTTAATCTACAAATTAACTGGTGGAAAAGTTCATGTTACAGACTATTCCAATGCGTCCAGAACATTAATGTATAACATCTATGACTTAAAATGGGATGAGGAATTATTAGAGATTCTTGGTGTTCCTGACTCTATGTTACCAGAGGTTCGATCATCATCTGAAGTATATGGTGAAACAGTAGACTATCACTTCTTTGGACAAAACGTACCCATAGCAGGTGTTGCAGGTGACCAGCAAGCAGCATTGTTTGGTCAAGCATGTTTCGAGAAAGGAATGGTAAAAAACACGTATGGAACAGGTTGCTTTATGTTAATGCATACGGGTGAACAACCAGTTCGATCAGATCATGGCTTGCTAACAACGCTTGCTTGCGGTATTGATGGAAAAGTGGAATATGCGTTAGAAGGGAGTATCTTTGTAGCAGGTTCAGCAGTTCAATGGTTACGCGATGGACTTCGTATGTTTAAAGATGCAAAACAAACGGAAAGCTATGCAACGAGAGTAGAATCTGCTGATGGTGTTTATTTAGTGCCAGCATTTGTTGGACTTGGTACCCCGTACTGGGACAGTGATGCAAGAGGTGCCATGTTTGGATTAACAAGAGGAACAACAAAAGAGCATTTTATAAGAGCAACGTTAGAATCCATCGCATATCAAACGAAAGATGTATTAGGAGCAATGATTGAAGACTCAGCTATTGATGTGAAATCATTGCGTGTTGATGGTGGGGCAGTTGCCAACAATTTTTTAATGCAGTTCCAGTGTGATATTTTAGATGTGCCAGTGGAACGACCAGAGGTAATTGAGACAACAGCACTTGGTGCAGCTTATTTAGCAGGTCTTGCGGTTGGTTATTGGGACAGCCGCGATGAAATTACAAACCGATGGAAAGTTGATAAGCAATTCAATAGTGAAATGAGCAATGAAATAAGAGATGAGTTATATAGTGGCTGGAAAAAAGCAGTTGAAGCAACACGCGTGTTTAAGTAAATAGATAGATTATTATTGTAACCAAAAAAAGATTGAAGGGACGAAATCTATGTCATTCTCAAGTTTAACTCGACAAAAGACGTATCAACAAATGAAAAATACTACTCTCGATATAGTTATTATTGGTGGAGGAATTACTGGAGCTGGAATTGCCCTTGAGGCTGTACTAAGGGGGTTAAATGTTGGCCTTGTCGAAATGCAGGATTTCGCTGCAGGGACATCAAGTAGATCGACGAAGTTAGTTCACGGCGGCTTGCGTTATTTGAAGCAATTTGAGGTGAAAATGGTAGCAGAAGTTGGGAAGGAAAGAGAGATTGTTTATGAAAATGGCCCGCATGTGACTACACCCGAATGGATGATGTTACCTTTCTATAAAGGTGGGGCGTTTGGACCATTTTCCACAAATATTGGTTTGCGAGTGTATGATTTTCTTGCAGGTGTAAAGAGGTCAGAGCGCAGACAAATGTTTGGCAGTGATGAAGCATTGAAGCGGGAGCCCTTGCTAAAAAGAGATGGACTAAAAGGTGCTGGATATTATGTCGAGTATAAAACAGATGATGCACGTCTAACAATGGAAGTAATGAAAAAAGCGGTAGAAAAAGGGGCATTGGCCTTGAATTATGCTAAGGCAGATAACCTTTTATACGATGACGATAAAGTAATCGGTGTGAGAGTTGAAGATCAGTTAACTGGCGATTTCCATGATATCAAAGCAAAATATGTAATTAATGCTGCAGGACCTTGGGTCGATACCATTCGAGAAATAGATAACTCTAAAAAAGGTAAAACATTGCAATTAACAAAAGGGATTCACTTAGTATTTGATCAGTCAACATTCCCGCTTAAGCAAGCCATTTACTTTGATACACCTGACGGAAGAATGGTTTTTGCTATTCCAAGAGAGGGTAAGACATATGTAGGTACTACTGACACGGTATATAAAGGGAATATCGCACACCCAACAATGACAGTGGAAGATCGTGATTATGTGATTGATTCCATTCATTATATGTTTCCGGATTTGCATATAACGGCTGATGATGTAGAATCTAGCTGGGCAGGTTTACGTCCATTAATTCATGAGGAAGGGAAAGACCCTTCTGAAATTTCTCGTAAAGATGAGATATTCGAATCAAATTCTGGCTTAATTTCCATTGCTGGTGGTAAATTGACCGGTTATCGGAAAATGGCGGAAGATGTTGTCGATTTTCTTGCAGATAAAATGATTAAGACAGAGAGGAAAGTCTTCTACCCTAGTGATACGAAACATCTACCGATTTCCGGTGGAGATGTTGGTGGATCAAAAGGTTTTAAACAATTTATGAAGGAGCAAGTGACAAAGGGAATAGAGTTTGGGCTGACAGAGACAGAAGCAAAAAATCTGATTCAAAGGTATGGATCTAATGTAGAGAAAGTATTTGAATTATATAAGGAAGGCAAAAATTCTGGTAGCAGTTTGTCTGCCTTAACAAATGCGATGCTTCAATACAGCATTAATTACGAGTCTGCTTGTAAACCGGTAGATTTCTTTATAAGAAGAACCGGAGCATTATTTTTCAATATTGGTTGGGTAAGAAAAGAAAAAGATGCTGTGATTGAGGAGATGCAGAAAATATTTAATTGGACAGAAGATAAAAAACAAGCATATACGGATGAGCTTGAGCAACTATTATATGAGGCAGTTCATCCAACAGCAGAATGAAAAAAGAAATCGTGAAGTCTCCAGCTTCGCGATTTTTGATAGTCAAAAATAGACCTCCTTTTTGTTTCTAGGAGTTGATGCTGGTTTTCATTAATATTCCCTTGCTATTTAGTAAGTGTGTGAACATATAAAGTTTGAGAAGTGAAGATTGGTTATAAGTGGAAATTCAATTTGTTCTAGGTTATATTAGAACAAATAATAAATTGAGGTGAGCCAAAATGAAAAAAGTTGTTAATGATGTAAACCAAATCGTCGATGAAATGATTGATGGGTTGACGTCTGCACACTCGCATTATTTGAAACGGCTGCCAAACACAACAGTTATAACAAGAAAAGATGTCCCTGTCCAAGGGAAGGTTGGCATTGTAAGTGGTGGGGGAAGCGGCCATGAACCTGCCCACGCTGGATATGTAGGAAAAGGCATGCTCGATGCAGCAGTTGTTGGGGAAGTATTTACATCGCCAACACCAGACCAAGTGATAGAAGCAATAAAAGCAGTAGACAGTGGAGCTGGTGTTTTATTAATTATTAAAAACTATACTGGTGATGTAATGAATTTTGAAATGGCTAAGGAAATGGCTGAAATGGAAGGAATACAAGTAGATCAAGTGATTGTCAATGATGATGTGGCAGTTGAAGACAGTACCTTTACAACAGGAAGAAGGGGAATCGCGGGAACTGTTTTTGTTCATAAAATTGCTGGAGCAATGGCAGAGTCCGGTGCCTCACTTGCAGAAGTAAAAGAAGTTGCTGAAAAAACGATTGCGAATGTTCGTTCGATGGGTGTTGCATTATCCTCTTGTGCAGTACCAGCTGCTGGAAAACCAAGCTTCCATTTAGGTGATACCGAAATGGAAATAGGGATAGGTATCCACGGGGAACCAGGCATAAAACGTGTCCCATTGCAAGAAGCTGACCAAATTGCATCAGCCCTGTTAAATAACATCTTATTAGACAAGGATTACACTCATAGTGATATAGCAGTAATGGTCAATGGACTTGGAGCTACACCTGAAATGGAATTATACATTGTTAGTCGTAAAGTTACACAATTATTGAAAGAAAAACAGATGAATATACACCGAACATGGGTGGGAGAATATATGACATCATTGGAAATGGCAGGTTTTTCAATTACCTTACTAAAATTAGATGACCAGCTAAAAGATTTATTAGATAGAGATTGTAAAACGCTATCATTTTGTAACTAAAGGAGAATATAATGATTATTTTAACTGTGGAAAAAACAAAAAAGTGGATGAACGAAATTCAAAAACGAATGGAAGAAAACAAAGAGCAATTAACTGCCTTAGATCAAGCCATTGGTGATGGTGATCATGGTATCAATATGGAGCGAGGCTTCCGGGAAGTATTGGCAAAGATTTCAGATACACATTATGAATCTGTTGCTGATGTTTTAAAAAGTGTTGCAATGACATTAACTGCTAAAGTTGGCGGTGCATCAGGTCCATTGTATGGTACTGCTTTTCTGAAAATGTCGATGGCTATGCATGGAAAAGAAGTAGATGAAATAGTTTTTAAAGCTGCAATAAGAGAAGCTGTTGAAGGGATTAAAATGCGTGGAAAAGCTGGAATGGGTGAGAAAACTTTATATGATGTTTGGAATCAAGTAGCGAATTTTCTAGAAGAAGAACCTGTGGAGGACTGGAATGCACTATTAGAAGTATGTCAGGCAACAATTGAAGATACAAGAGAAATGGCTGCATCCAAAGGCCGCGCATCCTATTTAAAAGATCGTTCAAAAGGGCATGTAGATCCAGGTTCCATGTCCTCCTATTATATTTTTGAAGCATTAATGACAGTATTAGAAACGGGGGAATAACCTTGAATAGGAAAGTAGCAATCATTATTGTTTCCCATAGTGTTAATATAGGGCAGGGTATTAAGGACTTGATCAGTCAAGTAATCACCAATGTCCCAATACTAATGGCATGCGGGATAGATAATAATGAAATTGGTACAAGTATTGAAAAGATCCAAGCAGTATTTGAAACAATGGACTCTGAAGCAGAGGGCATCATTTTTTATGACTTAGGGAGTGCGAAAATGAATGCAGAGATGGCGATAGAAATGTTCGGGGTTAAGAATCTCCAAATAGCTGAGGATGTGCCAATTGTAGAAGGAGCTTATATTGCAGCAGTAGAATCAAATATGGGGAAATCTAAGGATGAAATATTAAACAGTTTAGCAAAATTAAAAGTGAAAGAGTTTTGAAAAACTCACACAAGTATGTGTGAGTTTTTCAAAACTAAAATTTTACAATAGATCCAGGTTTGCTCCACTCCGTTCCTAAGTCACTAGGTAAACAAAATTGTTTATAGCATTGGGTTAATGTTTCTTCTAATCCTTGTACGATCGTTAACTTTTTGTCCTCTATCACTGTTATCCAGTTTGTTGGAAATGCAGGGATATCTTTAACTGATTGATGCATCCCATAAATGGCGTCAACATGTCCGCTTGCTGCTTCTGGACCGCAAAAAATCTTATTATGGCCTTCAAGAATTGCACCTATCATTACCCCGAATTTTGCTAAATGATTTTTCTCTGGGTCTTTGTAGATTTTTTCTGTTCCATCTTTAAATTTTGCGATAATGTTAGAACTCTCGGCAGCAGGATTATATGTAATGGTTGCATTTTCGAATTCTAACGTATATTGTGGTCTATGTTCATTCGCTACTGCATGTGATGCGAGATAAACCATTTCCACATTATTTTTGGTTAATAGATGCACAGCGCAAGTATCAAATGTTTCAATTGGATTTGCCCGATACAATTCTGCTGACAATTGATCGATTTCCGCACATTGTTCCATTGAATCGCCTGTTAAATATAATAAATGGTGCAAAAAGTGTGCAGTTGCATTATTTGCAACACTGTCAAAAATCATCTCACCATCAGAACTGTATCTTTTCCCCGCCCAATTGGAACGGTTAAAATAGTCTGCATTACGTGGCCATAAGACAAGACTTTTCATTTGGATGGGCTGACCGAATAATCCAGAGAGAATGTCTTGTTTTAATTGCTGTACAGATTCAGTAAAGGACCAGTTAAAGCCTATTGCTAGTAATTTGTTTGTTCGATTTCTTGTATCAATCATTTCTTGTAAATGTTCCCGATTGGCTGTAGCAGGCTTCTCACATAAAACATGGCTTCCATTTTCCATTGCCAAGCATGCTTGATGTTTATGTAATTGAATTGGTGTAGAAATAATTGCTAAATCTGCTGCTTGTTCTTTGTAGAAATCTTCTAAGCTAGAATAAATCGGAATCTTGTAGTCAACAATTTCTTGATAAAATCTAGATTTTTCAGGATATGGATCAACAACACCTTTCAAGTATGCGTTTTCATTTCTGGTGGCAAAAAACTCTTTTGCATAGATGTTTCCATACCCTCCAATACCTACTAAAACTACTGATACCTTTTTCTCCATTGTCTTAAAACTCCTCACTATTTATAGTCTGTTCTTCACTATGTTTTTTCTTTTCTATTCTATACAGTATAATAGAAATATATCATAACTTCCTTATTTTCTCACTAATAGGATAGGAAAATCAAATAATTTTAGATCAAAGCTGATAATTGGAGGAAGTTCTTATGTTAAAAAAGATAAACCTTGAACCATTCGGAATTAAATTATATGAAAGTAAACATAGTAAGGGAGACAGGGTTGAAAATCATCATCATGAAATTTATCAATTATTATATGCACTGGAAGGTACTGGTGAGATTATTTTAGATGGAAAACATCATCTCTTTGAACAGGATTATATGACGTTTATCAAGCCGTTAACACAACATGCAATCATTTCAGAAAAAAAACTGACAGTACTGGTTTTAGCTTTTGACCAACGGGTAATGGAAAGAGCAATCTATGATAATCTTGCATTAAATGAAACGAAATTTATCGGCCTTAATCCGTTTGACAGTAGTGAAATACGGCAAATTTTACGTACATTATTGTATGAACAAGCGAATCAATCAAATGAACAAGAAATGGCATTGCAAATATTCTTGTCACAGTTACTTCTCCTAATGGTTAGAGGTGAAAAGAAATCATCTGCTGCTGATGCGAATGCTCTAAGGGCTAAGAGGTTGAAAGCATATATCGATACACACTATTATGAATGGATACATGCAGAGGATTTAGCAGCAAGACTTGGGATAAGTACAAGACATATGAATACAATCTTTAAAGCCAACTATCAATTGACACCGATCCAGTACTTAACAGAAGTAAGGATAGGTCTCGCAAAGAAAATGCTTGCAGAGACGGATAAAGATATTGCCTCTATTTGTTTTGAAGTAGGGTTTGAATCAATTTCAACCTTTTATCGTGCTTTTAAAAATATTGCTTCTACATCACCAAATAAATATCGGACTAATCAAAAAGGTTATTATCAGTAATTCATTTCCGAAATTAAGAAATTCGTTCTTAGAATAGTAAGACGGATTTTTTTTATTGCGTTACACTTAATTTATCAAAAGAAAAGGCAGGGATAACTATGGCAGAACACAAAATTGGTATAATTATGAATGGTGTTACAGGACGTATGGGCACGAATCAACATTTAATTCGTTCGATTAAAGCAATTAGAGAGCAAGGTGGCGTGAAATTAAAAAATGATGATACCTTAATGCCTGATCCAATTTTAATAGGGCGTAATGAGAAGAAATTGAAAGCGTTAGCAGAAGCGCATGGGATTGAACGTTATTCTACTGACCTTGAATCTGCACTTGCAGATGAGTATAACGAGATTTATTTTGATTCTCAAACAACAGTAAGACGGGCAGACAGTATTAAACAAGCGATAGCTGCGGGTAAACATATTTATTGTGAAAAACCAACTGCTACAAATTTAGAGGGATCGATTGAGCTGGCAAAATTAGCTAAAGAAGCTGGTGTGAAAAATGGTGTTGTTCAAGATAAATTATTTTTACCAGGCTTATTAAAGTTGAAGAGGTTAATAGATTCAGGATTTTTCGGTGAAATTCTTTCAGTGAGAATGGAATTTGGCTATTGGGTATTTGAAGGGGATTGGCAAGAAGCACAGCGCCCATCATGGAATTACCGCAAAGAAGATGGTGGGGGGATTATCGTCGATATGTTCGCACATTGGCGTTATGTAATTGATAATTTATTCGGTAATGTCAAAGCGGTTTCTTGTATAGGTGCAACACATATACCTGAACGTGTTGATGAGAATGGGGAAACATACAAAGCAACAGCGGATGACGCAGCTTACGGAACATTTGAATTAGAGAATGGTGTGATTGTACAGGCAAATTCTTCATGGGCTGTACGTGTAAACCGTGATGATTTATTAACAATCCAAGTCGACGGTAAAGAGGGTAGTGCAGTTGCCGGGCTAAGAGATTGTAAGGTTCAGCACCGTGTTAATACACCAAAACCGACATGGAATCCAGATATCGAAAATCCATTTGATTTCCAGGCACAGTGGCAGGAAGTACCGACAAATGATGTTTTTGATAATGGCTTTAAAGTACAGTGGGAGCTTTTCTTGAAACATGTTTTTGCAGATGAAGCATTTCCTTGGGACTTACTAGAAGGAGCAAAAGGTACACAACTATCAGATCTTGGCTTGAAATCATGGGAAGAAAGACGTTGGGTAGACGTGCCGGAAATCAAACTATAAGGAGGACTTCAGATGGCAAAGTTGTTATTACCGAGTAAAGATCGCAAACTCTACTCCTACGAACCAAAAAAATATCAAGCATTTGATATACCTGAGAACAAACCATTTGAAAAAAGAATTGCCTTTTCAGCAGCACATGTTGTGGCAGATCCATTATCTAACGCTGATCCGACATTAGACGCTCAAATTGACTGGGACAAAACAATGGAATATCGCCATTATCTATGGTCTCTCGGACTGTCGGTTGCTGAAGCGATGGATACTGCTCAACGCGGAATGGGTCTTAGTTGGGACAGAGCAAAAGAGTTAATATCACGTTCGGTGAAAGAAGCAAAAACAGTTGGTGGAAAAGTCGCAAGTGGGGTAGGAACAGATCATTTAGAACCAACACCAAATGTCAAGTTAGAAGATGTAGAGAGAGCATATGAAGAGCAGGTGTCATTTGTTGAGGGGGAAGGCGGAAAGATTATCCTAATGGCAAGCCGAGCATTAGCAGCATGTGCTAAAGGACCGGAGGATTATCAACGTGTTTACAACAAAATATTGCAAAATGTCAAAGAACCCGTTATCTTGCATTGGCTTGGTGATATGTTCGATCCGGCGCTAAAAGGCTATTGGGGTTTTGAAGACATTGATCAGGCAATGGAAGTATGTTTGCAGATTATTAGGGATAATGAAGCGAAAGTGGATGGGATTAAAATTTCACTTCTTGATGCTCAAAAAGAAATAGATATGCGTCGCCTTTTACCAGAAAGTGTTCGTATGTATACAGGGGATGACTTTAATTATCCTGAATTAATTAAAGGAGATAATCAAGGATATAGTCATGCACTATTAGGAATCTTTGATGCAATCGCTCCAGCGGCAGCGGCAGCTATGCATGCAGTAGATGCAGGGGACTGGACTTCGTATGACGCATTACTCGAGAAAACGGTCCCGCTTTCTAGACATATCTTTGAGGCACCGACTTTTTCCTATAAAACTGGGGTTGTATTCATGGCTTATTTAAACGGTCATCAGGATCATTTTCGAATGATCGGCGGAAAAGAGGGTGCTCGTTCGATTGCACATTTGTCTGACTTGTTTGTCATGGCAGATGAGGCTGGATTGTTACGTGACCCGGAATTAGCTGCAAAAAGAATGAAGTTAGCGTTAGAGTTAGCTGGTATAGAGCAGGAGGGGCGCTAATGGCTGATGAGAAATTAATGAGCCGGTTAAGTCTGAATCAAATCACCATTGATCAATGGAGTCTAAAAGAGGCTGTAGATGGCTGTCTGCGAAATGAGGTACCATGGATTTCTGTATGGAGGCATAAGATAGAAGAGATTGGACTGAAGCAGAGTAAAAAATTGATCCGAGATTCCGGACTCAGAGTTTCCAGTATATGTCGTGGAGGCATGTTTCCCGCATCTACTGCTAAAGAAAGAACTGATCGTATTGATGATAATAAGCATGCGATTGAAGAGGCGGCAGAGCTTGGAACAGATACATTAGTTTTAGTTTGCGGGCCAAGCGCTGATCGGGACATTGATACCGCTAGAGAACAAGTTGCAGAAGGAATTGATAAGTTAGTACCCTTTGCGAAAGATTATGGAGTGAAGCTTGCTATTGAGCCGCTTCATCCGATGTTTGCTGCAGATCGGTCAGTTATTAATACAATGGATCAAGCAACAACGATCGCGGAAAAATACGAACCTGAGGAAGTTGGGGTAATCGTTGATGTCTATCATGTATGGTGGGATCCGAATTTATCCCATGAAATTGAACGGGCAAAAGGAAGGATATTAGGTTTCCATGTTTCCGATTGGAAAGTTCCCATGCCTGATATGTTTGCAGGTCGGGCAATGATGGGGGAAGGCGTGATCGAAATCAATCGCATGAGAAAAGCTGTCGAAGAAGCTGGATATCATGGTCCGATTGAGGTTGAAATCATTAATAAATTATTGTGGGATCGTAATGGGGATGAAGTGTTAGCGGAAGTTAAACAAAGTTTTGTGAAGCATGTATAATTGATCAAAGGCTCCAGGGAAATAGCTATTCAAAAAGTTACTTTGTAACTGTTGGATAGCTATTTTTTTAATTATGAGCTGCTTAACACCCAATAAAAGGGGGAACCGATGAAGGTTGAAGAATAAAGGCTGTTTGAATACCAACCAGCAGAAAAAAGGGTGCAAATAGAAGAATAAAAACCGTGCCTTCAACCAAAGGAATAGCCGATGGGGATAGGAAATCAAGAACGAAAACCCTTAAATTAGATATTTAGATGAACCTATCTACTCATTTTCCTCCGGAATATCACTTAATTGTAATGGTGTGATAGTACCTTGATGGAAATACAATTGCCACCTGCCATCAATTAATTTCCAAATAGAACTTCGAAGTGTATTTCGTTTTCTAGTCTTATCAACAATATAATAAGTTGATAGAACTACTTCTGGGGATAATGGATGTATTTCAAAATTATGTAACGTCATCTCTGATAATACAACACCACCTTCTAGGCAATCTTTTTTGTTATGTATACCACCAGATGAACCGATTTCAAAAAAGTCGTCTGCAAGAAGCTTGTTTAGTTTATCAGGACTTAATCGAACATCTATATTAATATGGGTTTCCTCTAGTTTCCTTAAGTGGTCTTTTAAATCTTCAATCATTATCTCATCTACCTCCATCTAATATGATACGCAAAGTAGTTCAGCCTTAAGTAGAGAGTATATCGCTACTATATGACTGAACTATTTCAAAATAATTAATGCATGTCTGCATGTTGGGGGTGCTTCAAAGATACCATATCCAATTCAGCTGCTTTTGCGTTAGAGATTACCTGTTGTTCATTCTTACAGCCTGGGATAACGGTAGTTACCGCATCGTGTTTTAAACACCATGCTAATGCCCAACTTGCCATATCGTATCCTTCGGGAACTTCGTGATAGGCAATTTCCTCAACTAACTTTAGTTTACGTTCTGTCTCTTTTTGATCATGTCGTGAACGAACATCATTACTAGCGAAGTTAGCTCCTGGTTTATATTTTCCACTTAAATAACCACTGGCAAGAGGCACGCGTGCAAGTACACCGAGATCTTGTTTAATCGCAGAAGGGTAAATTTCTTCTTCAGGTGAGCGGTCCAAACGGTTATAGACAACTTGAATAGCTTCTGCTCCAACCTCAGTCGCTTTGTCTGTTTGGTAGCTTTCCACGTTCCCTGCAAGTGAAATGGCAAGGTGACGGATTTTCCCTGCTTCCTTTTGTTTATCAAGCATTGTCCATAAGTCATCATTTTCAAATTCTTGATCTGTACATGAATGTGCTTGATACAAATCAATATAGTCTGTCTTCAGTGATTGAAGCGAATTGTCTAATTGTTTTAATACTTCGTCTGCAGACCAATGTCTTGTTCGTTCAAAGTTACTGTGAAAATGGTGGCCGAATTTTGTTGCAACAATCCAATTTTCCCTGTTATTACGACTTAAGTAATCACCAATAAATTGCTCAGATAAATGATCACCATAACACTCCGCAGTATCAATAAGGTTAATACCTTGATGTTTAGCTTGATGAAGAATGGCATCAACTTCTTTCTGGTTGAAATCCTTTCCCCATTCCCCTCCAAACTGCCATGTGCCAATCCCAACAACAGAAACATTTATATTTGTTTTCCCAAGACGACGATATTTCATTATATCCACCTCATTTAATTGAATTTATTTTAGTATACTTTTTAGCATTAACTTACAAGAGATGAAAACTTTATATATAGAATAAACAATTTTTATTCTTTTGTCACAAGATTGACAATATATTTTGAAAAACATGTGAAATTATGAACAAAGTTTATTCATAAAAGTTTATATATGTTATTATAAATGTGTAATAAATAAGTCAATTGTCATACCAAATTGTGAAATTATGAACAAAATAAAGGAGATGGATAAAATGTTTGTGGAACTTTTAAGAAGCAATAAAACTTTAGCTTGTGTCCTTGCAATTATTCGAATTTATTTAGGCTATGAATGGATGACAGCAGGTTGGGGGAAAATTACCGGGGGATTTGATGCGGAAGGCTTTATTCAAGGAGCTATTGATAAAGCTGCTGGTGATCAACCGGCAGTTCAAAGCTGGTGGGCAGCATTTTTAGAAAGTATCGCACTTCCTGGGGCCAATGTATTTACCTATCTTGTAATGTGGGGCGAATTTTTAGTAGGCGTTGCACTAATATTAGGAGTTTTAACCAATTTCGCTGCATTAATGGGAATTATCATGAATTTTGCATTTCTGTTTAGCGGAACAGTAAGCACAAATGGTCTGATGATTTTACTCACATTATTCTTATTAGTAGCTGGATATAATGCAGGCAGGTTTGGATTGGATCGTTATGTCATCCCATTCATTAGAAAAATATATACGAATAATACACATTTAAAAGAAGCTCATTAAAAATTATATAAAAAACAAACACGGACCATGATCAAAGAAATAGGAATCATGGTTCTTTTGATTGAAAAAAAAATACACCCATACTCTCGTACGGATGCAAAGGGGGACAATCTATTTTGAATCAAAATACTGTACATGCATTCAATCATCTCAAAGAGAAGAATGAACAGTATATGTACACAACAACCAATTTTGTAACCGTTTACAGTATATAAAATTTAGAAAGGGTTTTCAATAGGTATTTAGGCTCATTTTTTTGTTGTAGAATGCAAATAATAAATTGGATAAGCATTGAATATGCTTAACTATAGGAGTTTTAATCCTTTTTATATAAACTTGGGGTGAGAAAATGCGTTATTATTATAAAAAAAATTCATTATTTCATTTGAAAAATGTTCTGTTCATCTTAATTTTAGTTGGTGTACTTGTCTTAATATATTTGTTTATCAGCAGTTTATTCAATCCGGAAAGAAAAGCAGAACAAGCACTGGAGCTATTTTATAGTTATGAACAAACTGGGGATTTTTCGAATTCCTGGGAATTATTTCATTCCTTTATGAAAGAAAAGTTTGAAAAAAACAACTATATACAAGAACGTGATAATATGTTTAGGGAGAACTTCGGAGTGAATTCATTTGATTATAGCTATACAAAAATAGATAAGTTACCTAAATGGAGAATGAGTGAGGAGCTACCAGAGATTGTAGATGTTTACCATTATACAGTTACACAATCATTCACTAGTAAATATGGGAGATTAGAAATTCGTCAGCCTGTTTATGTAACATTGGAAGGGGATCAGTGGGTTATTCTGTGGTATTATGATTAATGGTTTATAAAAAAATACTTCTTTAGTTGAATTTATAACATTATAATATAAACTACCATACTAGTATAAAATATGAGCATTGTTAACAAATGAGGATGGGTCTCCATCCCTCGAATGCAGAAGATAATTGACCATACCCCAATGCGAAAACTGGGTGCCCCTGAAGATCTTTTAGGTACATTATTATGGTTAGTTGATGAAGTAGCGAGCGGGTTTGTTACTGGGACTTGTATTCCAGTCGATAGTGGATTTATGGCTTATAGTGGGGTGTGATTGGTATAGAAGGGGATAGGGGAAGTAGTGATTGATGAAGGTGTATTGAGGTTAACATTACGGAAAAAAACCGAAAAAGACGTGATATAATGGTATCACGTCTTTCTTTTATTAAAATAACTTCCATTTCAATTTTCTTGCTTCGTTAAAACGTTGGTTCACATTATCCCAATTTACGACATTCCACCAATTATCAATGTAGGCAGCCTTATCATTTTTATGCTGCAAGTAGTATGCATGCTCCCATACATCAAGTACTAGTAACGGGATGGTATCAGGTACCTGGAACAGCTGGTGTTTCTCAAATGACTGAATAGCTAACTTGCCATTTCGCGGTGACCAGTATAAAACAGCCCATCCATCTCCTTCAACAGAGTTTGCAACAGATGTAAAAAGCTTTTTAAACGAATTCCATGAACCAAAATCTTCCTCGAGTTGTTTTAGTATTTCACCAGAAGGTTTCTTCAGACTATTTGGTGTCATATTGTACCAGAAAATTGTATGCAAATAATGCCCAGATCCATGGAAAGCTTGCTCCCTTAGCCAATGTTTTAAGGGTTCTTTTTTCTCCAAGTATAGCGCTCTCTCGGCTTTATTTAGTCCATCTACATAAGATTGATGGTGCTTCGTATGATGCAGACGCATAATTTGCTCACTAATATAAGGCTCTAATGCGTTATATCCATATGGTAATGGTGGCAATTTGTGCTTTCCATAAGGAATACTCTCATTATTTGATTTTCGAAAGTCACTGATTAATTGTTCTCCTTCATTTCGCAAATCAACAAATCTTTGGTGGTTAGATTCATTTTGGTCATCCATTAATAGTGCCTGAATTTTTTCTTGCCATTGTTCCACTTGTAAAATCGCTTGCCACTTTTCGTCATCTTTTAAAGTAGATGTTTGAATCGTGTTTTTCAATTTTTCTCCCCAATGTAATAAGCTATCAAGATAATCCTTATATTCTTTATCCATGTAATCACCCCATGTAGCATATGTGACATATACCTAAGAGGTGATAGTGAGTTCAAGTTAAAAAAGAAGTAATATCGTTCGGGTAATTACTTCTAGATAGCTAATTATTTGAGGTAGCCTCTTTATCAGATGATTGAAAAAAACTTTCAATGTTAAATGCCGCTATTCCCATTACTGTAGAATGGTGTTTCAGTTCAGCTACATTTAATTGAACATCATTTTTATTAAAGCCGATCGCATTTTTTTCAATTCGATTTTCCATAGCTGGCATAATAAATTTTTCTGCTTGTTGAATAGTGTTGCCTACAACCACTTGTTCAGGATTGAAAATATGGATAATATTTGTTATTCCAATCCCTAAATAATCGCCAAGATTTTCTAACAATTTAATTGCTTTTGTTTCTCCATTCTCTGCATCATTCACGAGTTTCTCGACACTTGGATTCACGTAGCCGTTTTTATTTGCCTCTTCTAACAACGCTTTTTCTGAAGCGTAAAGCTCCCAACAACCTTTATTCCCGCAACGGCATTCAGGTCCATTTTTCTCAATTGTCATATGCCCAAGTTCCCCGGAAAACCCCCGCAAGCCTTTATATAACTTCCCGTTAAGTATTAGACCAACACCAATTCCAACACTAATACTCGTAAATATTAACTCACTGGACATTTGGCCAACACCATATACTTTTTCACCGTATGCTCCAGCATTTGCCTCATTCTCTACAATGATGGGTACACGGTAGCGTTCAAATAGAATATTTTTAAGCGGGACTTTTTTCCACCCTAAGTTTGGGGCCAATAGAATTTCACCATCAGATGTAACAACACCTGGTACCCCTACCCCAATTCCGACAATTCCGTATTCCGCTTTTGGTACATCATTTTTTAAAACATCAATTAAGTGATATAAGTGTGTTAACACCTCTTCTAAATTTACATTGTTGAAGTGCACCGTTCTCTCGTTGACAATATTTCCTTCAAGGTCTGTTACAACACCTAGAATATGATTGACACCGAGATCAATTGAAATAGTATACCCGGCCTTTTCATTTAACAGTAACATTACTGGTCTTCTGCCACCACTCGATTCTCCGGTACCGGATTCATTGATTAGTTTTTCATCAAGCAGCTCACTTACTAATGAGGAAACTGTTCCTTTATTTAAGCCAGTAACTTGTGCAATACTGGCTCGAGATATTGGTGCATTTATTTTTATCGTATGAAGTACCAGTGCTTTGTTTTCTTTTTTTACTACGTGTTGATTCCAAGTTTGACTCAATTTATTCACTCACTCTCTCTATCTATCTGCATACTCGAATAAGACTAATTTTATCATACTAATAAAAAAAATACTATAATCTTAGTTTATTCACTGTACAAACTTAGTGAACATTGCTATAATGACAATGAAAAAATAAATCAATCTTATCTTTTGGAGGTATAAATAAATGACATGGTTTGAAAGCGTTAACAAGATTCGGTATGAAGGACCTAAATCTAAGAATCCCCTTGCTTTTAAATTTTACAATCCGGAAGAAAAAATTAATGGCAAATCAATGGAGGAGTTCTTACGATTTGGAATCGCTTATTGGCACACATTTACAGAGGATTTATCTGATCCATTTGGTACTGGAACTGCGATTCGCAATTGGGATAGATATGAGGGAATGGATCGTGCAAAAGCGCGTGTAGAAGCAGCTTTTGAATTTTTTGAGAAAATGGGAGTAAAATATTTTTGTTTTCATGATGTAGACATCGCACCAGAAGGTGGCAGTTTAAAAGAAACATATAAAAATCAAGATACAATTGTTGCTCTTATTAAAGCACATATGAAAGATAGTGACGTGAAATTACTTTGGAATACAGCAAATAACTTCACTAATCCTCGTTTTGTACATGGTGCAGCCTCCTCAAGTAATGCTGATGTATTTGCATATTCTGCTGCAAAAGTGAAGAAGCAATTAGAAATCGGTAAGGAGTTAGGCGGAGAAAATTATGTATTCTGGGGCGGCCGTGAAGGATATGAAACATTGTTAAATACAGATTTAGGTTTAGAACAAGATAATTTAGCACGCTTCTTCCAGATGGCTGTTGATTATGCAAAAGAGATTAACTTCGATGCACAGTTCTTAATTGAGCCCAAACCAAAAGAGCCAACAACACACCAATATGACTTTGATTCGCAATCGACTCATGCATTTTTGTTAAAATATGGCTTGCAGGATCACTTTAAGCTAAACATTGAAGCTAATCACGCAACACTTGCTGGACATACATTTGAACATGAGCTCCGTTATGCTCGTGTTAATGGATTGCTCGGTTCTGTCGATGCAAATCAAGGTGACCCGTTATTAGGCTGGGATACGGATGAATTCCCGGCAGATATTTATTCTACAACATTAGCAATGTATGAAATTATTAAAAATGGTGGACTAGGTTCTGGTGGCTTGAACTTTGATGCTAAAGTTCGACGAGGTTCATTTGAACAGAAAGACTTATTCCATGCACATATTGCTGGAATGGATCATTTTGCTGTTGGATATAAAGTTGCAAGTCAATTAGTGGAAGACAGAGTATTTGAAAACATTATTGATGATCGTTATGCAAGTTATAAAGAGGGTATCGGGAAAGACATTGTAGAAGGTAAAGCAGACTTTAAATCATTAGAAGAATACGCACTAAACTTAAAGGAAATCAAAAATAAATCAGGGCGCTTAGAGGTGATTAAAGCGACTATTAATCAATATTTATTAAATGCATATGCAGGTAATAAATAATTCAATAGAAGACTTAGTTTCTAACTAAGTCTTCTATCATGCTATAGAGAGGTGATCGAATGAGCTATGTAATTGGAGTGGATTTAGGAACGAGTGCTGTAAAATTATTATTAGTGAATAAAAGTGGTGAAGTAGTACAAGAAGTATCTAAAGACTATCCGTTAATCCAGGAGAAAACAGGCTATTCTGAACAAAATCCAGAAGATTGGGTAAAGCAGACAATTGCTGGGTTAAAGCAATTACTGGAAGAATTCAGTGGAGATGCTTCTGAAATAGATGGTTTAAGTTTTTCGGGACAGATGCATGGTCTGGTGTTACTAGATGAGAACAATCAAGTGTTACGTAATGCCATTCTGTGGAACGACACACGAACAACGGCACAATGCCGGGAAATTTATGAAAAAGTAGGGAAAGAACGCTTTATTAAAATAACAAAAAATTTGGCACTAGAAGGATTTACATTACCTAAAATACTTTGGGTAAAGGAGCATGAACCAGACTTATATGCAAAAATCAGTTCGTTTGTATTACCAAAAGATTATGTTCGTTATCGGCTCACAAAAACTCTGCATATGGATTATTCAGACGCCGCAGGAACGAGTTTATTAGATGTTGCCAAAAAAGAGTGGAGTAAAGAGATTTGTGATGCTGTAGGTTTAGAAATATCCATTTGCCCCCAATTAGTTCAGTCTCATAAGAAAGTTGGCAAAATAACAAAAGATGTTGCCAAAGAGACAGGATTGTCAGAGGAAATGGATGTATATGCTGGAGGTGCAGATAACGCCTGTGGAGCGATCGGGTCTGGGATTTTGTCTGAAGGGAAAACTTTTGCAAGTATTGGTACATCTGGGGTAGTGTTGTCTTATGAACCCACAGGGGAGAAAGACTACGGTGGAAAAGTTCACTACTTTAATCATGGTGAAGAAGGTGCGTACTATGCAATGGGCGTAACATTAGCTGCAGGTCATAGTCTTAATTGGTTTAAATCCGTATTTGCAAATGATCGATCATTTGACGAATTACTTGAAGGTGTAGGGGACGTACCAGTGGGGTCAAACGGAATATTATTTACTCCATATTTAGTTGGTGAACGTACACCATATGCCGATTCACAAATTCGAGGAAGTTTTATTGGGATGGACAGTTCTCATACAATTAAAGATTTTACACGTGCTGTTTTAGAAGGTATCACTTTCTCATTAAATGAATCGATTACTATTTTCAGGGAAAATGGGAAAGAGATAGATACTATTTACTCGATTGGTGGTGGATCTAAAAACAAAGATTGGCTCCAAATGCAGGCAGATATTTTTAATTCGAAAGTTGTACGGTTAAAAACTGAGCAGGGTCCTGGCATGGGAGCGGCAATGATAGCTGCATACGGTTCAGGTTGGTTTAATTCATTAAAAGAATGTGCAAATGCATTTTTGGAAAATGCGGAAACGTATACTCCAATTAAAGAAAATGTAGTAAAATATAAGCAGCTATTTCGTCTATACCAAGGTATTTATAGAAAAACCAAAACACTAAATGAACAGCTCAATGTTTTTAGAAAATAATAACTAATGGTTGAAAAAGAAGGGAACCTACTTCCGTTTCTGTATTGTCTTCCAATTTATACTTAATGAAACATCTAAATTGTAATAGTTATAACCAGATAAGGATCACTTTTTATCTGGTTTTTTTCAATAATTGTAAAAAACTAACTCAACAAACAGTCATTGCTTTTTTAAATAAAATTATTTATAATGGTACTTAATCCATCCGATAAACATAGTTACATACCTTAAATTTAAAGCGTTTACAATACCTCCTGCTTTATTCCCTGTAAACGGAAACCGGTTTCTTTAAAATCTCCAGCTTTATTGCGATATAAAGGAATATTATTAAAGGAGTTATTGATATTACATGCAACTGACTAAGGAGGAAAGAATTTTGGCAGATAAAATTCCAAAGAGAGGAATTTGGTCATATGAACCCGCGATAAGATGGGAAGATGCATTAGTCGCGGGTAATGGCAGTCATGGAGTGATGGTACTGGGAGATCCCATTAGAGACACTATAATTGGAAATCATTGCAGACTTTATTTACCACAGGGTAATTCACATAAGATCCCTAATTTAGCACCATATTTGAAAGAAACTAGAAAAATAATTAAACAGGAGGGTTATGATAAGGCGATTCAATTCCAATATGAAAAAGCGAAAGAGCTAGGGTATCAGGGATTAACAATGAGTGACCCTTTTCATCCGGGATTTCATTTATGTGTAGAAACAGAGCATGAAAACTACCAGGACTATCAGCGAAGTATTAATTATCAAACAGGTGAATTACACGTTAGTTATAAGGCGGGGGGGCAAACATTCAATAGAAGAACATTTGTATCTCAAGCAAATAATCGTATATATCACCTGTTAAGTCCAGGAAATTATAAGATATATTTACAGGATTATCAACATGATAAGCTAAAGCAAACGAGTTTTCAAGATCAGAATACTTTACACACTCATTTTGATTATGTCTATAGTAGTGGTGGATATGATGTAATGATCAGAATAGAAAGTGAGCAATGGACACAATTGATGAACAAAACGGGATATCAAATCATGTCCACATCGGACATTTTAATTGAAATGCAAATTACACCATATCATTCCCTCCATTCCAGACAAATTACTAAGAAGCCATTTCATACTATCAATTTTTCCGAACAATTTGAGAAACACCAGTTAATCCATCAGGAAAAGTTCCAAAGAGTTGAATTGAAATTAACAAGTGATGAAGAAAGGCTGCAATCGATAGACGATATCGTTATTCAAGCCAAGAAGCGTCATACTATTTCGCCGGTGCTCTTAGAAAAAATGTATGATGCAGGCAGGTACATGTATATTTGCAGTTCTGGTGAACTTACACCTAATTTGCAAGGTATATGGACAGGAACATTTGAACCGGCATGGAGTGGGGACTTTACATTTGATACCAATGTACAACTGTCCATCGCAGCAGCTTTATCTAGTAATTTATTAGAAGGTTTAGAAGGTTATTTTGGATTAATTAAAGAATTACTTCCTGAGTTTAGGGAAAATGCACAAAAATATTATGGTTGCAGAGGTATCATGGCAGCAATCCATGCAAGTAATACAGGAAAGCACTTTCATTGGAATGAAGAGTGGCCACTTCACTTCTGGACATGTGGAGCGGGTTGGCTTGCACACTGGTTCTATGAATATTACCGTTTTACTGGTGATAAGTTATTTCTAAAACAGGAAGTTATTCCATTGTTAAAAGAAATCGTACTATTCTATGAAGATTTCCTTGTGGAAGATCCAGACGGAATGTATCGGTTTACTCCATCCTATTCTGCTGAAAATGGATGTGCCGATAATGCAACACAAGATATAGCTGTAGCAAAACAAGTATTAACCAATCTAATTCAAGCCTGTCACATTTTAAATATTTCAAGTGATGAGATAAGTCGATGGCAAGACATGCTTAATAGGCTGCCGCCTTACCAAATAAACGAAGATGGTGCACTAAAGGAATGGTTAGATAATAAAGAGGAGAATTATAACCATCGGCACTTTTCGCATCTTTATCCTGTTTTCCAAAGCAGAGAGTTTAATGAAAGGTCTCAACCTGAATGGTGGCAAGCATCACATGTAGCCTTTAAGAAGAGACTAGAAGCATGGCTATTGAATGAAAATGGTGACACTACTTCTACACATGGCAGAATGCATACCGCTTTATGTGCAACACAATTTCATATGCCTGAATTAGTTGAAGAAGTATTTCAGTTACTTGTGAAAAATAATTGCTTTTATACTTCTTTAATGATGTCCCATTATGACCATCAGGAAGTCTTTAATGTTGATGGGAATGGGGCGTTACCACAAGTAATTCATGAAATGTTAGTTGACTGTAGTGATGGACGTTTAATATTACTAGGCGCGCTGCCTGCTTCACTAACCAGTGGAGAGATTAGAGGTGTACGTCTACCGGGGCAAATAATGGTTAATTATCTTCACTGGGATTTAGTGGATGAAGCGATAGAGTTAGAAATTACTAGTGATATAGCGCAAGAGTTAGAAATTTACTTACCATTATTTAAAGAGGCCATGTTACCTAACACATATGTAAAGCTGGAACATAGGAAAAGGGAAAAAATAAAAATTAATTTGCAAGGAAGAGTGAATTAGGAAAGATGTATTTAAAGAGGATCATATTAAAAAATCCCTAAGACAGCTAATTTTCAGTACATGAAAGTTAGTGGAATAAGTAAACAACGGATGTAAATAGAGCGGTTACAGTAATTAAGGAAGGGGGATTGCTGTGGGAAGGTTACCTTTAAAAGTAAGTCATAAGCTGCTTGGTATTTACTTGATTGTTACAGCAATCCCTATTTTACTTGTTGGAGCTTATTTAAACTATAGTACTAGAGAAATTGTATTAACAAATGTACTAAATGAAGTGGAGACAAATGCAGATAAAATGGAAATGCGGTTAAATACAATTTTCAACCGTGTGACAAATACATCTGATTTACTTTATATAAACGATAATTTAAAAACTTTATTATCAAATAAATATGAAACATTATTAGATGTGTACAACGCTTATAATCAATATCCTGTTTTTGATGAATTTATTAAATATTATGATGAGATCGAAAACATCCAATTCTTTATGAATAAGAAAATGATAACAGATTCTTATTTCATTTATGCAGATCGTTCGATCAGAAGTAAAAGCTGGTATAAAGAAGCAGTTAAAAACCGAGGCAAAATATCATGGGAATATATGAAAGAGCATTGGACAAATAAAGATTATTTAACATTAACTCGTTCCGTATTCGGAAATTCAAATGAACAGTTGGGTGTTCTGGTAATCTATATCTCTCCAGATATTTTAGCAACAGTTATTGAAGGGGAACCCTATAACACATTTATTACACTGGATAAAGAGTTGGTTGTTTATCATAAGGATTCATTCTACTTAGGGAAAAAGCCTCTTTTTTTAAAAAGGAACCTGGGACAAAGTGGCAATTATCTAATTGACACTTGGTATCAAGAGCAAGATGTAAAGTTAAGTGTCCATGAAATCATACCAGAGAAGGCGTTAGAAAATACTATTCAAATTTCCACAATTATTCCAATTGAAGAGATTATGGAAGAACCTAATCATATCTTTACCCGTGGTTTTTTAATAACAGCTGGAGCATTACTTGTTTCCATTATCTTAATAGGAATTTTTATCCGGAGTTTTTATCAAAGAATTGAGCAATTGAGAAAAACAATGTTTCAGGTTGCGAAAGGGAATTTTCAAATAACGAAGCCGATGAAAGGCAGTGATGAAATAAGTCAGGTATACAGAGATTTGGTAACAACTACAAAAGGTGTCCGAAAAATTATCGATGAAGTGTATATTCATAAAATTAGAGAAGAAACTTGGAAGCGCAAACAGAAGGAAATGGATTTTAAAATGTTAGCCTCTCAAATTAATCCACACTTTCTATATAACACATTAGACACGATCCGTATGAAAGCACTAATGAATAATGACCCAGAAGTAGCTGGCATTATTAAAATGCTAAGTAAAATGATGCGGTCAGCTCTAGAAAGAACAGACAGACCTGTCCCGATCATGGAAGAGATTCAATTGATTGACCATTATTTGGAGATTCAACAGTTAAGGTTTGGTGACAGATTTACTTACCAAATAAATGTGGAACAGGGTATTTTACCTTATAAAATTTTCCCGTTATTAATACAGCCAATTGTTGAGAACGCTGTTATTCATGGACTTGAAAATAAAGAAGATGCTGGTTTCATCCATGTTTCGATCATGAATGAAGCTCATTATATTAAAATAGAAGTGAAAGATAATGGGGTAGGCATTCGAAAAAATCATTTATATCAGATAAGAGAATTTATGGAGAATGGGGAGTATCAATCTGATGGAAACAGAATTGGTTTACACAATGTGCAACAGAGAATAAAACTTTATTACGGAGAAGCATTTGGCATAGAAATAGAAAGTATTTTCGGACTTGGGACAACAATGGCAATTAAATTACCGAAACGAATAGAGTAAATTAAGGGAGGTTATCATTATGTTAAAAGTTTTGATAATTGATGATGAACCGCTTATTCGAGAAGGGCTTTGTTCGATAATAGATTGGGAGAATTTTGGATACGAAATTGTCGGTACAGCTAAAAATGGTAAGGAGGGCTTAAAGTACATGGAGCTCCTTAAACCTGATGTTGTCTTTGTTGATATCAAAATGCCAGGGTTAAGTGGTATTGAAATGGTAAAGAAAGCGAAAGAAAAAAGGATGATAGCAAAATATATTGTATTATCAGGTTATTCGAACTTTACTTATGCACAAGAATCGATTCAGTTAGGAATGGAAAGTTATCTGTTAAAGCCTGTAGATGAAGAAGAATTAATTCCCTTAATTCAGCAAGTAAAAGCGAAATGTTTTTATGAGAAAAACGTTGTCTCACAGTTAGATCAATATAAAAAAATACAAGAACAGCACGAGTGGAGAGAATGGTTACATGGGAATAGAACGGGTAAACTTTTATCTGCCTATGAGGCAGACTCATTTATAATTGCAAGTCTAGTTTCTCAACAGTTTATTGATTGGGAAACCATAGAAACTAAAGTAGAGAAAGTAATATTGCCAACAACGAAATTAATCTGGATAGATAATCAACTTATCGTTTTATTTCTCAATAATTCAATTGAGAGTGCGTTAGCATCACTTAGAAATTTAAAAGAATTTATTAAGGTAAATTCATCAGCAAAGATCAAAATTCAAGTGATTGATCAGTTAATTAGCTTAAAAGGCTTACCAAAAGCTTATGACCAACTACTTTCCCTTCAAAATTTCAGTTATAATTTTTCTGATAGTGTTATTTTATGTAGTTCAATGATCAATACCAATAGGGGAACATTCCCATTAACAGAACATTTGGCCAATTCAATTTATCGGGCGATGGAATTTGAAAATATTAATCAATTGGAAATCTATTTTGATGAGATAAAAAGCTGCTTCCAAAACAATCTGTATCAGAGAGAAAGAATTCGTGCAGAATGGTTAGAATTCACTAAACTCATCTATCGAAAGATTAAATTTAATGATGCCCACGTAAGTTTAGAGAGTAATGAAAGATTAGTAGAAGGAATCTATCAAGCAGAAGACTTAGAGACATTACTGAAGCAAACGAAGGAAATGTTCATCATGATATCCGGTCATTTAAATGGATTTGGAAGCAGTTCCGAAGATACAATTGAAAAAATTATTCAGTATGTTGAACAATACCATTATAAAGATTTAACATTGAAAGTTATAGCGGAACTATTCAAATATAATCGTTCCTATTTAGGTAAGAAATTCAAAAATTGTACAGGTGACTATTTTCATGTCTATTTAGACAAAGTTAGGTTAGGAAAGGCAAAGCAATTACTTCGGCAGCCTGATATTAAAGTGTATCAAGTTTCTGAGCAGGTTGGATATTCCAATATTGATTATTTCTATCGTAAATTTAAAAAATATATGGGAATTAGCCCGAAGGAATATCAAAAGCAACAATTAAACAAAGAAATTACGCTACATTAATAGGGGGAATTCGAATGTCTCAACCTTGGACAGAACGACCATTATATATTGCGATTCAGTATGTTTATTACTTCTTAATGACAAATATTCATTTTATGATAGCCAATTTAATTTTTATAATTGCATTTATCGTATTTGAACTAACTCTGGCAAATATGATTATCTTTTATATAGCACTCTTACCAGCAGGTCCTGCAATTGCAGCTTTGTGCGCAACAATGGGGAAATTAACACGAGAAAAAGAAATAAATCCTGCGAAGGACTTTTGGAATTATTATAAGAAAAACTTTCTTGTTTCTGTCAAGTACTGGTTGTTAAAATGGTCAATTCTAGCAATGTTACTGATTGATTTACAGTATACAAATGCGCAATTAAAGTGGTTAACACCAATCATCATCACCCTTATCGTGATTTTTTCACTTATCATGTTATATGCTTTCCCTATTCTGATCAGGTTTGAGGTGAAGATTAAGAATTTATGGCTTGTTTCTATTTATTCTAATTTCAAATTTTTCAAAAAGACGTTAATCAATCTCTCAACATTTGTTTCGTTATTTATTATTTACATGTTTGCCCCAGGTATTACTCTCTGGTTTTTTATGAGTATTGCTGCTTTCTTTATTATGCTTAATATGAAGAAACCACTTCAAATAATGGAGAAAGAATTAACCAAATCTTTTCAAACAGATGAGGTGTCACAATGAAACAGAAGAGACTTATATTTCCTTTAATTATCGCTGTTGCCGGCCTGATGGTATTGTTGGTCATTGTTTCTGCTATAGGAGATGATACTGATGCAATAGAAAAGCCAGTGGATTCAGTTACGCTAATAAAGGATTTTGACCAAGTTACATCAATACAAATTAGGGCAGGTCAGAAAATAGAATTAGCTAAGACGGAAGGATCTTGGCTTGTTCAGAATGCAGATAGAGAACAAAATAATAAAAAAGTAAGTGATTTTATTAATACAATGAAAGAATTAAGAGGCGAAGAAGTGGAAGGTGGGAAAAAAGCAACCAACTTTCGTGCTCAAGAGGCAGCTGTAGTTTTTGAGGATACAGATGGAACGGAACAGCAACTTTCTATAGGGAAAATAAATTCAAATGGTGATAAGTATTTTGTTCACCATATAGAGAATGACAAAATATATTTAGTAGAGCGGAAAGATATTGAAATGATCCCAATACAATCAACTATGTTATTAAATAACACCATTTTAACTGCTGTACCCGCAGAAGTTAATGAAATATTCATAGATAACGGGACGGAAAAAATTCATTTAACGAAGGAGTCACCATATAGTAAGCAAGAAGCTTTAGCACATATAAGTGGCTGGTATGTAAAGGAACCCTATCATAGTGTCTATAGTGTAGCATTCTCAAAAATGGAGTCAATATTAGCAGGGATGGAGCAGTTGCAGAAGAATGAAATAATAAATGATGAATCACTTTTAGGTGAAGTGGATTTTCGTATTACTTTTCAAACAGATGGTCATTCAGAGACTCTTCTAATCGGTGATCCTGCTCCAAACCAGCATTATTATGCACAATTGGCTGGGTCAGAAGAAGTATTTACGATACCTGCAAGAGCTTTGGATCCGTATAGCTATCCTTCCTTTGCAATTATAGATCAATTTGTTCATATTGTACCATTAGAAGTTGTTCAATTATTAGAAGTGGACTCTGCTGAATACAAGTGGACAATAACTCGCTTCTCAGATAGTGGAGAAAATGGTGTAAAGAACACATTGTTTTCTGTTAACCAAAAGAAGATAGCAATGGAATCCTTGCAAGAAGCCTACAAAGGATTAGCAGGATTATCGATTAACAAAATGATTGAAGCTGAAAATAACCTGTCAAAGAATAAGGAGCTATCGATTACTTATTACACTGGAACAAAACATGTTATTGATTTTTATTCAGTAGATGAAAACTATTTTGCTTATGAGAAAAATGGAGAGGGATTTGATTTTACGATTGAAAAAGAAAAAGTATATGATGCATTAGAAAAAATGAAAAGTATTTTACCGGAGTAATTTTTTTAAAAAAACAAGCACTTGGGGAGTGCTTGTTTTTCCATATGCATTCTTTACAGGAAGTCATCTTTCTTAATTTTATCAAATACTTCTTCTAATGAGCGATGAAACGATATTGCTTCATCTACCTTGTTTTCTATAGATGCTTTTTGATTGTGATTGGAATTATCTAATTGAACCTTTATATCTGTTAGGTTATTTATTTGTCGATTTAATGATTCCAGCCTACGATTTACATAGGTTTTCATAAATTTTTTGTACAAATCCTCACGTACTTCATACAAATCTTTTCTTATGCCTTTTTGCCATACTCGTTTAACTAGATTTAATTCTAGCAACCTGCGTATAGCATAGCTCATGGCCGTTTTACTCTTTCCTAAACCTTCCTTCATCTCATCAAGTGTCATCGGACCTTCATTTAAGTATAAAGTGATAAGTAATTGTGCTTCCGTCTTATTTAAGGAAAACATTTCTAATGTTTTGGAAAATTCAGAAATGATTTGATTATTTACTTTCTCGAATGGATCATTTGCATTTTGGTCGGTCATTTATTACTGACACCCTCCTTAAATTCTCTTCATTCTACTTTATACACAAAAAAATTTAAAAAGCAAATAATGAGTATATTTCATTTTCTAGATAATACAATGATGGGGGTAAGAAATGATACATTGTGTAAAGTTTAAACTGAATATTAATAATAAACTGTGTATTTCGCTTGAATTTTATGTTGAAAAAGAGTAAAGTGGAAAAGTGGATCTAAATAAATGATGCAAAATGCCCAAAAAAATGAGGTGGTAGTTATTCATGTCAATTATTAAAGTCAGGAATTTATCTAAAATATTTGGTAAAAGAGTGAAAGAAGCAACCTCGTTACTAGATCAAGGATATTCGAAAGAAGAAATATTAGGAAAAACAGGTTGTACGGTCGGGGTAAATCGGGCTAGTTTTGAAGTGGAACAAGGAGAGGTTTTCGTTATAATGGGTCTTTCTGGAAGTGGTAAGTCAACATTAGTCCGTTTATTAAATCGATTAATTGACCCAACAGAAGGCGATGTTGAAGTAAGTGGCGAGAATTTAGCGAAAGTTGGGAAGGAAAAACTACGAAATGTAAGACGAGAGAAATTAAGTATGGTCTTCCAAAAATTCGGCCTCTTTCCATTTCGAACAGTTCTTGAGAATACAGAGTTCGGATTAGAAATTCAAGGTGTTAAGAAAGAGGAACGGTCACAAAAGGCAAAAGAAGCACTAGAGTTAGTTGGATTAGGAAGCTTTATACATCAATATCCTGATCAACTTTCTGGCGGGATGCAGCAACGTGTAGGATTAGCCCGTGCATTAGCAAATGACCCAGAAGTGTTACTAATGGATGAAGCTTTTTCAGCATTGGATCCACTTATCCGGAAAGATATGCAGGATGAATTATTAGATCTTCAGCAGAAAATGCAGAAAACAATCATTTTTATTACACATGATTTAGATGAAGCACTACGAATTGGTGATCGAATTGCATTGATGAAGGATGGATCCATTGTCCAGATCGGAACACCTGAAGAAATATTAGTCAATCCGGCAAACGACTATGTAGAACGATTTGTAGAAGATGTTGATCGATCTAAAGTTTTAACAGCTAACCATATTATGAAGCGTCCTGAAACTGTAGATATTGACAAACACGGTCCAAGGGTAGCCTTAGAGCGAATGCGAGAACAAGGCTTATCAAGTATTTATGTTGTTGATCGCACTAGACAATTAAAAGGCTATGTCACTGCAGATGATGTATCGGAAGCAAGGAAAAAAGAGCAAAAAGACTTGCATGATATTATCCGTACAGATATGCCGACAGCTGAACCGGAAACTTCGATTCATGATATTTTCGAGATCATACATAATGCACCTGTACCGGTTGCTGTAGTTGATAAGGGAAAATTAAAAGGAATAATTGTACGTGGTGCTGTTATTGCGGCATTGGCTAATGGGAATGGGGTGACAGATACTCATGCTTGATTTCTTACCTAAATTACCAGTGGCAGATTGGGTTGATATTTTAGTTGAATGGGTGCAATCAACTTTTAGATTTTTATTCGATCCGATAAAAAATGAATTTGGTGACTTTATTGAAAGTACGGCTGACTGGTTAGCTGAAATACCGCCATTTATTGTCATTATCATTGTCGCATTATTAGCGTTTTTTATATCAGGTAAAAGAATTGGATTATCAATCTTCTCTATAATAGGTTTATTGTTTATCTTGAACCAGGATATATGGGAAGAATTAATGTTCACCTTTACGTTAATTTTATTTGCCAGTCTAATATCTGTTTTAATTGGTGTACCGCTCGGTATTTTAATGTCAAAAAGTAAATGGGCGCAGGTAATTATTACACCAATATTGGATTTTATGCAAACAATGCCAGCGTTTGTTTATTTAATTCCTGCTGTTGTATTTTTCGGTATTGGAATGGTTCCAGGTGTGTTCGCATCAGTCGTATTTGCGACACCTCCTGTCGTTCGATTTACGAATCTGGGAATTCGACAGGTTTCCAATGAGCTGGTAGAAGCTGCAGACGCATTTGGTTCTACCGGACCACAAAAACTGTTTAAAGTGGAACTCCCAATGGCAAGAAAGACAATTATGGCAGGTGTTAACCAAACAGTTATGTTGTCATTATCAATGGTAGTTATTGCATCAATGATTGGTGCACCAGGTTTAGGTGACTTAGTGTTATCTGCCTTGCAAAGATCACAAGGTGGCCAAGGATTTGTTGCAGGTTTAGGGATTGTTATTTTGGCTATCATCATCGATCGTTTGACACAAAACTTGAATAGGGATAAGAATAAATAATTATTGCTGGAACCTCCTTGGTAATGGGAGTGTCTATAGAATAAAATTAAAAGGAGAGAGTATCTATTATGGTAAAGAACAAATGGAGAATCTTAGGTTTTGCAAGTATGTTAGCACTTGTATTAATTTTAGCAGCTTGTGGCGGTTCAGATGATTCAGAGAATTCCAATTCTTCTGATGGTTCGGAGAACGAAGAAACAGCTACAGTTGGCGATGGGAAAGAAATCGAATTAGTTTACGTTAATTGGGATTCTGAAATTGCTTCAACACATGTTGTTGGAAAAGTGTTAGAAGACCTTGGGTATGATGTGAAGCTTACTTCCCTAGATAATGCTGCAATGTGGGAGGCTATTGCAAATGAGGAAGCGGATGGTATGGTAGCAGCATGGTTACCTGTAACACATGGTGATCTTTATGAAGCGAATAAAGATTCATTAGTAGATTTAGGTGAAAACTTAAGTGGTGCAAAAACAGGTTTAGTTGTTCCGTCATATATGGAGGATATTAATACTATCGGTGATCTTCAAGATTACGCAGATGAACTAGGTCAAAAGATTACTGGTATTGATGCAGGTTCAGGTGTGGTCCAATCTGCTGAACAAGCCTTAGAAGATTATAATTTAGAAGGCTGGGAAGTTCAGACATCAACAGGTGGTGCAATGACTACAGCACTTGGTGAAGCAATTAATTCAGAAGAGCCAATCGTTGTAACTGGTTGGACGCCACACTGGAAATTTGCTGATTATGACTTGAAATACTTAGAAGATCCCGAAGAGACTTTTGGTGGGGAAGAATATATCGCTACAATGGTACGTCAGGGACTGGAGGAAGATTTACCTAATGCTTATAAAGTGTTAGACCAGTTTAACTGGACTACTGAAGAAATGGAAACTGTTATGTTAGAGATCAGTAATGGTGCTGATCCAGAAGAAGCAGCTGCTGCTTGGGTTGAAGAAAACCAAGAGTTGGTATCTGAATGGACAGAAGGAATTGAATAATACGAAATTAAAAAACGCTCTAACAGATGATTATATTTGTTAGAGCGTTTTTTAATTATTTTACATTAAATAATCTAGCATGGACATTGATGTTTTAATTCTCGTGCATCCTGATAAATGTGAACCTCTCCATTTTACATGATTTTATGTCTAGATTATACGGTATTTTAAGAAAGCGTTTTCTTATATAATATTTAGTAGGAGAACCGCTTAGATAAAAAGGTTCCCAGGTTAGGAGAGTGGGAAAATGAATCGAGATAATAATGCAGGAAGCACACAAACGAATTTACCTGAAACATCCTCACCTGTTGGAAGACAGATAAGAATCGGAACAGGAATTAATAAAGGTCCACATAGTAAGAGTTTCTGGAAGAGAGCTGGTAACCAAAAAGCTCTATTGTTAATGTCCATTCCTTTTGTTATTTGGTTACTTATCTTTAAATATATTCCTATTGCTGGATGGATAATGGCTTTTCAAGATTACAAACCGCAATTTGGGCTGTTTGATCAAGAGTGGGTTGGTTTGAAACATTTTAAAGATTTGTTTAGTGAGCCAATGTTTTACACTGCTCTGGAAAACACATTAGGTATGGGAGTTTTAGGGCTAGTATTTGGAACTGCTTCAGCAATCATTTTTGCATTGTTACTAAATGAATTAAGATTTCTAACATTAAAAAAATGGACTCAAACGATATCATATTTACCGCACTTTGTATCATGGGTCATTGCAGCAAATATAGTTATTACAATGCTCTCACAGGAAGGTGTAATAAATAATCTATTGGTAGATTTAGGGCTTGTCGACAGTCCTGTTAATTTTATGGCAGAACCGGGTATGTTCTGGGGTATTGTGACAATCGCTGACGTTTGGAAAGAAACAGGGTGGAACGCCATTATTTATTTGGCTGCGATGGCTGGGGTGGATCCGCAGTTATATGAGGCAGCAAAAGTGGATGGTGCTAGTCGAATTAGACAAATGTGGCACATTACATTGCCAAGTATCCGTGCAGTTATCATCGTCCTATTAATATTGAATATTGGGAACTTAATTAATATCGGTTTTGAGAAACAAATGCTCTTAGGAAACAATATTGTTGCAGATAAAGCACTTGTAATCGATTTATATGCTCTCGATTACGGTATAGGAATGTTCCGTTATTCGTTTGGTACGGCAATAGGGATTTTTAAGTCTGTTATCAGTGTCCTTCTTATCTTAATTTGTAATGGAATTGCGAAACGTATCGGAGAAGGGCGAGTATTTTAAATTAAAACCAGATAGAGAGGATGACCCGTAATGAAGAAAAAGTGGACAGTATTTGATGTGGTTTTGACACTTTTTATGGTTTTTGTTGTTGGAATTACACTTTATCCATTTTTAAATATTCTTGCCATATCGTTGAATGATGCTGTAGACACGGCAAGGGGCGGAATCCATATATGGCCGCGGGAGTTTACTTTAGCAAACTATCAAGAAATTTTCGGCAGTAATGATCGTTTACTGCAAGCATTTTCTATGTCCATCTTACGTACCATTGTTGGAACGATCACAGGGATAATTGCTAGTACAATGCTCGCATATACCTTAAGCAGAAAAGATTTTGTCTTACGTGGTTTAGTTGGTCTATTACTAGTACTAACAATGTTCATTAGTGGAGGACTTATCCCAGACTATATGTTAATACGTAATCTTGGCTTGATAAATGAATTTTCTGTTTATATACTGCCAATGCTTTTAACAGCATTTAATGTGATTGTTATTCGTTCATTTATGGATAGTTTACCAATAGCATTAGAGGAGTCAGCAAAAATTGATGGAGCAAATGATTTTGTTATATTTAGTAAAATAATTATCCCGCTCTGTATGCCTGTGATTGCCACAATTGCTTTGTTCCTAGCAGTCGCACAATGGAATAGCTGGTTTGATACCTACTTATATGCAAGAGGAAATGAAGCTTTAACAACATTGCAGTTTGAACTAATGAAGATTCTTGATAATGCGAATCTGTCCAGTACGGATATAAATTCACAGAATGCCGATGTTATTGCAGCACAGACAAACCCGCAATCAATAAAGATGGCAATAACGATTATAGCAACTGTACCTATTTTACTTGTATATCCTTTTTTGCAAAAATATTTCGTTACAGGGCTGACTTTAGGTGCAGTAAAAAGTTAAGGTATTAATTTCTATTAATATAAATATTTTTGAAAAATGGAGGGGTTATTTAATGAAAAGAAAGCTGTCAAATTGGGCAATACTTTTATGTTTATTGTTTAGTGTGTTAATTCTGGCTGCATGCAGTGATGGGGAAACAAGCCAAAATGAGACCGACTCAGAAACTGGAGAAGAGCCTTCAGCAGATAATCCATTAACACTATCTTTCTTCAGTGCAGATGGAACTGAGAAAGAATTTGATGACCCTATAGCTAAAAAGATTACAGAAAAAACAGGGATCAAATTAGAATTAGACTATCCTGTTGGCGGAAATGATGAAGCAATTCCTCTTATGATTGCCAGTGGTGATTATCCAGATTTAATATTTGCTAAGGGGGATATTGGTAAGTTAATTGAAGCAGGCGGCGTTATTAAACTTGATGATTTGATAGAAGAAAAAGGTGAAAACTTAAAGGCAATGTATGGTGATCAGTTGGATCGGTTACGAAATTCAAATGAAGATCCAAGTATTTATACTGTAGGAACATACGGGGTACAAAATGCTTATTGGGAAACAAGTGGAACTTTTCAAATTCAACTAGATGTATTACGAGAATTAGGTTATCCAGAAATTAATACATTAGAAGACTTTGAAGCCGCTTTAACGGAATATTATGAAAAATATCCGGAAATTGATGGACAAAAAACCATTCCATTATCGTTACTCGGTAGTGATTGGCGTTGGTTGATAACAGTGGGTAACCCTGCAGGATTTGCAGCAGGTTTACCGGATGATGGCCAGTGGGCAGTCAATGATGATACTGGTGAAGCAACCTATAAATTTCTTTTACCAGAATTTAAGGAATACTTTAAATGGTTAAATGGAATGAATGCCAAGGGATTACTAGATCCGGAATCATTTACCCAAACATATGATACCTACATTTCTAAACTTTCATCAGGCCGAGTTTTATCAGTAGCTGATCAAAATTGGAATTTTGCTGATGCTGACAAGGCACTGGTTGCTGAAGGAAAGGATTGGAAGACCTACGCACCACTTCCTGTTACACTGGGAGAAGAATATAAGTCACAAGGACTGAAAGATTATGGTTTCGCTGGAGGTTGGGGAATTGCTATTTCTTCAACTAGTGAGCATCAAGAAAAAGCTTTCGAATTTTTAGATTGGATGGCATCGGAAGAAGCACAGATTCTTATCAATTGGGGAATTGAAGGAGAGAATTATGATATTATTGACGGAAAACGAGTAATGCACGAAGATGATCGCGAAAGAATGAATAATGATGCAGATTATGGGAAGGAGACTGGTGTTGGTTATTACATTCACCCATTCCCTCGTTGGGGTAATGGTGCTGTAGATTCTACCGGCCAATCAATAACACCAAATACGGAACAAGATATTATTGATAATTTCAATAGCGCAGAAAAAGAAGTATTAGCTGAATATGGAATAGATAATTGGGTTGATTGGTTCCCGTCAACTGAAGAATTGGGAATTTCCAAACACGGATCAGTATCTAATTATACAATTCCAGCGGGTAGCGATATACAAATAATTCAACAAAAAGCAGATGACCTGACAGAACAACGAATTACCCAAGCTGTGCTTGGTGATCCTGCAGATTTCGATCAAGTATGGGAGGATATGATTGCAGAACTTGAAGCAATGAATATTGAAAAAGCCAACGAAGAAATGTCACAAATGGTAAAAAACACAATGGAACTTTGGGGTACGAACGAATAAGTATTGGGGCCTGAACTCATTCAATTGGATTCAGGCTTCTCTCATATATAGGGTCCTTGAAAAATGACATTATGATACTGTCAAACTAGCCATATTATAGAAATAATTAAAGGAGGTATAAACTTGATCAATGAAAAATTAGCAAAAATTTGGTATGGCGGTGATTACAACCCTGAACAATGGGATGAATCAACATGGTCAGAGGATCAACGAATGTTTAAGCTAGCCGGAATTGATGTAGCTACTATCAATGTGTTTTCATGGGCTCTTAATCAACCTGATGAGACTACGTATGATTTCACATGGCTTGATAATACAATCGAGCGATTATATAAAGATGAGATATTTGTTTGTTTAGCTACAAGTACAGGTGCCCATCCAGCCTGGATGGCAAAACGTTATCCTGATGTGCGCAGAGTAGATTTTGAAGGCAGAAAAAAAGAATTTGGCGGAAGGCATAATTCTTGTCCTAACAGTCCTGCCTATCAAAAGTATGCAGAAAGAATGGCAGATAAACTGGGCGAACGTTATAAGCACCACCCAGCTGTCTTAGTCTGGCATGTTTCCAATGAATATGGGGGCTATTGCTATTGTGAAAATTGCCAAAAAGCGTTCCTGGTATGGTTAAAAAATAAATACCGCACATTAAATGCTGTGAATGCTGCATGGAATACGAGTTTTTGGGGACATACCTTTTATGAGTGGGATGAGATTGTTGTACCAAGCGGTTTGAGTGAGGAATGGCAAGGAGGAACCAATACAAATTTCCAAGGGTTATCATTGGATTATCGCCGATTTCAATCAGATAGTTTACTAGAGGTATTTAAATTGGAACGCAATGCCTTAAAGAAGCACACGCCAGATATTCCTGTAACTACAAATCTAATGGGATTATATCCTGAATTAGATTATTTCAAATGGGGAAAAGAAATGGATGTTATTTCATGGGACAATTATCCATCAATTGATACACCAGTTAGTATGACTGCAATGACCCATGATTTAATGCGGGGACTTCGCAGTGGTCAACCATTTATGTTAATGGAACAAACACCTAGCCAGCAAAATTGGCAAGCATATAATGCCTTAAAACGTCCTGGTGTAATGAGATTATGGAGTTATCAAGCTATTGCCCATGGTGCAGATACCGTTCTTTTTTTTCAATTGCGCAGATCAAGAGGTGCAACGGAAAAGTATCATGGAGCTGTGATTGAACATGTTGGTAACGAACATACAAGGGTGTTCCGGGAATCTGCGCAACTAGGGCAGGAATTGCATCATTTGGGAGATAAAATCATTGGTAGTCGAGTGATTGCAAAAGTAGCCATCATTTTTGACTGGGAGAATCGGTGGGCAATCCAGCTTTCAAGTGGACCGTCTATTGCGCTTGATTATGTAAAGGAAGTGCACAAATATTATGATGCTTTCTATCAAAATAACATACCTGTTGATATGATTTCTGTTGAAGAAGACTTAAACCAATATGATTTAGTAATTGCCCCTGTCTTATATATGGTAAAAACGGGTCATGCCGACCGGTTGAAAGCGTTTGTGAGAAATGGCGGTACATTTGTAACAACTTATTTCAGCGGGATTGTTAATGAAAATGATCTGGTGACATTGGGTGGTTATCCTGGAGAATTAAGAGATTTAGTCGGTATATGGGCAGAAGAAATTGATGCACTTGATCCTGCGCATTATAACCAAATCGTTTTTGAAAATCCATATGGAAGCCTGAATGGTCAATATCAATGCAATATATTATTTGATTTAATCCATGCAGAAGGTGCAGAAGTTCTAGCAACCTACGGGTCAGATTTTTATAAAGGGATGCCAGTACTTACGAAAAATCGTTACGGAAGTGGAGAAGCATATTATATTGCTTCAAGTCCTGATGAATCTTTTGTACAAGATCTTATATCAACAATCTGCAATGAAAAAGGAATGAAAGGAGAAGCTTCTTCTACAGGTGGTGTGGAAGTTACAGCACGTAAAAAAAGTGATAAACAAATTTTATTCGTGTTGAATCACAATGAAGAGAAAGCTACTTTCGATTTGGGTAATAAAACATTCATGGATCAATTGTCTGGAGAAACATATTCCGGGACTTCAGAGATAAATGGACGTGATGTATTGATACTGAAGGAGGAAAATAATAATGAAATTCACTGACGGAAATTGGCTAGTTAGAGAGGGTTTTCAGATATACTTTCCAAAATTGATTCATGAGGTAGTTGAAACAGATGGAAAAGTTACCTTATATGCACCATGCAAATATATAAATCATCGTGGTGATACATTAGATGGCCCATTATTAACGATTAAAATTTCTGCACCGATTAATGATGTGATTCGTGTGCAGACATGGCATTTTAAAGGGGGGAAAGCAAAATATCCCAAATTTGATGTGTTAGATCAAGCAAACGATATTATGTTAGAAGAAACTGATAATTCCATCTCATTTACGAGTGGTGAATTACTCCTGACGATTGATAAAATCAATTTTTCTCTATCATTTAAAAATGATAATGGCACGTTAACAGATGCGGATGGAAAAGGTCTTGCATGGATAAAGGGGCCTGGAAATACCACCTACATGAGAGGGCAGTTACGTTTAGGAGTTGGTGAGCATGTTTACGGTCTTGGTGAACGATTCACCCCATTTGTGAAGAATGGCCAGAGTGTTGATATCTGGAACAGAGATGGTGGAACCAGTTCGGAGCAATCTTATAAGAATATTCCTTTTTACTTAAGCAGTAAAGGATATGGTGTCTTTGTCAATCATCCTGAAGAAGTCAGTTTTGAGTTAGGCTCTGAAACTGTTTCGCGCTCGCAATTTAGTGTGGAAGGGGAGTATTTAGATTATTACTTTATAAATGGTCCGACACCAAAAGAGGTAGTTAGTCGTTACACCGAGCTGACAGGTAAGCCAGCACTGCCTCCGGCATGGTCATTTGGTCTATGGTTATCGACTTCCTTTACAACAGATTATAACGAGAAAACAGTTAATCATTTTGTTGATGGTATGGAAGAACGAGGCATTCCATTGAGTGTTTTCCATTTCGACTGTTTCTGGATGAAGGAATTCGAGTGGAGCAACTTTATCTGGGACCGTCGTAACTTCCCAGATCCAGAAGGCATGTTAAAACGACTGAAAGACAAAGGTTTGAAAATTTGTGTATGGATTAATCCATATATTGCACAGAAATCAATTCTTTTTAATGAAGGAATGGAAAAAGGATATTTACTTAAAAAGCCTAATGGAGACATATGGCAATGGGATCTCTGGCAAGCAGGAATGGGAATTGTCGATTTCACAAATCCAGATGCATGTCGATGGTACCAAGGGAAATTGAAAGCGCTATTGGATATGGGTGTTGACTCATTTAAAACAGACTTTGGCGAACGTATTCCGACAGATGTAATGTATTACGATGGATCAGACCCGCAGAAAATGCATAATTACTATTCTTTCTTGTTCAATAAAGTCGTATTCGGTTTGTTAAAAGAAGAAAAGGGGAAAGACGAAGCGATCGTATTTGCCCGCTCTGCGACAACTGGCGGTCAGCAGTTCCCGGTACACTGGGGTGGTGACTGTGATTCGACCTATGATGCGATGGCAGAAAGTTTACGTGGTGGGTTATCTTTAACGACTTCGGGCTTTGGTTATTGGAGTCATGATATCGGTGGCTTCGAAAACACGGCATCTCCAGATGTATTTAAGCGTTGGACAGCGTTTGGTTTACTATCCAGTCACAGTCGTTTTCACGGCAGTTCCTCATACAGAGTACCTTGGAACTTTGATAACGAAGCGGTTGATGTGGCCCGTCATTTTACAAAATTAAAAAATAGCTTAATGCCATATTTATACGGGCAAGCGGTTGAGAATAGTGAAACAGGGGTTCCTGTAATGCGATCAATGGTATTGGAATTTCCAGAAGATCCGTTATGTGAGACATTGGATCGGCAATATATGTTGGGTGACTCTATTCTAGTTGCTCCAATTTTCAATGAAGAAGGACTTGGCTCCTTTTACTTACCAAAAGGAAGATGGACACATTTATTAACAGGAGAAGTTATGGATGGCGAAAGGTGGATAAAAGAAAAGTATGATTATTTTAGCCTGCCGGTATTTGTACGTTCAAATACTATTATGCCAATAGGAACAAGTGAGGAAACACCAGTCTACGATTATACTGCCAATGTTACATTTAAAATTTTTCAAATAGAAGAAGGAGCATCAGTTAAGAGAAAGTTAGTCGATTACCGCGGGCAACAAGCTGGATTTGTGACAGTTAGTCGAGTTAATGATGAAATAGAAGTGAATGTAGAAGGGATTACCAAGCCATATCATATTGAATACATTGGGAAAGAAAAAATAAGTCCCAAATTAGGAGAAACTAAAACTAAGCTGATACTATAAATTGTTTTGGGATTTTTATGAAGTTATTAAATAGAGGACTATTTTAATCCCTTGAAAATAATACAAGGGATTTTCAAATATTTAATCCATTCTGCCTCTATTTTGAAAGATTATTTATAACAAACTATTTAAAGTAATACTGGTCCGGCATTTATAGATTATAATTTTGTGAATTCATTTCTTCCTTTATGATAAGCATAATATTATAATTACTGTAAGTATTACGAAATCATATAATTGAGTGGAGAGTGGAAGTATGTTATTAAAACAAGGTAGAAAACTACTATTTATTGGGGATTCAGTAACAGACTGTGACCGTGCCAAGCCACATGGTGAAGGATTATTTCAAGCATTGGGAAATGGATACGTTTCCATTATTGATGCTTTTTTACAATCAACTTATCCGGAGTTAGGGATAAGAGTGGTTAATAAAGGAATATCCGGTAACACGGTTCGTGATTTAAAGGAAAGATGGGAAGAAGACGTTATTACACAAAATCCTGATTGGTTAAGTATTATGATCGGTATAAATGATGTATGGCGACAGTTTGACTCACCATTAATGAAGGAGAAACATGTATATATTGAGGAATACAACGAGACATTAACAGAATTAGTCAAGAAAACAAAACCGATAACAGACAAAATTGTCCTCATGACCCCTTTTTACATAGAACCAAATATAGAGGATGCGATGCGTCATACAATGGATCAGTATGGGGCTGTAGTGAAAAATGTTGCAAATGACCATGATTGTATTTTCGTTAATACTCAAGATGCTTTTAATAAAATATTGGAGAGTCTGTATCCAGCTAGTATCGCATGGGATCGGGTACACCCTAACAAGACAGGTCATACAGTTCTAGCAAAATCATTTTTAGACGCAATAAACTTTGATTGGCAAAAATAAGTAATGTGAAAATAACTATATCATAGAAAGATAATCCGAAACAGTGATGAAATCTACCTGCTTAACAGATTAAAATAAATCTGTTAAGCAGGTTTTTTCAATTATTAAAATCTTTCAAACTGACAACAATATAACTAATCGATTAATCATTGTCTGCTAAATAGAAACTCCCCTTGCATAAGAGCGATTTAAGGATAAGCCCAATCACTCAAAATATATCTTATTTTGTTCTCATTGCTATGATGATGGCCACAATGAAAGGAAGGATGGAGGTCTGCATCTCTTAACTAAAAGGAAATTAGGTTGAAAAGATTCAGCTTTAGCCAAATAAAGGGTATAATAATTACAGGTTATGAATGGAGGATATAGATGATTAAAAAAAGACTGAATCCGAATATGGATCATTATGAAGTGGAAGCGGAAAGTGAGTTACTTCCATTTCTGTTACGTGTGTTAGATAACAAGAGTAGAAATTCGGTTAAATCAATATTAACAAGAGGTCAAGTGTTTGTTAATAACAATAATACTACTAAGCATAACTTTCTTTTGAAAGAGGGAGATATTGTTGCCATTCAAAAGAATAAAGCGGCAAAAGCAGCATCATTTATAAATATGGGTATTTTATATGAAGATGAAGAAATTATCGTGATAGAAAAGGGAACGGGACTGTTATCAATAGCTTCTGAAAAAGAGAAGTCACTTACTGCTTATAATCAGTTAATGGATTATGTGAAAAAGATAAATCCAAAGAATCGTGTATTTATTGTTCACAGGTTAGATCAAGATACTTCAGGTGTTATGCTGTTTGCTAAAACGGAAAAAGCTAAATACCAATTACAGAATAATTGGAAAAGCATTGTAAAGGAACGGACATATATTGCTTTAGTTGAAGGGGTATTAAGCCAGCCTAAGGGAATAATCAAAAGTTGGTTGAAAGAAAATAAAGCATTTAAGATGTATTCCAGTTCAAAACAGGATGATGGTAAGTTAGCAATAACACATTATGAAGTAATTAAAAATAATAATGAATTTTCTTTATTGTCTGTTGAGTTAGAAACAGGCAGGAAAAACCAGATTCGTGCACATATGGAAGATATAGGCCACCCGATTGTTGGTGATAAAAGATATGGCTCGCAAGTAAATCCTATTGGAAGACTAGGCTTGCATGCAAATGTATTAGCATTTAGACATCCTGTCACGAAAGAATTCCTAAGGTTTGAATCAAAAGTTCCGAAAGTTTTTTATAAAAAAATCCAAACTTAGTAACTTTAATAAAGATAATCCCCTTTCTTCATTTTAAAAATTGTATATAATAGAAGTACAGAATAAAAACGTTTTCAAAAGACGGAATATGAATGAGGGAGAGTTGAGCAAATGAATAAATTAGATCAATTGTTCGAGCAGTTTTATAACCAGGCACTGGAAGACTCGATTAAGGCGGTAGGGCCAGTAGAAAGGAAATTAACGCTCAAAATGACTCTGCTCAACTTACTAGGGGATTTTTCTAATTTGGAAGAAAATATGGTTTTATCCGAACCTCACATTATCGAGAAAAAAGATTTTGGTGACTACACTAGAGAGCTGCTCATCTTACCAATTACTGATATATTAGAAATTAAGATGTATATTCTGACACCAAATAAGGAAGCACAATCCTATCCATCTGTTCTTGCTTTGCATGGACATGGTTATGGAGTAAAAGAAATAGTTGGATTGAAAGAAAATGGTGAAGAAGATGAAGGGTCGGAAGGTATCCACCAACATTTTGCTGTTAAATTAGTAAAACGCGGATTAAAAGTTTTTGCACCTGAAGTAATCGGTTTTGGTGAAAGAATGTTAACGAGAGATCTTGAAATAGGAAAGCAAAACTCATGTGAGGCAATGGCTACAAATCTATTAATGGAAGGAAAAACTTTAGCTGGTTTGCGAGTATGGGAAGCACGCCAATTATTGAATTATATGGAGAGCAGAACAGATGTAAAAAATATTGGGATGATGGGTTTCTCGGGTGGTGCTTTAGTAACTGCCTATACAGCAGCATTAGATACGCGAGTAAATGCAACCGTTTTAACAGGATTCACCAATACTTTTAAAGGAAGTATTATGTCAATGCGTCATTGCATTGATAACTATGTACCTGGAATCTTGAATTATGCGGAACTGCCTGAATGGATTTCCCTTATCTCACCAAGAGCTTTATTTATTGAAGCAGGTATTAATGATCCGCTTTTTCCAAACCAATATGTGAAAGAGGCAGTAACAGGAATAGAAGAGGCATATGCCAGCCGTCCAGAAAAATTTAGTTATGATATGTTCGAGGGTACTCATGAAATCAGTGGACGAAAAGCTTATGATTGGTTAATCGACCAATTATCATAGGAGGAGGGAACTACTCTTAAAAAAATAAGGAGATTCGTCCGATCCATTTATCAGCACTTAGAACAACCAAGGTAAGAGTGAACAGGAAGTGTAGAGAGATATACCGATGCTCCTAATTAACCAGGAGCCAATCGCTAATATGTAAAGGATATGTTAGGAACCAGGCAGGATTGTCTTGAACAGGAATCATGGTAAGTTTATGAAAAATGAATGCAACTGATTTCGATTTCCCCCATTTATGGTATACTTCTAAATAGAGATAGCTTGAGAACCAGGGGGGAGCTTATTGAGATGAAAAAGTTGTGGGAAACATTGAAAACGATGTCTTTTAAAGAGGCAGTTGACTACATTTGGGAATACTACAAACTGCATATTATCGGTATTATTGCTGGTTTATTTATAATTATCTCCATTGTTTCTAGTATAATAAAAGGTGATGAAGCGCTATATAATGCAATGGTAGTAAGTTCCATACCTTATGAAGAAGTAGGCTCATTCGGTGAACAAATGAATGAAAAACATTTTAATGACTTTCGATTCGCTGTGGATAATATTACTCACAATGGCGGAGAGTTATCCGAACAATCATACGAACAAGTACAGAAGTTAATCGTTCGAATTGCTGCTGGTGAGGTAGATCTGATTATTACAGATGACACCTTTGCAAAAGAGTTAATTGATCAAGAAGGTCTGAAACCGATTGACCAAATAATAGAGCTGGAGATGCTTGAACAAAAAGGGATTGAATTACTGGACTTTGGGACAGGAACAATTTATGGGATAAAATCAACTCAGTTGGATGTATTTAATGATCGTGATATGTTTGAAGATCGCATTCTGATTATTCCAGCTACATCCGAAAAAGATGAAGTTTCAAAAGAAGTGATCGAAACATTAATTAAATCTTAATTGGGTAATCGACAAGTAACTTACTTGTCGATTATTTTACTTTTAGACTAGTATGGGCAATGTGGAAAGCTTTAGGTTGTTTGTCGTTCAATTAACGTTGTATCAATAAAAACTTTCTTCGCAATCGATCTCTCATCACGTAATCTTTCCACCAATAACCCAACAGCTGTTCTTCCCATAAGCTCCTTCTCAATTCGTACGGTAGTAAGTGCAGGGTAAATATATTTTGATACACTAATATCATTAATACCAACAATACTAACTTTACTAGGTATATCAATCTGAGCTTCATTTAATGCCTTTACCGCCCCAATGGCAATTGGGTCGTTTGCTGTAACGAAGCCTACTTTCCCGGATGGATGTTTCGTTAAAAATTGCTTCATCATTTTATAACCACTGTCTACGTGGTAATTTTCTAATAAGATTAATGATTCATCAAGAATACCTTTCGATGTTACATATTCTCTGAAGTAGGTTTCTCGAACATCTGGGAAGGAAGAGTCTATACCTAAACCACCCAGGAAACCTATCTTATCTATTTTTTTGTCTATTAGTAGATTTACAGCTTGTTTTATCACTGAATTGAAGTCTGTAAGGACTGCATCACAACCACGATGTTCTGTGTCTGAATCAATTAGAACAACATGCTCTGTTTTTGCCTGAAATTGTTTGATTGACTTTTGGGTAAATCTCCCGACAGCAATCAATCCGTCAATATCATTCGGTATTTTATCAATTTCAGTTGTTATGAATTTTTGCAGATTAAAGTGATGTTTATCAGCTTCTTCTTCAATCCCATGTCTAACTGCCATGTAATAAAGATCAGACAGCTCTTCTGTTTCTGTCACCCAATGAACAAAAGCAATCCGCCGATAAACCTTTTTCCTTGTAGCATTTTTCCGGTAGGATACTGCTTCTGCAATCTCAAATATTCTTTTTTTAGTGTTCTCACTGACAGATAAAGTCGGATCGTAATTCAGAACCCGTGAAACTGTTGCGATCGATACGCCCGCCTTTTCAGCGATTTCTTTAATTGTTGCCATTTTTCTTTACATCCTTTCATTAGAGCTTTTCATACGGTTATATAAATATGGACAATCATAATCATTACTAGTGGTTAAATGATAAGGTAAATATAAGTAAAATTTAACTTGACTATTTTTACTTGTTATTTTAATCTAGAAACTAACAAATGTCTATCTAAAATTGAATACGATTTCAAATATAAAAGGAGGTATCTGTTTAATGATAATAAATAAAGAGAAATTCAGCTACATTGCGCCTGCAAATGGTTATCCTGAATGGAATAACAACCCCGAAATTTTTCAACTGAACAGAATGCCGCAGCATGCGGAGGCAATTCCATATGAAACAGAGAAAAAAGCACTTGCAAATGATAAGTTCCAATCAACTCGTGTAATGAACTTAAACGGGAAATGGAAATTCCATTTCGTGAAGAATCCTGGATCGAAAATAACAGATTTTTATCAAACAGAGTATGATGTATCAGGATGGGATTCAATAACAGTTCCTGCACATTGGCAATTAGAAGGATATGATTATCCACAGTATTCGAACACTCGCTATCCATGGGTGGATCATGATAAAATTGAACCGCCATTTGCACCAATAAATTACAATCCCGTGGGGCAATATGTAACCGCATTCGAAATTCCCGACAGTTGGGGGGAGCAACCAGTAATCATCAACTTCCAAGGGGTAGAATCTGCATTTTATGTTTGGCTGAATGGCGAGTTAGTTGGATATAGTGAAGATACTTTTACACCAGCGGAATTTAACTTAACACCATATTTAAAAGGTGGGGAAAATAAGTTAGCGGTTGAAGTTTACAGATGGTCTGATGCAAGTTGGCTCGAAGACCAGGATTTCTGGCGTATGAGCGGTATTTTCCGGGATGTCTACTTATATACCTTACCAGCACTTCATTTATATGATCACCGGATTCGTACAACTTTCGATTCGAACTATGAAGATGCAGTTCTAGAAGTGAAAGCTGATGTTATTAACTATTTTACTAAAAAATACTCGAATCCAACATTAGAAATAGAACTTTATGATGAAAATATGCAAGCAATAGTCTGCCAACAAAGCTCCTTAGCAATAAATGAAGTGGAACATACATCTATACAAACAGAGTTAGCTATTCAAAAACCAAAAAAATGGAGTGCAGAGTCTCCTAATCTCTATACATTGGTTTTCCGCTTAAATGATGGTGATGGTGAACGAATAGAAACATATGCAGCTAAAATCGGTTTTCGTCAGTTTGAAATGATAAATAATATTATGCATATAAATGGAGAAAGAATTGTTTTTAAAGGTGTCAATCGGCATGAGTTTACTGCAGACCGTGGTCGTGCAGTAACTACTCAAGATATGGTTGATGATATTATATTAATGAAAAAATATAATATCAATGCAGTCAGAACATCTCATTATCCAAATCATCCGAAATGGTATGAACTTTGTGACGAGTATGGTCTTTATGTAATTGACGAAACAAATTTAGAAACACATGGTTCTTGGTATTATGGACAACAAACATTAGAAAATACTGTTCCGGGAAGCAGACCGGAATGGACGGAGAACGTACTGGATCGTTGTAAATCAATGTATGAACGTGACAAAAATCATCCTTCTATTATTATTTGGTCACTTGGGAATGAATCTTTTGGTGGAGATAACTTTTTGAAAATGCATGATTATCTCAAAAAAATGGATCCAACTAGACTTGTACATTATGAGGGGATTTTCCATTACCGGCCATCTGACAGAGCTTCTGATATGGAAAGTACTATGTATAGAAGCCCTGCACAAATTGAAGAATATGCGAATATACCTGGTGAAAAGAAACCATATATCCTCTGTGAATATAGTCACTCGATGGGTAATTCTACAGGTAACCTGCACAAATATACCGAGTTATTCGATAAATATGAAGTCTTGCAAGGTGGTTTTATTTGGGATTGGAAAGACCAGGCATTACGCCATCAAACAGAGGATGGTACAAGTTTCTTAGCGTATGGCGGGGACTTTGGTGAATCACCACATGATGGTAACTTTGCCGGTGATGGTTTAATTTTTGCAGATGGCAAGATCTCACCAAAACTGGAGGAAGTGAAAGCTTGCTATCAAAATATTGAGATAAGCGCTGTTAATGTACAGGAAGGTTTATTTAAAGTTCTGAATAAATATCTTTTTACTAACTTATCCGTTTTTAAACTTCTCTGGAAGATTGAAGAGGAAGGACAAGAAGTAGCATCAGGTACTGTAACATTAGATGGACAACCAGGTAGAGAATTAGAGGTTAAAATTAATTATGATAAAGATCTTTTCAAAAAAGAGAAAGAACAAGTAGTTACACTTTCCATTATATATAAACAAGCACCTAAATGGGCTGAGGCAGACCAAGAAGTGGCATTTGCACAATTTGTTCAGCCTAAAATGAGTGAGAATACGGGTATTGAAGGAACAATTAGTGTAAATGAAGCAAGTGAAGCATACGAAATTAAGGGTGATAATGTGGTAGTTTCGTTTGCTAAATCTACCGGTCTGCTACAATCATATAGATTTAATGATGTGGAATTTATTCAGAAATCACCAATTCCACATTTCTGGCGGGCAATGACTGATAATGATCGTGGTTGTAAATTGGATGAACGTAGTAACACTTGGCGTCAAGCTAGTTATGATCGACTTCTGACAAATTTATATGTTACCAAGTTGACTAATTCTGTACAAGTTAAAACAGTTTATGAATTGCCAACGGAAACTGTGAGCATAGTGGAGGTTACCTATTCAGTTTATCCTGATGGAACTGTTGAAGTGGAACAATTGTTGCAGCCCGGGGAGGAACTTCCTGAAATACCTGCAGTTGGAATGCAATGGGAAATGGATAAGAACTTTGACCAACTGACATGGTATGGAAAAGGACCGCACGAAACATATTGGGATCGCCAAAAAAGCGGGAAAATTGCTATCCATAAGGGTATTGTTAGTGAACAAATGAAGCCATATTTAAAACCACAAGAAAGTGGAAATAAGTATGGTGTACGATGGATCAAGGTACAAGATGAATCAGGTAAAGGGATAAAAGTTAAAGGGGTTCCAACAATCGAGGCAAATGTACTGTATTACAATGCAAAAGAGTTGGAAGAAGCAAGTCACCATTATAAATTATCAGCACCAGAAAAAGTATCAGTAACGATTAATGGATGGCAAATGGGTGTGGGTGGTGATGATAGTTGGGGTCAGCATACACATCCTGAATACAAGTTATTCGCCAATACAAACTATCGATACCGCTTTTCATTCAAAGGAATTTCTGCACGTTAATGGAAAGTTTAGTTAGAACAATAGATTAAATAGAAGGTCCTCTATTTGACATCAGACAAAAATAGGGGGTCTTTTTTTAAAGTGCCGTATAGTTAACAATTATGTGTGTTACAAAATGGAGAGCTGTATGAGGTAGCTATCATGCAGTAAGATAAAGGACTTATCTCAGAAATAGTAGCCATATTAGAATATATTTCGTATATAAAATTCTCACTGACTCTAGTCTAATAGCATGTATACCTCTTGACTTAATAAATGTATCCGTTTACAATTGTGTTTATATTGATTAACTTAAGTCTGTCGCTTGGATGGAATCTCTAACGCAAAAGATAACAACGTTGTTATCCGTGAAAAGCTAGGCTATTTTATATGGGAGGAGGATTTGTTCTACTCACTTAATTAAATAAAGGAGCATTCCTGTAATGAAGAAAATAGAGGGCTGAACAAAAAAGAGCCATCTTGGTATAGTACAGGGTATCAATGCGCGTTGACAACGAATTAAAAAAACATACCAATGGCGGAGTCAATAGTGAATTATACACAAAATCAAAAAAACTCTCCAATCACAACTTCTACTCCTAATATTGGCATAGACATTGCCAAAGACAAACATGTCCCACGTGCCCAAGATAATCGAGGCAAAGAGTTTGGAAAACTTCTTATCTTTTAATATAAGATGCATAGCTTTGAAAAGTATGCATATGAAGAAAAGTAAGAGCTCGATGATAATTCTCCTGCCAAAAATGATACGAAGGATTCCCATGTTATCAGTCAGTTAGTAAAAGATAGGTGATACTCTGTACCAAATTTCTTAGATGGTGTTTATGCCGAACTGAGCATTCCAAACTTTACCACATAGATACGCAGGACAAAAGAAAGTATGGACACGATCCGGAGACATGGGAGGTTCAAGATTGTGATTTGTGTGGAGATTCCTAAGCGCGGTTATACCTTCATTTTCCAAAACTAATCCAGTTTGAAAGATAGGAAGGTTCCCCCATCTGTAAATATTAAGAAAGATACAATTTATATCCATTGATCTAGGTAGGTTCACTATATGGTGATGATGAATTGTGAGAATAAATGAGTGTTTGGAAGAAAAATAAACTTTATTGAGGGAGGATTTAATTGTGAGAAAACATAAGCGGAATTTCGCAATTTTTGCGATAGCTATTCTATTAATATCTAATTTCCAATTATTAAGTTTAGCAGCAGAGTCTAGTGAAAACCTACCTGATTTCTCAAGAAACTTTACAATTGGAGAAAGGGAAATGGAATTTAATGTATTTGGATCTAATACTTCTATTGAAACTAATCCAGACATTTTAGTCCAATCAGACAATGCAGTTACAATAGAAGCCAATGGCGGAAAAGTATCAAGTAGCGTTGATGGTATTTCATTTTTACATGACTCTATTTCTGCTGATGCAAATTTTGAAATAACTGCAACAGCTAAGGTGGAGTATATAGGTGCGAATAATCAAGTATCTTTTGGTCTAATGCTACGTGATTCAATTGGTGAGCATCAAAATTCTGAAGGTCATGAATCAAACTATGTAGCTGCAGGTGCACTAGATCAAAAAATCAAAGGTTTTTATAAAGAAGGTTCTTTGACAAAATTGGATTCATTTCCAACAAATAAAATACCTATGAAAGATGAAAAATATCACTTATCTATTCGGAAATCTGGTGATACTTATATTGTAACATCTAACGGAGATTCAGAATATTTTACTGTTAAAGAATTATTCTCCGATGAAATACATGTCGGTGTTTATGCTGCAAGAGATGCAAGGGTCACATTCAGCGAGATATCGATTACTGAATCCCGAAATGTAAGCGCTATTAAGGTTAATTCGAACAAATTACAAAAACGTGAATACTTAGTTGGAGAAGAATTGGATCTGAAAGGGCTTGAGGTTTTAGCAGTATATGAAGATGGTGGAACTGAAACACTCACATCAGATGATTACTTTGTTACAGATTTTAATAGTAATGAGATCGGTACAAACACTTTAACAGTACACTATAATGGGCTCTCAAAAACTATCGATGTTGAAATTCTCCCTCTAACAGTGACAAAATTAGAGGTGAAATATTATCCTGCAAAAGTAAGATATTATGTAAATGATATCTTTAAACCAGAAGGATTGTTAGTCGAAGCAACTTATAATGATGGCTATAGTATAAAGGAAGTGTCAGATGATTTCTATAATATAACTATTAATGGAAAGAAAGTTGAGAAAGGCGCTATACTTAATAAGCAAGGAACACAAGAAATTGTCATAACTTCTAAAGAAAAGCCGAAAGTAAAAACAACCTTTGATGTTGAAGTAAGTGATGCAGAAATTAAAGAATTAGAAATACGACAAAAACCAAAGAAACAAACCTATTTCTTAGAGGATGAACTTGACCTTTCCGGTATGACGATCTACGCTGTTTATACAGACGGTGAAGCTGTTAGATTAATGCCAAATGACTTCGATGTTCGAGGATTTGATTCTAAAAAAATTGGTGAAAAGGAGCTGACAGTGCAATATAAAAAGGCAGAAGCCTCTTTACCAATTAAAGTGAAAGAAAGGGAACTACAAAGTATTGAGATAGACAACTACCCTCAAACGACTTTTTTGGTTGGTGAATCCTTTGAAAATGAAGGAATCTCAATAACAAAAGTGTATGATAATGGGGATAGATCGCTTCTTGATGAAGAGGAATTTACGATTGATTCGTCCGGATTTGACAGTGAAGCGCCTGGTGTATATGAAATTATAGTAAAACCTGAAAATAATAAACTATTACCAATATCATACGAGGTAACTGTTCGTGAACATCAAGAACATGAATGGAAGTCAATAAATTTCGGTCAGTCAACATCTCCTGAAAAGAATACTATAGAGGTATCAGATGATGGGGCCATAAAACTAGCTGCTAAAGAAGCAGGTAAAATTACTGGGGACCATGATGGGATTTCTTATTACTATACAGAATTAGATGCGAATGAAGACAACTTTGTCCTATCTGCAGATATCAAAGTATTAGATTATGCCAAAAACCCTCATGACGGTCAAGAATCTTTTGGGATTATGGCAAGAGACGCAATAGGAACTGAAGGTGATTCTGCTGTGTTCGCCTCTAACATAGCGGCTATAGGCGGATTTAGCGGTAGTACAAAAGAACCCAATGGAACACAGCTTTTTGTAAGGACTGGCGTAGAGGCACCTGATGGGACAGGCAGCCAAGGTTTGCAACATACCATGATCGAAGAACAGAAACCAACAGCCGAAACAACAGAGACCAATTATCACCTGACTTTAACAAAAACAAATAGTGGTTTTATTGGGCAACTAAATGATGGCGAAGAGCATATAATTTTTGAACCAGAAATACTGAATGTTCAGAATGACAAAATGTATGTAGGATTCTATACAGCGCGTGTTGCAACAATCGAAGTTAGGGATATAGAATTGGAAGTGAGTTCTACTAAAACAGATGCTCCAAAATTGGAACAGCCAAAAGCCCCTCTGGCAAGTAGTCTTGATATTGAGTCATTAGAAAAAACAGGAGATGAATCTTATTCATTTAAATTTAAGTCGAATGTTAATGGTGTAGCATCCGTTCGAAAAGGATTGGAAGTGGTTGCAGAAGAGGTGGATGTTATTGGAGGCAAGTTAGTTGAGTTAGAAACAACACTAGCAACTAATCAAGATACTAACTTTAGTGTAGTATTTCTGCCAGATGATACACAAAATTTAGAAGATTACAGTCCAATTATACGTAATTTTACCGTATCGATGAAGGTTTTTAATGGTGGGAAGATCTATGTTGCACCAGATGGCTCAGCTAATGGAGATGGTTCTAGAGAACAACCATTAGACTTAGACACTGCCATTGATTATGTACACAAGGGTCAGCAAATCATTGTACAAGAAGGTCATTATATACGTAACCAACCGCTTCTTATAGCAAAATATAATGACGGTACAGAAGACGAGATGAAAGTATTAATGGCAGACCCTGATGCGGGTAACCGACCTGTAATTGACTTTGATAAAAGAACACAGGGTGTAATCCATAGTGGGGATTATTGGCATGTAAAAGGAATTGATTTTAAAAGATCTGCGCCGAACATGAAAGGATACAATATTGGTGGCAGTCACAATATTATTGAGAATGTTGCTATCTATGAAAATGGTGATACCGGCTTGCAGATTAGTAGAACCGACCAATCGAACACGATAGAGGACTGGCCAGCCTATAACCTAGTGCTTAACAGTATTTCATTTGATAACCGAGACCCTTCCGAAAACAATGCAGATGGCTTTGCAGCAAAATTAACAGTAGGAGAAGGCAATGTTTTCCGTGGTTCCGTTTCACATAATAATATTGATGATGGCTGGGATCTTTATACAAAAGTTGGAACAGGAGCAATTGGTGCTGTTACAATAGAAAACAGCATTGCGTATAATAATGGTTATATAACTGGAAGTTCTCAAGGTAAAGGCAGCCAAAATGGGTTTAAACTTGGTGGAGAAGGTGTGCATGTACCCCATGTTATCCGAAACAGTGTAGCATTTGGTAACGGAGCTTCTGGATTCTCAAGTAACAGTAATCCAGGCGTGATTGCAGAGAATAATTATGCTTTTGACAATGCGGGCGGAAATATCACTTTTATTACCTACTCTGGAATTGAAGAAGATTTCTTGATTGATGGATTTGTCTCATTCCATACTAAAGAGGGTAATGCTGCAGATGAATATCCATCAAGACTTCTTAGTGAGAAGAATTTTATGTATGATGGGAAGAAAACTGCTAATCTAGCTGATAATAATGTACCAGAAGATGTTTTATCTGTACTTAAAGAGATAATAGAAATTGAAAGAGATGCAAATGGTCAAATTAATTGGGGAGATACTTGGGATATTTTAAACCAATTTATGGCGCATTACTAAAAAAGTTAGTTGTTGAAGACGAGAGGAGATTATTTCGCAGCACACAAATTGCCTAAAAATACAATAATCTTTTTAATGAAGGTGCTTAACAGTAATTCTCGGAAAACTTTGTATTTATTAAGAAATAAGCGTATAATAGAAGTAGTACCCATGAAAGGGAGTGCCGAATGGCTTATTTCAATAATCAAAAAGAACCGGTGAAAAACGTTGAGACTAATGTCTGGTCATGTGTCAGTGAAGATTGCCAAGGATGGATGCGAGAGAATTATTCTTTTGACAAAAAACCAGTCTGCCCCATATGCCAATCAGAAATGGAAAAAGAAGTTAGAGTGGTACCAGAAATGAAATAACATTTACAGAACTGCTTTCTTTTCAATAGAGAGCAGTTCTTCTTAATTTTATAAAACAACAAATAGAGAACAGGAATACAAAAATAAGTCTTAAGCGAATATATTATGTAAAATGAGTTTATAATGAATCAAACCAGCTTTACTGGTGAACCTTCTCAAGATACTGCCTTGTTTGAACGCTACTTTGCTCTTCCCTAAAAACACCCGAACTTATGGTATAAAAATAAGCAAATTTGCTATCCATTTATTCATCTATTTTCAAAGTTATCGTGTATAATAGTGATACTTAGATTCGTTTTATGGGCGGAGTACATACAGATAATTAGTATAGTAACAGGGAGTTCGATCATTTTTTCATTACTATACGTTCGTTAAGATTTCAGAAAGATCTGGCTTTTTTATTAGAATAAATTATACACCGTTATTGCAGAGGGATATATAAAATGAAGTTAACCATACGAGAAATCGCAAAAATGGCAGGGGTTTCACCAGGCACGGTATCAAAAGTTATTAATCAAACTGGCAGCATTAGCCCTAATACCATCAGAAAAGTAAAAGGAATTATCGAAAAAACTGGTTATCAGCCAAGTTTTTCAGCAAAAGCATTAGCGACAAAAAAATCTAATATGATTGGTTTAATATATGCAGGGGAAGTAAATGTTGAATTTAATCATCCTTTTTTTAATCAAGTAATTAATTCTTTTAAAAATGCTGTTGGCCAGTTAGGCTATGATATTTTAATCTTTTCCAATCAATCGTTTAATATAGGAAAGGAAGATTATGTTGCCAGAGCCAAGCACTACCAGTTGGACGGATGTTTAGTTATTGCCGGGGAACAGATTGAAGATGCTGTTTACCGACTTGACCAAAGTGATATTCCGACAGTAGCAGTCGACTTAGAACTGACTGGGGAGAGATCCAGCTATATAATGACAGATAATCAGAAGATTTCACGTCAAGTTGTTGAATATTTCTATTTGAATGGGCTTCGTAAGCCTGCTTTTATTGGCGGTCCTGGGGATTCTGTCATATCCAATCAACGAAAAGAAGCATTTCTTGAAGGAATGAAAGAATATGGAATGGAATATAGAGATGAATGGATAAAGCATGGGGATTATTTAGAAGAAAGCGGCTATTTCAAAATGAAAGAGATATTACAATCGGGTATAGTGCCAGACGCCGTTTTTGCAGTTTCTGATCTGATGGCACTGGGTGTATTAAGAGCACTGAAAGAAGCTGGGAAATCTGTACCTGATGATATAAAAGTAATTGGATGTGATGATATAGAAGCATGTCGTTATAGCAGCCCATCACTTGCCACAGTCAGGCAAGATCAAGTGAAAATCGGTAAGTTAGCTGCAAATGTATTGTATGATTTAATTAATGATCGGAGGGTGCAGAAATCTGTTTACGTTGATCCTGAATTAATTATAAGAGAGTCTGGTGAAATCAAAAAAATCTTATAAAAAAGGTTTATTTTTTGGGGAAGTGGTTATAATCTTTAAAGATAAATAAAACTAAATGTTGTGGAGTAGGTGATTGGATGTTTACAAGTGATTCCGTGCTATTTCGAACTGTTCATATTGCAGCATGCTTTATCACATTGCAACTATTTTGGTTTTTCTTTTCTTTAGGCATTATTACTGTTATTCCAGCTACTATGTCAATGTATGCGGTTGTGTTAGAGTGGTCTAAGAATGGATTTGAACTAGGAATATGGAAAAGTTTCTTTCATTCATTTAAATACTATTTTCGCAAAACGTTGTATCTTGGATTAAATGCTGGATTTGTTTTAATTTTACTTGCTTATTATGATGCATTCATTTTTTCATTCGTTAGCAGTGATTTCTTTGTAATTAAAGCGATATGGTTGTTTGTGATTGGAATAATTTTTTTCATTGTTCTTTCCATAGTGCCTTTAATTGTAACATCACACCTTAAAGGGATTAATCTTTGGAAGAACGCATCGGTTGCTTCAGTAGCTTTAATGCCGCATATTCTTTTAATTGCAGGGGTTGGTATAGGATTTGGTCTAATATCGGCCTATTTACCCTTAACCATTCCGCTATTTATTAGCTTGTTTTCCTTTATCCACATGCAGGTCTGGCAACATGCTGTAAAGAAACTCCCGACAGACTTTTTAGATCAATGTTTGTTAAAGTATCGGTACAGATAACCATCTCAAAGAATGAGATGGTTTTTTATTTTGTTGGCAGATGGGGAACTGGTTGCTGTTAAGGACCGAATTTTTCCAATACTTGCTGATTACCAAATTATATGAAGAGTTCATTGCTTTACAAGTTTTCGTAATGTCTGAACATACTCCAAAGCTTCAGGTGTATCACCGTGAACACAAATTGTATCAGCTCTTAAGTTTATCTTCGTTCCATTCGTTGCAATAACAGTCTGTTCGTTTAAAATTAACTCGACTTGTTTGAGGGTATCTTCCATACTATGAATAACTGCATTTTTCTCATCACGAGGGGTCAGTGTTCCGTCAGGCTGATATGTTCTGTCAGCAAATACTTCATGTGCTACTTGTAAACCAAGCTCTTCTCCTGCTTCTGTTAAGCAGCTGTTGGCAAGGCCATATAATATTAAGTTACAGTCAAAATCATATACTGCTTGAGCTACAGCTTTAGCTATTGTTTTGTTTTGAGAAGCCATGTTATAAAGTGCTCCATGAGGTTTTACATGATGAATTTGTGTGTCCTGTACTTTAGTAAAAGCAGCTAGTGCTCCAATTTGATATAACACAATTCCATATATTTCTGAGCCATTAAACTCCATTTTCCGCCGACCAAATCCTTGTAAATCTGGAAAGCTAGGGTGTGCACCAATCCGAACTTGATGATCCTTAGCAAGTTGAACGGTAGATTGTATTGTTTGCACATCTCCTGCGTGAAAACCACAAGCGATATTAGCTGCATCGATGAATGGGATGATCGCTAAGTCATTCCCAATTCGGTAACGTCCAAAGCTCTCCCCTAAGTCGCAATTTAATTCCATTTCAGTATTTCCCTCCATTTATATAACAATGTTTGTTTAAGCTGATTTAGAAACTTTTCGTGCAAAGTTAATTGTGCAATTGCTGAATTCATTGAACATTTCTCGAATGTAAATCTTCTCGTTGGTGTCATTTGACTTAAGGCAGGTAAATCTACTTGAATCACTTGGCCAATTTTTGGATAACCACCGGTAGGTTGACCATCAGCCATTAATACAATTGGCTCTCCGCCAGGTGGAACTTGTATTGCACCAAACTGGACTGGTTCCGTTAAAAGCTGGTCATTACGTAATGTTTCTACTTTATTCCCGATTAAACGATATCCCATTCTGTTCGACTTAGGTGAAACTTGCCAAAACGTTTCTGTCAAATGATTTTTATTAAACCAGCTATATTGAGGTCCCTCTAGAAAACGAATAACTGAACGATCTTTATGGATATATTCAAAAATTTTTTTATCTAACTTCCATTTAATTTTATGTTTTAAGGAGAAAGGCCTTATCGGTAATTGGTCATTTGTTTTTAACTTTCTCGAAAGAAAATCCTGATTACCCAAGCGTGCAATCATACTTCTGCTATCTAGTTTTTTATTAATACGAATACCGCCTTTGATCGATAGATAGGCATAAATTCCTTGTTTACATGCGCGACATTGCAATATATCTCCTTTTCTTATAAGAACTGGGCGATGCAATGGGAAGCTGTATCCATTTAAGTTGGCGGTTATTTCAGCTCCTGTTATTGCAATAACTGTGTCACACGTGAATTCTATTGTTGGTCCCATGAAACACATCTCTAGTACAGCTTCGCTATCCTCGTTCCCTACCAGGTAATTAGCAAGTCTCATCGCAGTATTATCCATAGGTCCACCTGGAGAAAAACCAAATGAACGATAATTCAATCTACCTAAGTCCTGAATTGTTGTATGTATGCCTTCTTCTATTATTATCATTTACCTGGCTCCTTACAAGCAGCAATTTCTGCGAATTCTCTTGAATCAATTTGGTAAAATTTAATTTGATCCCCTGATTGGAATCGTGTTGGTATTTTGTTATCTACAGTTACTAATTGTTTTGGAGTTCTCCCGATAACCTGCCAACCGCCAGGTGACTCACTTGGATAGATTCCTGTTTGCTTGCCGGCAATCCCAACAGAACCGCCATGGATAGATTGGCGGGGTGTTGCCTTTCTAGGTGTTGCTATCTCTTCACACATCCCGCCAAGAAATGGGAAACCAGGTGAGAAACCAATAAAGTATACTGTATAGATTGGTGATAAATGCAGATTGATAACCTCTTCTATAGTTAAATGATTATATTTAGCAACATAATGGATATCAGGACTAAACTCCTCTTCATAGCAAACAGGAATATGATGTAATGTTGGAGAGGTGGAATTTTCATAGGAATGGTTACATAGTTCATTGATTATTTCTGCTACCTTATTGTGAGAAGTTTGTAATGGATTAAAATATATTACTAAAGTTGTGTAGCCGATAACTGCTTCAACTAGTTCAGATTTATTACTGGTGTTTATCGCTTTCTGTAATGCAATTAACTGCTGATGAGCACGTGGATGAAGTGTGTCACCTAATTTTATCATTAGTGCATTTTCTGCAATATTTATCATTTGCATGATTGACACCCCCGAATATATTTTAGCGAAATCTGCTATAAAAGAAAATAGATTCTCGACTTTTCCTCAACAAGCAAGCAGCTCAATCTCAATGGAAGAGTATCATCCAGGTCGGATGAATTAGCAAGACTAGCCGAAGAATTAAACAGCTTGATAAGAAATTTTAAATATAATTATGTTTAATTGGCAAGTATTTATTAAGAAGAAAGAACCAGGCATCCAATTAAATTTAACCTGGTTCTTTTTATTTAGCTATATCCGGACTATTTTTTATGATTTCCTCTGTTAGATTATAAATTGACAATAATTCATATAAAATAATCAATTCAGATGAAAACAAGTTCTCATATTCTTTATCATTTGGGATATTATTCTTCCAAAAATGTTCCATTAACTTCTTAACTTGCTGTTTATATGCGTTCGCTTTATAGTGATCTGGAAACTTCATAAAATCGACAAGGGTATTGACCATATTTATTATATCTTCACATTCTTGTTTGGACCAGCAAACACTCTTGACAGGAGTGTTTATTAAGTTCCCAATATGATAGTGAACAAGTCTCAATTTTGCAACGTTTATCTGCTCTAATTCAAATAATTTTTTTGTATCTTCCTTTAGGCGGTGGTACTTCGTCTCATCTGCCTGATATTGCAAAAGTTCATCTGTTTTATCAAGAGCAACTTTCAATTGCTGAAACCTGTGATCCACATCTTCACGATGGAACGTATTATTATTATTATTTTGTATTAATATTTTTGTGACCATCCCAAGCGCCTCACCAGTTTGCTTTAGCAAGACCTCAAAATTAGATGAGATCTTTTTCGTATAATTCGGAGGTAAGACAAACATATTTACTAATGTGGAAACAAGTAAACCAATAGTAGTTGTTCCAAGACGAATGAGGAATGATATCAAGAGATTAGAGTGAATAACCTCAATCATTGCTACAGAGGTTAATGTTGCAACAAGTAACCCCGCATTCAGCCCTAAACGGAAACAGGTAATAATGGTAAACAGTGCTGCAAGTGTATAAGTAATCGGGGAATTACCGAAAAAGTAAATAAATATAACAGCATAGAATGAACCGATTGCTGAGGCTGGAAATCGAATAATTCCTTTTTTAATAGACGAAGCAACAGTTGGTTCGATCGTAACAATAGCCGTAATCACGGCAAAAACTGCAGGCCATCCTATCCATTGACAGATAAGGGAGGTAAGAAATACAGCTAATGCGGTTTTGATCACTCGTCTGCCGAAAATTCTTATCCGTAATTTCTTCATCATAATTAATTGAACTCCTTACAAAATACTAGTTGTTAGTATATCGCAAACAAAAAATTAATACTACGATTATGGGGTAGATAAAAAATATAAAAACATAAGTGTAAACGCTTTCTTATTTACTGCATATAATGTAAAATAAGAATAATCATTATTTTATAATCCAAGCGGGAATTTGAGGAGGTGTTCAAATTGCTTTCTATAAAAATGTTTAAACCGTATTATGTGAAAGAAGAAGGCAAGTACATTCGGGTGGTGTTGGCATATCAATATTTCTCACTTTTAATGGATGAAAAAGTATATCACTTTGTACCGCTTGAATCTCGTGAAATCCGAATCAATCGTGAAACGAAAGAAATAGAAAATAAAGATGCTGTCTTTGTTTTTCAAAAAGGGAAAAAATATAATCGAATATCATTAGTAGATTTATTGAAAGTAAAGGATTTTCAACAACATTTATCACAAATATTAACCCCGTATATATCACTGCAGAAACCGATGGAGAAAACGGATCATATAGATTATATCATAATGGAATTAGAACGGAACAATTTGTTAAGGTTGATCGATAAATCACTAGATGAAAAAGATATTGATAAATTCCGTTTCTATACAACTAAATTAATTGAAATGTAAACATCTGTAGCAGGTAGTTATTTTCCTGCTACTTTTCTATTGCAGTATACTATTATATAATTATCTTGTTGTGATAAAAGGAAACCATTAGGAGGGGAATCTGTTTATGTCTACTTTAAAATTCGGAATACTGAGTACAGCACAAATTGGTCGTACACAAGTGATTCCAGCTATTCAACGTTCTAAAAATGCAGAGGTAATTGCGATTGCAAGTCGAAATGATCAAACTGCTAAAGTAGCAGCGGAAAAATTATCAATAGATAAAACGTATAATACATATGAAGCTTTACTTAAAGATCCAGATATTGATGCAATCTACATTCCATTACCAAACTCGTTACATAAAGAATGGGTAATAAAAGCATGTCAACATAAAAAACATGTATTATGTGAAAAACCGATTGCTTTAAATAATACTGAATTAGAAGAAATTTTATTAGCTGCAAAACAAAATAAAGTAGTGGTTATGGAAGCGTTTATGTATCAATTCCATCCACAGCATGACAAAGTGAAAGAAATTATTGCCAATGGCGAAATTGGCGAAATATCTCTAATGCGTGCAAGTTTTTCCTTTTATCTAGAGGACCGTTCGAACATTCGTTTAAGTAATGACCTCGGTGGTGGATCGATGTTTGATGTAGGCTGCTATACGTTACATTCCATAAGAACTATATTTGATGATGAACCAAGTTCTGTTTTTGCAAATTCAACAAGTCGAGCTGATCTTCAAGTAGATACAACAATGAGTGGTCTGCTGTCATTTGCCGATGGGAAAATGGCGCTGTTTGACTCAAGCTTTGATTCATTCCAACGTCAGAATTATGAGGTTGTTGGGTCTAAAGGAATAATAAATGTTACTTCCGCTTATCGTCCAGATACGAACGAGAACATGGAAGGTGAAATTACTGTTAAGACTGTTAATGGAAAAACATATGTTCACAGAATCGCCGGAGACCAGTATAAATTAATGGTTGAGGATTTTGCTGAGGCGATTATAGAAGACCGGCCGCTAACTTATTCTATAGAAAATATGATAAATCAAATGAAGGTATTAGATGCTGCCTATCAAAGCAGTAAAGAAAATAGACCCATCTTGTTGTAAAATAAAAAAGCGAGCTAAGCAGCTCGCTTTATCGGTTTAAGTTGGAGATGGCATTGGCAACTTTTTCCGCAACGAAGCCACTTCCGTTTGGTTTATCTTCAATATGCTCAACCATCATGGAAACAATCATACTATCATCTATCGGATAACCAACAAACCAACCGTTTTCTTGGCCGCCTTCTTGATTTTGTGACTGTTTCAGCTCGGCAGTACCTGTTTTGCCAGCAATCTCTACTGAAGAAATATTAGCTTCTTGTCCCGTTCCATCAGTAACAACACGTCGCAGTGATTTCTTCAACAATGCAGCATTTTCATTAGAGAGAATTCCTTCTTTCCATACTTGGCTATCTTCTTCATCCATTAATAAAGTAGGATTCATTATTGTCCCATTATTAAGAATAGCAGAAAATGAACTTGCTAAGTGAAGTGCACTCATTTGTACTTCACCTTGCCCATAACTCGTATCAGCAAGTAAAATTTCATTTCCTAATGTACCATCAGACGATATTGTACTTGCTTGAATAGGGTAAGTAAATGGAAAGTCTTCTCCAATACCGAACTTCTTCATACCCGATACTAAAGCATCCTCTCCCATTTTTAATGCCTGCATTGCAAAGTAAATATTATCAGAACGAACCAATGCATTATCAAGGTTAACTAATCCTGTTGATTCAGATACTCTTTTAATGCGGTAATTTCCCCAGCTTTCCTTTTGCCAAGTTAAACCATTAATCTCCACACCTTCATTTGGATCTATGGAGCCATTTGCTAATCCTACAGCACTTGTAATAGGTTTAAATACAGAGCCTGGTGCAAAGGTTGAAGCAAATCTATTCAAAAGTGGTGTGTTCGGGTCATTGTTCCATTTATCCCAAGTATTTGAACTTAGTCCATATAAAAATGCACTTGGATCGAATGATGGGCTGCTTACTAGTGCCAATACTTCTCCAGTACCGGGATTTATTGCAGATGCGGTACCAGCCTCGCCATTAAGAGAGTAATACAATTCATTTTGAACATTTACATCGATCGTTAGATTAAAACTTTTGCCATTTTTCACTTCTTCTTCAACAATGATGGTAGGCTCTTGCCCTTCTTTTTCTGCATAAATTACTATACCTTCTTCACCGCGTAATTCTTCTTCAAACAATTCTTCCAATCCACGATAACCGATAAGGTCATTCTCATTGTATATATTTTCATCAACTTCCTCTAGCTTTTCGGCTGTAATAGGGGCAATGTATCCAACTAGGTGAGCAGTTGCTTCGCCGAAAGGATAAATTCTCCCGACAGTAGTCTGGTAGGTGAGTGGTTTAATTTCATTAACCGCTCCTGCTAGATCCTTTTCAGCTAAACTAGGTACTACCTTTAATGGAACAAACAGATTTGGTTGTACCCAATTTTGATTTAATTTTGCTTCAATTTCTTCTACTGTAATATCTAATAATTCGGCAATTTGTTGTTTCTCGGAATCACTATTTTCAGTGAAAGCTTCCGGTACAACACCCATCTCATAAATACTTTCATTGATAGCTAATCCTTGCCGGTTTCGGTCGTAGATTTGTCCCCTTACAGGTGCAACAGTCCTTAATCCAATGGTTCCGCCATCTTCTATTTCTGGAAATATAAGGCCGGCGTTCCAATTGACTAGCCAATTTGTTTTTTCTTCTTCCTCCACAACTTCTGTTGTTTTTACCATTTCAATTTCGCTATCGAATGAAATCGTACCTGCTACAGAATCCATACTTACATGTATCGGAAAAACGGCAGATTCGGTTTCCTCGTCATTGTTGTCCTCTGATTCTGATTGTTCAGGAAAATCAAAATTAACTTGCAAATTTTCTATACCAATATCGGAATATATCTTCTCATATCTTTCTATAAAATCCTCTTTTTCAATTGCGGCTACCATATCATACATGGCATTAAAATCATATGATTCCCAATGGTCCACGTATTCCTGTAATCGTTCTTCTGGTTTCACCTCATCTTCTTGTTGGCATCCCGTTATAATAATCAAGAAGAGTACGAATGAAAACAGTAACATTTTTTTCAATTGGAAAACCCCTTTTATATTGTTGGAAAATGTTTACTTTTAAAAAACGTATTGTCCAAGTCAATACGTTTTTATCTGAATGAAATATTATATTCTATACTATATTATACTAATTTTTTGGAATTAATGCACGTGTTTAACAGAATCTCTATATTGTGGTAAAATAAAGTAAGCGAATACATGGGAGTGGTTATGATGAGGGAAACAAGATTGGACGAGCTTTTACATCATTTTGTTGAAAATGGACCAAGTGGAGCAGCATTATCTGTTATGAAAAGTTCTCAAACTGTTTATGAAAATTACGTTGGCTATGCAAACAAAGAAGAGGGGATCCTAATTGATTCAAATACTATCTATCGTATTTTCTCGATGACTAAAATTGTCACATGTGTTGCGGCATTGCAATTATTAGAGCAAGGTAAGCTTTTACTTACAGACCCGATAGCAGAGTATCTCCCAGAATTTAAAGAAATGGAAGTTTATCATTCCGGGAGTGGTATTAATCTTAAAACATCAACGGCGAAGAAGCCGATATTAGTAAAGGATTTATTTAAAATGACATCAGGACTTACCTATGGAGGAAACGGAACAGAGGTAGAACGACTAACATCAATGGTGATGAGAGAAGTGAGTCAATTAGAAGAAAAGGCGGGAGAATCTCTTTTACAACAATTTTCGAGAAGGTTAGCGGGATTACCTTTAGAGTTTGAACCTGGAACCCACTGGAAATATGGATTGAGTCATGATGTTTTAGGTGCATTAATCGAAGTGGTGACTGGTATGTCTTTCGGGCAATATTTGTCTACATATATTTTTAATCCATTGCAAATGGAAGATACTTTTTTCCAAGTACCTGATAGTAAAAAACATCGATTAGCTAGATTATATGACCGAAATGAGGATGGAACTCTAACTCATAATACTATGTTGGCTAAACATGCGGAGCCGATTGCTATCATAGAAAGTGGTGGTGCTGGTCTGTTTTCAACATTAGCGGATTACCAGAAGTTTGCACACTGTCTTGCGATGGGAGGGGAACTTGGTGACTGTCGCTTGTTAAGTAAATATTCGATACAGTTACTGGCTCAAAATCATTTAAACGAAAAGTTGCTGCCAGAATTGGGTTGGAGTTATGAGAATGGTTACGGCTATGGTTTAGGAGTAAGGGTTATGTTAGATCAAACGTTAGGTGGAAGTAATAGTGAAATTGGTGAATTCGGTTGGTCAGGCCTCGCAGGCACTTATGTATTAATTGATCCAAAAAATCAGTTATCTGCAGTATATATGCAACAGATGTTACCGAATTTAGAGACATATCACCAACCGAGAATCCGTAACGTTGTCTATGGATTGATTGAATAGATCAAGTAAAAAAGGTGACTCATCGCAGAAGTTGTAAGGCAATCATGGTTCACCTTTTATGATCTATGTTATAGAAATGGCTTATTTCAAAGATAATTTACATTACAATGTCAGCAATTGTCTGATAGGAATATAGGCGATCATCATGATTATAAATCTGTCCATTTATAATAACTTCATCAGCTTTTGTTTCCTCAATGAATAATTGCAGTTTTTCTTGTACTGTCTTTTTATCCCCGACGATTGTGGTTTTACTATTTATATTTTTTTCTACTGAAGCTTTTTCATAAACGTTCCACACTCTGTCTATATCATCAATTGGGGGCATTAATTCAGACGGTGCACCACGAATCAGGTTAAGAAATTGCTGTTGTGTGGAAGTGGCTAACCATTTTGCTCGATCAGTTGTTTCAGCCGCAATTATGTTAACACCTACCATTACATATGGTTTATCTAACTGGGTAGAGGGTTGAAAGTGCTCCCGGTACATGCGTAAAGCTGGTAATGTGTAATCAGGTGAAAAATGACTAGCAAAAGCAAATGGCATACCTTTTTTAGCAGCAAGTTTTGCACTGAAATCACTCGAACCTAATAACCATATTGGAATGTTGGATCCTTTTCCAGGAATCGCTTTTACTCTTTCTGTTCCGGCAAAATATCCTTCTAATTCATCCACTTGAAGCGGGAAATCTTCAGGACTGCTATTTAAGGTCCGTCTTAAAGCATAAGCTGTTGCTTGATCACTTCCTGGGGCACGTCCTAATCCTAAATCGATACGGTTTGGATAGAGTGAATCTAGTGTACCAAATTGTTCGGCAATTACTAATGGTGCATGATTTGGTAACATGATGCCCCCAGCACCTACACGAATTTTCTTAGTATTACTTGCAACATGACTAATGACAAGAGATGTAGCAGAACTTGCAATGCCAGGCATGTTATGGTGTTCTGCTAACCAGTATCTATGATACCCCCATTCCTCAGCATGCCTGGCTAAATCTGCACTGTTTGTGAAGGAATGTGATGGAGTATGCCCCTCCAATACAGGTGCCAGATCTAAGACCGAAAATTTTATATTTGAAAAAACTTGGCTCATTTTATTCACTCCTATGTTTTACTTGCTATCGAAGAAGATGATACGCTGAATAGCAAAGTTCGTCTAATAATCTGCTTAAAGAGGGAAATTTGAAATGCAATTAAGAAAAGCTGAAAAAAGCTCCTTTTAGAACTTTTGTTGTTCTAATTTTGCCATATGAGAAAGCACGAATGGCTGATTCGTTGAAAGAAATTGGGCTGATCAACGGATTTGAGAAAAAATTATTTGTTTTGAAAAACTAATAGTATATTATGAGAAAAAATGAAGGTAACATTAGTCCTTGCTGTAAAGTTTTTTTTAAAAAAAAACTACAAAAAAACACTAGTTGTCGAAACAACTAGTGTTTTTTATTAAGTGCTAATTAGTTTTTTGTAACGTTAGCAGCTTGTGGTCCACGGTTACCTTCTTCGATTTCGAAAGATACGCTTTGACCTTCTTCAAGTGTTTTAAAGCCCTCGCCTTGGATAGCAGAGAAGTGTACGAATACATCATCTTGTCCTTCAACTTCGATAAATCCAAAACCTTTGTCTGCGTTAAACCATTTTACTGTACCTTGTACCATATTTCTTTTCCTCCTAGTGTGAACCGTTCACACAAATGTATTACTATTCTTGCTCTTGCCTCAAAACGAAAACTTAACGTTACGATACTTGAAGGTGTCATCGAACAAAATAGCTAAATTCATTATAACAAGCGGAACTATAAATTGCAAGCGTCTCCCCGAAAAAATTAAATATTTTTGACTTCCCATTGTAATGGATCTGTTATTATATCAGCCATGAGGCAACGTAAGACTTCTTCAATTTCGTTATATCATGATCAGACTGAGATTTATCATGAATAGAAAGGAAACGAGAAAATATTTTAATAGAGATGATTTTGTATTAAACTCTGAACTAGGTATATTTTAAGAGGGGAAGAAGATTGAAGGTATTAATGAGGCTTTAAAACATTCGTATGATTTTGTTATTTACAAATACAGCATTCTTCATTATTTTAACCATTCTAATTGTTATAAGAGTTATCGTTTAACATTTCAGTTAAGTGATGCTTTAGAGATTCCATTTTTAGAAAGTATTTCTCAGGCTTTTATTTTTCCTCCCATTATTACATGGGTGCTAGGAGTATTATTAATTATACATCTGGTTAACGAAGTATTTATTAAAAAGGAGAATAATGTCTAAGATAATAATACCTTCTATTGCAAAAACAGCTGCTACAGTTTAAGATAATATGATGGATTATTTGGTTTAAAATGAAATGAGGTATCGTTAATGGATAAAAGGTCAATCTATTCATTCACACTAAATGAATTGGCAGATTGGTTAGTGGAACATGGACAAAAAAAATTCCGAGCAAAGCAGATATGGGATTGGCTATATAAAAAGAGAGTAGATCATTTTCAAGAAATGTATAACCTTAATCAGGAGTGCCTGTTATTATTAGAAGAAAACTTTGTTATTGGTACACTAAAGGAAGAGATTAAACAAGAGTCAAAAGATGGAACGATTAAGTTTCTTTTCAAAATGACTGATGGAAACTTAATAGAAACAGTATTAATGAAGTTTAATTACGGTTATTCTGTTTGTGTGACTACCCAAGTCGGTTGTAACATTGGCTGTTCATTCTGTGCCAGCGGTTTGTTAACAAAGGACAGGGACTTAAATGCTGGTGAAATTGTCGAACAAATTATGAAAGTACAAAAAGATTTAGATAAAAAAGGTAAAGAAGAAAGAGTAAGTCATATTGTTGTTATGGGTATCGGTGAGCCTTTCGACAACTATGATAATACGATGAATTTTTTGCGCATTGTTAACGAGCAAAAAGGACTTTCAATCGGCGCCCGCCATATTACGGTTTCAACAAGTGGTTTAGCGAAGCGGATTTATGACTTTGCTGATGAAAATATCCAGGTGAATCTTGCTTTGTCATTACATGCCCCGAACAACGAGTTACGGACAAAAATAATGAAAATAAACAAGGCATTCCCACTCGAAAAATTAATGCCGGCAATTGACTATTATTTAGAAAAGACCAACCGAAGAATCACTTTTGAATATATCTTGTTGAAAGATGTAAATGATCATAAAGAAGAAGCGAGACAATTAGTACAGCTACTAAAAAACAAACGTCATTTATCATATGTTAACTTGATTCCATACAATCCGGTTGATGAGCATAATCAATATAGTCGAAGTGAAAAACAAGCAATTCTCGACTTTTATCAAATATTATTAGAGAATGGCATTAATAGTGGTGTCCGTGTAGAACATGGTACAGACATTGATGCTGCCTGTGGACAATTAAGAAGTAAGCAAATGCAGAAAGAAAAACAAAAAGCATAATATAGGAATTTGTACTACTAAATAAAGGGAGCATTAATGCTGTTTTTCAGAACTTGACAAAATTCAGACATTTCTTTAAACTATCAGAAAGTAAACGAATGTATCTAATTTCATGACTTTATTGATGTATATAAATAAACGATGAAGAGGATTATTAGTAAAGTAATCAGGATATAGAGAGGTGGCGGTATGGTGCAAGCCACTCCTGATCTTTATGAACTCACCTCTGATGTTACAAAAGTGAAAATGGAAGTAGCTTTTGTCGTGATCCGCGTTAAGGAAATGAAGTGAGTGTATTAGTAATAACACACTAATTTTGGGTGGTACCGCGGGAATCTCTCTCGTCCCATTTTTTTGGGATGAGGGGGATTTTTTTGTATTATAGAACGTATGTTTTTTGAGTGATTAAAGTGTATAAAAGGAGGAAATTAAGATGGCTTATGATCATAATGCTATTGAGAAAAAATGGCGAGATTATTGGATAAATAATAAAACATTTGCGACAAATACAGCTTCAAACAAAGAAAAATTCTATGCACTAGATATGTTTCCATACCCCTCTGGGGCTGGTTTACATGTTGGGCATCCCGAAGGTTACACAGCAACAGATATCTTATCAAGAATGAAAAGAATGCAAGGCTATGAAGTACTTCATCCAATTGGCTGGGATGCTTTTGGTTTACCGGCAGAACAGTATGCTCTGGATACAGGTAATGACCCTGCAGAATTCACAGAGAAAAATATCAATACATTCAGACGCCAAATACAAGAATTAGGCTTCTCTTATGATTGGGATCGTGAAGTAAATACAACTGATCCAGATTATTATAAATGGACTCAATGGATCTTTTTGAAATTATATGAGAAGGGACTCGCATATATTGATGAAGTTCCTGTTAACTGGTGTCCAGCACTAGGAACTGTTCTGGCTAATGAAGAAGTTATTGATGGTAAAAGTGAACGTGGCGGTCATCCAGTTGAACGAAAACCTATGAAGCAATGGATGTTAAAAATAACAGCCTATGCTGATCGGCTGCTGGAAGATTTAGAAGAGTTAGATTGGCCTGAAAGTATTAAAGATATGCAAAGAAATTGGATTGGTCGTTCAGAAGGTGCGGAAGTTGTGTTTGGCATTGACGGTTATGAAGATTCATTTACTGTCTTTACAACAAGGCCAGATACACTATTTGGTGCAACATATGCCGTGTTAGCACCTGAACATCCTTTAGTCGATAAAATCGTAACAACTGAACAAAAAAATTCAGTAGATGATTACATTAATAAAGTCAAAACGAAAAGTGATTTAGAAAGAACAGATTTAGCTAAAGATAAAACAGGGGTTTTTACAGGGGCTTATGCAGTTAATCCAATAAATGGAGCTAAGCTGCCTATCTGGGTAGCTGATTATGTTCTAATGTCTTATGGTTCAGGGGCAATCATGGCAGTACCTGCCCATGATGAGCGTGACTATGAATTTGCAAAAACCTTTGACCTTGAGATTATCCCGGTTCTAGATGGTGGAGATGTGGAGAAGGAAGCTTTTACTGGTGATGGCCCGCATATTAATTCTGACTTTTTAAATGGATTGAATAAAGAGGATGGAATTAAGGCTGCGATCAAGTGGTTGGAATCTAACGGTAAAGGAGAAAAGAAAGTTACCTATCGACTAAGAGATTGGTTGTTTAGCCGACAACGCTATTGGGGGGAGCCAATTCCAATTATCCATTGGGAGGATGGAACAATGACTGCAGTGTCCGAAGAAGATTTACCACTTGTGTTACCGAAAACTAGTGAAATTAAACCTTCTGGCACAGGAGAATCCCCATTAGCTAACATTGATAATTGGGTAAACGTAGTTGATCCTAAGACAGGTATGAAAGGTCGCCGTGAAACAAACACAATGCCGCAGTGGGCAGGAAGTTGTTGGTATTTCCTTCGATACGTTGATCCGAAGAATTCAGAAAAATTAGCGGATCCTTCATTATTAAAAGAGTGGTTACCAATCGATGTGTATATTGGTGGTGCTGAACATGCTGTACTTCACCTTTTATATGCAAGATTCTGGCATAAATTCTTGTATGACATTGGAGTAGTGCCAACAAAAGAACCATTTAAAAAGCTATATAATCAAGGTATGATACTTGGTGAAAATAATGAGAAGATGAGTAAGTCAAAAGGGAATGTAGTAAATCCAGATGAAATAGTTGAAACACATGGTGCTGATACTTTACGACTTTATGAAATGTTTATGGGACCGCTTGATGCATCAATCGCATGGTCAACTAATGGCTTGGACGGTGCGAGAAGATTTTTAGATAGAGTCTGGAGACTTTTTGTAACAGATGAAGGAAAACTTACAGAAAAAGTTTCTGCTGCTGAAAGTACAGAAGAGTTAGAAAGAACATACCATGAAACAGTAAAAGTAGTAACACAAAATTTCGAAGATTTGCGTTTCAATACAGGAATCTCACAGATGATGGTGTTCGTAAATGAAGCATATAAAGCGGAGAATATATCGAAGAATTTTGCTGAAGGATTTATCAAATTACTGTCGCCTGTTGCACCACACTTAGCGGAAGAAATTTGGACTTTACTTGGGCATGAAGAGACAATAGCTTATGAGCAATGGCCGAGTTTTGATGAATCTAAATTGGTTCAAAATGAGGTGGAAATTGTTGTGCAAATTATGGGCAAAGTTAGAGCAAAGTTAATGGTTAATAAAAATGCAACTAAAGAAGAAATTGAAGAAATTGCTTTAAAAGAGTCATCTATCCAGGAAAGGCTTGAAGGAAAAACAATTCGTAAAGTAATTACTGTACCAGGTAAATTAGTTAACATTGTGGCAAATTAAATGGCTAAAACGCACTTGTGTTATTTCACCAAGTGCGTTTTATTTACATATTTTATAATGATAAACTAAAAATCTAATTTAACTGTTGACTTTTAAAATCAAAATGTGTAATATAGTTAGAGTTCTCGACGAAATAAAATAAACTTTATTGACAAATATAAGTTAATTCTGTTATAATTTATTTGTCGCTCAGACATTGATCATTGAAAACTGAACAAAACAACCAGTATGATTAAAAAGTAAGAACAAGCTAGCTTATAGAAGCGAGCAGATCAAATGGACGTCGATAAGTTCGCGACATCCGTGTTGCAACATCGACATCAGCACTTTCATGTGCAAGTCTTTATTGAGAGTTTGATCTTGGCTCAGGACGAACGCTGGCGGCGTGCCTAATACAT
>NZ_JBHSDT010000001.1:0-328311 GCF_042651765.1 Gracilibacillus xinjiangensis | reverse complement strand
GTAGTTAAGCTCTCCAGCGCCCATGGTAGTTGGGGCTTTGCCCCTGCAAGAGTAGGACGTTGCCAGGCCAAAACAAAATTATATTTTTATTATCGCGGGGTGGAGCAGTCTGGTAGCTCGTCGGGCTCATAACCCGAAGGTCGCAGGTTCAAATCCTGCCCCCGCAACCAAAAATTATTTCACTTCATTAAAAATAACCATGTTGGATAATTTATTTTATCTGCTTAAAACTAAATAACTGGTCCGGTAGTTCAGTTGGTTAGAATGCCTGCCTGTCACGCAGGAGGTCGCGGGTTCGAGTCCCGTCCGGACCGCCAGTATATGACTAACAAACCTTAAGCGAGAAATCTTAAGGTTTTTTTGATGTGTTTGTTTTTATCGCACATTGCCGTATATCCCCATAGATTAAAACTCTTCCAAATTAATTTGAGCACACGAAATGGTTGTTAGAACTTCTTCGAATGTTGTAATTTCAAAAGGAAAATAAGTGCCGCTGTACTTTTTATTAGAAACTATCTTTGCTAATGCTACAGCCATCATTGCGGTTATACCATAATCAGAAATTGCAGTTAATGAGAATGTTTTTGTTATTGCTTTATTTGAAGAGGCCCCTGTCACTTCTACAGATAAAAGCACATCCTCAGTTGATTTATTGTCATGTTTGATTTGACTCTTAAAGATTGATTGATATTTTTGAAGGAATGGAATAATATTTGCTTTAAGAATAAATTCTATTTTTAAATTATATAAATTATCATTCCATCCTGTCCAGTAATTAATTACTGGGATAGAAAGCTTTCGCGATAAATAATCTTTTTCTGGATGAGTGATAAGTCGCACCGTGTGTTTATTATTAGAACCCACCATCTTCTTTTCTTTAAATCCTTTGATCATTTTGTTGCCATACTGAACAGGTTGAGAGATTAACTTTAACATATCTAGTGCTCCTGAGACCCCTACATTAGCATTTTTATTCTGTAATAAACTAATATTGACTTCTACTATATCACTAAAGGATGTTATAGCTTTTTTGACTAATAGTCCTGATAGCCCTGGAAGAAACCCAGCCATTACAATAGAAGCTATATTATGGGACTTTGCTTGAGAGTCTAACAGTAATGTACGGTCAACTAGATTTTGTGATGTTGTAACATCTATACACCTTATTTGTCGCTGGATACATATCTCTTGTATATGTGGCTTATTTTGTTGAATAGCTATTATAACAATATCCACACTATGTATAACATTTTCCACATTGCTTTTGTTATGTATATCTAACAAACGGAATTCTACTTGTTTTGAAAATGAATTTTTTACATGTTCTCCTCTTTCTTTATTATAATCGGTAATAATTAAATCTGCAGAATGTCCAAAGATTCTAAAAACTTCCTTACACATCAGTTTGCCTAGCACCCCACTTGCACCAACTACCATCACTCTCGTCATTTAAGATAACTCCCTTCAATATAAAAATGGCATATGATCACACTAATATTTTATCATATGCCAATTGACAATTAGAATAATGGGGGGTAATTCTTTCAAAATCACCTGATCTTTTGCTATGATATATGTATAAAGAAGATTAATTCATTCTAAGGGGTTAATATGGACGAATTTAAGTTTATACAATCTATTACACCAAAATATTATCGACATCCAAATGTGATTAAAGGAATAGGCGATGATGCAGCAATTATCCGCCATCAACAGGTGGATACGATTATGGCAATGGATACAATGGTTGAATCTGTTCACTTCTCTAAGAAAACAACAAAGCCATATCATATAGGCTATCGGGCATTGGCTGCCAATATTAGCGACATTGCTGCAATGGGCGGTAAGGCTACTGCCTATCTTGTATCCATCGTTATTCCAAAAAGGTGGAGAGAAGGCCAAATCCATGAAATTTATCAAGGTATGAATGATTTAGCCCAATCCTTCAATATGGACATGATTGGTGGAGATACGGTCACAGGAGAACAGTTAACGATATCTATTACCGTCATTGGGACAGTCCAGCAAGGGAAGGCTAGGTACCGAAGCCATGCTAAGCCGGATGACATTGTTTTTGTTACAGGTACTTTAGGTGATTCTGCATGTGGACTCCATGTACTATTACATTGTAGTGAAACAGAATTTGACCAGTATCAACATGTGATTAATCGTCACCAGATGCCAATGCCTAGAATACCCTTTATTCAAGCATGTCACAAAATTAATCGGATGGCTTTGAATGATATTAGTGATGGAATTGCAAATGAGGCAAATGAAATCGCAGAAGCTTCCAACCTTTTATTAGAATTGGATTATGAGAAGTTTCCCATTCACCCGAGCTTAAGGAACTTTTCTGAGCAACAACAGGTTAACTGGTCCTTATCAGGCGGGGAAGATTTTGAACTTGTAGGGACAATTCCCGCTCATGATTGGGCAATACTAGAAGAAGCTGCTAAAAAGTCAAACACAGATGTTACAAAAATAGGTGTAGTTAAAGATAGAAAGAATAAAAATGGAACGGCATGGATATATCATGGAAATGAGTATAAGCAACTGGACAAGTCAGGTTATACTCATCTAAAAGGGTGATTATTATGGAGCAATACTTCTTTCAAACTCAAACAGAAGAAGAAACAAAGAAATTAGCTGAAAAGCTAGCCTTGCTAGTTAAGCCTGGTGATGTTTTGACATTGGAAGGTGATCTAGGTGCAGGTAAAACAACTTTTACAAAAGGCTTAGGTACAGGACTAGGGGTAAGAAGGACAATCAATAGCCCTACTTATACGATTGTGAAAGAATATACTGGAGAGATCCCGCTTTATCATATGGACGTCTATCGCCTTGAGGAAAGTGATGAAGATATTGGGTTTGCTGAATTTTTCCAGGGTGAAGGTGTTACTGTGGTAGAATGGGCTTCATTTATTAATGATTTTTTACCTGAAGAAAGGCTAGCTATTGAAATTAGAAGAAAAGACGAATATACTAGAGAAATTGTGATGACACCAATGGGAGAACATTATGAGTTTATTTGTAAGGAGCTATATAGATGAATATTTTAGCGATTGATACATCCAATCAAGTGATGGGTGTAGCTATCTCCAAAAAAAGTCAACTGGAGGCAGAATATATAACGAACATGAAACGGAATCATTCGATCGGATTAATGCCGGCTATTGACCATATTATGAGAGAAACCAATACATTACCAAACGACTTAGATCAAATCGTTGTAGCAAAAGGGCCTGGTTCTTATACAGGTGTTCGGATAGGATTATCCACTGCCAAAACAATGGCATGGTCATTAGATATTCCGATTGCTGCTATATCCAGTCTGGAGCTTGTTGCCTATAATGGTATGGGGCAAGCGAAGTATATTTGTCCCTTCTTTGATGCGAGACGCGGCTTAGTCTATACAGGGTTGTATCAGCAGGAAGACAACCGTTTAGTTTTGGCGAAAAAGGAACAAAACATATCCTTTACAGAATGGTTGGAAGAGTTAAACAATATTGGAGAACCGATTTTATTTTTAAGTCAGGATCTTGAATTACATCGATCCACGATTGTATCTATATTAGGTGATAATGCTATCTTCCCCGCTTTGAATACTTTACATCTTCCGCGTCCAGGGGTTCTTTTATCATTAGCTGGAGAAAGACAACCAGAAATAACCCATAACATAACCCCGAATTATTTAAGGTTAGTAGAAGCGGAAGCAAAATGGATAAAGGAACAGGGATTAAAGGAAAATGAGTAGTTTAGATTTCCGTCAAATGACAGAAGCTGATATTGACCGGGTATATGAAATTGATTGTCTTTCCTTCCCGAAGCCATGGCCGAAGGATATTTATTATGAGGAAATGAGAACAAATAACTTTGCTCGTTATTTTGTAGCAACTCTTGATGATGAAGTGATTGGTTTCTGTGGTTCCTGGATAGTACTAGATGAAGCGCAAATTACAAACATAGCTATTGAACCAGCACATCGGGGAAACCGTTACGGTGAAGGGCTTTTTCAATATGTAATGAATTATGCAGTTGCCAACGGTGTGAAACATTTGTCTCTGGAGGTACGTGTATCAAACCTTGTTGCACAAAAAATGTACAAGAAATTTGGTTTAATCCCTGGTGGCATTAGAAAGAATTATTATACAGACAATCAAGAAGACGCATTAGTATTGTGGGTGAATTTATGAGTGAATATATTTTAGGAATTGAGACAAGCTGTGATGAAACAGCTGCAGCTATTATAAAAGATGGGCGAGAAATTGTTTCCAATGTGGTTGCTTCACAAATAGAGAGCCATAAACGCTTTGGTGGAGTGGTGCCTGAGATTGCGTCAAGACACCATGTTGAACAGGTTACACTTGTCCTGGAGGAAACTTTTGCAAAAGCAGGCTTAACAATGGACGATATCGATGCCGTTACAGTAACAGAGGGACCTGGACTTGTTGGTGCATTACTAGTTGGAGTGAATGCTGCGAAAGCGTTGGCGTTTTCGCATAATAAGCCGCTAATTGGAGTACACCATATTGCAGGTCATATTTATGCAAATCGCCTTGTGAAGGAATTTGAATTTCCACTCCTCGCATTAGTCGTATCAGGGGGGCATACAGAACTTATTTTAATGAAAGAACATGGTGATTTTAATATTATTGGCGAAACTCGGGATGATGCTGCAGGGGAAGCATATGATAAAGTTGCTCGTACGCTTAATCTTCCATACCCAGGTGGGCCCAAAATTGACCAATTAGCACATGAAGGCAATTCTGTCATTGATTTTCCCAGAGCGTGGTTAGAGGAAGGCTCTTATGATTTCAGCTTTAGTGGTTTAAAGTCAGCAGTGATTAATACATTGCATAATGCTAAACAGCGAGGGCAAGTATATCGTAATGAAGATATTGCAGCAAGTTTTCAATCAAGCGTTGTCGATGTATTAGTTGAGAAAACATACCGGGCTGCCAAAAATTATGATATCAAGCAAGTAATTGTCGCAGGTGGGGTTGCAGCAAATAAAGGTCTTAGAAGTGCGATGGAGACTAAATTTGATGATGAAGCGATAGATTTAATGTTTCCTCCAATCTCATTATGTACAGATAATGCAGCAATGATAGCAGCTGCAGGTTCTATTGCCTTCAATCAAGGGCATCGAGCTGCATGGGATTTGAACGCGAGTCCTGGCCTGGATTTAGAAAGATATGCTCAAAGAAAAAACTAATGAAAAAGGGTTGCTTTGCATCTAAATGTTTAGTAACCCTTTTTTGTTGCTTTTCCTTATCTATGTATCCCAAAGTGGCATGGCCAAATAGTATTTATTTGAATAGGTTCCTTACTTATCAACTATTTATCAACAACTTATTAACACCTATGTTAATAAGCGCTGTAAATAGCGGTAAATCAATGGTAAGAAATAATGGGATTTGTGGATAAATTGACTGTATACTGTGGATTATGGGGATAAGTCTATGGATAACCTTTTACATCAGTAAATAACTCAAAATATAATTGTGGATAAAAAAACGAGTTACTTGAAGCAACCCGCTTTCTTATTAATCTTCATGCAATCTTTCCCATTCTTCCATTAATCTTTCTATGGTAGCCTTGATTTGGCCACTTTTATCTGTTAACTCTAATGACTTCTCATGGTCTTGGTATACTTCAGGATCACATAATAATTCCTCGTTACGTGAAAGTTCTTCCTCTAATTGTTCGACTTCTGATTCGATTTCTTCAATTCTGCGTTGCTTTTTTCGCTCCGCTTTCTTTAATTCCTTTTCTTTTTTGAAATCTGATTTTGTTTGCTGTTTGGAGGCTTCTACTAATTCTTCTTTTTGCAGTTCCTTCAATTGTGCTTCCTCTTGCTTCTTTTCTAGATAATAATCATAATCCCCTAAGTAGACGGTTGTTTTATTTGCCTGCATTTCTAGTACTTGTGTTGCTAGTTTATTAATAAAATAACGATCGTGTGATACAAACAGAATGGTACCAGGATAATCAACGAGTGCCGCTTCCAGAATTTCTTTACTGTCCAAGTCCAGATGGTTTGTTGGCTCATCAAGCAGTAAGAAGTTTGCTTTTTCCATCATGAGTTTTGCAAGTGCAAGACGTGCTTTTTCTCCACCACTTAAGGCAGATACTGGTCGTAAGACGTCATCACCACTAAATAAGAAATTACCTAAAATTGTTCGGATATCCTTTTCATTCATTAGAGCGTAATCGTCCCATAACTCATTTAGCACCGTTTTCTTTTCGTGGAGCAAAGTCTGTTCCTGATCATAGTAACCAATTTGAACATTCGCACCAAGCTGAATCGTTCCTTTGGCAGGATCTAATTGCCCAATGATATTTTTTAACAAAGTGGATTTCCCGACACCGTTCGGGCCAACTAATGCCATGCTCTCTCCGCGCGATAGATTAATATTAAGATTAGAGAAAATATAAGGTTCGGAAGATTCATAACGAAAGGCAAGGTCATTAATTTTTAAAACATCATTTCCGCTTCTGCGGTCAATGGAAAAAGAAAATTTTGCCGAACCTTCATCACCGAGGGGTTTATCCATTACTTCCATTTTCTCTAACTGCTTTCGTCTGCTCTGAGCCCGTTTGGTTGTGGAAGCTCTCACCAAATTTTTTTGAATAAAGTCTTCCATTTTTTTAATTTCCGTCTGTTGTTTTTCATATTGTTTCAAATCACGTTCATAGTTTGCTGCTTTCTGGTCCAGATATTTACTGTAGTTGCCATGAAATTTGGCTGATTCCTGACGGGAAATTTCATAAACGATATTGACTGTTTTATCGAGGAAGTATCTGTCGTGTGAAACTATTACAACTGCCCCGTTGTAGTTGTTAATATAATTCTCTAACCATGTAAGTGTTTGGATATCCAGGTGATTGGTTGGTTCATCCAGGATCAGGACATCTGGTTTAGTTAATAAGAGTTTACCTAATGCAAGTCTTGTTTTTTGCCCTCCGCTAAGTGTAGCAATTGATGTTCCCCACATTGATTCAGGGAAATCCAACCCATTTAATACTGCTTTAATTTCTGCTTCATATTGGTAACCGCCAGCTGTTTTAAATGCCTCTTGTTTTTGATCATAATTTGATAATAACTGTTGATATTTTTCTTGATCTTCAATTAGATCTGGATCACCCATTTGCTGTTCCATTTGACGCAGTTTCTTTTCTTCTTTAATAAAATGTTCAAATATCTTAAGCATTTCATCCCAAATGGTTTCAGCGGAATCAAGTCCCGAGTGTTGTGCAAGATATCCTAGTGTTACTTCTTTTGGTTTATGAATCTCGCCTTCGTCATAGCTTAATTGGCCGGAAATGATATTCAATAAAGTAGATTTACCAGCACCATTTCTACCAACAATGGCGATGCGATCATGTTGTTTTATTTCTAGTTTTATATTAGACAAGATCAGTTCAGCACCAAATCTTTTTGTTAAATTGTTCACTTGTAAATAAATCATGCTTTGTTCACCTCATTGATGTAAGTTTATCTTAACTACTGCCTAATCTGCAAGTAGTCTAATTTATTATGTGGAAATCCTGGTTTCAATAAATTGCACTTGACAGTTGTCTCGTGTAGTGAATTATTTCACGACTTTTCTGACCTTTTCTGTTAGAATGAATAGTAAGTATCAACATTCACAAATCTTTAGTAGTAGAATAAGGGGATTGAATAATGGCGAATTATAATAAAATACCTCAAGCTACAGCAAAACGCTTACCTTTATATTATCGTTTTTTGAACAATTTACATATTCAAGGTAAAGACCGTGTATCTTCAAAAGAATTGAGCAGTGCAATGAAAGTGGACTCTGCAACAATAAGACGTGACTTTTCTTACTTCGGTGCACTGGGGAAGAAAGGCTATGGTTATAATGTTGATTACTTGCTCGGTTTTTTTCGAAAAACATTAGATCAAGATGAGAATACACCTGTTGTGTTGATTGGTGTTGGTAATTTAGGCACAGCATTTTTAAATTATAACTTTACCAAAAATAATAATACGAAGATTGAAGTAGCATTTGACGCTGATCCTTCTAAAGTTGGCAAAGAGATTGGCAGTATTCAAGTATATCATGTAGATGAATTAGAGGAGCAAATAGGTGATATCCATGTCGCTATATTAACGGTCCCTGTTGCTGAAGCACAACCGATGGCAGACAGACTTGTCCAATCTGGTGTTAAAGGGATTTTGAATTTTACCCCTGCCAGAATTACTGTACCGAATGATGTAAGAGTACATCATATCGATTTAGCGGTTGAACTTCAATCATTAGTCTATTTTATGAAACATTACCCATTAGAGGAAGAGTAAAAAAGAAAGAAGTGCAGCATTCGAGCTAGCACTTCTTATTTTTTCTTTTTATCTCTTGCTTTTTTAATACGAAAGTGTAAATTTACTAGTCGTATACCAACAACGAAATCAATGGTTGCAAAAAATGCAAGTAGTATCGTGATAAAGTTAAAAACAGATCCTTCTACTGATTGAATCGCAATATAGGTGAATAGACTGCCTAATGCGAAATAAAAAAAAGCAGAAGTTAGTGGTGAAATTCTCATCATTTAAAAGCCTCCAAATAATATCAACTGCAGCTCTTCAAGCCTTCTCTGTAACTCTTCAGGATCAATTGAAAATTGCAGAATTACAGCCATAGTATTCATGGACATATGAACAATGATAGGAACAATAATTCGATTAGTTTCTACATAAACGAATGCAAAAACCATACCTGCTAATATATATGTTAGCAAATGATCAAAGTCCATATGTAAGATAGCAAAGAGAAAACCTGATATCACAGCAGCAATGAAGAAATTCATTCGTTGATTCAGTGTACCAAAGATTGCTTTTCTAAAAACAAGCTCTTCTAGAATTGGTCCCAATATGGAGATAATAATAATAAATATTGGTGCACGTCTTGCAACTTCCAAAAGGATTTGGGTATTTTCGGAGGAAGTAGTAATTCCGAACACATACCTTTCAATTAGTCCAGCAACATTTTGAGCTATTATTACAAGGATAAATCCTACGACAGACCAAAATATAATTTGTCCGATTTTTTTATCTTCTAATCTGAAGAAACTGCGGATTTCATCTCTGAGTATATAACACGAGACTGCTAATGCAGCAAGAAAAGTTATTATACTCCATGATACGGTCAAAATGACTGGATCAATATCTAAATTCTTTTCAAGTGGAATAACAAAATAACTGGACAGTTGCATCAGTACATATGTTGCTATTACATATATATACTTTTTTGGCAAAGTAAAACGACTCCCTTTATTTATTTTTCTTTACATGATACGTATTTTAACATAAAAAAAGAATGAAATTGAAATAGTAAGACTAATTATATAAGAGTATCCCAGTTTAAGAATTTTTTTCTAAAAATATGTACTTAATACTTGCAAAAAAAATGCTGATTCATTATTATAATAATTGTGTTAGCACTCCCTTAGATTGAGTGCTAACAATCGACAAAAAATATAAATGTAGATATCAAGGAGGTTATTATCAATGCTTAAACCATTAGGTGATCGTGTCATTATTGAGGTTGTAGAGCAAGAAGAAAAAACAGCGAGTGGAATTGTTCTTCCTGATTCTGCGAAAGAAAAACCACAAGAGGGTAGAGTAGTTGCTGTTGGTACTGGTCGTGTAACAGACAATGGCGAAAAAATTGCACTTGAAGTAAATGAGGGCGAAACTGTTATTTACTCTAAATTCGCTGGTACAGAAGTTAAATATGATGGTAAAGAATACTTAATCCTTCGTGAAAGTGACATCTTAGCGATCGTAGGCTAATTGTTGCTCGAAGTACATTTAAATAAAATATCATAATAATTTATTTTCAAGGAGGTTTTCTATAATGGCAAAAGAAATTAAATTTAGTGAAGACGCTCGTCGTTCCATGCTTCGCGGGGTGGATACATTAGCAAACGCTGTAAAAGTAACTTTGGGACCAAAAGGTCGTAACGTTGTATTAGATAAAAAATATGGTTCCCCACTTATTACAAATGATGGTGTAACAATCGCAAAAGAAATCGAATTGGAAGATAAGTTTGAGAACATGGGTGCTCAATTAGTATCAGAAGTAGCATCTCAAACAAATGATGTTGCAGGGGACGGTACAACTACTGCGACAGTACTGGCACAAGCAATGATCCAGGAAGGCTTGAAAAACGTAGCTTCTGGTGCTAATCCGGTAGGGGTTCGCCGTGGTATTGAAAAAGCGGTACAAGTAGCGACAGAAGAACTTCGTAAAGTTTCTAAACCAATTGAAAGCAAAGAATCTATTGCACAAGTTGCTGCAATTTCATCAGCTGACGAAGAAGTTGGTCAACTAATCGCTGAAGCGATGGAACGTGTTGGTAACGATGGTGTTATCACAATTGAAGAATCAAAAGGTTTCTCAACAGAGCTAGAAGTTGTTGAAGGTATGCAATTTGACCGTGGATATGCATCTCCATACATGGTAACAGACCAAGATAAAATGGAAGCAGTACTTGAGGATCCATATATCTTAATCACTGATAAGAAAATCAACAATATTCAAGAAGTATTACCAGTACTTGAGCAGGTTGTTCAACAAGGTAAACCTCTTTTATTAATTGCTGAAGATGTAGAAGGTGAAGCACTTGCTACATTAGTTGTGAATAAATTACGCGGTACTTTCAATGCAGTTGCTGTAAAAGCTCCTGGCTTTGGTGATCGTCGTAAAGCAATGTTAGAAGACATCGCTGTTCTTACAGGTGCAGAAGTTATCACAGAAGATCTTGGTTTAGATCTTAAAAATGCAACGGTTGAACAATTAGGCCGTGCTTCTAAAGTTGTTGTAACAAAAGAAAACACAACAATTGTTGAAGGCTCTGGAAATCCGGAAAATATCTCTGCACGTGTAGCACAAATCCGTGCACAAGTGGAAGAGACTACTTCTGAATTCGATAAAGAGAAATTACAAGAACGTCTTGCAAAACTTTCTGGTGGTGTAGCAGTAGTTAAAGTTGGTGCTGCAACAGAAACAGAATTGAAAGAACGTAAATTACGTATTGAAGATGCATTGAACTCCACTCGTGCAGCTGTTCAAGAAGGTATCGTATCTGGTGGTGGTACAGCACTTCTTAATGTATACAACCAAGTTGCTGATTTAAATCTTGAAGGTGACGAAGCAACTGGTGTAAGCATTGTACTTCGCGCATTAGAAGCTCCAGTTCGTCAAATTTCTGAAAACGCAGGACTTGAAGGTTCTATCATTGTTGAGCGTTTGAAAAATGAAAAAGTTGGTATTGGTTTCAATGCAGCAACTGGCGAGTGGGTTAATATGATCGAATCAGGTATCGTTGACCCAACAAAAGTAACTCGTTCCGCACTTCAAAATGCAGCATCTGTAGCGGCAATGTTCTTAACTACTGAAGCAGTAGTTGCAGACATCCCAGAAGAAAACGCTGGTGGCGGTGCAGGAATGCCAGACATGGGCGGCATGGGTGGAATGGGCGGCATGATGTAATTTTCATTGCCCAACCCCTTATACACCAAGCTTTCAAGTGGTGTGAAAATTGATTTTTATGAAAAGTGTCACATAAATGTCACGATAAGTTTTAAATTAAGTCAGAAAGGGCGTTTTCATACAAAGTTTTCATTTTGTGTGAAGCGTCCTTTTTCATTTTCTTGGTGACATGTGTATTTCCTTTTCCATATTGATAGTACGTACACTACCTTCTGTCTTTGGAGGAGTTAATTCATAGTTGCTCATATTGTTGTTTGGGTTATAGGTTGTTTTCATGATCCTTGTTTCATTATTAGCAAAGTCCAGGTCCGACCATTTCAAAGACAGCATTTCCCCTACACGCATCCACTAAATGCTAATAAAGTAAAGCCATTCAATGTCTAAATCTTTCCCATGCTCTTTTACGGCAGTTATAAACTGATCAAATTCATCACGTTCTAAAAACTTTTCACTAACTGGATCCTTTTCAGTTTCTTACATTCCATCATTTTGCCCCCTTAAGTTGGTTGTTTAATTGCTCCATAATTGCTTTAGTTTCGGGAGACCAATTACATGGATCATTACTTTTTTTTAATTATCCTTTTGTCTTATTAATCAAACAGCAACAACAGTTGAGATCGAAGCCAAAAGGATTAATTTTGTCGGTGCAGTATTCGGTCAAAGCGTTACATTTGAAGTGGATTTAGTTGGTGGAAGAATACTTTCTGACACAAGCATAGACGTATCAACAGATTTGTATGTTTGAAATAACGCATACCTTGGCGATTATATGTCAAGCAACTTAAAGCAGCTTATATTTAATAGTCAATCATAATTACGAGTGATGACGGGACCTTAACCTTAAGTGCCAGTACTACCTCAATTACGGATGGTCGTTTGTTTTTAGGTAATGGAACTAGTGGAGAAGTGAATGTACAAGGTGAATTGTACTATCGTAATCAACCACTGGATAACCGATTTGTTAGAAACATGGGTAGTGGTGCTATCAGTTTACAAGTTAGTTCAGCTGGGAACATCGCTGTGTATGTCAATAATACCTATCAGGACCACATTCCAATACAATAAGGGGATAAAAATGAACATTAAAATTATGAATGTAGGCTTCTCTTACAGAGAAGAAGTAGTAGAGCAGGTTCATGTTATATTACGGTAGTAGTAATACGTTATCCATTAACGGTCAAGTTAATCTGATAAAGGAAGAATATGAAGGAAATGAATCGACAAGTAATTTAGAAGCCATTGTCCAAGATAAACTTCATTCAGAATTTGGTAGTGCTAGCTGATGAACCATGATGCAAACAAAATCATTGATACCATTAGTAATGAATGGGAAAACGATTTTGTACAAGCCAGGAGAAAGATTGCTGTACTCGTTGAGGACAATCGCTTATTGGAAGTGGAGAACAAACTATTGAAAAAGAAGTTAGAAGATAAAGCTGCGTAGGCTTATTTTTATCACAAAAACTAACGAAATGAAATTTGTGGAGATGTCAAACAAATGGGTGTTTTTAATTTGGAACACGTAGAAGCAGCAAGGTTTTATCAATTCGGTGATGTGAAATTCTTGCATCTGTTGTTGTTGCTCATGTTATTAGATGTCATAACTGGACTTGCTAAAGCATGGGAGAATGATAATTTGTGGTCACGAAAATCTTTATTTGGCTTTGCGCGAAAGATCTTGGTGTTAGTAGTGATTATCTTGGCTAATGTGGTAGATCAAATATTAAATCTTAGTGGTGCAGTCACTTATGCGACTGTGCTTTTTTATATTGCCAATGAAGGGCTTAGTATTATTGAAAATTTAGCTGAGGTGGGAGTATTGGTACCGTCCAATCTTGTGAAGAAATTGAAGAATATAAATGAAGAAAGTACAAGTGTTTCAGATGAAATTAGAGAAGAGTTGACAACGAAAGGAGAGAAAAAATAATGGTTAAAATCTATATTGACCCCGGTCATGGTGGCACGGATCCAGGAGCATTTGCAAATGGATTACGAGAAAAAGATTTAACTTTAAAAATATCCTTAATAATAAGAGACTTACTAAAACAATATGAAGATGTCCAGGTCCGTTTGTCACGTACAACGGACAAAACATTATCTTTAAAACAACGTACAGATGATGCCAATATATGGGGAGCTGACTATTTAATCAGTGTTCATATTAATGCTGGCGGTGGTACAGGATATGAGGATTTTATTTATAATAAGCTATCTGATTCTTCAAGTACTGCCAGAAAACAGGATATTATGCATGAGGAAATTATTAAGAAAGTTAATATGTATGATCGTGGTAAGAAAAAAGCTAATTTCCATATGGTACGAGAATCAAACATGGAAGCTATCTTAACTGAAAATGGTTTTATTGACGCTGCCCATGATTCAGCTAGATTGAAATCAGATGAGTTCTTGAACGATATTGCTAAAGGTCATGTGAATGGATTAGTAAGAATTTTTAATCTTAAAAAGAGAAGTGAAGGAGGGATTACAGAAATGGAGGCACAACAATTACAAAAGCAAATTGACGAATTAAAGGCATTACTAAACCAAAAGCTTGATAAACCTAACAATCCGAGTGTTCCAAGTAATTGGGCGGTAGATGTCTGGAAAAAGCAAGTTATGCAAGGTTATTTTGACGGTTCTAACCCCAAAATGCCATTAACAAGAGAACAAGCAGCAGAAGTTTTAGATAGATTTGCTGCTAAAATACGCGAGTATGAAGTGGATCCACTCAAGAAACGTGTGGATGCATTGGAAGAACAAGTGAAGGAACTATCTAAGTAAGTGGGAATACAATATTTTGATAACTATGTTCTGTAAACTATAAAATAAACGCATAATAAAAGCGTAAAGGAGCGTCTTGTCAGCGCTCCTTTTTTTCTATTTAAACAACTTCCTCAATAATTTTCCTGTTGCTTTTCCAGCTACACGCCTGCCAACACGTTTCCCAACTCTACCTTTACGAACAGCATCCACATCATTCCATATACGAAAGATCTTGTATATTTTAGATTTAAGACTCATTAGATTCCTACTTTAATACGTTCTCTCGATCAATTATTAATTGTTTCAATTCTTCTATATCTTCTAAAGTAGCTTGTTTTCTCACAAATGATCTAGCTGCGGATCTATTGCGCAAGTATCTTGCTTTTTCTCTATTCTTCTCTTGCCACTGTTTATTTCTCTCTGTTTGACTTTTCATTGATCAAATCCCTCTTTTCTTTTTCCAATTTACGCTTAGTATTAAGCAAGAAAAGCCTCCAGATACCTAAGATCAGAATTGCTAACAAACATATTCCAATTAATACTTCCATAAGAATGTGGTATACTTAGTGATGAGAGAGGGGATTAACCTCCCCTTCTCATTCTTTTAATTTCTTGCCTTAGCTTTTCATCTTCTAAACTAGTCTTACGAGTGCTCAGCCAAAGCTTAATGCTAGTTAGAATTGAAATTGCTAGGGCAATTATTTTACCTAAGTCTTCCACTTGTTCACCTCCTTTCTATACCCCTATCGTTCTACCGATAGTACAAAAGGTCAATAGTTATTGGTAAATTAAATAATTTTTTCCAATAAAAAAAGACAGCCAAAATGACTCTCTAATTAAGGTTTGCGCCAACAATATCCTCCAACTTCAATACCAATATATCATCATTCGTCACGATCTCCATGCGACCATTCTTAGGTGGCTTTATCTTACCAACAGCCTTACGGATCCTTTTATTCTTGAAGTAGCTTAACTCGATTTCTAATGAATGTTCCAGTGCTTCTTGCATGGTACGCTGTATATCATCAAATTGATCTCCACTAAGGATAGGCTTTTCAATGGCTTTATCTTCATCCCACGCATATTGCAAAATTTTAATATGTCACAAGAAATGTCACAAAAAAGAAAATAAAAGAAAATAACAGCCTGTTAATCTATAATAATTTGAATAGAATTTATACCTTTTCACCATTAAGGAGAAGATAAGAATATTGGAGAAAAACGGTCAATAGATGGGCGGCATGGTGTAAGTAAACTCTAAACCCTTGTTACAACAGAGTATAGAGTAACTCTCATCACATTGCGGTCATTCTATTGGTCATTAGCGCCGTAAATCAATTTAATTAAAAAGTCTCTCATTAATTCACTGAATTAAAGAGAGACTTTTTTTCTAATCCTGTAGTTAGGTGTCCGTATGTTCGTGTTTACGATTGCTTCGATTAATAATGAAGCATGATGGTATGCCGAAATTAATGAACGCTTTAATCGATTTACAAAAATTTTACACCTTGCCAGTCCTCTCGAAATATTCTGCCGTTATTAGTGTCAAAACAATAAGTGGTGGGAGGTGAAAGGATACTAGCAATACCTGAAATTATCATATCAAAAAATTAAGGAATGAGAAATCCCCAAACCAACCCGCGAGAACATTCGCACAAAATAGGGATATGCCCCCACAGCACCTCCCTATTTCGATAATTTACCAATTATTTGCTCTCTTAGTATTGATCGTAGCACGTTCAGGATACATACCTCTGTTTTCTGTATCATGGGACAGGAAGGTTTCATAAACCCTACCTTCCTGCTCTTCATCCGCTTCGACCAATACAATGATTTTTCCTTGTTTTAGAAAACCTTCGTATTGCTTTGCTTGTTCCTCTGGCATACCAAGTCCAACAAGCGCGCCGACGATACCGCCGCCACCTGCACCAACTCCTGCTCCGGTTAGTACCGCTGCCAGAGGCCCTGCCGCCGCGATTTGACCAATTCCGGGGATGGTTAACAGCCCAAGCCCTACAACCAATCCGCCGAGCCCACCGAGCAAACCGCCAGATGCAGCCCCGATTCCGGCACCTTTACCAGCATTTTTCCCTCGTCCTTCATCATTCGTAATAACACCCAAATTTGTTTCGTCTTCCAGCACGTTCGCTTTACTATTGTCATGCACAAATACAGATATACCCTTGGAATTGTTGCCACCATTTTTCAACTCTTTTATTACTTTTTCCGTAGTAGCTACATCTGAAAATACCCCACCGATAATTTTCTTATCCATAACAAGTCCTCCTTTATTGCGTTTATTCCTCTATACCCGATAATTATCAGATATATTCATATCCGGAAAAAGAAAAAGTGGCATGTACCAAGCATATAAGCTGAAGTAAGAAACTGATTTCTGTATTCAACAGGAGTCATCTTCTTTAAATTCCATTGATACCTGTAATTGTTATAGTAAGTCCTATATGGGACTCATGTAGTGTCCTGGCACAACCTTTTAAAGATGTCCTTTACAGGGGGGGACAGTTTAAATTCTGGCTAAGCTTATATTACGAACTGGTGCAATAATTGAACAAAAAGACATATATTTGTTAGGGTGAAAAAGATTGCCAATGCGATTACAATTTAGCCGAAACTTCTTAAACTAGTGGGTAAGATTGCTGATCAAGGCAGTCGCTTTTTTTGTTATTTTCGCAGGAAGGTTTTATATAAATTAAGAGAATATTAAGGTTAGTAGAGGTTTCAAAATATATGCAGGAAAATTAACCGTCCCTTTGTTAGTATTCCGACATGAATCTTATTGTTTTTGCCTTTTTTGATTTCCAAAGAAAAAAGTTGACAAACATAAAAATTTTATGTTAATATTAAAAATTTGATAAAAAACAATATATGTGTTATGGTTAAGAAGGTTACCATATATGGAGGTGGATTATATGTTTCAAATTGGCGATAACATTGTTTATCCAATGCACGGAGCAGGTATAGTTAAAGCCATGGAAGAAAAGGAAATTTTAGGGAGAAAACAACAGTATTATGTCATTAAAATGTTAATCGGTAATATGCAAGTCATGATTCCTACGGGTAAAATATTGAGTTTACGTGTACGCCCTGTAATTGACCTAATTGCATTAAAACAAATCACACACATTTTTGAGCATGGTGAATCAGATAGATTACTGCCGTGGAAACAAAGGTATAAAGTGAACACGGACAAAATAAAAACAGGTAAAATACAAGAATGTGCTGAAGTTGTACGTGATTTAATACGTATGAAGAAAGAAAAAGCACTTAATACAAGCGAAAAGGAAATGTTAGATAACGCACATGAGTTTTTGATTAGTGAACTGGGATTAATTAAAGGGATTACTGAAACTCAAATAAGAAGTTTCGGTTAAGTTAAATTAAGTTAATGGATTACAACTCCCGAAAATATCCTGAATTTTTAAGGAATATGTATATTATTAAAAGTAAATCTTTTCAAAGACATTCAACTCCTTCCAATCACGTTTAGAGTTTTAACCTCTTTTGTTATTTCCACAGTCTAATCCATTTCTATTATTTAAATTTCTTTTAAGAATGTTCGAACATCAAATAACTCGATAAAATAGTCACTTGATATTTTTACAATCCACAGATATAAAAGCAGGTGAAGAGATCTTAATCAATTATAATGGCAATGTTGATGATATAGATCCCCTTTGGTTTAATCAAGACTAAAAAGGATTGAAAAACACATTAGAATATTGTCTTTATTAAATACCTATCATGTTAATAATTGTATAGTAAGTGAAATAATTCACTTAAACTATCGGGTGCAATAATTAAACAAGAAGGGCTTCTGTTTAATGTAGAAAGAGGAATGTTTTTTTTTAGTAATTAGGGGTATAGTATGAATAAATTAATTGCATTAGCAGAACAACTAAAGAAAAAACTTTAAGCACAATGGAGGAATGTTATATGAACACAGGTACAGTAAAATGGTTTAACGCAGATAAAGGTTTCGGTTTCATCGAAGTTGAAGGTGGAGACGATGTATTCGTACACTTCTCAGCAATTAAAGGCGACGGTTTCAAAAGCTTAGATGAAGGTCAACAAGTTTCTTTCGATATTGAAGAAGGTAACCGTGGACCACAAGCAACAAACGTTGTTAAAATCTAATAAAATATAGAAAAAAGCTCTTCTGTCATAGGGTGATTATCCCCAAATGCTAGAGTTTTATTATGCAGCTGATTGGCTGGATTGAGTTCGGTATCCGACTGGACTCAATCAAGCCAATTTTTCTTTTGATCGTTCATGGTTGTACCAGTTGATATATTCTTCGATTCGTCTTTTTAACTCTTCATAGCTTACCAATTCTTCACCATAATACATTTCCTGTTTTAAGATCCCAAAAAAATTTCCATCGAAGCATAAAAAGTCTTATCGTAAAAAAACTTTGTTTACAAAACAAATTGCTAACAAATTGCTAACGCAAAAACGATAAATTCCCGCTAGAGATATTACAGCCAACAATATACAAAAAGTTGATATAACGCACTTCCTGCACATCCCATTAACGATACTACACACTCTCAACTTACGGGTGGCATGATGTAGTTTTTATCATCCCAACCCTTATTTAACACACTTTTATAGGTTAAAAAAGTAATTAATTTCACATAAATGGCACGATATATTTTAAATTAAGTCATAAAGGGCGTTTTCATACAAAATTTTCATTTTGTGTGAAGCGTCCTTTTTCATCTTTTTTGTAATACTCGTATAAATCTTCATTGTTGTATTTATATCCTCATGGCCAGCCTTCTCCATAATTGTTGGAAAATCAATTCATCATACTGATAGGAGAGTGTTTTAAGATAATGATCAGTGGGGAAAAACCCCACTGATCTTAGCCTCACTTTATTTTGTATCAACTAATTTCCCATGGAATAGGGCTTTTTTTGAAACAGTTAGATTTAACTGGCGACTAAACTTTTGTAATTGTCGCTCCTCACTCTCTGTGACAATGGCTACAACGGTTCCAGATTCAGCTCCCAACCGCCCAGTTCTTCCGGAGCGATGAACAAATTGTGCCATCTCTTGGGGAAGGTCCATATGAATAACATGTGATAAATCAGTAATATCTAAGCCTCTTGCAGCGACATCTGAAGCTAGTAAAAGTTCTGATTTTCCTTCGCGGAATTCCTTAATTGCTTTCGTTCGCTCTTGTTTTTTGGAATCGCTATGTAAAACGCCTGCATTGATTCCCATAAACCTTAGTTTTTCTGCCAGTACCGAAAGTGTTGAAATGTCTTTGACGAATACTAGTGCTTTCATTTTCTGATTTCGTACGAGCTTTCTTAGAGATTCAATTTTATCTCTCGCTTCACAAACAAGATACATATATTCTATTTTTGGTCGATCATCATCTTCATTACCTACTTGAATTACTTCTGGACTGTTCATTAGTTCTGCTGCCTTTGATTGTACTGTCTCAGGTAGAGTTGCTGAAAAGACGAGCACTTGCCGGTCACTCAAGGTACTTTTCACAATCTTTTCGATCGTAGATATATGTTCAGGTACTAACAATTGATCTGCTTCATCCAATACAATTGTTTTTACTTGATGCATCTTTAACTTTTTCTGGTTAATTAGTTCGTTCATTCTTCCTGGTGTTCCAATGACGATTTGCGGTTTCTTTTTCAACTTTTCAATTTGCCGTTTTACGTTTGCTCCGCCAATCAGTGTAGCACTCCCAATTCCGCTATCCCTTGACCAATCCTGAACTTCTTGATTTATTTGCATCACTAGTTCATGGGATGATGCTAAGATAACAACTTGCGTATTTTTTTGAGTTGAATCGATTTGTTGCAAAAGCGGTAAAAGGTAAGCTAACGTTTTACCGCTGCCTGTTGGTGACTCAGCAATGATATCTCTTCCCTCGATTATAAAACGGGCCGTATGTAGTTGAATAGCTGTTAGCTTTTCGAATCCGGATTTATCCCAAGCGGTTTGAAGAAATGGTTTCAGGTCGGGTATTGCTTCACTAAGTGATTGTTTGTTATTCATTTATTACGCTCCTTTTATTGCTTCAATTCGAACATCTCTATTCAGAGTAATGCGTATTACTGTATACGTCAACCTGTCAACTTGTACCATTATTTTGTGTAAAATCAAATCGATTATGTGCTCTCCGTAAGTGGGGAAGAGATTACACATAAAAATCTTTCATTCGTTAAAACTAAATGTATGGTCAGGAGGTGTGGAATATGGACAATCAAGAATTTGAGAAAATATATCAAAATTATAAACAGCAGGGTGAGGAACAAGCTCAGCAGGAAGTCCCATCATCAGGAGAGCTTGGAAAAGAACAAATAGTTGCTGTACGGAAGAATGATGATGGCGATATTATTGCATTTAAAACGAATAGCGGCAGGGAGTTAGATTACATCACCGCAATTGATGAAGCAAAAGCAGGAAAACTTGCCAATATAGATGTATTTCATAAGTATGGTCGAGACATTATTCGTAGTGAAGCTGATGGTATTAAAGAAAATAATCTGGATCAATTAGATACTTTTTAATGGCATTAAGGAAAAACATCCTTCTCTAGGTTTAAGAAGTTCACATTGAGAAAGAAATATTAAACGAACTCAAGGAAAAGTATACCAAATTGAATAGTATGATTGGTATGCTTTTTTTCGTTGCTTAGGAAATTATATAGTTATTGCCTAAGGATCATTTGAATACTTGCTTTATAGTCATGTCCAGCTACGCTCACCAAAACTAGGCAACTTTGACGACGTTTGGGAAGCTTCTTTTTATTTCCTATGTGACATAAAGTACACATTTTTTTAATTGGATCGTCTGCCGAGTCGATCCTTAATTTGCTCTAGTGAACGATGTTTGTTTGTGCTAATTATATGGCTCATGAGCTTAGTGGATTATTTTAGAAAAAGTTTAGAAATTCTTTAAGGATATAACAGATTCATTCGCTATGCTTTGAAGGAGTTCAGAAAAAGTATTAGCAGGGGGATGAAGAGATTGAACCGAAAAATGGAGAAGTATGCCAAAAGGATTTATCAGTTTCGTTGGGGAATTATTAGTGCCTGGACAATTTTCGTCATAATTAGTGTCTTTTTTGCCATGCAGCTTGGTGATTTACTGACTGGCGGTGGATGGGGGGATCCGGAAGCAGACTCCACGAAGGCTTATCAGCTGATGATCGATCAGGTGGATGGCCGTGAAGCATCTTCTTTAACGTTGGTATTAACCCATGATAAACACGAAGCAGGCTCTGATGAGTACACAGAAATGTTAGAGAGTGTCACTCAATTATTGGAAAAAGAAGAAACCATTGATCAAGTAGATACATGGCAAGATGTATCTTCCTCTCTGCAAGATCAGTTTTTGGGAGAAGATCTGCACACAAGTATTGGTTTTATCGGGATGAATATTGATGAGGGATATGCACAAAAGGTATTGCCAGCAATACAAGATCGCTTAACAGAACTTGTGGAACCGTATGGATTTGAAGCATTTATTCTAGGTGCACCCGCTTTTTGGGGAGAGACAACAAAGCTTAGTCAGGAAGGTTTGGAGGCAGCCCATTTATATGCCATTCCTATCATTTTGCTTGTATTATTATTTGTATTTCGTTCCATCGTCTCTTCTCTAATGCCGTTAGTATTAGCTGGTTACTCAATCGCGTCATCATTAGGTCTGCTTTACTTTTTTGCTGAGAGAACAGAGCTGTCTGTTTTTATCCTGGATGCTGCTTTAATGTTAGGGATAGGTGTAGGGATTGATTTCTCCTTAATTTTTGTGAAACGTTTTAAAGAGGAAATAGATAAGAAAAAGGGCGCAGAAGGAGTTATCGAGGCGCTTGCGATAACACTTCAGCATGCCGGTCATGCCATTCTTTTTTCCAGTATCACGATTGTCGGTTCCATGTCAGCTATTCTTTTTACTGATATTGCGGCAGTTCGATCGATTGCATTAGGCGTGATAACAGTTGTTTTCTTCTTAATGTTAGCAACACTTTCCCTTCTGCCTGCATTATTATCTGTTGTTGGTTATTCTATCAATGCTCTAAAGGTACCGTTTCTTAAAAAGGAAACCAATCGTGGCAATAAAGGAGTTTGGTATCGACTATCACATAAAGTTATGAGACGTCCTGTTATTTATTTATTGGGAGCAGGCCTGTTTTTAGCTGTTATAGCATTACCGGCAGCAGAAATAGAAGTATCTACACCGGATTCAAGGATGCTTCCAGGAGAAACACCAATTCGCCAAGGGGTTGAGCAGTTGCAAGAATCATTCGGTGTAGGCCATGCATCCCCTATACAAATTGTTCTCCAATCAGAAGAGGAATCTCTTGTCTCAGAAGAGCATCTCCTTTACATGGAAGACATAGTAGAACAGCTGGAATCAATGAAGGATGTGGTGGAAGTAGCATCGATTCTTTCTTATTTTCCTGATATGGATCATCAAACGATTAGTCAACAATTATCTTACCAGAGAGCGGAATTTCCTGCTGATTTTTCCAGAATGACTGATCGATATTTAAGTGATAACTTGAAAGTCGCGGTCGTTGATGTGATAACAAACGATTACTCGTCAAGTGGAACAAATAGAGAGATGGTTATCAAGATAAGAGAATGGATAAATGAGAGCGATATTCCTCTTCAACTATATGTTGGAGGCGAAACGGCAGAGGGAATGGATACATCCTCATCGCTTAATAGTATACTGATGACAGTATTGATTTTCACCCTTCTACTAATTTTCATTATATTAATGTTAACTTTTAAAAGTATTCTCTTACCAATTAAAGCGATTTTATTGAATATCTTATCATTGGGGGCGACCTATGGTGTACTTGTTGCAGTCTTTCAATGGGGATGGGGTTCTGATCTATTAGGATTTGGTGACTTTGGTTTTCTGCAAAGCTTTATCCCGATCCTGCTATTAGGCTTATTATTTAGTCTTAGCACAGATTATGAAGTTTTCCTCTTAACACGTATAAAAGAGGAATATGAGAGTGGAAAGTCGAATGAAGAGAGTGTGTCTTTTGGCTTAGAGCATACAGCCCCATTAATATCTGGAGCTGCTCTAATAATGATTGTTGTTTTCGGATCATTTGCTTTTGCTGGTGTCCTGCCGATGCAGCAGCTTGGCTTTGGTATGGCAGTAGCAATAGCTATAGACGCAACCGTTGTCCGTCTCATTCTGGTTCCAGCGACAATGAAGTTACTAGGTGATTGGAATTGGTGGTTCCCTGGTAAAACAAGCAGGGAAGATGTAAATGTCCGAGTAAAGAACGAGGTTTCATAACAAATAGTAAACTAGCACTCTTTTACGAAAAAAGAGTGCTGGTTTTCAAGCATATTGAAATTAATTGAGGGGGGTAGCCATGTCCATACGAGTGAAATTATTACTTTCTTATCTCATTATGATTATATTGCCTCTTGGCTTAGTCGTATCGTTTTTGCATTTGTTGTTTCATTTATTTGTTGGTAATCTTGAAGAGATGAAGGATTATTATAATGTAGAAGAGCCGTTTGTTGAGGAATTACTAACAGAAGATCTACTTATCTATACGAACCTGCAAAGCTATGTGAAGGAAAATCCGGAAGCATTTCGTAACCCTGGTATTTTAAAACAGTATGAGCAGCAGCTGTCTAAGCGGAAAGCAGTACTATTAGTCAGGGAGGATGAGGGTTTTATTTATCAGTCGGAGAAATTAGAGGAGGATCTGCTGTCAACTCTCTCCCAGCAGACTAATTCCACTGGCAGTGCTCAAGGATACCTATCAACCAATGAAGCGACATGGCTGTATACATCAACCGACTTTTTCTTTGATGATGGAAACAAAGGTACCTATTTTCTTTTGCTCGATATCGGACTAATCGATTCATTTATACGAGTTGTTGTACCAACATTAATCATTACTTTTATATTGGCCTTTTTAGTTACCAGTGGAATATTAACCTATGTTGTCTCAAAACATATTATTGATCCATTGAAGGAATTAAAAGAAGCTGCCAATAGGATGAAAGAGGGAGAACTTGAGCCTGCAATAATAATAAAAAGAAAAGACGAGATTGGAGAATTAAGTGATGCTCTGGAAGAAATGCGAGTAAGATTAATCGATTCGGTTGAAAAACAGTTGAAGTATGAAAAAAATCGAAGAGAATTAATTAACAATATTTCGCATGATCTGAAAACACCGATTACATCGATCAAGGGATATGTGGAAGGTATAATGGATGGTGTTGCCAATGATAGGGAAAAACTGGAGAAGTATTGCCGAACCATTCATGTGAAAGCAACCCATATGGACCATTTGATAGATGAATTATTCCTTTTTTCAAAATTGGATATGAACAGTGTGGCATTTTTCTTTGAGAAGGTGGATATACAGGAATTCTTAGAAAATATGATAGAGGAAATGAAATTAGACTTTGAAAAACAGAAGATTGAGGTCACACTGGATAATAAACTAACTGGAGAACCTTTTATTAAAGCAGACAGGGAAAAGTTAGAGCGGGTTATTCGAAATATTCTGGCTAATAGTATCAAGTTTTTTGACAAAGAGAAAAAGCAGCTATCCTTATCGTTGGAGAAAAGTGACCCATTCATCTTACTGATAATAAAAGATAATGGCCAGGGAATAAAAAAAGAGAATCTGGCACATGTGCTGGACCGTTTTTACAAAGGTGATTCATCGAGGAATACGGAAAATGGAGGCAGTGGGATAGGATTAGCTATTGCCAAACAAATTGTCGAAGCACATGGAGGAACTATTTCAATTGAAAGTACGTATGGGGAAGGAACGACTATTTATCTATCTTTAAAACAATGGAAGTAGGAGGGGGGCAAATTGTCCAAAATATTAATTATTGAAGATGAAATAAGTATTGCAGAGTTACAGCGAGATTATTTGGAAATAAACGGTTTCGAAGTTGATATGGAGCATGAAGGGAAAAAAGGATTATCCAAAGCACTGCAAGGTGATTATGATTTAATTATTCTCGATTTAATGCTTCCAGATATGAATGGGTTTGATATTTGTAAAGAAATACGGAAAGTAATCGATATTCCTGTTTTTATGGTCACAGCTAGGACAGAAGAAATAGATATTATTCGCGGACTTGGATTAGGAGCAAATGACTATCTGAAGAAACCTTTTAGTATGAGTGAGTTTGTAGCACGTGTAAAAGCACATTTAGATCGTTATTATGCAATGAAAAAGAACGATAAGACAGAAAAAGACCGACTGCAAATAAGAGAATTAGTTATCGATAGAAGCTCCCGAATGGTGTATGTGAACGAACAGGCTATTCCATTTCGTGTGAAGGAGTTTGACTTACTCTCATACATGGCTTCCTATCCTGGCCGTACATTTACAAAGGATGAATTATTTGAAACAATCTGGGGAATGGACTCCATTAGTGATAATGCAACTGTTACGGTACATATCGGCAAAATTAGAGATAAGCTTGCACGATTTTCCGCTAATGCGGACTATATTGAGACAGTATGGGGGATAGGTTATCGTTTTAATGCGTAATGGTCGTATTATTTCCTGTAGCAAAGAAAAAAAGAGGCTAACTATATAAAGTCAATAGTTTTAGCAGCAAAAATGAATATTTTCTTTTGTTATAAGTTGGAGCCATGACAAATGGAGCAAAATAGGGGAATCAGGTGAATGCCCACTTTGACTACACTTTTTGCTGGATAAAATGCAACATTCTTTCAGTTAAGATTTCCTTTTATATGGAAGAATGTATATGATGGTCTTAGCGATAATATAGCTAAATTATATTTGAGAGGGAAGGATGTGACTACGAAAAAGGAGATATGCCGAATTTTATAGCAAATATTGTTGCACTATAAAAAGGAGGGCAATCAAGAATGGAATTTAAAATGGGGAACGTTGCTATTGTTCTACCCCCTTTACACGTTACAATTATCGCAATAATAATTATTATCTTTTTAGTAAGGTGGAGTAAGCAATTAGAAACTGGTCGCTTTAAAATTTTCTTTTATTTTCTGATTAGCGCGTATGTTGCTCCAATTTATTCTGCGCTACAGAAGAGGGTGTCTTTGAGTTATGGTTTCCTTTGGGATTTGTAGCAGTTTCCTTTTACTTGTTTCGTAATAAAACAAACCATCCATCTAAAATAAAAGCGAGTATTTTGGGACTCTGCTTAGCATTATATCAGTTAGTTTATATATATATTGAGTAGTATTTGGTATATTAACTGGTGCTTTACTAAACAAAGAAGTAGCCTGAAGAGCCTGAATTATGCAAGTTTTTATACATTACTTGTTTTATAGGCTCTTTTTATAATTTAAAAAGTTACTGTAGTGATGAATTTTATTAATCGCAATGGGATCGCAACAATTTAAACTGAATTTCTAATTAATTGGGTCATTTAGTTGAACAAGAACTATGCCTTTTTACTTGACGGTCACATCATCCTAATTTCCTGTCCTCGTATATGGAGTAAGTTCTTCATTTAATCCAGCAAGTTTTAGTAATCTTTCTATTCTTCTCTCACCAACTTGAAGAAAGAGGAAGGACCAAAATGATAGATATATTTGAATATAAGTCGTGAATATATTTCCAGATAGTATGTTTTTTTAGAATCAATATCTAGCTTAATATCAACGAAAATTGGAAAAGGGAAAAATGAGATGTTTACTAAACGAGAATCTGAAATAATAAATTTGATAGTTAATATGTCGGATGATAAGATTGCAGACAAACTATATATTACACAAAGTACTCTTTGTCTGCCGGTTTACCTAGTCTCCAATGTACTCTATCTTTTTCAGATGAATCAAATGATGAAAAACTCCATAAGTAGGTCTAAAAGCTTCTGCCTAAAGAGTCTATAGGTATGATGAGTATAATTTAAGAGTGATTTTGTTATATTACAAAAGTATTAAATAGCAGTAATTTGGTTTATTTGATCTGAAAAACGAGAATACAATTAATGTGACATGAAAAAGGTTTATATAAGTAGGGAAACATGTCAAAGAAAAAACTATGAAAAAGTGGGCAGCTATTTTGTAAAGTTTTAAAATAATCCACGTAAGTGTTTGAACTTACAAAGAAGTTGCTTAGGCTTAGACGTTAAAGTCTCCTAGGATACTAGAAGAAGCTAAATAAAAGGAGGATAAATATGGCTGAAAACAATAAAAAACAAGACTCTAATGAGCAAAAATTAAAGAAGAATGATCCCAATCGCGATATTGATCCACAGCGTGAAGTAGAAGGTTCGAATAAGAAAGAAAGTGAAAAGAATCCTGACGATTTCAACTAGAAGTGGAATGGAACATTCAGTCTAAAAGGGGGAAGGAAACTAGAATGCAATTTTTTTGATTCTAGTTTTGCCCTCTAAACCATTATACATATCATAGTGTTAGATGGACGTATCGAGAACCTTCTGATTCCGTGAGATCCTAAAATGCCATCCGAAAAATAATTTCCAACCTTATCAGGGATTGAACATTATGATCATCGCGTTATCACAAATAGTTCAATTAGTTTAAAAAAGGACGTTTTCGTATAATTAACGGAAACATCCTTTTTACTTTCATTGAGAGGTGTTAGGGAACATGGTATCGGCATTACGCTCTTATACATGTATAGAGATGCTTTCAAAGAACCATCGTTTCAAGCGCTTTACGAATTTGCCTTTCACGATCTTTTCGAAGATCTTTGATTTAATAATACAACTGACTTTGAAGAATCAATTTTTTTCGTTATTAGCTGCATACCAGCGAGCTTGTTAAACGCACAGGCTACTAAGTAGTATCTACTTAAGCTTTTATACACTTGTTGCCCCGGAAAACTTAAAAATATATAATAAAATAAGTATAACACCGAGGGGGAGTACTATGCGCAAAGCGGAGCAGTTAAAACAAATCGTTGCAAAAGAAGCGGTAAACTATGTCAAAGATGGTATGAAACTAGGGCTAGGCTCAGGATCAACCATGTACTTTTTTATGAAAGAGCTAGGGGAACGTGTTAACAACGGTTTAAAAATTGTTGGCATACCAACATCAAATAAAACAGCAGAATGGGCAAGAGACTTTCATGTACCGTTAACGGATTTCTCCAAAACACAAGAATTAGATTTAGCGATTGATGGTGCAGATGAAGTTGATCCCAATTTACAATTGATTAAAGGCGGCGGTGGAGCATTACTTCGGGAAAAGGTTGTTGCTGCCTCTGCCAAAGAGTTTTTAGTTATTGTGGATGAATCAAAGATTGTCGAACACCTTGGGAAGTTTCCGTTACCGGTTGAAATTGTCCCATTTGGATGGGAAGTAACTGCAAATAAAATAGCAGCGTTAGGATGTGAACCAGAACGCAGAATCGTTAATGACAATGTTTATATCACAGATAATGGAAACTATATATTAGATTGTAAGTTTGACAAAATCACTGAACCGGAAAAATTAAACAACGAATTACAATCTTTAGTTGGTGTTGTTGATAACGGTTTATTTGTTAATATGACGAGCAAAGTGTTAATAAGTAATCCAGAACAGGTGAAGGTTATGGATAAGGAAAGCTGATTGCAAAAAACGGACAACCCGACAAAAAATAAAAATTAGAGGCTTTCCAAAAGATTTTATGAAGGCCTCTTTTTTAAAAAGAGATCAATCCGTAGTCAATTTATTTGTTGCATTATTTATGATTCGTATGACAAACAATTAGTTGTCTGTGTTTTATTATTTACCTCTTAACAAATAGATTAAAACCTAAACCCCATGCCTTTCTAATTTATAGTTAGGATGTAACTTATTTATCGTCTTGGCCTTTAATCACAAGGGATATGTTGTTGTTATTTATTAGAGAGTCAATATCAGTTAGGTTCTGTTTATTTTCTTTGTTGAAAACTTCATTAATCTTTATATTAGCTTTTTCAGTATCAGTTTTTTTGTTTCCCATCGTATTTACCTCCTTTATATTTTCACTAATAATCTTACCTACTATCTGAGTTTTATGACTTGATTTTTAAAAATCCTCTCAAAGACCAATTAATTTCTATTTTATTTCCGTTTCTAATTGTCCACACGTACCTTTTAAATTCTTCCAAAATGTAGTGAGCAGACAACCTATGCTATACTAGAAAGAAAATAGGGTGGATCAGGTATATGCAAAAAAGGCTATCAGATAGTGTAGCAGACGATATAATGTCAATGATTGCTATAGAGAAAAGGTTTTATCCAGGTGATAAGCTCCCGAACGAAAATGAGTTATCGGAAGAGCTGAATATCAGCAGGACAACACTTCGTGAAGCGATTCGGATATTAGTCACAAATGGCGTTTTAGAGATTAGACGAGGAAAAGGGACATATGTTAGAGAAGATATGGATATTAACGGCAAGGAATCTTTAGGTTTTCTGGCTGATGCTAAAATAAATGCGAGAGATTTATATGAAATGCGATTGATCTTTGAACCAGAAGCTGCTTATTATGCTACAATCCGTGCGAGTGATGCCGAGTTAAAACGCATTTTAGATTATGGAATGCGGATAGAACAAAAAATTAGACACAATGAGGACAGGACAGAAGTTGAACAAAAATTTCATCAATCCATTGTAAAGGCAACCCATAATGAGTTTATGGAAAAGCTTATGCCAGTTATTTACCAGGCTATTGATAAAGGAGTCATCTTATCAAAGAAGAAAGAACTAGCAATTAAAGATACGCTCAATGATCATAACATGATTATGGAATTTATGAAGAATCGTAACCCTGAAGGTGCAAAAAGTGCAATGAAAATTCATATTTTGCATGCAATGAAAGAGTTAGGAATCGAATAATAGTTAATGATACGACATCCCGTTTAGCGCCAGGATGTCTTTTTTTTTGTACATTGGGAGAAAAAAAGACAAGGTGAACGGTTAGAATGTACAGGGTATAAAGAATCTAATAAAATCGACCTTAATCCAAATTTTTCCAGTCATACAACGATATTGACAGCAGACAACATACATTATAAAATACATTAAACAAAAAATAAAAATTTGGGGATGTGTGTGCAGATGAGAAGAAGTGACACGATTAAAATTGGGGTAGATCGTGCTCCACACCGTAGCCTTTTGTATGCTACAGGAAAAGTAAAAGCAAAAGATTTAGGAAAACCATTTATCGGTATTTGTAACTCGTATATTGATATTATTCCTGGTCATGTACATTTACAAGAATTTGCGAAAGTGGTAAAAGAAGCAATCATTGAAGCTGGCGGTATTCCATTTGAATTCAATACAATTGGTGTGGATGATGGTATTGCGATGGGACATATTGGGATGCGCTATTCCCTGCCAAGTCGTGAATTAATCGCTGACAGTGCTGAAACTGTTATTAATGCCCATTGGTTTGACGGTGTATTTTATATTCCAAATTGTGACAAAATTACACCTGGTATGTTGATGGCTGCAGCTCGTACAAACGTACCTTCTGTCTTCGTTTCGGGAGGGCCTATGGAGGCTGGTATGAGCTCCAGCGGAAAACAGCTTTCGTTAACATCTGTTTTTGAGGGTGTTGGGGCCTATAAATCAGGTAAGATGACAGAAGAAGAATTTAATGATATTGAAAATAATGCTTGTCCAACTTGTGGATCTTGTTCTGGGATGTTCACAGCAAACTCTATGAACTGTTTAATGGAAATGTTAGGGGTAGCATTACCTGGAAATGGATCTATCGTTGCCACTAGCGATAAGCGTAAAGAATTGATTCGTGAAGCGGCGAAACATTTAATTCGTATGGTTGAAGAAGATGTAAAACCTCGTGATATCATTACAAAAGAGGCGATTGATGATGCATTCGCACTTGATATGGCGATGGGTGGATCTACGAATACGGTTCTTCACACACTGGCAGTTGCAAATGAAGCTGGTATAGATTATAACCTTGCTGATGTTAATGAAATTGCAGCACGTGTTCCATATCTTGCGAAGATTATGCCTGCATCTGATTTCTCCATGGACGATATTAATAAAGCTGGTGGAATAAGTGCCATTATTAATGAGTTGACGAAAATCCCTAATGCCATCCATCCAGACCGTTTAACCATAACAGGTAAGACAATGGGTGAACTTGTTAGTGGGTATGAGATTACAAATGAACAAGTTATTCGAACAAAAGACAATCCATACAGTCCTGTCGGAGGCTTGTCCATACTATATGGAAATATTGCTCCGGAGGGTGCAGTAATAAAGGTCGGAGCAGTTGACCCTTCCATTAAAGAGTTTGAAGGAGAAGCTATTGTTTTTGAATCTCAAGAGGAAGCTCAAGAAGCAATCGATAATGGTGTTGTAAAAGAAGGACATGTTGTCATCATTCGTTATGAAGGACCTAAAGGTGGTCCAGGTATGCCGGAAATGTTAGCACCTACTTCCGCTATTATGGGCCGTGGGTTAGGAAAAACGGTTGCCCTTTTAACTGATGGGCGTTTCTCAGGAGCATCACGTGGTATTTCTATCGGACATATTTCACCTGAAGCTGCAGAAGGTGGCCCGATTGCTTTGATTGAAAATGGGGATATTATTGTGATCGATTTACCAAAAAGAACACTAAATGTAAAAGTATCAGATGAAGTTTTAGAGGAACGCAGAAAATCTTTAAAACCTTTTGAGCCTAAAATTAAAAATGGCTGGTTAGGAAGATATTCAAAACTTGTAACAAATGCTTCAAATGGCGGTGTTATGAGCATATAATTGGTTTATCAATTCGGTAAGATTGATAGTTGTGTTTTTACTGGGTAAAAACGTTTGGATTTTAATATCCAAACGTTTTTTAATTTGCTTTTCAAAATCTTACTTAATGACAGGTCTTGTTTGTCAGCGCTTGAACCCAAATCTTCTTAAAATCTAGACACTAATAATAGGTTTCCGCATAAAATACCTGTAAAAAAAGGTGGTTTTTTATGTATTACATTACTGACTATTACCCCTATAACCACAGTCAAATGCTAAATTATCAGTATTTTCCCTCATATTATTTACAACATAGGCAATATCCTCAGGTGGATATTAACATGTTTCAGCAATCGGCAGCAGCTTTTCAAAAAATAGCTCGTGAGTCCATTACAATACTTGAAAAGTTTACGGAACCCGAATTTTCCCAAAGCTTGATGACAGCAGCTCAAGCGGGAAATCAAAAGGAAGTTGACCGTTTAATCAAATCAATAGGTACATCCACGCCAGTAGAAGTAAAGTATACTCCAACAGGACTTTTATTAACAATTTATGCCGATGCTCAAGGTACACAATGTTGTACCTTATCAATGTTTCTTAGATGGGGGAACTAAAGATTAACTTGTAATTGAAAGAGTGTTTAATACATTTACAGGGCTCTCGTTAAGTTACTAAACTTATTGAGAGTTCTTTTTTGAAATTGGGAAGAAGATAAAACAGGTTGCGACAGATATAAAGTAAAGACATACTATTTAAATTATCATCATTATATTTCCTTCCTTAAATTTATAATGCCAGTTACGACCAACCTTGCCATCTATTCTATTTAATAATTTTAAATAAACCAATATATAAAGCCATAAATAACGTGAATGCCACCACTTCCAATGACAAAATATACCACGGATAAGGGCCTAAGAAATCAATTGGGCTAGTATTGCTAGGCTTTCCAGCTAAAAACATATAATTAGAACCAATTATCTTATTTATAATAAATACAACGCCTGCCATTATATTAAGAGCAGTAAATGATCTAATCACAGACCCAAAAGTCGGTTTAAACTCTTCGATCCAGACCATGTAAAAACACGAGAGTACAATAGCAATATGGGCAAGAAAAAATTGAAAAAAGCGCATATGGGGAAACCCGAAAAATAGTTCAGGTGTGAGAATTGCTATAAAGGCTCCTGTCATACTTACAAAAAAAGAAATCTCGAATATTTTATAATTCCGTGTAAGTAACATAATTGTACATAAGTATAGGGAGATGGAACACAATTGGAAAGGTAAATTGAACAGTATATTCCATCGGTCATTAATCAGATACCATAAATGAAATGTTGCCTCACCTACCATAAGTAGGATAACTAAAGAATATTTAATTGTTCGCTTATTTCCCTTCAGGAATTTCCTGAAAATATACATACATGCTATTAGTCCCACAGTAATGAGCACCATACAAATATGGGTCAGAGAAAACAATTGAAATGGATAGTCTGCTTGGTTGAAACTAAAAATCCCTTCCATTTTCTCCCCTCCTTACTTTTTCTTTGATTATACAAGAGATTCTCAAACTGTACTACCAAGATTAAGTCATAATTTTTATTGTAAAAGCCACATTTTCCACTCTTTCCTCATACAATGCTTTTAGAGGTGATGAAAAGTGTCCAGAGTTAAACATACAAGCAGTGACATTGATTTAATGGCAAGAATGATGAGGGCAGAAGCGGAAGGTGAAGGACAACTTGGAATGCTAATGGTTGGGAATGTCATTGTTAATCGAGTAAGAGCAAATTGTGGAGATTTTGTAGGTTTAAGAACAATACCTCAAGTAATTTATCAAGTACAAGGCGGAAATTACTCGTTTGAAGCAGTACAAAAGGGGAATGTCTTTTATCAAAGGGCACGAGACCAAGAGAGGAGATTGGCTGAACGTACGGTTAAATTTTGGAGAGAACATCCATCTAAGTATGCGCTATGGTATTTTAATCCATATGATGTTTGCCCTCCAACATGGTATGATCAACCATTTGCGGGTCAATACAAACAGCATTGTTACTACGAACCGCAAGCAAATACTTGTGAAGGTGCATATACTTGATAGAGAACCCCACAATTTTGTGGGGTTTTTTGAGATAATCCCCCATAAAATATAAGTCGTTTAAATGAACAGTAATGGGACGGTACACAATAAAATCGGTAGAGGAAGCATGGCCATCCCTAACGGTGTCAAAGGTTTTGTGAAATAATCTGCAGGATTTTTTGCAGATGTAAACATCCAATCCGCAATTCGCCGTGATAATGACCTTTTCATGGTTATTTCAGGTACTTCGACGTTAAACTGATCCATCTTCTGCTTTAATTTATCTGGGATACCGTTCTTCTTCATTATCATCAACCTCCAATAGGTTTTTAAGTTTTTTTAATGACGTATGCAATCTGGATTTTACTGTACCAATAGGAATTTGCAAAATTTCAGCGATCTCTTGCTGCGGTAAATCATGATAATAAGAAAAAATAATTACAGATCTTTGTTCAGGTGGTAATTTCTTTATAGCAGTACGAATAGAGATCTTATCTTCGAGGCTAATCGAGTCACCTTGGTCTTTTTTATATAAAAATGGTAATAATTTTACAAATCTATCCTGTCTTTTTAGTTTCGTCATCGTTAATTGATAAGCAATTCTGAATAAAAATGTGCGAATATGAGACTTTGAGGGATCAAACTTATCTGCATATTTATCAAACTTAATAAAGGTGTCCTGTACAATATCACTGCTTAACATTTCATCTTGGGTGTAACGGTAGATAAATTGGTAAATTTGCTTATGATAGATAGTGAATAGCTCATCTACCTGTATTTTCTCACTTGAATTCATCTGACCACCGCTCTTTAACTCCTTTAAATACATACGCTAAACGCCAAGTAAACCAGCCAAATGAGAGCATGGAAAATATAACCGTTTGGTGAAGGAAGAATTGTACCCAGCTATCATTAATGGTCTTTTCCATAAATAAACAGACTGTAAGCCCAAGAATACAAATAAACGTATATGCAGCACAAATGATGGTGACATAATCCCATCTCGTCCAGTAAAAATAAACATTTGATTTTTTGAAGTTAATTTTCCCGTGTTGATCTTTCACCACTTTTTTATTCAATGTAGCAATGATCATCGCAAAGATATTACCTAACACCACCGCAACAACTAATCCAATTAACCAACCTAATTGCATTTTATCATCTCCTTTATTACTTATACCATTAATGGTGAGGAAAGGTTCACGTTTAATTTTAAAAAATGATTAGAATAGTACAACAGGCTGATTTCACTTACTTAAATATTACTATATCTAATCCCTGAGATGAAATAATGATAGGATGAATGACCTGTTTTACATCCCCTTGCTTGTTTAATAAAAGGATCCTGTTATGATGAAGATAGATAAATGGAAATGAAAGGAAGGCGGAATAGTGTATAGAAGATTATTTTTATTTTATTTTTGTATTGTATTTTTTCTTATGGCTTGTAGTGACAATACGGAACCATCAACAATAGCAGAAGAGGCGACAGAAAATGAACAAGGAGATGAACAAAAAGAAATAGAAGAAAGCCCCAATGATCAAGATAACAAAAAAATGGCAGCAGATCATATAGCTGAGGACCCTGTAGGAGACGTGATCTCTCCTAATATAACTATATCAGGAAAAATGACATTAAAAGAAGATATCATTGAGGTAGATGCAGAATCTAATTTGCCTGAAGGTGTTCAAGTAAGGGTTAAATCTTTTTTAAACCCTTATGGAGGAAATGTAGTAAGTGAAATTTTAGAAAATGAAACAATAGAAGTTGGACAGAGTGGGGTTATCAAGGGATCTATCCCTTTTGATTCAGCTTTATATGAATCTAACTTAAATGACCCGGTTCGTTTACAACTAACTTACAGTCATTCTCGTATAAGCTCAATGCATGAGAGAGCTGATGAGATTAATTCGATTTATGGAGAAGACGGTAAAAATTTTGAAGGTCCGTTTGTAGTAGAAGAGTATAAAGCTGGAAGGGATAAACCAACCTTTATTATTCAGGCAGATGCAATAGGTCCAATTCGAGTTGGAGAAGAATTTATATTAGAAGAGAAGATCGTTGGAGATCCGCCAGATGATTATGGTGAACCCGATGTGTGGGTAGAGGCAGAGATAGTAGACACTGATCATCGCTATGTGTATGTAAAAGGGTCTACCAACTTAATGGATGGTTTAATATTGCATGGAAATATACACAGTGATGCAGATTCTAATCATGGACAGAATATTTATACATATAAAGCTGAGGTACAGAAGGATGGAACATTTATGATGCCTATTGAATACAAGTCATTGACAGACGAAGGGTTTATCGAGATATACTCAATGGCCAGCTTAACTCATCGCAGAAGCAGGGTAATTTTAGATGCATATGGAGAAGAATTTGAACATTTAAAGGGGGACATAGTGGAAAAACGTTATGAAGGCAAGGCGGAACAAATGATTAAATTAACGATTCCATTGAATCCGGAGTATGAGGATGCTCCAGATAATATGGATGTGACAAAAGATGGGGATGAAATGAAGCTCATAATGCCTGACGATATTTTGTTTGAATTTGGGGAAAGTGATATCAGGAATGAAGGTAAGAGCTCAATCCAGGCTGTAGCTAAATGGCTTGAAGATAAAGAATATACAGGAATGATCAAAATATACGGACATACAGATAATGTTGGTGACGATAACATAAATCAACCACTCTCGGAAGAACGAGCCGAAAATGTTTTTCGTACACTGAAGTCTTTTGTGAATGATCCTTCACTTTACCAGTTTGAGGTGAAAGGGTTCGGAGAATATGAACCGATTTCCACAAATGAAACTGATGAAGGCAGGCAGCGGAATCGCCGGGTGGAGATATTATTGTCAGGCGATATGGATACAGATTAAGAATATTGATACACAAGCTTGCTATAAAAAAACTCCTAATTGCAGATTTGCTCATTCTTCTGCTTTTAGGAGTTTCTCTATTATTTATCTAACTCTTCGGCCTCTGGATCTGTTTCCCCTTCCAATCCCTCATCTGGTGGATCAAAGAGACCAGGTTCTGCATATTTGTTATTACTAACACGAATTTCTACAGTATATTCCATTGGTACGAATGAATTGAATTGCCCCATAACAACGGTAGATCACCAGTTTCTTCCGTTTTATTTTTTTTCGTTGGTAATATGGATCGGTTTCAATTTGTTCATTATTCAAGGACGTTTTGACAGAGCGGTTGTAGAAACTGCTACTAGTAAATGAAAAATCCGAATGATTTATGGAAAATCATTCGGATTTTACTGTGGACTAAATACCTTTGTCCTTGCATCTTTACTTGTTATTGATTTTCTAATTTGTAAAAATTAAATTTATGCTAGGTCTTTTAGCAGAATTGCTCTTATTCTTATATTTTAATATTGGTTTGAGGTTCTGTATCTATTCCCAGGAGTGAAATCTCTCTTTAACATAAATTTATGGAAGAAGTATTCACCTACTGCCATAACTATAGCTGAAAGAATAGCTGCTCCTGCCATAGTACCTGCTGAAATGTCTGTCAATGCCATTCCAAGAAGCCAGATTACTAAGAATGCCATTCCCAAGTCTGCCATTGTTGCTGTCATATTCGATGTTTTAGGCAGAATATAGAGATCTCCTAGCAAGTAAGATAGGACACCAAGAACTAATGTAATTAACACCACATTTCCGAAACTCATTTCGAATCCAAGACCTAAAATCAAGTAAAGTACAACTAGTGTCATCAGAGCTTTTATTGCCAGTGCCTTAACATGTTCCATCATGAATCTCCTCCTTTAATATTTTTTTATTGTTACTATTTCTGTAACTAGTAATGCTATTCCCAGATTTACAAGATTAAAACATCATCCTTTGGGTTATGTTTGTTTTCTATTCAAACAGGCTATCTAACATATAAGTAAAATTTATATTGTTTAGTAATAATTTTGGAACCCCATTCAATGAGATATTCGAAAAAATTTGTTAGAACATGTAGAAAGGAGCTAGGTATGTATAAAGAGATACTCCATACAACAGACCATCGTGACAAGCAGTTACCTGGTGGCCCGTGGTTAATGAGTCAGAGATGGGACCATTTACTGTTCATACATTTGCCTGTATCAAAAGAGGTGATGAAAAAACATATACCAGACGGTTTAGAATTAGACACGTATGAAGGAACAGCATGGATTACGATCCTTCCATTCAAATTAAGCAAAATGCATTTTAGAAAAATACCGCCAATTCCTTTTCTTAATACATTCCTCGAGCTGAATGTAAGAACATATGTTAAACGAAACGATACAAAGGGAATTTATTTCTTCAGTTTGGATGCAGATAAATTTCCAGCTGTTCTAGGAGCACGAGCAGCTACATTACCATATGTTTATGCCAAGATGGACATGAAACAAAAAGGAAATACATTTTATTATTATTGTAGAAGAAAAAGGTCATCAAAAGCTTTCAAAGGGAGCTATCGTCCAATCTCAGAACCATATTATCCGGAAAGGAACAGTCTGAGTCACTGGCTTTTGGAAAGATATTTCCTGTGGTCCAAACGAAATGATTCTTTATATAGTGTAGGTATTCATCATAGGCCATGGAAAGTTCAGGATGTAGAGGTAGAAATAGAAGAAGAAAGTATACTTCCAGATTTTGCTAAAGATACCATCATTGGAAAACCTGTCTTTCATTACGCCTATTCCAGACGTGTTTTGTTCTGGCCAATAAAGAAGGTGGATTGAGATAATCATTCTTTTCGTTTTTGTTTTCACTTCCCGTAAAAAAAGCGCACAAAAGTGCGCTTTTTATTAATTTTGGGCATTAAGGATAGGGTGAAATAAATTGATGCTAACCTTTTGTACTAAAATGCTTTCCTGCTATAAATGCGGACTGAAACCATCCATGATAACAAATAGAGCAACCCAACTGATAATATAATTATTAAGTACAATTGTGAATTATCTAATGACAACACTGTTTGTACTAAATTTCTTATTCTGTCATTCAAGTCGACTATAAAAGTGTTAGCAATAACCATATAAATGACAAAGACAACACCTGAAGTCATTAATAAATATTTACTTTTGAATTGATAAGAAAATGGAAATGCAAATGAGATAAACAATAGAACAATACCAATTGTGAGCAATATTTGGTCCAACTGTATAAAATCTCTATATCTGATCCAATGTCCAATAGAAATGGTGATGAGCACTAGACTAACAAAAACAAATGCACCAATATATTTGGAACTAACGATTTCCTTTCGTGTATATGGCAGGGCGTTTAATAAGATATGAGAGGAAGTATTTTCATCTTTTGCAAAGGCATCCATAATGATAGCGATACAAAATACAATACTTATCCAGGTAGAGGAAGTACCGATAAATAAATAGATAGCTAAAGCTGGTAATAAAATGAATAATCCGTTTTTTTGAAGGAAAATATCTTTTATAACAAGGTTTACCATATTGTCTCCGTTCCTTTCTTTGTATATAGCATAATATCTTCAAGTGTGGGTCTTTCGAGAATGACAGTATCACCAAAGACAGTTTCTGTACGCTGTTTATTCGTTGTTAATGCTTCAAAACCATGATTAGATCTTCGTATTGAGACAAATTCTTGTTCTGTATCCCGATCTAATAAATCCGTATCCCCTTTAACAATCGCGTATTCTTCCTCAATTTTATACTGCTCTTTCGTAAAGACATGGTGTCCATTATGAATAAAGGTAATGTAATCCGCTATCCGGTCCAAATCTGTTGTAATATGTGTCGAGAAGAAGATGGTTCTATCACCATTTTGCATGAGATCATGAAGAACTTCTAATAATTCTCTGCGAAAAATTGGATCAAGCCCCGATGTTGGCTCATCCATAATGATTAATTCAGCATTGTGAGATAATGCGAATGTTAAAGAAGCCTTCATCATCATGCCTTTTGAAAAATTCTTTAGCTTTTTCTTTAAAGATAGCCCAAACATGTCTACATATTGATTGAAGATAGTGTCATTCCAATTATGGTAGGCAGGTTTTATTAATCGTTTCATTTCATTCAGTGTTAGATGCTCATAAAATATATTGTTATCAAACACGAATCCGATTCGCTGCTTGATTTCTTTCTCATTCTGTTTGTAATCTAAGCCAAAAACAGAAATTGTGCCACTATCCGGTTGTAATAAATTCAGGATCATCTTAATTGTCGTGGATTTACCTGCGCCATTTCCTCCTATAAATCCTGTTATGAAACCTTTTTTTACAGATAGAGATAAATCCTTTATCTGAAAACCTTTAAAAGTCTTATTTACATTATGCAGTTCAAGGACATCTTCCATTATGTATCCTCCTTATATAACATGGAGAGCAGTTCTCTCAGTTCCGGTAATTTTATCCCGATTTCTTTACTGTTTTGGATCACAGCCGTTAATTGTTCCTCAATTACTTGCATTTTCCGCTCCCGTATCATCTCATTACTTTGTTCTGTGACGAACGAACCTTTTCCAACAATGGAAAAAATAAATCCATTCTTTTCAAGCTCTTCATATGCTCTTTTTGTTGTAATAATACTAATATTTAACTCCTTTGCTAATTGCCTCATTGATGGCAAAGCCTGGCCGGCCTGCAATTCATTGCTCAATATATGCTTTTTTATCTGGACATAAATCTGCTCATAAATAGGCTCTTTCGAATTATTGGAAATGATGATGTGCATGCAAATACCTCTTTTTTAATATTGTATATATACTCTATATACAATATACACAAATATAGAATGATATGCAATAATAATTTGCCTTAAAAATGAACTCATGAGGGGGTGCTGCTTCTTATCCTGGTTTTATGGTTATATTATTTTTATTGGTGCGAAATGGAAATTGACTGAAAAATAGGTAAAGGCACTTACTCATAAGGGATTAGATACATAAGGTATCAGAGAAAGAAGATAATTCATTCAATTATGGGAGGTGAATTGGGTGAGCGACAGTAATTTTAAAGAAACATCGGAGAAAATTATCGATATGCTTGTTGGAACAACTCTGAAACGTCACAATGTTCAATTAGATAGTCAAAAGCTTAGTGAAGAAGACAGGGAACAGTTAAAAAATCTTGTAGATGAATTAAAAAAGAGTGTGCAATCTTTGCAATCGAAACAAGAAAATAATGAAAAGTAATTACTTTCTTAAAAATAAATATTTGTTTATATCCTTAGTTAAGTAGCCTTTGCAATAAGATTATACCGACATATATTAATTATATAAAATGACAAGGAGTGTTACTATGACAGAAATGAAGTACGTTAATGGAAGACCTGTTTACTATACAGGCAGAAATAGTAAGCAAACGAAAAGGTGGAATGCATTGGACACTAGTATGTGCCATCCATTCGATCAAAGTGATGATACTCAAGAGGCAAATCAAGAAATCAAAACTGTACAGGAATCTTTTGAGTCGATAATTATTAAAGATTCATGTGATGTGGAAGTCACTACAACGGATACGCAGGCTGCACTAAATGTACAGGTTGGACTCCAAGCTGCTATAGCTTTGGTCATTAGTATTTCCATTGCGGACAGTGATAAGGCGGAAAGAATTACCCAAGATCTCCATGAAAAGATTAAGTCTAGTCAAGTGAATAAACAACAAACTTATGTAGAAAATTCTAGAGGGGTAAAAATCACAACAACTGACACTGATATTGCAGTAAACGCACAAGTGTTATTACAAGTATTACTCGCATTGGTTGCCCGCCTGGACATTTTATAAGTATCTCAAATCTTTTATCTCTAATAATTTGTTTATCTCCTATAAGGAGGTCTCCACTTAGCGGAGGCCTCCTTATTTTGGAAGATGCAACTGGATAATTAGGTGGGTAAAATATTTACATATATTTTCTTAATTAGTAAAAAAAGAGTATGATTTTGTTAATAAACGTGAGTAACCGTCTGGAAAATATCACATAGGGTATTTCGTGAATCAGGAAATACCAGGAATTATAGCTACCGTAATGGAAGGGAACGGACGATGGGGAAAACAGACCCATGAAGTTTAATTAAATTAGCGGATAGTTTTGCTCATAACGCGGGTTACAGTAATAAGGCGGTCTAAGTCCAATTTTCGGTCCGTAGAATGGCTTCTTATTATGATCATATATAATGGTGTCTTTTCCGAAGGATTCATTCATCAATAAATAGTGTACTTTTGGATTATAGTAATATTCCATAATTATCACCTCCACTTATTAAAATATGCGCCAATGTGAAATTCGAGCCAGTATCTATTTTAAATGGGACAAACACGGCGGATGCCTATTAAACATAAAGTAATCCATACAAAAGAGTGGAGGAGGGTATTTAACAATGTCTGAAAAAAGACTAAATCCTGATTATTATCCAATGTATCCTAATTACGGGGAAATAACGCGATATGAAGAGGTTGCCTTGACGGTTCCGGAGCAACGTCAATATAGACAGCCTGGAGTAGAGAAACTAATGGTACCGGCGCCGATTGTTGAAAATCCTAACTATATAGGGAGTGGGAAGCTAGAGGGGAAAGTTGCCCTTATTACAGGTGGTGATAGTGGTATAGGTGCAGCAGCTGCGATTGCCTTTGCTAAGGAAGGAGCCAATGTAGCGATTGCCTACTTAGATGAACATGAGGATGCCAATCGTACGAAAGCCAGAATTGAAGAAATAGGGAAAGGTTGTTTACTGTTGCCAGGGGATTTGCGAGTAAAACAGCAGTGTCAGGCTATTGTGGAAAGCACTGTCAAAAAGTTTGGGCAACTCGATATACTCTGCAATCATGTAGGAATCCAATTCCAACAATTAGATTTGCAAGATATTACTGACGAACAGTTTGATGATACGTTTAAAGTGAATATATATTCCCATTTCTATACAACAAGGAAAGCGCTAGAATATTTAAGTGCGGGAAGTTCGATCATAAATACCTCTTCTGTAGTTACGTTTGAAGGGAACGAACAATTAATCGATTATACGGCTACAAAAGGAGCAAATATCGGTTTTACACGGGCCCTTGCGAGGAACCTGGTCAAAAAAGGAATCAGAGTAAATGCCGTTGCACCTGGGAAGTTTTGGACACCATTAATCCCATCAAGCTTTTCCCCTGACCAAGTTAGTCTTGCGCTTAATCCGATGAACCGTGATGGTCAACCATTTGAGCTTGCCCCAACCTTTGTATATCTTGCTTCAGATGACTCCCGTTTTGTAACAGGACAAACCTTGCATGTGAATGGTGGGCAGGTTTTTGGGTGAAGTAATATCTCCGTTTGGAATAGCTCAGTAGAGAACAGTCTTTACTGTGCTAATTTCCAATGGGAGTTTTAAATCCCTGTTCAGTTATATAATTATTAATTATCATCGCTAAAGGAGATTTCTAATGGAATTTTTAGCATGACTTTTTCTACATATCACTGGTTTTGTTATATTTGTTGCCTTTATCTTGTTGGATTAATGAATCAATGGAACTAGCTGAACTGGTAAGAAATCAAGAAAAGGACAGACAGAGATGAAAGTGGAGGGGAAAACTGTATTTAATGATCTTTTTGGAAGAATTACTTATTATGCTGTACTTGAGGAGGCTGCCTTGACGAAAGTTACCATTAAGAAATAGCTGAAATCTCCAAAGCGGAATTTGAAAAGCTAAATATTGGTGACAAAATAAAAGGAAATGCTATTGGAGCTTTTTCGAAGGGGTTATACTCGTTTATCCAATCTTTTACCTCATTATTCAACTATTACGTATTCCGCAGCGGGATTTGAATTACCATTGCTTATCCTTTATACTAATAATTAACAATTAAATATAGTTTCTACTAGGGGAGCATGTAAATGCTGAGAGATGAAAGGTCGACCCTTTGAACCTGATCTAGTTAACACTAGCGTAGGGAAGTGGAGTGGCAAATAATTATGGATGTAACAATAAATCTGTAGTTTAAATGCTATACCCATCTCCTTAACTGGTGATGGGTTTTTTGTTCCTCTAGTAAATCTTTTTAAAAAGGAGAGGGAAATAATGAGCAACTTATTTACAGAACATTTATGGACACGTGTCGAACCAATCTGGAAGAGTTATTTGGAACACCCCTTTGTAAAGGGGATTGGAGAAGGGACATTAAACCAAGAGAAATTCAAGCATTGGCTAAAACAGGACTATGTATATTTAATCGACTATTCTAGATTATTTGCATTAGGCAGTGCGAAAGCAGAAGACTTGGAGACAATGACTGTCTTTGCAAAATTACTGCATGGTGTACTTGATATGGAAATGGACCTCCACCGTAATTATGCAGCGGACTTTGGTATTACAGCAGAAGAACTGGAGACAACAGAACCTTCCGCCATTACTACTGCTTACACTAGTTATATGTTAAATGTATCTCAACGAGGTGGAGTGGAAAATGTAATAGCAGCAGTTCTTGCATGTGAGTGGAGCTATAATTTTATTGGTAAATCACTCGCTGAATGGCCTGGGGCATTAGATGACAATTTCTACAGCAGCTGGGTGAATATGTATGCATCAGATGAATTTACAGAATTAGCTGAAAAGTGCAAAAGACTAATGAATCAACAAGCAAAAGGAAAATCAGAACGAGAATTAAAAAGATTAGAGGAGATTGTCATTAGAACTAGCCAATTTGAATACATGTTTTGGAATATGGTTGAGAAAAAAGAGCAATGGCCAGTAAACGTGAGAGGGGAGAAACAGTTTGGCTAATCTAACAGTAGACTTAGTAGATGAGTATCAGGATGAATTAAAGCAAATTCTTGCAGATTTAATTAGCTTTCCAACAGTTAGTCCACCTGCTAGAAATACAGGAGAACTTCAAACATATATTGCCGACTTTTTAGAAAACGAAGGATTTACTACAACTAGCTGGGATGTGTTCCCAAATGACCCCAATCTGGTTGCAATGAAGGAGGGGAAAAATAAAAAGGAGTACAACAGTCTGGTAATTAATGGACATATTGATGTGGCAGAAGTGGGAGATGAAGCGAATTGGACGGTACCCGTGTTTGAATTAACCGAGAAATCCGGTTATGTTTATGGTCGTGGTGTAGCGGATATGAAGGGTGCAGTTGCTGCAACATTGTTAGCTGTAAAAATTTTAAATGAGCAAGGCGTATCCTTAAATGGAGATCTGCAAATCCAGACAGTTATCGGTGAAGAGGCGGGAGAAGCAGGTACGTTATCTTGTATAGAGAAAGGTTACAGATCAGATTTTGCGCTGGTTGTTGATAGTAGTGATTGTCAAATTCAAGGACAAGGTGGTGTTATTACTGGATGGATCACTGTAAAGAGTAAAGAAGTGTTTCATGACGCAATGAGGGCAGATTTAAACCAATCAGAAAACCCTAATAAAGGTGCTAGTGCGATTGAGAAGATGATGCAAATTATTGCTAGTTTGCAAGATTTAGAGAGACAATGGTCGGAATTGAAAAGCTATCCCGGTTTTAAACGAGGTACAAATACCATTAACCCAGCAGTTATAGAAGGGGGCAGACATGCAGCATTTGTTGCAGATGAATGTAGCTTATGGGTTACCGTTCATTTCTATCCGAATGAAAGCTATCAAACTGTAGTTAATGAAATAGAAGATCATTTAACCAAATCGATAGGGAATGATCCCTGGTTCACAGAGAACCCCCTTCAATTTCGGTGGGGGGGAAGATCGATGATTGAGGATCGTGGTGAAATTTTTCCTTCTGCTGATATTGATAAAGAACACCCAGCTATTCAACTTCTCCAACAAAGTCATGAAAGGATAGCAAACAGCCCTGCAGAAATCGGTATGTCTAAATCAGTTACTGATGCAGGCTGGTTCCATGAGGCAGGGATCCCGACTGCTATTTATGGTCCTGGGAAATTAGAAGAAGCCCATTCTGTTGATGAAAAGGTAGAACTGGAAGAGCTATTAACTTTTACAAAAACATTGCTTACATTTATTTTAGAATGGTGCAATAAACCGAAGATTATGTGAGATTTGCAACAAAACAGGGTTTATCGAGATAACATGTGTAATCTAGAAAATAAGTCAAATGATTAAGCAAACCATTCCTGCTTTTCAAGAAGATGATCGTCGTTATTGGTCGTCTTCTTTTTTGTTTACAAACTTAAAAGACGTGGTATCAGTTAACTAGTCTAATGACAGAGCATTTTTTCTTGATAAATACACAGTTTACAGAAAGGGGAAATCCAATGAATAAAAAGGGTATTTTTGATAGTTGGAAATTAATTGATTTTCGCATATTCTTGCCATCAATTCTTTTTATTATAGCTATTTCTATTCCGTTCTCCTTATACGAAGCGGAATCTTTGGAACTATTAAATGTGATCTTCGATAATATTGTGGATGGATTTAGTTGGGGCTATATTTGGTATACGATTATTTTATTAGGTGCAGGGCTTTATTTATCTTTCTCAAAGTATGGGAAAGTAGTATTAGGTGATCCCAATGAAAAACCAAAGCTCTCTTTATTTGGGTATGCTTCCATTCTAATTGCGATGGGGGTCGGTTCGACTATTATGAGAACAGGGATGGTGCAATGGACACAAGTGGCTATTGACCCTCCGTTTGGATTAGCTGAAGGTTCAGACCAATCCTTATTATGGGGCAATGCTTACAGCATGTTCCTGTGGAGCTTTCAAACATTTGCGATTTTTGTCATGGCAGCACCAGCAATGGCGTATGTTATTCATGTCAAAAAACGGCCATTAATGAGAATATCTGAAGCATGTCGAGTTATTTTTGGCGATCGCTTTACAGATGGAATCGGCGGAAAAATTTTAGATGTATTATTTCTAGTGAGTATTCTGTCAGGTGCTGCCGTTACATTAGGGCTTGGCACACCTATTATTACCTCTAACATTTCCAGAATGATGAATACAGATGTTACGTTCGGGTTAACAATGACAGTTACAATTATATGGGTAGTATTGTTCTCTATAAGCGCTTATTTAGGTATTGAAAAAGGGATCAAGCGTTTGAGCACAACTAACATGTATTTAGCGGCTGGACTGGCTATTTTTATCCTGATTGTTGGCCCAGGAATATTTATTCTCGATTATTTTACTGATACAGTAGGACATCTGTTCAGTAATTATTTTAAATTATCATTCTATACAGATTCCGTTGCTTTGGAATCAACGACACACATACAAAGTCACATGGTATTCTGGTTCGCATACAGTGCAACATGGGCAATGCTTCACAGTATATTTGCAGCCAAAATTTCTAAAGGCCGGACTGTAAAAGAAATGATCCTGACTTATTTATTAGCACCGACTATGCTGTCATGGCTTGCTACAGGAATTTTAGGTGGGTTGGGTGTTCATAGATATTTAACAGGTCAAGTGAACGTATTAGATATTGTGAAAAGTACAGAACCAGTCAATGTTATTCCAGACATATTATCAACACTTCCAATGTCTGGATTGATTATCATCTTATTTGTAATTGTATCCATGATTTTCTTAACAACTACGCTGGATTCCACTACTTATACGATTGCAGCATATTCAAGTAAAAGAGATATGAGTAAATATGAACCCTCACGTAATTTAAGAATCATTGTTGCAGCGATCATTACAGTACTTGCATTAATATTAATGCAGGCAGGGGGACTAGCTCCGCTTGAAGTGATCTCAGGATTAATGGGATTACCTATTATTATTATTCAGTTTCTAACAATTTATGCCGCGAAAAAAATGATGGATCAGGATAAAGCGTGGTTATACAATATTAGGAAATAATTAAAGGAAGAATAGAAATAGAAAGAGGATCTTTTTAAATAATGATCCTCCTTTTTTAAAAATAGATATATTCCTTCCATGTAGTCAACAATACGATGTGTGCATTTTATTTCCTCTGTGGCAATAAGAGGCGTATCCTAATATTTAGGGTATCGAAATAAATTGAAAACAAAGAAGGGGTTAACCATTTTAGATCAAGAACAATTAGCAAAACGAAATTTATGGATCATGTGGTTCGCAAACTTCTTTATTGCAGCAAGTATGACGATGGTAATACCTTTCCTATCCTTATATATCGAAACATTTGGCAATCATTCTGATAAATTTGTACAAAAGTGGTCTGGTTGGGTTTTTGCGATTACTTTCTTTACTGCATTTATAGTATCACCAATCTGGGGGAGGTTTGGCGATCGGCATGGTCGTAAGATATTTCTAATTATAGCAGGGTTCGGCCTTGGTATTTGTGTGTTTTTTATGGGGTTTGTGACAAATGTTTATCAACTTTTTTTATTGCGATTTTTTATGGGCTTTTTCTCCGGATTTATTTCCATGTCACAAGCGTTTATTTCTACACAAACACCGAAACATATTGCAGGTAAAGTGTTAGGGACATTGCAGACAGGTAATGTAACAGGGAGCCTGCTGGGGCCATTGTTCGGTGGGGTTTTAGCCGATTTAATAGGCTATCCGGCTACATTTCAATTGACATCAATTACACTGTTTGCAGCTGCTTGTTTTGTTTTATTTGGTATTCGGGAGATTAGGATAGAAAAACCTTCTGCAGAAAAGACAAGTTATTCTTCTAAAGCTGTGTTGAAACATATTATATTTCAACCTGTTCTTGTAATGGTAATGATTATATCGATGTTTGTGCAAATTGCAAATTTCAGTATACAACCGATCTTGTCCTTGTATGTTGATCAAATTCATGGTCCGAGCAGTATTGCATTCTTTTCGGGGCTTGCCTTTTCGGCAGCAGGTCTTGGGAACCTTCTTATGTCAAGAAATTGGGGGAAATTAGCGGATCGCGTCGGTTATGAGAAGATTTTAATCTTATTGTTATTTTTATCTGCTGTATTTTTCTTCCCAGGTGCATTAATTCATAATATATGGCAATTAATTATAGTTCGTTTTTTATTAGGGATAGCAATAGGTGGAATAATACCACTAAGAACGGCGTACATTCGACAAGTAACGCCATTGTCAATGCAAGGGGAAGTGTTAGGATATAACACAAGTATCCGTTTCTTAGGTAATATAATCGGTCCCGTATTTGGTGGTTGGATTGCAGGGTTGTTTACGATATCAGCTGTTTTTTACTTTAGTAGTGCTATTCTGCTGTTTAGTGGCATTGCATTCTGGATCACAGTGAGACGGCAATGAAAAATAGGTCAGAACAACTCCCGTTATATTCTTATGTTCCTCTAAATGATTGCCCTGCTTCAATTAATGGTATCTGAGTATATGACTTCATACATTTATAGTTAGGGGGGACATTAGTTGGCGTTGTGATTAGAAAATGGATGGACTATGGCAAGTGCAAGCAATAGGTGCATTTTATCTCATCTATTTAGGGCTGAAACATTCTGCTTGGTTCGTGAAACTACTTGATATAGGAGGATTTAAGGGATTAATAGTATCCCTTTAAATCCCTCCTTGCTCTATTTTTAAACTGTTTGAATGTTTTCTCTGATTTCCTCTTTTGATGAAAGACTGTTAGAAATGCTGAGGAGATGACAAAGAAAATACCAGTTAATTGAAGTAAGCTTAATACATCTCCAAAAATAAACACACCAACCAGAACAGCTACAATTGGCTCCATTGCCCCTAAAATTGCTGCTTTACTTGATTCGATGTAAACAAGCCCTAATGTATAAAGAGTATAGGCTAATATTGTGGAAATAACCGAAACCCCGAGAATATTAATTATCACCTCGGTTTGATGAAAGAGGTCTAATTTGCGCCACAGCCCGCTAGTAGGAAATATGAATAGACTTCCCGTTAGTAATGCATATAAAGTAATAGTCAGAAAATTATAGTGTGCACTAATTAATTTGCCTATAATACTGTACAGCGCACAAAATAATGCAGATAGTAAGCCTAACCCAATGGTGTGGATGGAAAGAGTTGTATGACCAATTGGGAGAAGCTGTATGGCTAAAGCACAACCAACTAAAGTAAGTAATAGAGAAAGGCACTTTCTTTGCGTAATTCTTTCTTTGAATAAGAAGTAGGAAAGAATTGTTACAAATACCGGGGATGTATATAATAAGACAACTGCGATAGACACTGAAGTTTGGCCGATTACAGTGAAATAACACCAATTAAATATAACAATTCCACATACACCTAAACCAATAAAATGGGGGAGGTGTTTCACATTAATCTTTAAATGTTTTGGTGAAAATAAAAAGAGTAATAAAATCAAAATAATCGTTGAAGTGGTTAAACGTGCCGCTACGATTTCCCATGCTGAAAATCCATATTGATATAAATTTTCCACAAATAATCCTGTTAATCCCCAAAAGCTTGCACCAATAATTGTGATAATATATGCTAGGTAGCCTTTCATACTTTCACCTTCTTTTCTCTCTATATTTTAAAGGCTTCTGTACTATGTCTTTTCTTCATAACAAATTTTTTGTGCTTTTTAATGATCAAGTATTGGCATTATATCATATAAATTAATTTAGTAAATAGTATGGAGAGAATTCAGAAATTCTGTTTTTGAATTATTAAATAATGAGGGAATTAACTAAGGCTAGTTAACCAGCAGGCACTGATCACAAAGTAGTAAAAGCCAGATAACGCGTTGGATTGGAATATCATGTTTTATTTTTGAAGATATGACTAATATAATAGTAAGTAATTTAAAAAGGTGGGCTTTTTTTATGAAACTTCGACTAGAGATTGTTTATAGTACGCCTAATGGGATAGAAACTTTCCTTCATTCTTCTGATTTAACTGTAGAGGAAGTCATTACAATTTCTGAAGATATGATGAACTTGAACAGGGTGAAAGAAATTAAATATATTGACTCGTATGACAGTGCATGGACATTGAAGGATTTAAAGAAGTATGTAAAAGATTTGGAAGAGGAGCCTCATGATATAATGCTGTACTTTGATGGAGGATTTGACCATGAAACATTACAATCAGGACTCGGATGTGTCATCTACTATAAGCAAAATGGTATTTCTTATAGAATTCGAAAGAACGCTTTGGTTAGTGAGCTAGAAACAAATAATGAAGCGGAATATGCTGCATTACATTTTGGACTGAAGCATTTAGAGGAAATGGGTGTACATCATATGCCTATAACTATTAAAGGGGATTCGAAAGTAGTGATCAATCAATTGACAGATGAATGGCCATGTCTGGAAGAAACCTTATCCCAATGGATTGATCGAATTGAAGAATCGTTAGCAATTTTAGGGACAGTTCCAATTTATCAGGTTGTATCACGGAAAAATAATCAAGAAGCGGATCAATTAGCGACACAAGCACTCCAAAATATTGAGATAACAAGCAAAATAGAATTAGCATAAGTAAGTCCTTAAAATGTGAATAGTCCTTATGTCAATGGAAATATAAAAAGCCAAAGCTGATTCGATACATGGAAGTGAAAAAATAAAGAGCATCGAATGAAAAGAATGGCCAGCAGTAATTTCACTTTAAGTAAAGAGGTTCTGACCCACTAAAGGGTCAGACCTTAACTACTTCATCAATTACTTTCATTTCTTCATGATCCAGCATGTTCTTGTTTACTACCTTTGTAACCGGTTTATTCATGTTTACCTTTAAATCATTTACTTCATCTTTATCCCCGACAATGTAGATGTTCTCCCAATTTAGCCCTTTTGCAAAGCGGTCTAATGTGGAGGCAAGGGTTTTATACCAGCGATACCTATTCGCATCAAAACGTTCTTTGAACTGATCTTGTTGCGTGTTTTTCCCTCCAGCAACTGTTGATGCTTGAGCACGCGGTGGTCCGGAATATTCACGCCAGTCTTCTGTATCCAAATCTAATTCAAAGGTATGAGAATCTTTTAATGTACCTAATTCTGTATCTAATACTTTTACTGCAGCTTTTTGAGTAAGAATTATTCCGGATTTCGGAAACGATTCATACATTTTTTTTAGTTGGTCTAAATGTGCATAATCGTCCCACTCAAATTCTGTCGTGACAGGTAACTGGAACTTCTCCGCAAACCAAATGGAATCATCCCCTGTTGCAAAAATGACAACACTCTTAGCTAAGTTTTGTTCGTTTTCATTCATATATTTTTCAACTTTTTCTTTTACTGCCCAATAGTTTCTTTTTTCATCAGAGTCTCCATCTTCTTTTAAGTAACTTTCAAAATTGCGCAAACCATTCTTCAGGTGTATTTTCCATTCTCCACCTTGTTGTTCAGGATCAGCACGGTCAGTGTTCAAATACATGGTAAAAATTCGATTCGGTTTTCCCAATTGAACATTTGATAATTCTTTTATCTTCTCGTGGATATTCATTGCGCGCATTACTCCTTTTTATAAGATTTCACTTACACTTTACATGTAACCTAAAAGTGCCCTAATAAAACATTAAAGAAGTTAGAAAATAAACAGACCATTCAGTCATGGGAATCGGCTTTTATGATGGGCAAAATATACAATATTGAGATTATTTGTTTCAGTATATGTTGATAATTATTACAAAAGATAGAAGCAAAGGAGGTGTTTGATTTGAAGCATATCAAGCTTATAGCAGTTAAATTTCTCATTAGTTTGGCACTATTATTTGTCATACTGGGAATGGGGTTCGATGTTTCTTTCGGAAATGTTTTTCTTATAACTCTTGCATTAGGGGTTATTTCTTATGTTATTGGTGACCTTTTGATATTACCTAGAACAAATAATATGGTAGCTACAATTTGTGATTTTATCCTTGCCTATGCTGTTATTTATTTAATGACAGATGCACTAACAGTTGGAGACGGTGTAATGCAGGCAGCTTTTATCTCTTCTCTAGGTGTTGCTGTATTTGAATATTTTTATCACAAATATGTTGCATCAAACCTTGATACAGACAGAGAGACGACGTATGTTCCGCCACGTGAGTTAAATGTAGAAACATCAGAAGAGATTTCCACATTTGAAGAAGAGAATAAGGTAGAAAAGCGAGAAGAATAGGAGGTCGAGACATGTTTTATCACGTGAAAGAACTGCAATATGATGCAAGGCCTTCACAACCAGATCCTGTTTATGCAAAAAAGTTACAAGAAATATTGGGTGGACAATTCGGCGAAATGTCGGTTATGATGCAATACTTGTTTCAAGGATGGAATTGTCGAGCAGAGAATAAGTATAGAGATATGATTTTAGACATTGCGACAGAGGAAATCGCTCATGTGGAAATGATTGCAACAATGATCGCACAGCTCCTCGATGGGGCACCGGCTAATGATCAAGAACAGGCTGCAAAAGACCCGGCAGTGGAAGCAGTTCTTGGTGGAATGAATCCACAACATGCAATCGTCAATGGACTTGGGGCACAACCGAATGACAGTGTAGGTTATCCTTGGACTGCACGTTATACGATAGCAAGTGGCAATTTATTAGCGGATTTCCGAGCAAATTTAAATGCTGAATCACAAGGACGTTTACAAGTTTGTCGTCTATATGAGATGACGACAGATCCTGGTGTTAGGGACATGCTTTCCTTTCTAATTGCAAGGGATACTATGCACCAGAACCAATGGATGGCAGCCATCGAGGAACTAGAGGAGACACAAGGGGCCATAGTACCGAGTTCATTTAACCAAGAATACGAGAAGCAAGAAGTATCCTATTCATTCATGAACTTTTCACAAGGTGAAGAGAGTCGTACTGGAAGGTGGGCAAATGGTGTATCATACGATAGACAAGCCAATTTTGAATATGTCCAGAAACCAGAAGCAATGGGGCAGAAACCAAGCTTACAACCAGCACCTGATTATATACATGGAACACCTCCTCTAGCTATGAGGCAAAAGCAAAACAAAATGGAACCAAAAGACAATCAGTAATGAAAAACCACTCGCAGAATTGAAGTGAGTGGTTTTTTCTTTATTGATTTATTTCCTTTTTCCATTTTCTATTCATCCATAGGGTGATAGCTCCAATAAGCGCAATTAGCAGTAGGCTGATCCAAAAACCAGGTCGTATTGATTTTTCAAACAATGTACCTGATACAGCCGCAATTAGTAGTAACAAACCAATAAACGATAACAACTTATGATATAAGGGGAGTTCTTTTAATACTCTTAATGAAGAGATAATGATAAAAGACCAGTTATATAGGAGCAAAATCCCTGCTGCTGTTGTAATATACTCATATATTTTGTCTGGTAATAATAATGCTGTTATGACAGAAGCAGATAATCCGGCTACTGCTAAGAGCAGAGAAGGGAAGGGGAGATTTTTCCACTTCTTAATCTTTTTTGAAAATACCTTTGGTGCATCCCCATCTTTAGCCAATGTTACAAGCAGTGTCACGACTCCAAATAAAGCGGCAGTCATTGTAGAGAATCCAGCAATAATAATCGCAGCATTAAAGACATGGGGAAAGAAGGCTAATCTATAATCAGCTAAAGCTGTGACAAATGGACTTTCACTTTGATCGAAAGCACTAACTGAGACCATGGTGACAGCAAGTCCTAGTGATATAATGTAAATGACTGTAAGTAAAGACAGCATAACTTTTCCTGCTTTTGGAGCATCATTTTTATTGATTAAACGAATGGTCATTAGACCTATTACTTCAATTCCGCCGAATGCATAAAAGGCATAGATTAGGGATGACCAGAATCCAGTAAAACCTTCAATAAAAAGCTTGTCTATGGAGCTTGGAATACCGGGCTGTTCCTTAGGACCTCCTGGAATCCAACCAAAAAGTGCAATGACAGCTATGACAATGAACATGATAATAGCTGCCGTTTTGATTAATGCGAAGAGGTCCTCCACTTTATCAAAACCTTTTGTGCCTAACAAGATGACGGAAATGGATAACAAGGAATAAATCATTGCAGAAACCCACAATGGTAAATTCGGGAACCATAGTTGGGTAAGAATGGATAATGCGATTAATTGGCTACCCATTATGAGAATACTGGAACACCAATAATTCCATCCACAACTGAAACCTGCCCATTTCCCATAAGCCTTTTCAGCATAATAACAGAACGATCCTTCTTGCGGATCTTTTGCTGACATTTGGGCAAGTCGGTTAAAAACAATATATGTTCCAATTGCCGCAATCAGAAAAGAAAAAACAATTGAAGGTCCTGTTATGCTAATCCCAATACTAGAACCGAGGAAATAACCGGTTCCAATCGTACAACCGATACCAGTTAAAGCTAATTGCCACCATTTCATATCACCATTTTGGGGAGATGATTTTTTCTTGGTTGCTGAACTCATGCAAATTCTCCTTCTTAGCTGTGATTAATCATTTTAGTATGTCCCCAGGATGATGGCTTATTAATAAAATAATAATTGAAATGCTTGGTAGCCAAAATATATGGCAAATCCGATAAGTGAAATTCCTGTAATAATCGATATTACTTTTAATGTCCTGTTTGTGAGAAAATGTCGAAAACTGCTCGAGACAAGTGCCATAGTTAGATCCCAAATAATTAAGCCAAGGATAATTGCAAAGGTGTAGAGTAAAAGTTGTAAATTTTCATATTTATTTATTGTATTTGCTAGGACAGATCCGTATATTCCCAGCCAGAATAAAATGGATAATGGGTTACTTATTGATATTAGAAAGCCTGAAGCAAATGTTTTCAGTAAGCTTTCCTTTCCGCGTTCATGGTTCATTTCGATTTTATGCGAACTGTTAATGCTTTCTATACCAGTATAAAGCAAGACAAAGGCGCCGAACGACCATAGAAAAGTTTTCATAAATGGTGTTTCCAAGAAATGAACAATTCCAAAAAATACAGCAAGAATAAAAAGTAATTCTGCTAAAAGTGCTCCGACTGCAATCGTCCATGAATGAAGAAAGCCATTTTTAATCCCTTGATTAATTTGGGCAGCATTCAATGGGCCAATTGGTGCAGCCAAGGACAAACCGAGAAAAACGTAACTGAAAAAGATAGCCAATGGCATTCCACCTCTCAAAAAATATAGCTAGTCCCATTTTTATTCAATTCATTTGGTAACTAGAACTTATTTAGTGAAAGGTGTTTCTTTTTTCATTGCTATCAACTTCTAAAATTATTTGCCCTGTTATTTGTATGATAAGGACATGACTGAATATGATCATCTACCATTCCAATAGATTGCATAAATGAATAGATGATAACAGGTCCTACAAATTTGAAGCCTCTCTTCTTTAAATCTTTGCTAATTTGTTTGGATAATTCTGTTTGGGCTGGTATTTGTTCATCTTTTTCCCACTGGTTAATAATCGGTTCATAATCAACATATTCCCATAGAAAATTAGAAAAACTTCCAAATTCCCGCTGTATTTCCAAAATCGCCATAGCATTATTTCTCACGGATTGCAGTTTTAATAAGTGTTTGATTACTTGATAGTTCTCTTTAATAAATATTAAATCGTCATCGGTCAAGCTGGAGCAATATTCTAAATCGAATTGATGAAATGCTTCTTTGTAACCATCTCGTTTGGATAAGACAATACTCCATGATAAACCAGATTGTGCTCCTTCTAATGTTAGCATTTCAAAGATATATTGATCATTATTTGTAGGTACACACCATTCCTTATTATGATATTCTTGCATCATCTTGTTATTATCTGGCCATGAACATGTATTCATTTAATTGCTTCACTTCCAATTTTAATATTTTGCTATAACTATAACACGAATGATCCGAATTTAAAAAATCACCAAGCATGCCAAACAAGGACAAGCTTGATGATTTTCATTGTTCCTTAAATTTCTTTTGGTAACACGATTCTCTTATACATCTGTACTGTCAACAAGAAGTAGGATACATAAATTACGAGGAATAGTGTTATCGGGATCCATATTTTTGTAAAAGGTTCTATTAAAATAATGGAGAACATCTCCATCCCTACAAGGACATGGATAAAACCAAGCAGACTAGGGAACAGGAAAACGAGAAATAATTCTTTATAAATTGATGCAGATAGCATAGAGCGTCTGACACCTATTTTCCGTAACATTTGATATCGATTAATGTCTGTAGTTGCACTGGAAAGTAATTTAAACATAAGCACACTTGCCATCATCATTAGAAAGGCGAAACCAAGGAATAGTCCCATAAAAATCGTTCCATTAGCCAATGCTTTTAATGATGTGTAATTTTCATATTTACTCCCAATCATATCTGGTCTGGAACCAGTATAGGCTAATCCAATTTCCCGATTGTGTTCATCTATTTTCTCTAATGTATCAGCATGTTCTACAAAGTTTTCTATACGACCTAAAAACACTGTCTCCGTTTCAGAGTCAATCTCCGCAAATTTATCCTGACTCACGATATTTATAGTTTTTTCACCAAATATGCGGAAAGTTGCCAGCAGTTCATTACGTAATGCTGTAGCCCAATTGTCTGGAATCACTAGGTCTTCATCCGTTGCTGTCTCAGAATATTCTTCTGAATCTAGCGGGTCATTGACACGCACAGTTTTTGTAAGGTCATCCATATTTCCTGTAAATTGTTTAATGAGTGGTGGATTATTTAATAAATCATCTTTAAGAAAATAAACATCATCATCTGTAACTTTGTACGTGTAATTGCTCTTCTCAAGGAATTCCCATTGTTCCATCTCTTCTAGTTGTTCTTCAGTTGGCTGATATACAGCAACATCATTGGCATAAATCAACGATGTTTGGATCGCAATATTGTGATAAAAAGATAAACCAGCTGCCATTGCCCCTAATCCCAGTGCAATTAACATCGTGACGGTACCTAATACTTTTGTTAGCTGGCTAATACGGAACTGTAATTGTGAAAAGGTAAATGAATTTAGTCCTTTTTCATTTAAGGATCGAAATGACTTTATCCTATTTATTAAAAAAGGCAGTAATGCCATGAAGAAAAGGTATGTTCCAAAGGTTATTGTTATTGCTGCCACAATTACTCCGATATGCATATATATGCCCATGTTAATCATTGCATAATAACCAATTCCAATTAAGATTAGAGAGAACAGGGTTCCGATAAAGGTTTTCCACCCCCTTCTTATTATGGGATCTGCTTGTAGAGGTGCACGAACTAATTCTAATACAGATTTCCTTGCGACCTTCACAGCATTGGCAGTGGCTGTTAGCAAGAAAAGGATTGCATAGAAGATAATTGTTGTAACAAGTGAAGATCGGTAAAATGATTGGAAACCGCCACCATTAAAGCCGAGCTGATTCATTAGCAACCTGGCTATTAATTCAGCCAATCCTACACCTGCCAATAATCCAATTACTAAAGATATAAAACCAATCAATAATGTTTCAAAGAACATCATTTGAGTGACTTTTCCTTTTTTTGCACCTAAAGTCATATACATCCCAAGTTCTTTTTGGCGTAATGACAAAATAAATGATGTGGCATAGAAAATATAAAAAATTGTAACCATTGCTAGAATAAATGTCCCAACATGAAAAACAAATACAATCGAACTTATCAATGCATTCGCTTCAAGGAAAGTTTTATTTTGAGCTAATGTTTGAAACATATAAAAAATCGCAATGGATACGGTTAATCCAAATAATAATACAAAGTAGTCTTTCCACATCTTCTTCATACTGGATGAAAGTAATTTCCATAACATAATTGGACGGGCCTCCTTACACTCGGTCTAAGCTGGTGAATTCAGCCAACACATTAAGGATTTGCTGATGAAATGCAGCTTGATCTTCTGTTCGATGGAGTTCTTTATAAAGAGTACCATCCTGAATAAATAAAATTCTTTCACAATAACTTGCACTTAAAGGGTCATGGGTAACTAACATAATGGAAACGTCATGGTGTTTGTTTAAGTGCTCCATTGTTTCCATTAAGCTGCGAGCATTTTTAGAATCGAGTGCACCGGTAGGCTCATCGGCTAGAATGATCGCAGGTTCATGAACAAGTGCTCTTGCCGCAGCGGCTCTTTGTTTTTGTCCACCTGAAATGGTGACAGGATATTTATCTAAAATGGATTTAATTCCAAGCTTCTCAGCTACTTGGTTCACTAACGGTTTGATTCTTCTTGAAGCCACACCTTGAAGTGATAATGGTAAAGAGATATTTTCATAAACGGTTAAGTTCTCCAACAGATTAAAATCTTGAAAAATGAAACCAAGTTCTGTTGAGCGGAAATCAGCTAATTCATTTTGTTTCATCATAGTTATATTTTTTCCTGCTATTTCAATTTTCCCTGATAATGCTCGATCAAGTGTTGACACAACATTTAAGAGCGTTGTTTTCCCTGCACCTGATGGTCCCATAATACCTACAAATTCTCCTGGGTAGATATCAAAAGAGACGCCACTAAGTGCTTTAAAGCTATTTTCAGATTTTTTCCCGAATATTTTTTCCACATTGTCGACATGAACGACTGGTTTTGACATTTATTATTCCTCCTGAAATATTTATTCTGATCTCATTGTAGTAAGGATTGTGCTAAGTACCTATTGATTTTTCTTTCATTTATCTTACAGTTTTGTAAGATAGGAAGTATTGACATTTAGTAAATCGTTATTATAATACTATATGAATGAATGTTCATTCCGGAGGTGAAATAATGTCAAAAAATAAACAAGAAGACATTTTCCAGGCAGCAATGCAGCTGTTCGCTGAAAGAGGTTATGATGGTACGACTGTTCCGATGATCGCTAATAAAGCAAAAGTAGGTGCTGGTACCATTTACCGCTATTTTGAGAATAAAGAATCATTAGTAAATGCACTTTTTGTAAAATGTGTGGAACAATTTTTTGAGGTAATTCGTACAAATTTCCCTCAAGATGCAGATGTACGTCAACAATTTAATCATATATTCAGAAGAATGTTTGTTTTTGCTAAAGAAAATAGCAATGCATTACAGTTTATTAATTCTCATGATGAAGGTTACTATTTGGATGAAAAAAGCAATCAAACCTTCGAAGATTTTCTCGATTTCTTCCGAGCGGTCATTGAAAATGGTAAAAACCAAGGTGTCATTCGCTCTTTACCATCCCATGCTCATATTGCAATTGTTTACGGAGCATTTGGAATGCTGTTTAGCCTAATTCAATCAGGGCGTATGGAAGAAACGCCAGAATTATTAAATGAATTAGAAGATAGCTTATGGAATGCTATTCGAATCATTTGATTCTTTAGCATGGCACAAACGGAATGAATATTCATTCCATAATTTAAACTAAAGGAAAGGTGAAAAAATAATGCTGAAATTTAAAAGCTGGAGAAGTGTCTCACTTCTTTTGTGGACTGTAGTAAGTATATTTATGTTAACAACAATGCCTAACTTAACTCAGTTAGTTCAGGAGAAAGGGCAAATTACAATACCTGACACAGCTCAAAGCTCTGTTGCGAATGAAATGATTAAAGAAATGTATGTAAGCGGCCAGGAAACATACGGGATTATCGCTGTTTTTAATAGTGGGAGCAATGTGGCACTCACCGAAATACAGAGAAAAGAAATTGCAGAAAAAATAACGCAATTGAAAGTTCAAGATGATAAGCTTGGTATCACAGAAATTATGACACATATTGATAGTAAGGAAATGGAGGACCAACTTGTTTCAGAAGATGGGACTACCATTTTAGCACAAATTTCTGTTGACCAAAGTCATGGAGAAATTACTGATACGGTGGAGGAACTGAATGAAGTAATTAGTTTAGAGAATGTGGAAACTTTTTTAACAGGAAGTGAATTAGTTAGTAATGACTTTGCTAATTCTACTCAAGATGGTGTGAAAAAAACAGAAGTTATTGCAATCATATTTATTTTGGTTGTATTAATTATTGTTTTCAGGTCACCAATTGTGCCAGTTATTTCATTGCTGACAGTTGGTGTATCATACTTGGTATCAATGGGAGTAATCGCACATATTGTTGATAAATTGGATTTTCCTTTCTCTAACTTTACACAAGTATTTGTTGTGGTGGTCTTATTTGGTGTCGGGACAGATTATAATATTCTCCTGTATACCCGGTTCAAAGAGGAATTAGGTAAGCAGGATAATGCCTTTTTAGCAACGAAAGCAACCTTTAAATCTGCCGGTAAAACAGTCTTATACAGTGGATTAGCTGTATTTATCGGATTTGCATCACTTATTTTGGCGAAATTTTCTTTATACCAAGCTACATCTGGCGTAGCAATCGGTGTAGCGGTATTGCTTTTAGTTTTAACAACACTAAATCCATTTTTTATGGTGTTATTAGGTAAAGGTATGTTTTACCCTATTAAAAACTTCAAGGGTCATGGAGAAAGTCGTATATGGGGTTTTTTAGCGGAAAATACAATTTTGAGACCGTTTCTTGCAGTTATTGTCGTGCTCGTAGTAACTGTTCCTTTTATTTTTAATTATTCTAGTACGCTTAATTTCAATGATTTGTTTGAAGTTAATGACAAGTATGAATCGAAGCAGGGAATTAATGTGATTGAAGATCATTTCCCGCCAGGCTTTTCTTCACCAGGAACATTAGTGATAAAGTCGTCTGATTCGAAATTAAATGATGCTAAAATATTACAAACTATTGATGAATTAACTGAAAAAATCACTAATATTGATGGCGTATCTGAGGTATATTCAGTAACACGTCCTGCTGGTGACAAGATCGCCGAATTATATATAGATGAACAAGCAAATGAACTAGGATCTGGTATTGATGACGCCAATAATGGAATTGGGGAAGTAAGTGATGGATTAACATCGGCCCAGGACCGAATGGGCAGTAACAATTCTGCTGATTTAACAAATGTTCAGAAATTGATTGATGGGACATATGAGTTAGAAAATGGCGTTATAGCTTTACGTGATGCCATGAATGAACTAACAAAAGGATTTAATAGTGGAGTAACTGGATCCGAGAGTCTTGAAACAGGGTTGGCTTCATTAAGTGGTAATGTCGAAAATCTTTCTGGGGCAACATCTCAATTGTATGAAGCTTATAGCCAATTAGAAACAGGATTGAGCAGCTATGATGAATATTTTGACAGTATCACACAGGCGATTGATGGTGCTATATCTGGATATAAGCAAATCGAAACTTTAATGAATGGTTTTATTGAAAGAAATCCGGAAATGGAAACTGATCAGGATATTCAACAAACGTTGGGGATTGCTGTTTCAGCACAAGGGCAATTAAATGGTTTAGCTGATCAATTGCAGCAGTTATCTACCCAACACCAAACGGTTATAGAATCTTTTAATAAAGCAAATGAATCAATGTCTGCTGTAAATGATGGATTAGTACAAGTACAGACGGGTGTGGAGCAGTTAAAAACAGGTGCTGCTGAATTAAAGGATGGTTTAGATACAGGTGCGGCAGGTGCAGAACAAATTGCTGGAAAAACTGGTGAGTTACAAACAGGTTTGGCACAAGTAAATAATGGCCAAGCACAGCTTTTAACTGCTTTGAATGACTTACAAGAAAAAATGGGTGAGTTGCAATCAGGGTTAACTGCAAGTACGGATGGTCTGGGTCAAATTAGTGATGGATTAAATGATGCGGAAAGTTATTTAAATGACTTAAGTGAATCAAATAGCTCTGAGAAATTTTACATCCCGCAAGAGGTTCTAGAAGGAGAGGAATTCCAAGAAGCATTAGACACATACATGTCCGATAATCGGACCATCTCTACAATGAGGATTATACTAGATGTTAATCCATATTCCCGTGAAGCAATGCCAATTGTTGCAAATATAAATAATTTAGTAGAGACACAGCTCGAAGGAACAGAGCTTGCTGAAGCAGAAGTAGCAATGGCTGGAACTACAGCGACTAATGCTGATTTAAAAGAAATTACAGAACAAGATTTCTTTAGGACAGCAACAATTATGTTGGTTGGAATTACAATTGTATTAATTCTGATTACGTGGTCTGTATCTCATTCGTTGTTTATCATTGGATCATTAATATTAGTTTATTTTACGTCACTAGGAATTAGTGAATTAATTAGCACACATCTATTGGGTGTGAATATGCTTAGCTGGAATGTACCATTCTTTAGTTTTATTATGATTATCGCATTAGGTGTTGATTACAGTATTTTCTTGATGATGCGTTATAATGAGTCAGATGGTGATCCATCTGCTAAGATAGTGGAAGCTTCACGCCATATAGGAGGAGTAGTCTTATCAGCAGCTCTAATCCTTGGCGGGACATTTGCTGCACTTATTCCCTCAGGCGTGTTAACACTTATTCAAGTGGCAACGGTTGTCATTGTCGGGCTAATTTTACTAAGCTTAGTAGCAATGCCAATTTTGTTACCAGGATTAATGGAAGTAACGAATAAATTGAATGTTTTTAAAAAGAAAAGATAGGTGATGAGAGCTGGCCCTGAGGCCGGCTTTTTTCATTTCGCGATATCACTCATGTTCTTCTTTTTTCTTTTCTATTGTATAATGTTAAAAAGGAAAATTAAGGGGATGGATATGGAGAATTGGATTACCGATTTTATGAATGAATATGGTTATATGGGCATTATGTTCCTAATTGCATTGGAAAATATCTTTCCACCTATTCCCTCAGAAGTGATTTTAACGTTCGGCGGATTTATGACAACTACGTCCAGTTTAAATATCGTTGGAGTAGTTATCTCTTCAACTGCTGGTTCTGTTTTCGGTGCAATTGTTTTATATATCATAGGCTTACAATTAGATGTGGCAAGACTGGAAAAAATAGTAGAACGATGGGGTACTTTTCTTCGGATAACAAGAAAGGATATACACAAAGCAGATGAATGGTTCGATAAATATGGTCCTTGGACTGTTTTCTTTTGCCGGTTTATTCCTGTTATCCGCAGCTTAATCTCCATACCTGCTGGAATGTCTAACATGAAAATCCCCGTGTTTTTGTTTTTTACAACGATAGGGACATTTATTTGGAATATTGTTCTTATTCTATTAGGGGCATCCATCGGTGACTCGTGGGATATTATTGTTAAATATATGGATATTTACTCTAATGTAGTATATGTTTTATTGTTCATCCTTCTTATTGTTGCAGCTTTTCTTTATATTAAAAAGAAAAAGTGAGACTGTCTTTTAACTCCTCTGTTAGTATGGCTGAATGGAAGAACAGCCGGACTTAACATCAATCCAGATATGATTCAGGCAGGGAAGTAATGATTAAACGCGTTTAAATATCAACCAGACCCAAACCAAGCAAGGAGTAGAATTAAACGCGTTTAAACATCAACCGGATAAAATCAAGTGAAGGAATGAAAAATAAAGTATATTTATTTACCAATCCGGATCAAGATTTGATCTAAACAATCTGTCAGCGATTTAAACAAACACTTTCAAACGATGAAAGAATGTATCGTTGTTATTGTAAGTATTTTAAAAACGCAAGCAGTTTGTCGATACTTTTCAAATTCTGATTACAAACAGCAGCATCTTTACAAATATAATTTCCTTTCTTAGAATAAGTTCCTCTCATCGTTCCTTTTTTCTCTATTGTAAATAATGCAACTTCTTCCAGACCATTGCATATGGAACAAATTCCTTTATGGATTGAGGTTTCCAAAAATCCTGAAACACCAACAAGCTTTCCTTGTCTCGGCATTAACATATAAGTTTTGCTAGTTCCAAGGTCTTCCCATCTTAAATAAACCGTTTCTTTTAAATCATATGCACTTAAATCAGGTTGTTTTAATTTCTTTACTTTAGGAAAAGCTTTTTCGATCATCTTCTCTGAAACTAAGGGAAATGGGATAACATATTGCTTTAATTGATGGAGGAAACTTTCCAAATCTTCTTTATCTTGTATTTGATCAATTTCTCTTAATAGTTGCTCTTGATCCTCACTTAAATCAGTAAAAATACTCCTTGTGTTTTCCATAGCCATTTCTCTCACTGCTTGAGTGACGCCTAAGTCAGTAGAGTTTACTTTTGCTTGGATGATTGTTGATGCTTGTTCTCTAATAAAGTGAAATTGTTCCACTTGTATAAATGACTCCATTATTAGCACTCCTTCCTCCATTTATTTTAACAAATTGACATAAAAATACTATGGCAAGAATGGATCTGAAACATTCTTGCCATAGTTCGATTATTTCCTGTAAACAATTTTTTTAACAGTTTCAACGGAAAGATAATATTCCTGTGCTAAACTTTCTAACCGCCTTCCTTTGCGAAAAGCTTCTATAATTTCATTATTCCGATCATCATAATATTTTCTATTTCCAGAACAAGTCCCCCAACCTTTGCGAGTGGGAACTCTTTTTGGGATATAAAGCATTTCTCCCTGGATATAGTCTTGTAATCTCTCCAACAATTCATCTGGCAACACTTCTCGTGCTTTCATATATTTCATTTTCAGCCCAGCTCCTTATATTTTTCTTTATAAGGGCAAAGCCTAGTAAGTTGGAATAAGGCGAAATCAACTATCTCCCATACAAAGTATCGCCTCAATTTCTAGGCTCTGCATGGGTAATCAATAACTCTGGCAATGATAAATTAATTGCCATGGCGAACACCTCCATTTATAAATTATTTTAATTGATTCTCAGAAAAATGTGGAGATTTTTTGGAAAATTTAACAAAAATCTACCTGGCATATTCCTGACATTATTCTTTAGTAAATTAGAGCTCGATATAAGGAGATCTCTTGATATGATTCTTATAATCATGTCGTAAATTGATATGATATACTGAAAGCAAAAAGGAGTGTGGATTGAATGGAAACACAGAATCAAGCCTTTTTCCGCAAATTTAATGAAGGATTTGTAAAAGGGGATATAAAACAAATTTTATCAAGTGTCACTGAAGATATTACTTGGAGAATGGTAGGAACAGATACAATTAAAGGGATTGATGCATTAAAAGAAGCATTAGAGGGAATGGAGAGTGATAATCAGTTCGAATTAGAAATCGAGCATATGATTACACACGGAAAAGAAGCGGCAGTAAATGGATTGATCCATTCAACCAATCGTGATGGCGAGCAACGCCATTACAGCTTTTGTGATATTTACAGATTAAATAAGCATAAGGATGGGAAAATTAAAGAGATCATTAGCTATGTTGTAGAGGTCTAAATAGGGGGCAGCTTTGGAAATAAATAAAAGATTGCTTCCCCTCAAAGATGTTAATTCACATTACATAAAATAAATTTCAAGTAAAAAAGCCAACGCAAGACATGCGTTGGCTTAAATATATTACTCTTCAATTGCAAATTCAAAAGAACCGCTAAGTTTAATCTCTTTACCGATCAGGACACCACCAGTTTCCAATGCAGCATTCCATGTTAATCCATAGTCTTCACGGTTGATTTTCCCTTCAACATCAGCACCTGCTACAATGTTACCGCTCATTGGATCTTTTGCTTTACCGTTATAGTCTACAGTAAACGTTTCTTCATTTGTTACACCTTTAATTGTTAAATCACCAGTTACTTTAAATTCAGAGTCACTTACTTTTGACACAGATTTACTTTGGAAAGTAATGGTTGGGTAATTTTCTACATCAAAGAAGTCTCCAGATTTTAAGTGACCGTTACGATCTTCATTGTTAGTTTCGATTGATGCGACATTAACTGTCACTTTAATACTAGCGTTCTCCAGATTATCAAAATCTCCATTAAAATCGATATCGAAATCTTGGAACTCGCCTTTTGCTTTAGAAACCATCATATGTTTCACCTGAAAATTTAATGCACTGTGTACCTTATCTAATTTTACGTTTGTCATAATTAGTATTCCTCCCAAAAAAATATTAACTTACTTTATGTAACTAAGTATACAAATATAAATTAATTACGTCAAGTAAATTAGTTATTTTATTTCTGTAAAATCTTCTGCTATAATAGAAACAAAGAGGTGAAAGTGATGAGTGATAAGACGATATGCCCTAGATTTGAATCTGCATTAGATATATTAAATAAACGATGGACTGGTTTAATTATCTTTCAACTATTAGAAGGGGCACAACGCTTTTCAGTAATAGAATCTTCGATTGGGATTAGTGGACGTGTTTTGTCAGAACGATTAAAAGACCTCGAGAAGTCGGGGATTGTGGAACGCAAAGTTTATGATGAAACACCTGTAAGAATAGAATATGGGTTAACAGATAAAGGACGCGCCCTTGAACCGGTTTTAAAAAGTATTCAACAATGGGCCGAGGGCTGGATAGATAAAGAGACATTAGCTTAGTAACTTGTTTTCCCTGGGTGAAAAGACTTTGTAGGAAAGCGGAGAGCGACTCTTCGCTTTTTTTCTATGTTAAAATATAGAGAAAAGTTTAAGAGGAGGTCCTTCAAATGAAATTTATACTAGACTGTGATCCAGGACATGATGACGCTGTTGCCATCATTTTGGCAGCTTCCAGAATTAATCCGCATAAGATAGAAGCCATCACAACAGTAGCCGGGAATGTAGAAGTAGAAAAAAACACATTAAATGCATTAAAGGTTTGCGATATTATTGGATTAGATGTTCCCGTGGCACAAGGAGCCGTTCGTCCATTGATTAAACAATCAGAGATAGCAAAAGAAATTCATGGTGAGACAGGTTTAGATGGACCAAATCTGCCTGATATTCCGGAGAAACAAGCAGTTAAACAACATGCAGTTGACCTGATAATAGAAAAACTCTTAACAACAGATGAGCAAATAACGCTCGTTCCAACAGGGCCACTAACGAACATTGCCATGGCACTAATGAAAGAACCGGAAATAAAGCAAAACATAAAAGAAATTATATTAATGGGTGGTGGGAGTTATGGGAATTGGACACCAGCAGCAGAATTTAATATCTATGTAGATGGAGAAGCAGCTAAAGTTGTTTTCGAAAGTGGAATACCTATCCGAATGTTCGGCTTAGATATCACCCATCAAGTACTAGCAACAAGTGAAACAGTTAATGAGTTGAGAGTAATGAAAAATAAAGTAGCAGATTTTATTGCAGAACTTTTCATTTTCTTCATCCAGGCATACAAAGATCACTTTGATTTTGATGGTGGGCCCATTCATGATGCATGTACAATTGCACATTTAATTGATCCAACCATCTTTACATTCAAACATCTTCACGTTGATATAGAAACGAAAGGTGAACATACATATGGCATGACTGTTATTGATCGGCATGGAGTAACAGGTAAACAGCCGAACGTCTTTGTAGCAACAGGGTTTGATGAAGAGAAATTCTGGAAAATGTTTAAAGATGCGATCACTTCTTATGGTAATTAATATGAGGAGAAGTCAGTGAAGCGGTTATGTAACAAGAATGATCTCATTAAAAGTTGGATTCAGGTGTAAAAGTAATTCGAGAGGGTAAAGGAAAAATATATCTTTCATGAAATTGCGATAACAGAGATAAAGTCATTAGTCAGGTAATAATGGTGTGATAGCGGTATGTTATCAGTACAAACAGGTGGCAGATAAACAAATAAGGTAAATAATCCGTAAATAAAGGTTGATGTAATATGTCAAAAACAATTTTGAAAAATGATTGGGCAAATATACTTGATCAGGAATTTGATAAAGAATACTATATCCATTTACGAGAATTTTTGAAAAGAGAATATCAGCAGTTTCCAATCTATCCGGATAGGGAAGATATATTTAATGCACTTCATTATACACCGTTTGAAAATGTCAAAGTTGTTATTTTGGGCCAGGATCCTTATCATGGACCTGATCAAGCACATGGTCTTAGTTTCTCGGTTAAACCAGAGGTGGAAATCCCGCCATCACTTAGAAATATCTATAAAGAACTAGCTGAGGATGTAGGTTGCACAATCCCAAATCACGGGCATTTAACAAAATGGGCAGAACAAGGAGTGCTCCTGCTTAATAATGTTTTAACAGTAAGAGCGGGACAGGCACACTCTCATAGAGGTCAAGGGTGGGAACAATTTACAGATCAAGTAATAATGAGTTTGAATGAGAAAGCAGATCCGATTGTATATATCTTGTGGGGAGCAGCTGCCCAAAAGAAACAAGCTATTATAAATACTTCCAAACACTTTATTATTAAATCGGCACACCCCAGTCCATTATCAGCACACCGCGGCTTTTTAGGTAGTCAACCTTTCTCGAAAACAAATGAAATCTTAAAGAGTATTGGCAGGAATCCAATCGATTGGCAGATTGATAATGTGTAATTACTGAAAATGTATTGTTTTAATATGGTTTACAGGAAGTAAAACTGTCTTTTGTTTTGCGTTAACCATTTCTATTATATTTGTATGAACATTTATTAATTGTCCAATTTGATACGGTTCTGCACCAAGGTCTACCATAACTATTTTCCCAATTAACTTCTGTAATTGGATTTCAAAAGTTCTCGATAAATTCATAAAACTCGGATGTAGTGGTAATTGTTCTTTCACCAAGCCATACGGTGTTTGGTTTTCCTTGTAGGGGATTAACCATTTCAAATGGTTAAATGGAATAAACATTGTTTTATAGACAGGGGAATAGAAAGTAAAATAATCATTTAACACATTTGTGATATACCCATGAATCGGTTGCGATGGAGAAACGAAGATCTCTGTAAACATTCCTTTAGCATTCATTAGAACTTTTCTTAAGGATATGTCCTTCAATAAATCAATATCTTCATTATCAAAGGAAATCTCGTCATCCCTGCATTCCCTAATTTGTTGAACATGAGCAGTAGGTATATAAAAGAGTTCTCCAGCGTTATAGATAACAAGGACATCACTACCTGCTCCAATAAGAAGTCCTTCGATCTTCCATTTTCCTGATAGGTATAGGGTAATTGTCTGATTTAGGAGCTTATCTAATATATCCAAATTGGTCCCTCCTTTGATAAGTGCATATTCATTAAAATTATATGTACCTACTCGTTAGATTGCACGATGCACCGGCCTAACAAAAACAATAATGAATAAATAACCCAGCGAAGCGTTTATGCATTATAAGTCTCTCCTCCAAAGTAGTAACCTGCTTTAATTAGAGAATGATAGACCCTGTTTTCAGAAAGTAAATAATCCAGACAGATTCAGTTGAATCGTCTGGATTACAGAAGGGGCAAACTACTTTTGTCCCAGCTTTATCCTTTTTTTATGGCCATATCTCCAGTCACACTCTATGGAAGATATTTATTTTTTTTCAAGGAGTATTTGTTTGATCTCATTTATTTCTTTTCTCAACTCTATTATTTCGTGTATTTCATCTTTAATCTCATCTGTTTCTTCTTCTATACTTTCTGATAGTTTTTGTGCATTATTAACGATTTCTCCTACAATTAAATTGATCATAATAAACGTTGTAATAACAATAAATGATAGGAAGTAAAGCCATGAAGAAGGGGCTTGTTGGAATATTGGTCGAAATATACCACTAGCCCATGATTCCAACGTAAATATTTGGAATAAAGTAACGGAGCTTAAGAAAATATCTCCGAAATATTCGGGGGAAATCTCCCGAAAGAAACTGGTTCCTAAAATAGCATAAACATAGAAGATAATAGCCATAATAAGAAGAACACTGCTTATTGTTGGAATAGCCATAAAAAGGGCAGCAACAATACGACGTAATGTTGGAATAGTTGTTATTGTACGAAATACACGCAGAACACGGAAGATTCGTAATACACCGACATATGGAGTGCTGTAGAGAATAACACTGCCTAATACAATAATAAGGTCGAAAATGTTCCAGCTATTTTTAAAGAAGCTTTTTCTTAACACTATTATTTTTAGTAATACCTCTATAGTGAAAATAGCTAGTATAACTATGTCTATAACGAAAAACAAGTTGTAATACTCAGCATAAATGTTTGGGAAGGTCTCTAGTCCAATTAGAATAGCATTGATAATGATTAGACCAGTAATAAAACGATTAAAACGTATATCCATCACAAATTTACGCAACATATCCATAAGATTTCATTATTCTCCTTTACTATTAACAATCCTAAACAAACTACTAAAGTTATTTTAAATTGAAAGTGATAGAAATACAAATTGTAATGGAGCAGTTGTAATTAAACCGAATGTATTAACAAAAAAGAGTCTCAGCCTTGGGAACCTGGTAAGGCAGTTGTTCGTATAATATTCAAGAATGGGCAAATTTATAATATAACTTTTTAATAAAGTAATGAATATTCATTACGAATATGGTAAACTATCGACTAGTTTCAATACATTGAGGGAGAATTTTCATGGCGATTCAGGGCAATTGGAAAAATATATTTAAACAATGGTCAGCAATTCATCATATTGTGACATATTACTTATTAGCAGTTATTTTCTCAACTATTATTGTTAGTTTACCAGTATTCCATAAACCAGGTGTAGAGCTGTCACTTATTGATGCTATGTTCACTGCAGTTACTTCCATAAGTGTAACAGGATTAACTGTCGTATCTATTGCAGATACATTTAATCCTGCCGGTCAAATCGCAATTGCAGTCATCTTACACTTAGGCGGAATAGGCATAATGACAATGGGGACATTTATCTGGGTTATATTAGGTAAGAAAATTGGGATAAGAAATCGTAAATTGATCATGGTTGATCAAAATAGTAAGACATTAGCAGGATTAGTAAAATTAATGCTGGAGATTTTTAAACTGATCCTCCTCATCGAGTTTATTGGTGCACTTATTTTGACCATCCACTTTTTGAATTATTATGATTCGGCACAGGAAGCATTGCTCCATGGTGTGTTCGGTGCGATTAGTGCAACAACAAATGGGGGATTGGATATTACTGGTGCTTCGCTGCTGCCGTTTGCTGATGATTATTTTGTTCAGTTTATTAATATGATATTAATTATTCTCGGAGCAATTGGTTTCCCTGTATTAGTGGAAGTTCAAGAAGTATTACAAGGAAAAAGATATGCAGTCAATGACCGTCATAAATTTTCATTGTTTACAAAAATCACAACAATTACATTCTTCTGGCTGGTAATAATTGGCTGGTTATTGATTTTTGTGCTGGAACGAAATGCATTCTTTGCTGATAAGAACTGGCATCAGTCATTCTTTTATAGTTTATTCCAGTCAGTTACGTCAAGGAGTGGCGGCTTATCAACAATGGATGTTTCTGAATTCACTTTACCAACACTTGTTTTAATTAGTGTATTAATGTTTATTGGTGCTTCGCCAAGCAGTGTTGGCGGTGGGATTCGAACAACAACTTTCGCGATTATGCTGCTAACTATTTGGAATTATGCGAAAGGTAATTCTAGTGTGAAAGTATTTGGACGGGAAATAGATCAAGAAGATATGCTCCGTTCCTTTATCGTTATCTCTACTGCGTTAATGCTCTGTGTTTCATCTGTCATTGTGCTGGCATATACAGAAAATTTTTCCTTCATCCAAATTGTATTTGAAGTCTCATCAGCATTTGGAACAACAGGTTTATCGATGGGTATTACACCAGAGTTATCACAGTTTGGCAAATGTTTGATTATGTGTCTGATGTTTATTGGGAGAATTGGTATATTTTCTTTCTTGTTTCTCGTGCGTGGAGATGCTAGTCAAGATAAATTTCATTATCCAACGGAAAAAGTTATTATCGGTTAAACTCCTAGAAATGTCTAGGAGTTTTTTTTCTATATAAGTATGAATGTATGCGATATTTCTATTAATATCAATAAGCTTACTTCTTCTAAAAAACGTATGGGAATGGTATGCTAAGGATAGAATGATATATAGAAGATTTTTATTGTAAACAGAGACTGCTGCATCGAGATTACTATACTAGCATAATAGAGATGGAGGCCATGAAATGACGGAATACCATATAAAAGTGAATGAAATACTTGATAATATTCAAAAAGTAATAATCGGTAAAGAACGGGAAGCAACCCTTAGTTTGGTTGCATTACTAGCAGATGGACATGTTTTATTAGAAGATGTCCCTGGGGTTGGAAAAACCATGCTTGTTCGAGCGTTAGCAAAATCTCTTAACTGTGATTTCAAGCGGATTCAATTCACTCCTGATTTGCTTCCATCAGATGTTACCGGTGTATCTATTTATAATCCTAAAGAAATGGTGTTTGAATTTAGAGAAGGACCGATTTTTGGTGATATTGTCTTAGCAGATGAAATTAATCGTACGTCACCAAAAACACAATCCTCTTTATTAGAAGCGATGGAAGAAATGAATGTAACAGCTGATGGTGTAACAAAATCATTAAATAAACCATTTTTCGTTATGGCGACACAAAACCCTGTTGACTATGAAGGGACATATCCATTACCTGAAGCACAACTTGATCGATTTATTATGAAGTTAAGTATGGGGTATCCTAATGAACTGGATGAATTGGAAATGTTAAACCGAACGGATCGCAGACATCCCATTGATGAATTATATCCAGTGATTGATAAAACACAACTTATTGAAATGCAAAGTATGATAGAAGATTTGTATATTGATCAGTCAGTGAAACATTTGATAGTCCAAATTGCTTCTGCTACTAGAAAAAATAATTATGTACAATTAGGTGTAAGCCCGCGTGGTTCGATTGCTTTAATGCGTGCTGCTAAAGCTTATGCATTTATTCATAACAGAGATTATGTCATTCCGGATGATGTGCTGCTTTTAGCGCCGTATGTGTTGACACACCGCATTATATTAAAGCCAGAGGCGAGATATGAAGGAATAACACAAAAGAAGCTGCTTAGTGAAATTGTTGATCAAGTGGATATTCCAGTCCGAAAGGAACTTCATGGATGAAAACGACTGCACAACGTTTGATTCGAGTAATACAATTGTGTCTGCTTATTGGAATTCTGTTTTCATTTGCCATGTTTCAAGGAGGCTTTCTAAGCTGGTTTTTATTTTATAGTGTTACTCCCATTCTTCTCTATATGCTAATCATTCCTTTTTATCCATTTAGGCATTGGCACGTGGAGAGGGATATTTCTGCAAATTACGTACATGCTGGAAGTTCAGTAGAATTAAAGATCACAATAAAACGTAAAACACATTTCCCTCTATTTTATCTTATGATAGAAGATTTATGTCCCGAAACGCTGCGTTATAAGGATATTGGTGATAAGAAATATCGATACTTGGCGGATCAGTCACATTATCGCGAGGAGCGTATTTTGAAGAAAATATTATTCCCGTATTTCAGGAAACAGTTCACTGTATCTTTTAAATTAGACCACTTACCACGTGGGAAGCATGAGTTTTCAACAATTAAAGTGAGTACAGGAGACCCGTTCGGTCTTGTTTCAAATGATTGTCATATTCATTCAAATTCTCATATGATCGTTTATCCTGCTTTCCGTGATATCAAGTGGCAATTAAGGTCAGATAGTTTAGAAGAGGGAAACAGCCCAGCTAATATGTATGATGAGAAATTAACCAATGTTGTTTCAGGTGTGCGTGAATATATTCCGGGAGACCGATTTTCCTGGATCGATTGGAAAACCACTGCAAGAAAAAACACGGTAATGACAAAAGAATTTGAACAAGAAAAAGATGCCCATTTAGCGATAATATTGCCAACTAATAATAGTAACCATCACTTACCGATGTCTTTTGAAGCTGCAATCGAATTAACCTTATCCTTGTTAAATGAAATGAAATCAAAGGGACAACAGATATCGATGCATGTCCTGGGAGAGCGGGAGAAACATTTCACCTCTCAACAAATTCAATCCCAATTCTCTGATGTCAAGAATTATTTAGCTACTTTAAGGCAGGATGAGCAGTCCAATGTTACAAAAAAACTGCAACATATGGTTCAATATTTTCCAAAAGGAACGCTAATATTTTTCATTATCACCCAAATAGATTCCGCATTGGTGGATAGTTTAATAGCAAAAAAGAAGCTGGATTATCAGCTGTTCGTAACTTATATTACTACTGACGAAAAAATGACAATAGAGAATCAACGCATGATCCAGCAACTGAAATTAAGTGATATTGCTGTTCAAACAATGACAGAAAAAGATTTAGTTAAAGAAAAGTGGGAGGTGCATGCAGCTAAATGAATGTAACGAATAAAAACTTCTCTTTCCCCTCTCTTTTAATCCTAGCAGCAGGATTTTTATTGTTTTGGGAGTGGTTAAGACCATTAAAACAGATCACCGACACTGGGAGTTTGCATTTATTTATAATCTACACAGGTTATTGTTTTCTCCTCTCCTTTTTTGTGAAAAATGGCAGTTTAAAGTTCATTCTTAAAGCGATAGGTTTGGTTTTTGTATTAGATTATTTGTTTTTGACAAGTATGTTTTTCAGTAGTGAATGGATAGAGCAGTTGGTGACTGAGATAAGTTATAACATTCAAGTTATTATGCAGGCGGATTGGAATCAGATGACTCCGTTTGTGAGAAGTTTCCTGTTTCTGATCCTCTTATGGTTGATGAGCTATTTATTACATTTTTGGTTTCTAATTGCAAATAAGTTCTTCCTGTTTGTTGTACTTACAATCTTTTATTTGGCGATATTAGATACCTTTACTGACTATGCTGCGACAACAGCGATTATCCGGACAGTATTTATTGCTTTCATTGCTTTGGGGCTTAGTCGGTACATGCATTTGCAAGAAACAAATGTATCTGTTGAAAGGAATAAAAACTTCTTTAGATGGATGATACCCGTATCAATTATTGTTCTTGTTGCCGTAGGTTTGGGGTTATTCGCTCCGAAACCTAATCCGCAATGGCCGGATCCCGTACCTTTTATTCAAAGTACTGCAGGGCATGTGGGATTTGGTGAAGGAAATTCAATCCAAAGAGTAGGTTATGGAGAGAATGACTCTAACTTAGGCGGTTCCTTTATTAAAGATGATACACCGGTATTTGAAGCATATTCAAAGGAGAAACTATATTGGCGTATCGAATCTAAAGATATTTATACAGGAAAAGGCTGGGAACGATCTACAGAATTAAATTATGTTCCATTACGGACTAGCAGTTTCCGCTTTCAAACATTTTCGCTTAGCCAAGTAGAGACAACACCATCAGAGACTTCTCTCCGTTATGCTTCGGAAAGTAATTTATCAAAGGTTCCATTCCCATATGGTTCAAGTTTCATAATGGCACCAAATGGAGCAAACCTTTTCCAGGACAGGGAATCAGGCATGATGGAAGTGGAAGCGGCAGAACAAAACATGGCCAATGAGTCCTTTACTATTCTCTATGAAGCACCTTCATTTAATATCGATCAGCTCAATCAGGTAAGTGAAAAAGACCCAGCAGATATTAGAAATCAATATTTACAACTTCCTGATACATTACCACAACGTGTCAAGGATTTAGCTGAAGAAATAGTTGATCAAGAGCAAACTCGGTATGAGAAAGCGAAAGCAATTGAAAACTACTTTGGCCAGAATGGTTATACTTATCAAATAGAAGATGTATCGATACCACAACAAGGTGAAGATTATGTTGATCAGTTCTTATTTGAAACAAGGGTTGGTTATTGTGATAACTTCTCTACTTCAATGGTTGTCCTGCTGCGTTCATTAGATATTCCGGCAAGGTGGGTGAAAGGTTTTACAGGCGGAGAGTTAAAACAAGTTCAGCCCGACTTGGCAAATGGTTATCATTTGTATGAAATTACGAATAATAATGCACACTCATGGGTAGAAGTATATTTCCCTGAAATTGGTTGGGTACCGTTTGAACCAACGAGCGGCTTTACAAACCCGACAAATTTTTATCAAGAGACAGCTGGTGAAATGTTGACACCAGAAGAATCAGGAGAAGATGCTGAACCACAAGAAGAATCAGAAGAGCAGCAACAAGAAGAAATGGAACAGGACGTAACAGAGCAAGAAGAGAATAGTGATACATTGGCGGGGAATGATACAAATAGTAATAACAATAGGGTATGGTTCATTATTGTTGTAATCCTTTTAACTATTCCCGGAATCATAGCATTTGTGAAACGTTATGAAATAAGAGACTGGTACGATAAACGGAAATGGGCGAATATTTCCAAGCAAATGGAGCTGGATAAGGGTTATCTGTACGTGATGTCTGTTTTGGATAAAAGAGGCTATCATCGACAGAAAGGACAAACATTACGACAGTATGCTCGATCAGTTGATGAGCAAATGGGAATAAATGAGATGATGGAATTGACTTTGATTTACGAGCAATATTTGTATCGGAAATCAGATGACAAAGTAGATAGGAATAAATTGCGCGAACTATTCCAAAAAGTAATTGATCAAATATTTGCTTGACCAAAAAAACGCCGATTGATAGAATAAGATAAATTAAAGTGCGCGTTCAAAAAGAAAGAGCGCTTTTGAACAATCTTTTAAAATGGAATAAGCCTTCATATAAATTTGGGAATATGGCCTGAATGTTTCTATCTGAACACCTTAAATGTTCGGACTATGAAGGTAGGGGTCTGTCGTGATTTCTGCCTTTCTGATAAGAAGTTAAGAAGAAAGGCAGTTTTTCTTTATACTATAAAAATGCATCTTTTTTTGGGGGATTATAGTATAAGTGAAACAGAGGCTTGTCGCTGGCTGGCGACAAGCCAAGTTTTGTTAATTTGTTAAAGGAGTGGACAATCTTGGAAGTAAACAATGAAATGATCCTGGTGCTTGATTTTGGAAGTCAATATAACCAGCTAATAACTCGTCGTATTCGTGAGTTTGGTGTATATAGTGAATTACATTCTCATCGATTAACAGTAGAAGAAATTAAGGAAATGAATCCTAAAGGAATTATTCTTTCAGGTGGCCCTCACAGTGTTTACGGGGAAAACAGCTTCCGTTGTGATGAAAGAATCTTTGATTTAGAGATCCCTGTATTAGGAATTTGTTATGGCATGCAACTAATGACACATCATTTCGGTGGAGTGGTTGAACGTGCCAATGAGCGTGAATATGGAAAAGCAGAAATTAATGTACAGGAAGGTACAGTACTATTTGATGGAACACCAATGGACCAAGTTGTTTGGATGAGCCATAGTGACAAAATTATTGAAGCACCTGAAGGTTTTAAAATTGAAGCAACAAGTTCCTCCACACCTGTTGCTGCTATGAGTAACACAGAAAAACAATTTTATGGTGTCCAATTTCACCCTGAAGTTAGAAACTCGGAATATGGCAATGATTTATTGAAAAATTTCGTCTTCCATGTGAGTAAATGTTCTGGTGATTGGACAATGGCGAATTTTATCGATATGGAAGTGGAAAAAATCAGAGAACAAGTTGGTGATCGTAATGTTCTTTGTGCACTAAGCGGAGGTGTTGATTCTTCAGTTGTAGCTGCGCTGATTCACAAAGCAATTGGTGACCAGTTAACATGTATTTTTGTTGACCACGGCTTACTTCGGAAGAATGAAGGAGATACAGTCATGGAAACATTCCGAGATCAATTCCATATGAATATTATCAGAGTTGATGCAGAAGACCGTTTTCTAAGTAAGTTAAAAGGTGTATCAGATCCTGAGCAGAAACGTAAAATTATTGGTAATGAGTTTATCTATGTATTTGATGATGAAGCAGCTAAATTAGAAAATATGGATTTCTTAGCACAAGGTACGCTATATACAGATATTGTTGAGAGTGGTACAGAAACAGCACAAACAATTAAATCACACCATAATGTAGGCGGACTTCCAGAAGATATGGAGTTCCAACTTATTGAGCCATTAAATACATTGTTTAAAGATGAGGTGCGAGCACTTGGTACGGAATTAGGTTTACCTGATGAAATCGTTTGGCGTCAACCATTCCCGGGCCCTGGTTTAGGAATTCGGGTACTAGGCGAAATTACACCCGAAAAAGTGGAAATTGTCCGTGAATCAGATGCTATCCTGCGTGAAGAAATCCAAAAAGCTGGACTAGACCGCGATATTTGGCAATATTTCACGGTGCTTCCAGATATCCGCAGTGTTGGTGTAATGGGCGATGCAAGAACATATGATTATGCTATCGGTATCCGTGCTGTGACATCCATTGATGGAATGACATCAGACTGGGCACGTATCCCGTGGGATGTATTAGAAAAAATATCTGTTCGTATTGTAAATGAAGTCGATCATATTAACCGTGTGTTGTATGATGTAACTAGTAAGCCACCTGCAACGATTGAGTGGGAATAAGAAGACAACATAATTTGAAGAAAAAGCGCCTTTTAACAGGTATTTAATCTAATCCAAAAGGAGCAAAACCTGATTCCCTACCAATAAATTTTTGGTAGGGAATTTTTAAAAATATACATATAAGTTGGATTACAACTATAATAAAGCATGAATGTGGTGGCTTTAATGGTGATATCTAGTAACTGCAATTATATAAAAGGAAAACGTGGTATTCAGAATGAGCTTTTATATAATAGTTTTTTAAAAATGATACAATCTTATTTATGTACATACTTGGAGAAATGTAGGGGGAGATATTTTGGAAGTGAATGAGATTAGAAATGAAATATCGGTTAAAGCGAAAAATGGAATAGGATTTTTATTAGCGGCTATTGTTATTTGGTCTATTATTACAATCATATTTTTACTACCTATAGATATACAGAAAAAGAACATATACATGTTGATTTCCACAGGAATCATGTTTCCTTTATCTGTAGGTATTTCTACTATGATTAAAGCAGATTGGCAATTGAAAAATAATCCACTAGGCAATCTGGGTTTAATTTTCAATTTTGCTCAACTTATCTATTTTCCAATTTTATTTTTTGGAATGATAACAAACCCAGAGGATGCAATTATATTTTTTGCCATCATAACTGGTGCACACTTTTTTCCATATGGTTGGTTTTATAATACTAAAGTTTATTATATTATGGCGCCGGTCATTTCAGTTGTTATTATGGTTTTGGGGCTCTATTTAGATGCAGAACATTTATGGGGCATATCACTTTCAGTTGTTATCCTTTTCTTTCTGTTGATCTTTTTACTTATAAGAGATTATAAGAAGAAATAAATGGACGTAAGGAAATTGAGTGAATAATCATCTTGCTAAGAAGAGAAACGAACCAAAATCTAAAATACGAACGATATATGTAAAGTGTTCATAAACATTCGTATTTTCTCTTGACTAATTGTCTCGATCCTAGTATGATATGAATTGAAATTATTAATAAAATAATATTAATTACCATCCGTCGTATAATATTGGGGATATGGCCCAAGAGTCTCTACCAGAGCCCGTAAAAGCTCTGACTACGAGGAGGGAATATTATCATTCGTACTGTATCAGTTCGTTTGATGATGTTTCTGAATTGTATGAGAGACTCCTTTAGCTATCATGGTTAAAGGAGTTTTTCTTACTTCTGGTATCAAAAGAAGGGGAGATAATAAAATGAAGAAGTTTTTCGAATTTGATAAACTTGGCACTAATTATCGGAAAGAATCTGTTGCTGGTATTACAACATTTCTTGCTATGGCATATATTTTATTCGTGAATCCATCTATGCTTGCAGAAGCAGGAATGGATCAAGGTGCAGTATTTGTTGCAACAGCGTTAGCGGCAGCACTTGGTACATTATTGATGGGCTTATTAGCAAAGTATCCAATTGCTCTCGCACCTGGTATGGGTTTAAATGCATTCTTCACCTATACTGTAGTGTTAGGTGCTGGTATAGCATGGGAAACAGCATTAGCAGGTGTGTTAGTTTCAGGGTTAATCTTTATTATTCTAACATTATCAGGTATTAGAGAAATGGTTATTAATGCCATCCCTGCTACTTTAAAAATGGCAGTGGGTGCCGGGATTGGTTTGTTTATTGCATTTATCGGTTTCCAAAATGCAGAAATTATTATAGCAGATCCTAGTACACTTGTGGCTTTAGGAGATATTACTTCAGGAGGAACCCTGTTAGCGGTATTTGGTATACTTGTTACAGTAGTATTAATTGGTTTAGGAGTTAAAGGCGGCGTGTTTTACGGAATGATTATCACTGCTATTGCAGGAATGATCTTCAACCTTGTACCAATTCCTGAGAAGATTGTAGATTCTGTACCTAGTCTTGCACCGACATTTGGTGCAGCATTTTCTCACTTTGGTGAAGTATTCACTGTAGAAATGTTAGTCGTCATTTTGACATTCTTATTCGTGGATTTCTTTGATACTGCTGGAACTTTAGTAGCGGTTGCATCAAAAGCAGGATTTATCAAAGATAATAAACTGCCGAGAGCAGGTAGAGCATTGTTTGCAGATTCTGCTGCAACTGTGGTTGGTGCAACATTAGGTACTTCTACGACAACTTCTTATGTTGAGTCTGCAACTGGTGTAGGTGCTGGCGGAAGAACAGGTTTTGCATCCGTTGTAACGGCATTGCTATTCCTGCTGGCGATTTTCTTTTCACCACTTCTTGGTGTGGTAACATCAGCAGTTACTGCTCCTGCATTAATTATTGTTGGGATAATGATGGCTTCCTCATTAAAAGACATCCCTTGGGATCAGTTCGAAATTGCAGTACCAGCCTTCTTAACTATTATTATTATGCCTTTAGCTTATAGTATTGCAACAGGTATTGCTATCGGGTTTATCTTCTACCCTATTATGATGTCAGCAAAAGGCAGAGCAAAAGAAGTAAATCCAATTATGTGGGTATTAGCCGTATTATTTATTCTATATTTAGGATTCGTAGATTAAGTGGAGAGCCAGGTGGTTGCCTGGCTCTTTTATTCTTCTATTTCAAAGTCGACTTGTTTCATATTCTTTTTCCTGTTGCTTATTTTAAATAATTGAATTTTCATCACACCGTGTTTTAAAACCGCAGACACCTTATCTTTGCGGACAGCACAAGGTAATTCAATCTTTCTTGAAAATTCCCCTTGTAAGATCTCCTGGTTTAATTGCTTCCCCCTCTGTTCGAATGGATATAGCTCACCTTTTAATTCCAATATGTTTTCATCTAAGTAGATTTTGACATGCTTACTTTCCTTTATTCCTGGTAAATTTACATATATAATAATTTCGTTTTCCAATTCATATAGGTTAATCGCTGGAATTGGAGGCTTTATGATATGCTCAAAATCATTCCAGAAATCCCCTCCAAAAAACTGATCTAAATTATTTTTCCAGTCTTGCATTTGTTGAAAAGGATCCATTAATTATTCCTCCTTTTTATGTAGTGAATTTATTTTAATATATGGAAAGGGATATTGATTGGTGCATAATGACGTGTTTAAAATTATCCTAGGTTTATCGTACGGTAAAACGGGCAAATTAATATCGTGATCATTAACTTTTTCTACTAGGAACTACTCATATTCTATGATAAAATGGGACGGCGAAAATCAGTTTCCCTGTTATGAAACAAATAGAAAGGCTAGGAGGGGAAGTATTGTTAGAAAATGCACTTGTCATGGTTGCAATAATTATGGTAATTAATATTGTATATGTCTCTCTTTCTACATTAAGAGTTATCTTAACATTGAAAGGAAGAAGGTATATTGCCGCAACGATTGGTACGATTGAAATTGTGATATACACACTAGGCTTAGGCCTGGTTTTAGATAACTTAGGTGAAATTCAAAACTTAATAGCTTATGGACTAGGGTACGGTATAGGTGTGATTAGTGGATCATTAATAGAAGAGAAGTTGGCACTTGGATATACAACAGTAAATGTGATTTCCTCAAATCCAGATATTACTTTTACGAAACAGCTTAGAGAAAAAGGGTATGGCGTAACAAGCTGGTATGCTTATGGCATGGATGGAGACCGACTAGCGATGCAAATACTCTCTCCAAGAAAATACGAATTGCACTTATATGAAACGATTAAATCAATTGATCCAAAAGCTTTTATCATTGCCTATGAACCAAAACAAATACATGGTGGTTTCTGGGTTAAACAGGTGAAGAAAGGAAAGATTATTCGTAGTGTCGAAAAAGAAAAAGAGCAATCAAGAGAAGTTGCCGAAGAAGAGAATATTCCAAGTCGAGAAAAATGAAACCATTGATGTATGTCTTGATAGGATAAACAGAGCAGGGTATCAACCAGTTAGGCGGATAGAAAAGCCTGTATTCCAAGAAGATGAGCATGGGGTAACTCCTGTGGATCGGATTATACAATTTGAAGCAATATTAATGAAACACGAACGTTAAATTAGTTATATGATTTAACGTTCGATTTTTTATTGACAGAAAGGAAGCCAACTTGTTATTATAGAAGTACAGTGAAATAATCTTACAATTAAAGATAAAAAACCTCATATAGTTTGGGAATATGGCCCAATGTTTCTACCCATCACCGGAAATGATGGACTATGAGGGAAGATGTGTTACTTACTTTCTAATTCTATAATCATGGGGTGAAAACGAGGATTCGGTACAAAGCTGAAATTAGCTAGTTAAACCCATTCTAATACTTTTTCGAGGACTCTGCTGAAAGAGAGATTATAGATAGAAAGGTTGAGTGGACAATTATCACAAACCTATTCATCTTCTCTTATTAACGGGGGAGATTGGATAGGTTTTTTTAAATTTTATTAAAAGTTAATTAGAGAAAGAAGGGGAATAATGGCACAAGTTGGGGTAATAATGGGAAGCATTTCAGATTGGGAAACAATGAAACATGCTTGTAGTGTGTTAGAAGAATTGGGAATTAGTTATGAAAAGGATGTTATCTCTGCTCACCGTACGCCGGAGGATATGTTTACCTATGCAGAACAAGCAAGAGAGAAAGGCTTGAAAGTAATTATTGCTGGAGCAGGTGGTGCAGCACATTTACCAGGAATGGTTGCAGCAAAAACTACATTACCGGTTATCGGTGTACCTGTTCAAACAAAAAGTCTAAATGGATTAGATTCCCTTCTATCAATTGTGCAAATGCCTGGCGGTGTTCCTGTTGCAACAGTGGCTATTGGCAAAGCAGGTGCAAAAAATGCTGGCATATTAGCAACACAAATTATTGGAACATCTGACGAGAAAATTGCTAAAACGTTATGTAACTTTCAGAACAAAATGCGTGAGAAAGTAGAAGAAATGAGGGAAGACCTTGCAGAACAATAGATTATTATTTGGAACTACGATTGGTATTATTGGCGGAGGTCAATTAGGTCGAATGATGACAACAACTGCAAAACATATGGGTTACAGAGTGATAGTATTAGATCCCACACCAGACTGTCCAACAGCCCAGGTAGCCGATGAACAAATTGTTGCCCAATATACGGATATGGAAGCAGTAAAGCAACTAGCCGAAAGGTCAGATGTTGTCACATATGAATTCGAAAATGTAGACCTGAGAGCAGCTCAAATCCTTGAAGATAAAGGGATTTTACCCCAAGGTGCGAATTCTTTAAAAGTAACACAAGACCGCGAATTAGAAAAAAATGCGATGGTCGAAAGCGGCCAGCCTGTAGCAGATTTTGCAATTGTTACATCAGTGGAAGAACTCCAGGCTGCTTTAAATAAAATCGGATTTCCATCTGTTGCAAAAACATGCCGTGGCGGCTATGACGGAAAAGGACAAGTAAAACTAACGAATGAAGCAGATCTGAAAGAAGCAGGGAGCATGCTTGCATCAGCAGATCGATTAATCATAGAAAAATGGGTCCCTTTTGATAGAGAAATCTCCATTGTTTTTACAAGATCAATGGATGGAGATATTTGTTATTTTCCAGTAGCTGAAAATATTCATCGTGACCATATTTTACATGCGACAATTGCACCAGCTCGTATTTCTGAACGAATTGCTATAAAAGCAAGACAAGCTGCTAAGGCGATCGCAGAAACGATCGGCGTAGTTGGAACTTTTGCTATTGAAATGTTTGTAACTGGTGAGGAGATATTAATCAATGAACTCGCTCCTCGCCCTCATAACTCCGGACATTACACAATCGAAGCATGTAATGTATCGCAATTCGAACAACACATTCGTGCGATTTGCGGTTTGCCACTTGCCCCTGTTTATGTACATGGTGGAGCAGTAATGTTTAACCTTCTTGGAAAAGATGTGGAGCCATTCTTCAACAGGTTAGAAGAAGTGGGTACAGCACATCTTCATATGTATGGTAAAGAAGAGAACAAACCGTTAAGAAAAATGGGACATGCTACATTTATAGGTGATAATGCAATTGACATATATAACGATTTAGTAGAAAAGAAGATAATTGAAGAAAACTAGGAGGCATAACTATATGATTGAACGTTATACAAGAGAAGAAATGGGAAAAATTTGGACTGATGAAAATCGTTTTAAAGCATGGCTGGAGGTAGAAATTTTAGCATGTGAAGCGTGGAGTGAACTCGGGATTATTCCAAAAGAAGATGTGAAGAAATTACGTCAAAATGCCTCATTTGATATTGATCGCATTTTCGAAATTGAACAAGATACTCGCCATGACGTAGTAGCCTTCACTCGTGCCGTATCAGAAACATTAGGCGAAGAGAAAAAGTGGGTGCACTATGGCCTAACGTCAACGGATGTAGTCGACACTGCTCTATCCTATATGTTAAAACAAGCGAACGAAATCATCCGTCGTGATATCGTGAATTTTATCGATATTTTAAAAGAAAAGGCAATTGAACATAAACATACAGTTATGATGGGACGGACACACGGGGTCCATGCGGAACCAACTACATTTGGGCTGAAAATGGCGCTTTGGTATGAGGAAATGAAGCGTAACTTAGAACGTTTTGATGCGGCAGCAAAAGTGATCGAAACAGGTAAGCTGTCAGGTGCTGTTGGAACATACGCGAATATTGATCCATTTGTTGAAAAATATGTTTGTGAACAGTTAGGCTTACAAGCCGCACCGGTTTCAACACAAACTTTGCAGCGTGATCGCCATGCACAATATATGTCAACACTCGCATTAATTGCTAGTTCAATCGAGAAATTTGCAACAGAAGTACGTGGCCTGCAAAAAACAGAAACACGTGAAGTAGAAGAGTTTTTCGCAAAAGGTCAAAAAGGTTCATCAGCAATGCCTCATAAACGTAATCCGATCGGTTCTGAGAATATGACTGGTATGGCACGAGTTATCCGTGGTTATATGGTTACGGCATATGAAAATGTATCCCTATGGCATGAACGGGATATTTCTCACTCTTCCGCAGAGCGAGTGATTTTACCTGATGCGACAATTGCACTTAACTATATGTTAAATCGTTTCAGTAATATCATTAAAAACTTAACAGTATTCCCTGAAAATATGAAACGCAACATTGACCGCACGTATGGTGTTATTTTCTCACAACGCGTATTGCTATCACTAATTGATCAAGGGATGAGCCGTGAGGAAGCCTACGATATGGTTCAGCCAAATGCAATGAAAGCATGGGAGACTGCCACACCATTCCGTGAATTGATTGAGCAGGAAGAACGAATTACAAGTACATTAACAAAAGAACAAATCGATGATTGCTTCGATTACACCTATCACTTAAAAAATGTCGATCAAATTTTCAAAAAAATCGGTTTAGCATAAGGAGTGTACGACATGAAGGACAAGCTGTTATATGAAGGAAAAGCGAAGCAGGTTTTCACAGTGCAAGATGATGAGCAGTTACTTGTACTTTCTTATAAAAATGATGCGACTGCCTTTAATGGAGAGAAGAAGGCTCAATTTGAAGGGAAAGGTCGTTACAATAACTTAATTTCCGCGAAAGTGTTTGAATATCTGCAAAAAAATGGTGTGAGCAGCCATTTCAAAAAAGCGTTAAATGATACAGAACAACTTGTTGAGAGAACAACAATTATTCCATTGGAAGTAGTTGTTCGCAATGTTGCTGCAGGCAGTATTGTAAAACGGATTGGTATTGAAGAGAAATCTGTCTTTACCCCGCCGCTTGTGGAACTTTTTTATAAAAAAGATGAGCTTGGCGATCCATTAATCAATGATGCACATGCATTGCTTTTAACTGACGCAACAGAGGAAGATTTAGCGCAAATTAAACAAATGGCACTGAAAGTAAACGAAAGTTTGCAAACTTTTTTCAAAGAAATCAATTTACAGCTTGTTGACTTCAAACTGGAATTCGGACGAAATGCTTCTGGTAAGATTGTATTATCCGACGAAGTTAGTCCTGACACCTGCAGATTATGGGATCTAACGACAGGTGAGAAGATGGATAAAGATGTGTTCCGCCAAGACTTGGGCGATTTATTAGCAGTATATGACAATATTTTGAATAGACTGGAGGCATTATAATGAAATTAGTAAAAGTGCATGTAACATTAAAAGAGGGTGTCCTGGATCCGCAAGGGAAGGCTGTTCAAGGATCTTTAAATACATTAGGTTATGATTTTGTGCAGGAAGTCCGTGTGGGTAAATATCTTGAGTTAACGGTAGAAGATGATGCCAATATTGAACAACAAATTAAAGAAATGTGCAATAAACTTTTAGCCAACCCAGTTATTGAAAATTATACGTATACAGTGGAGGAGGGTGTTACTCAGTGAAGTTTGCTGTTGTAGTATTCCCAGGTTCAAACTGTGATCGTGATATGTATTATGCTGCGAAAGAAGCGCTTGGCGAAGAGGCGGATTTATTATGGTATAAAGACGCAAACCTGGATGGTTATGATGCCATTTTAATCCCTGGAGGATTCTCTTATGGTGATTATCTGCGTTGTGGTGCGATTGCTTCTACTTCCAATGTTGTGAAACAATTACGTGAGAAAGCAGAAACAGGTGTTCCGATTTTAGGTGTATGTAATGGATTCCAGATTTTATTAGAATCAGGGCTTTTACCGGGTGCGTTGTTGCGTAATAAAAATTTAAAGTTCATGTGCCATTTTGAAGATTTAGTTGTCGAAAACAATGAAACTATCTTTACTTCGAATTATGAAAAAGGGGAGGTAATCTCTGTTCCTATCGCACATAATGAAGGAAACTATTATGTTGATGAGGAAACACTTGCTAGCTTAAGAGATAATAATCAAATAGTTTTCACATATAAAAACAATCCAAATGGTTCTGTTGCAGACATCGCAGGGGTTACGAACGAAAAAGGCAATGTACTCGGAATGATGCCACACCCTGAACGAGCGGTAGAAGAAATTTTAAACAGTGCGGATGGATTAAAACTTTTCCAATCAATCGTAAAAAACTGGAGGGAATCATATGTTGCAGGCGCCTGAGATTACACCAGAAATGGTAGAGCAAGATAAAGTCTATCGTGAAATGGGTTTAACAGATAAAGAATATGACATGATTAAAGACATTATGGGCCGTCGCCCGAATTTCACGGAGATTGGTATTTTCTCTGTTATGTGGTCAGAGCATTGTAGTTACAAAACTTCTAAACCATTGTTGAAGAAATTCCCGACAGAAGGAAAGCAAGTTGTCCAAGGTCCTGGTGAGGGTGCTGGTGTTGTCGATATTGGTGATGGACAAGGTGTTGTTTTTAAGGTGGAAAGTCATAATCACCCTTCAGCAGTTGAGCCATATCAAGGGGCTGCAACAGGAGTTGGTGGAATAATCCGCGATGTGTTCTCAATGGGAGCTCGCCCGATTGCTTCATTAAACTCACTGCGATTCGGTAATTTAAAAACAGGCCGTGTGAAGTATTTATTCGAAGAAGTAGTTCACGGTATCGCAGGATATGGTAACTGTGTTGGTGTACCAACAGTTGGCGGGGAAGTTCAGTTCGATGATTCTTATGAAGGTAACCCGTTAGTAAATGCAATGTGTGTAGGTTTAATTGATACGAAAGATATCCAAAAAGGTATTGCCGCAGGACTTGGTAACACGATTATGTATGTAGGTTCAAAGACTGGGCGCGATGGTATTCATGGGGCAACATTTGCTTCTGAGGATTTATCTGAAGAGACAGAAAGCAAACGATCCAATGTTCAAGTTGGTGACCCTTTTATGGAAAAACTATTAATTGAAGCATGTTTAGAAGTTATTCATTCGGATGCGTTAGTTGGTATTCAGGACATGGGAGCAGCTGGTCTTACGTCCTCTGCCAGTGAGATGGCAAGTAAAGCTGGAATGGGTATGGAAATGAATCTAGACTTGATTCCGCAGCGTGAAGCAAATATGACAGCATATGAAATGATGCTTTCAGAATCACAAGAGCGCATGCTTTTATGTGTGAAAAAAGGTGAAGAACAAGAAATCATAGATATTTTCAGAAAATATAATTTGGAAGCTGTGGCTGTTGGAACAGTTACTGATGATAAACGCTTCCGTTTATTGCACAATGGTGAAATTGTTGCAGATATCCCTGTTGACAGCTTGGCAGAAGATGCACCAATTTTCCATAAAGAATCAAAAATGCCGGCATTTTATGAAGAGTACCAAAACATGCCTGCATATGCTCCGAACGTAGAAGACCATGCGGATATGCTTCGTAAGTTGCTGCAGCAGCCAACAATTGCGAGCAAAGAATATGTTTATGATCAATATGATTCCATGGTACAAGCGAATACAGTTCTCTCACCTGGTTCTGATGCGGCAGTTATTCGTGTACGTGGCTATGACAAAGCACTTGCAATGACAATTGACTGTAACTCTCGTTATATTCATTTAGATCCAGAAGTTGGCGGCAAAATTGCTGTAGCAGAGGCTGCTCGTAATATTGTAGCATCTGGTGCAAAACCATTGGCGATCACAGATGGTTTGAACTTCGGAAATCCTGATAAACCAGAGAATTTCTGGCAAATGGAAAAAAGTGTTGATGGTATGAGTGCTGCATGCTTGAAGCTTGATACACCTGTTATTAGTGGAAATGTGTCCTTATACAATGAATCCAACGGCCAGGCGATTTTCCCTACTCCAATTGTGGGTATGGTAGGGCTTCATGAATCACTTTCCCATATCACACCGTCTCATTTTCAAAATTCAGGTGATGCGATCTATGTGATCGGTGAAACAGCTGTTGAGTTCGGAGGAAGTGAATTACAAAACGTTCTGGAAGGCCGCTATTTTGGAAAGGCACCTGCGATTGATTTAGATGTGGAAGCGAAACGGCAGGCACAATTATTGGATGCCATTCGTTCAGGACTTGTCGTATCTGCCCATGACTTGGCTGAAGGTGGACTTGCTGTTGCATTAGCAGAAAGCTTGTTTACTGGAAAAGGTTTTGGTGCAAACGTAGCTGTTGATGGCGATCTAACTGCAGCATTATTTAGTGAAACACAATCACGCTTTATCGTTTCTGTAAAAGAAGCGGATCGTGCAGCATTTGAAAAAGCAGTAGAAGATGTCAAATTGATTGGTATAGTAACTGGTCAAGGTAAGTTAGTTATTTCGAACGGATCCAAAGAAGTCATCAATGAAGAGATTGAGGCATTACAACAGTTGTGGAAAGGAGCTATCCCGTGCTTGCTGAAATCAAAGGCTTAAATGAAGAGTGTGGCGTATTTGCGATCTGGGGACATGAAAAAGCGGCCGAAATGACTTATTACGGTCTTCATGCCCTCCAGCATCGCGGGCAAGAAGGTGCAGGAATTGTAACAACAGATGGTGAAAAGCTTAATCTCCATAAAGGTGTTGGCCTTGTGAATGATGTTTTTTCAGAGGATGAGTTTTCTCGACTGAAAGGACATGCAGCAATCGGTCATGTTCGCTATGCAACACAGGGGGGCGGTGGCTATGAAAATGTACAGCCACTTGTATTCCGTTCACAGAAAAATAGTATGGCACTTGCCCATAATGGAAATCTTGTCAATGCCCATGCATTGAAAAGTCAATTAGAAGCGCAAGGAAGCATATTATCCACAACTTCAGATACAGAAGTAATTGCTCATTTGATTAAAAGAAGCGGCAATGTACCAATCGAAGAAGCGATTAGTTCAGCACTTGGTATGATTAAAGGAGCATATGCTTTTTCGATATTAACTGAGGACCAGCTGTTTATTGGCTTAGACCCGCGCGGGTTACGCCCATTATCAATTGGTCGTCTTGGTGATGCTTATGTTGTTGCATCCGAAACGTGTGCATTTGACTTGATCGGTGCAACTTATGAGCGTGAAGTCCGCCCTGGTGAATTAATCGTGATCGATAACGACGGTTTTCGGACATCACAATTTACTTCCCCGTTACAGCGTACCTTATGTTCCATGGAATATGTATATTTTTCAAGACCGGATAGTGATTTAAATGAATTAAATGTCCATGCGAGTCGTAAAACAATGGGAAAACAGCTTGCAAATGAAGCACCTATTGAGGCTGATGTTGTAACAGGTGTGCCAGATTCCAGTATCTCTGCAGCAATCGGTTTTTCAGAAGCAACAGGCATTCCATATGAGCTTGGATTGATCAAAAATCGGTATGTTGGACGTACGTTTATTCAACCTTCACAAGAATTGCGTGAGCAAGGGGTGAAAATGAAACTCTCTGCTGTACGAGGGATTGTTGAAGGAAAGCGTGTCGTGATGGTAGATGATTCCATCGTTCGAGGAACAACAAGCCGCAGAATCGTTCGTTTACTGAAAGAAGCTGGTGCCACGGAGGTGCATGTTCGTATCGCGTCTCCACCGATTCAAAACCCTTGCTATTATGGAATTGATACATCAACAAAAGGTGAACTCATTGCATCAAGCAATTCTGTCGACGAGATTCGTGAAATTATTGGTGCAGATAGTTTAGCTTTCCTGTCAACAGAAGGATTAGAAGCATCAATTGTGGCAGATCGTGATAAACAAGAGCATGGAGTGTGCCAAGCATGTTTTACAGGAAATTATCCAACAGAGATTTATCCAGATACGGTGATTCCTGCTTATAAAGATTAGAACGACCGAATTGATTTCCGTAACGACCGAAATAATCAGAATAACGACCGATAAACGCTAGATAATTACCGGAATAATCCAATTAACGACCTGATTATTGGAAAAAATGACCGGATTCATTCTAGCGTTTATCGCTCATATAAAAAAGGAGAAATTCGATGAGTGATATTTATAAAGAAGCTGGCGTCGATGTCCATGCTGGATATAAAGCTGTCGATTTAATGAAAAAGCATATAGCCAAAACAAATCGCCCAGAAGTAATTGGTGGTGTTGGTGCGTTTGCCGGATTATTTGACATAAGTAAGTTTACTTATGAAGAGCCTGTGCTGGTTTCAGGAACAGACGGTGTTGGGACCAAATTAAAGCTCGCGTTTGCACTTGATAAACATGATACTGTCGGGATTGACCTTGTTGCCATGTGTGTGAATGATATTGTTGCTCAAGGAGCAGATCCCTTATTTTTCTTAGATTATATTGCTTGCGGCAAAAACGAACCGGAAAAAATTGAGCAGATCGTCAAAGGTATCAGTGAAGGGTGTGTTCAGAGCAATGCTGCTCTGGTTGGTGGCGAGACAGCGGAAATGCCTGGTATGTATGGTGATGGTGAATATGACTTAGCTGGCTTTGTTGTAGGAATTGGAGATAAGAACAAAATCATTACAGGCGATACAATTGAAGCTGGTGATAAAATTATCGGTATCCCATCGTCAGGTGTTCATTCCAATGGTTTCTCATTAGTAAGAAAGATAATTGATGACAAAGGTCTAAAATTGACTGATCATGTGGAGGAACTCGGTAAAACATTAGGTGAAGCTTTACTTGAGCCAACGAAAATTTACACAAAAGCAATTCAGCAATTGAAGTTAGATCTTACAATAAAAGGGATCAGCCATATTACAGGTGGAGGATTTTATGAAAATATTCCGCGCGCACTTCCTGAAAATCTTGGTGTAAAGTTAGTAGAAGGAAGCTGGAAAGTACCAGCAATTTTCACCTATTTACAACAACAAGCAGGTCTATCTTTAGATGACATGTACGGTGTATTCAATATGGGTGTTGGTATGGCTGTTATTGTGGAAGCACATGAGGCAGAGATGGCGTTACAATTACTAGAAGACATCGGTGAGCAGGCTTATATCATTGGTGAGGTGACGGGTGAGGCAGGGGTGACTTTTTCTAAATGAGAAAAGCTAAATTAGCTGTCTTTGCATCAGGAACCGGAAGTAATTATGACGCAATTATAGAAGCGATAAACAAAGGAACACTTGATGCAGAAGTTACCTTACTAGTATGTGACAGGCCGAAAGCAAGAGTAGTAGAAAAGGCAAAGAGAAATGGTACGCCAAGCTTTGTCTTTGATCCAAAACAATATGCAAAGAAAGAAATGTTTGAGTCGAAAATTGTGGAAATCTTAAAAGAAGCTGAAATCGATTTGGTTATCCTTGCAGGTTATATGCGTTTAATCGGTAAAACCTTGCTCCAACCATTTGAGGGGAAAATCATTAATATTCACCCATCATTATTGCCATCCTTTCCAGGTCTTGATGCGATTGGCCAAGCATTTAATGCAGGTGTCAAAGTATCTGGTGTGACGGTTCATTATGTTGATGCTGGAATGGATACAGGCAAAATTATAGCACAGGATATTGTTAATATAACAGATGAAATGACACGTGAAGAATTACAAAATGAAATTCAAAAAGTAGAACACAAGCTTTACCCGGAAACGATTCAAAAACTGATTTCGAGAGGAGAATCATCTTGAAGAAAAGAGCATTACTTAGTGTATCGGACAAAAGCAATTTAATTCCATTTGCGGAAGGGTTAGATCGATTAGGATATGAATTAATCTCAACAGGTGGAACCTTAAAAGCATTAAAAGAAGCAGGTCTTCCAGCATTGCCGGTTTCTGCTGTAACTAATTTTGAGGAAATTCTTGATGGGCGTGTAAAAACACTACATCCTTTCATTCATGCAGGATTACTAGCTCGCCGTGATGAAGAATCACATGTAAAGCAATTAGAAGAACGTGATATTGCACCAATTGATGTGGTTGTCGTTAACCTGTATCCTTTTAAAGAAACCATTGCCAAACCTGATGTAACAGAAGAAGATGCAATTGAAAATATCGATATTGGCGGTCCAACAATGCTTCGCTCAGCATCAAAGAACTTTCGTGATGTAACAGTTGTTGTAGATCCGTCTGACTATGATACTGTTTTAGAAAACTTAGGCGATAATGGTGGTACTGTCGAGTTCCGTAAAACCTTAGCGGCAAAAGTGTTCCGCCATACAGCGAACTATGATGCAATGATAGCAGGATATTTTGTTGATATTACAGGTGAAGAAGATCCCGAGACATTTACCCAGAGCTTTGAAAAAGTTCAATCACTGCGTTATGGAGAAAACCCGCATCAGAAAGCTGCTTTTTATAAAGAAGGAAATGTGAAGGGTGCTTCGATCGCGAATGCCAAACAATTACATGGTAAAGAGCTTTCTTATAACAACATTCAAGATGCAAATGCAGCATTAGAAATAGTATTGGAATTCGGTGATCAACCGGCAGCAGTAGCCGTAAAACATATGAATCCATGTGGTGTGGGGATTGGCGAATCAATGGAAGCAGCATTCAAAAAAGCATATGATGCAGATCCAGTTTCCATCTTCGGTGGGATTGTTGCATTAAATCGAGAAGTGGATGAAGCTACAGCAAATCTATTAAAAGATATTTTCCTGGAAATTGTTATCGCACCAAGCTTTTCTGATAAGGCCATAGAAATTTTAACAGTAAAACCAAATATTCGATTACTGGAAACACCAATGGTAGTGAACACAGATGATACGAAAAAGGTCGTTAGCGTGATTGGTGGATTGCTTGTCCAGGAACGTGATAATGGAAGTGTGACAGCGGAAGACTTAGAAGTAGTAACAGATCGTAAACCAGAAACTGGTGAAATGGAAGAATTATTATTTGCATGGAAAGTTGTTAAACATGTTAAATCGAACGCCATTGTTGTAGCGAAAGACAATCAAACAGTTGGTGTCGGTGCAGGGCAAATGAATCGTGTTGGCGCAGCAGGAATTGCATTCGAACAAGCTGGTGAAAAAGCAAAAGGTGCAGTTCTTGCGTCAGATGCATTTTTCCCTATGCCTGATACCGTAGAGAATGCGGCCAAAGCTGGAATTAAAGCAATCATTCAACCAGGTGGTTCGAAACGTGATCAAGATTCAATTGATGAATGTAATAAGCACGGTATTGCAATGGTATTTACCAAAATGCGTCACTTTAAACATTAAGGTGCAGGATTCCCTATAAACTGGGGATCCTTTCATATAGAACGGCAAGAATAGAGCATCGGAATTTCAAGAAATTATTTTAAAAAAACTCTATAAAGGAGTGATCAGATGAAAGTTCTAGTAATAGGCAGTGGGGGCCGTGAGCATATTATTGTGAATAAGTTAAAAGAAAGCAAACGTGTTACAGAAATATTTGCTGCACCTGGTAATGGCGGTATTGCTCAAGATGCAACATGTGTCCAAATCAAAGATGATGCAATTGAAGAGTTAGTCACATTTGCCGAAGAAAAGCAAATCGATTGGACAATTGTTGGACCAGAGATTCCACTAACAAAAGGTATTGTTGATGCATTCCGCGCGAAAAACTTAAAAGTATTCGGACCATCAAAAGCGGCAGCAATTATTGAAGGAAGTAAGGACTTCGCAAAAGCTTTTATGAAACAATACGATATTCCTACAGCGAAATATCAAACATTTACTGATGTGGAGAAAGCAAAAAGCTATATTCAACAAGAAGGTGCGCCGATTGTTATAAAAGCAGATGGCCTTGCTGCAGGTAAAGGTGTAGTTGTAGCGATGACAGAGCAAGAAGCAATTGATGCCGTTGATGACATGCTTGTAGGAAACCGCTTTGGTGATGCCGGAAGCCGTGTTGTGATCGAGGAATTCCTCGATGGGAAAGAATTCTCTCTTTTCGCGTTTGTTGATGGTGAAAATGTTTACCCGATGGTGCCAGCACGTGACCACAAACGAGCTTATGATAATGATGAAGGCCCTAACACTGGTGGAATGGGTGCTTTCTCGCCAGTACCAGGGCTTGATCCAAAGCACGTCGAATTCGCAGTAGAAAAAATTCTGAAACCTGCAGCGAAAGGGATGAAAAAAGAAGGCCGTACATATACAGGAGTACTTTACGGCGGTCTGATTGAAACAAAAGAAGGGCCAAAAGTAATCGAGTTTAATGCCCGTTTCGGTGACCCGGAAACACAAGTAGTTTTGCCACTCTTAGAAAACGACTTGATCCAAGTGATCGAAGATGTTACATCTGGTAAAGATCCCCAACTGAAATGGAAAGACGGCTATGCGATCGGTACAGTAGTCGCCTCAAAAGGCTACCCAGGAGCATATGAAAAAAATGTGCAGCTTCCAGACCTTGAGCCGGATAACCAAGTTTACGTGATCCATGCTGGTACAGGAAGCTCAGAGGACGGGACTTTCCACTCAACAGGTGGACGTGTTCTCCTAGTTGGATCACTCCAAGATAGCCCGGAGAGCGCCCAAAAGGAAATTTATCGTTACTTGGAGAGATTTGATCAAACCGACGATTTTTTCTATCGTAAAGATATTGGATTTTCAAAAGAATAAATAAAAGGAAAGCTGCTATCCTATGAAAGGAATAGTAGCTTTTTTTTGCAATATATTAGTTTTCTTGACACAACAAACTTACAAAAGTAAAATTAGTTACACAAAGTAAGTGACTGAATAATGAGGAGGAAGACGATGAATTTCCACCAAAAGCCCAACACTTTCGTTAGTCATGTAAAAATAAAAGTTCAGGACTTAGATAGATCCATTCAATTTTATCAACAAATTGTCGGCTTCGATATATTTGAGAAAACAGAAAATACAGTTCAACTAACAGCAGATGGCAAAACGAGTATTCTATCATTGGAACGACCTGAAGGAGTTCAGCCGAAAGAAAGCAGAACAACGGGCTTATATCATTTTGCTATACTTTTACCGACACGTAAGGATTTAGCTGATTTCGTATTTCACGTTGTCAATGAAGGCGTTCAACTGGGAGCATCTGATCACCTTGTAAGTGAAGCATTGTATTTTAGTGATCCAGATGGAAATGGTATTGAAGTATATGCAGACAGAGATCCTGCTAATTGGAAATGGCAATCAGATCAAGTAATCATGGCAGTTGATCCATTAGATTTTGAGAACCTAGCGAAAGAAGGCAATCCTAATGCATGGCAAGGGTTACCGCCCAAAACAGTGATGGGTCATATCCATCTTCATGTTGCCGAATTAACTAAAACACAAGAATTTTATACAAAAGGACTAGGTTTTGATATTGTTGCAAGTTTAGGTAATCAGGCATTATTTATTGCAACAGGAAATTATCATCATCATATTGGCTTAAATACTTGGAATGGTGTTGGAGCACCCCAACCTCCAGTAAATAGTGCGGGCTTAGAATATTTCGAATTAACCTATCCCAATCAGAACAGTTTAGATCAAGTCATTGAAAAATTAAATTCAATTGGCGTATCAGTGATGGAAGATGCTGATAAGGCAATGATTACTGATCCATCAGGAAATAAAATCAAGTTAACTGTTTAATAAATGCTGCTACCTTGAAATAAGGTAGTAGCTTTTGTTTATTTCACTTATAATTGGGATGTACTGTAAAAAACAAAAGGTGGTATTATGAAAAATAAAATTCCTATTGCGATAGGTTTCAGCATGTTACTGGTCGTATTAGTGATGATTCCTTTCTATCAAAATCGAGATGGAGTCCAAACCTCAGCAAATCCAAGAGAGCCACAATCAAGTGAGGAACCACTTCATCAAGAACAAGAACCTGAGCCGCTGCGACCGACAATCGTCGATGGTGATATTGGCTATTCCTTACAGAATGACGATTTAAACATAACATATGATGGTGGAGAAAATTGGATTCTAGTACCGATTGAAAAGGAATTGTTATTTAGCGGAGAATATAGAGGAAATCAACAGCAATTAATTGATAACAGCTTTATATTATCTGATGATCATGCAGTTTTTTTATATGCTTATGGGAATGGAGAGAATTCTCCAGTTAAACATATCTATTCAGATAACCAAGGAGAAACTTGGGATGAGGTTACCATTACAGAAAAAGGGCTAGGTCTCAGGTTTCGTAAAATTAAAATGCTCACAGATGATTTCTGGTATGTAGTTATTTCTGGTAGCAGAAAAATGTCCCAGGAAGGGGCATTGATTTTTTTCTCAAAGGATCAAGGTCAAAACTGGCAATCTATTAATATGCCTGCAACAACTAGATTAGTAGCAGATGGTGGATTTGTTGATGAAACAACAGCCTTCATGTCCTATGGAATGATTAATCCACAAGAGCCAGAATTATACGTAACCAATAATGCTGGTGAAACATGGAAAGAAGCGGTTTTTCACATGCCTTCTAAATATGATAGAGTGTTTGTTATGCCAAATACTCCGTATAAAGAAAAAGATCACCTGGCCATGTTAGTAGATCAAGGACCTAATGGTGATTATATGGGGGGATTAATCCAAGGAAAGTTTATTTCAACAGATAATGGTTTAACTTGGACATTTGCTGAGGAGGTTGAACCTGAAATTGAAGAAATCGGCTAGAATATTCGGTTATATCAGCTTCTTATCAGCAATTGGCTGCTTCTGCCTTCAGGCAGGAAGTTTATTCATTCAAAATAAGTATCAAGTAGAGTATATTGATGACCGGCTCTTCTATTTAATAAATATTATTTTTATTTTTTTACTGGGATTTGGGATGATATTGCTCACCCAAATAGGAAAAAAAGTATTCATTATATTCATTAGCTTTCTAGTAATCTTCTTTGGTTATAATATCTTATCATTGACAACAATTAACAATCAGATGAACACTTATCTTAGTGTTTCGCCTAATTGGAACAACGTTTTTGTTATAAAGTCCATACAACACCGGAAGGGATTACAATTTTTCATCAAGGTATGGAACAATTTTTTGGCTGGGAACAGGTTAAGCAGTATGGGACACTTGCGGTCGTCTTATCTGAAAACGATGAAGACAAATGGGCAATCGGTTTAGGGAAGCGCCACCAGGTAGAATCAGCAGGAAAAGAGCAAAAGAAAAGTAAGATTGTTTTGTATAAAGCAGAGTTGGAACAGGCAGAAGAGATTCATCTTCAGTATCAAGGAGAGGCTTATTAAATGCTTCTCTCTACATCCTGGGTAAATGTCATAGTCATTGGAGGCTTTTCTCATAGAATAATATGATAAACTACTAATAAAAAGAGGAGGATCCCACTTGGTTATAGATATTCAAGAAAAGGTCCGTAAAACGAATCGAATCCTGAGAAAGCAATCGATTCGAACAATCCTAGAACAACTAGATGATTACGTGATGGGGTTAAGCAAACAAGATCGCCGTAAGAAATATGACAAAATGAAACAAAATGCCTACAACTTTTATCGCGGCAGTGCTTATTTATTTTATTATGACGTTACAAAGATCCCTTTTGCTTTCCATACAGAGCCATCAGCTCCTACTTGGATTATGGGGGATATGCATTTTGACAATTTCAGCAGTTTTCAAGACGAAGATGGACAATTAGTTTTCGATGTGGATGATTTTGATGAAGGTTATTTAGGTTCATACTTATATGATTTACTGCGAATGGTTGTTAGTATCCGCTTGTTGACAGAACAACAAGGGTTTTCTGATTCTGCCATTCGGGATGAGCTAGTTACAGCGTTCTTAAAAGCTTACTGCAAGCAAATTAAAAGATTTGCCAATAGGGAAGAAGATCCTAGAACGACTTCTTTCACTGTGGAGAATACAAAAGGACCGGTTAAGAAAGTGTTAAAAAAACTAGAGGAACGAAAAGCGACACATGAATTAGAGAAACAAACGATCTTAAACAATGAAGGAAAGCGGGTATTTAATCGTGCGAAAGAAAAATTAGAAGAAGTTACTCAGAAAGAATATAAAGACATTAGCGGAAATTGGTCTCAATATATTGCCTCCATTCCAAAAGAAATGGTCCGGGATGAGGCACATTATCAAATTAAAGATATCGTGAGGAAACTGGGGTCAGGTGTTGCTTCAACTGGATTGAAACGCTACTATGTACTGATCGAAGGAACCAATAATAATGAAACACTTGATGATATAATATTGGAAGTAAAAGAAGCGAGACCGGCAATTCCAGCATATTTCGTTGAATATAATCAATCATTCTGGGAGCAATATGCACATCAAGGAAAACGTGTCATTCATACACAAAAAGCGATGCATCACAAGGCAGATGAATATTTAGGATATTTAACAATAGGAAATCGGGAATTTTATGTCCGGGAACGATGTGCCTATGATAAAGATATTGACCCAAAACATTTAAATGGTGTAAAGCCAATCAAACAAGCAGTAAAAGTTATGGGAAAAATTGCAGCAAAGATTCACGCAAGGGCAGATCAGGATATAAATGAAGAGTTACTAAGCTATCACAGTGAGGATGCAATTAATGAAGTGATTGAGCGAGATCGTACACAGTTTATTCAGGAGCTTGTCTCATGGTCCCGTTTTTACAAACATCAGGTGGAACGAGATTACGAGTTATTTTTAGAATGGTTAGAAACGGACTTTTATAAAAAGAACTAAAGGAGAGAACACCATGTCACAAGAACATAAAGCGGAGGCGCCCTCCTCTGTTCGTTGTAAAGTTATAACAGTAAGTGACACTAGAATCGAGCAGACAGATAAAAGTGGTAAATTAATGATAGATTATTTAGAAAAGAATCATCATTCAGTGACGGCATATGAAATTGTCAAAGATCAAAAGGCGGATATAGAACGTGCTATCAAGCATGGGATTGATCAATCAGATGTTGATGCCATCCTTTTAAATGGGGGAACCGGTATTGCGAAACGGGATGTGACAATAGAAGTGGTTGAAGTCTTGCTTGATAAAAAAATGCCCGGATTTGGTGAGATATTTCGCATCTTAAGTTACCGGGACGATATTGGGTCAGCAGCAATCTTATCACGAGCAACGGCAGGAGTTATTCATAATAAAGCAATCTTTGCAACACCTGGCTCTTCAGGTGCAGTCAAATTAGCGATGGAGCGCCTTATCATTCCAGAGTTAGGGCATGTAATGAGGGAAATCAATAAAGACCTGTAATGGAACAAAAATAAATCACTCAACATGGAATTGAGTGATTTATTCTTCTCTTCGATATGTTCCACTTTTACCACCAGTTTTCTCAACCAGATAGGTTCTCCCTATAACCATCCCTTTATCTACTGCTTTACACATATCATAAACAGTTAACGCAGTAACTGATGCAGCGGTTAAAGCTTCCATCTCTACACCGGTACTTCCCTTAGTCTTCGCTTCCACAGTAATAATTAATTCATAATTATCGTTCATAACATTCCAGTCATAATGAATATTTACGCCACTTAGGGGCAGCGGGTGACACATAGGGATAATATTAGATGTTTGTTTAGCTGCCATAATTCCCGCAACCTGTGCAACTGATAACACATCACCTTTGCCAATTTTCCGGTCAATTATCTTTGTATAAACCTCATAACTAACAATAATACTTGATCTAGCAATGGCTGTTCTGCTTGTAATAGCTTTATTCGTAATATCAACCATTTTCGCTCGACCTTGTTCATTTATATGTGAAAAATCTGTCAATTTATTCACCAGCCTTTATCATTCATTATACTATAATCAAGTATTAAAGAAAAATACGTCTGGTAAGGTTTTGATCATAAGCAATTTATTGCTCAGATTATCTCACTATTGAAATGTGGTACACTAATTAAAAAAAGTAAACATTATACGTAAATGTGCCTAAATAAACGTCAAAAATTTGTCATTTTCTCACAATGCAAACGCTACCAAACCATGTTACAATCAAGTTATTACAAATATGAAATAAAGTTGAGGAGATTACTATGAGTGATCATTTATATAGATGGCGGAATAAAGAAATACGTAAGCAAGTAGCTGTAATTGATGAAAAAGAGTCACCAACAATAATCTTGAAAAATGCTTATTATTTAAATGTCTTCTTAAGAAAATGGCTGGAAGCACATATATGGATATACAATGATCGTATTGTTTATGTTGGTAGGAAACTTCCAGAAAATTTAGTTGGCGTTAGTGTGATCGATTGCAGTGGCCAATATATTGTCCCAGGCTACATCGAGCCACACGCACACCCGTTTCAATTGTATAACCCTTATGAATTAGCTATGTATGCCGGGCAGACAGGAACAACAACCATGATGAATGACAATTTACCATGGCTTTATTTAACAAAGAGGGAGAAAGCGTTTTCATTAATGGAGGACTTAATGAAGCTGCCTGTATCCATGTATTGGTGGGCAAGGTTTGATTCCCAATCTTCAATAAATGAAGAACAAGAAATCTTCAACGATGAAGAAGTGCATGCATGGCTTCAGCACGATGCTGTAGTACAAGGCGGAGAGCTTACAGCATGGCCGCAAGTCCTTAAAGATGATGATCGAATTCTTTATTGGATGCAAGAAGCGAAAAGGTTAAGGAAGCCTGTAGAGGGGCACTTTCCTGGAGCATCTGAGAAAACCCTTGTAAAGTTGAAATTGCTAGGTGCAAGTTCTGATCATGAATCATTATCAGGGGAGGAAGTATTTCACCGATTGTCAATGGGATATCGAGTTGGATTACGCAATTCATCAGTAAGACCGGATTTAAGTAAATTACTAAAGGAATTACAGGAACTGGGGGTAACATCATACGATCACTTGTCCATGACAACAGATGGGTCTACACCATCATTTTATAAAGGTGGCATTATAAACCAATGTGTTCAAATTGCAATTGACAGTGGAGTTCCTGAAATTGAAGCATATATGATGGCAACATATAATGCTGCAGAGCAGTTTCATTTGGAGGAACGATTAGGAGCGATCGCGCCTGGAAGGGTTGCCCATCTAAATATATTAGAATCAATTGATAATGCAACACCGGTTTCCGTTATTGCTAAAGGGAAATGGTTAAAACGAGATGGAAAGCTAGTTGATCATAATGTGAAAATTGAATGGGAAAAGTACGGCCTGGGAAAACTTGAGTTAAAATGGCAATTATCTGAACGTGACTTGCAATTCTCCATGCCACTAGGGCTGAAGATGGAGAATGATGTTATTATGAAACCATATCCCATCGCAATAGATGCAAACACAGAGAAAATATTCGGGTCTAGTGATGAATCATTTCTCATGCTTGGTGATCGTGAAGGAGAATGGCGGGTTAATACAATCATTAAAGGATTCACGAAGACATTAGGCGGTTTAGCCAGTTCCTATTCGTTAACCGGAGACATTGTCCTTATTGGAAAGAGTAAATCTGATTTGATGTTAGCTTTTACACGGATGAAAGAAATCGGCGGCGGTATTGTCCTTGTTCATGAAGGTAAGGTGATCTTTGAATTGCCTTTAAATATTGCTGGAATGATGTTTGATGGTAAAATGAACGTACTTATCGATAAAGATCTGGAGTTGAAGGATATACTTATCAAACATGGCTATAAATATAATGATCCGCCATACAGTTTATTATTCTTATCATCAATGCACCTGCCTTTTGTACGTATTACGCCACTTGGCATTATAGATGTTAAGAAAAAAGATATACTATTTCCTGCGATAATGCGTTAAAGTTTGTTATAATAAAGTAGGTATTTCGACATGTATGGTCACATACATGTCGAAATTATTTTTAGAGAGAAGGTGTAGTCGGATGAAGTGTAAAATCCTTATTGTTTTGATATTCTCAATATTTTTAATTGCCTGTTCAGATAAAGAAGAACCAACTGATCAAGCAAAGGAAGAACCCGTTAATTTGCCAGTCGAAGATGAGGGGCTTGGAGAAGAGGCAAAAGAAGAGCCAAAATCTGAGGAAATAGCACCATTAACAGGTATGGAAGCAAACGGAGAATTAACCAATCGCATTGTTGCGGTAATGGTGAATAATCATCCATATGCTAGACCGCAAACAAGCTTATCAAAAGCAGACATTGTCTTTGAAATTTTAGCAGAAGGTAATATTACCAGATTTATGGCATTATTTCATAGTGAAATTCCCGATAGAGTAGGACCAGTAAGAAGTGCTAGGCCTTATTATTTTAATCTTGCAGATGATTATGGTGCAATGTATGTATATCATGGAGCGATCTATTTTATTGAGGATATGATTAAAGCTGGTGCCGCTGATGGATTAAATGGAATGTATTATGACAATGATAACGTATTATTTGAACGTTCACCAGATAGAGTAGCACCACATAATTCTTATGCCATGTTTGATGGTATTTTTCAAAGGGCAAAGGAAAATGATTATAAGATTGAGCAGACTTATGAGCCAATGCTCTTCAGTGACGTTGAAGCAGATGGAAACATTGCGGAAGAAGTACGTTTTAGCTATGGTAACTATACGGTAAGCTATGTATACGATAAAGACATCGAACAGTATATCCGTTACAGTGATGGAGAACAAACGGTTGAATATGCGGACAGTTCACTGATTAAAATTAGTAATGTGTTAATTCTGGAGGCTGCTCATCAAGTAGTTGATGATGTTGGTCGACGCGAAATTGACTTAGAATCTGGAGGGAATGCTTTATTACTCCAAAATGGTAAAGTACAAAACGTGCAATGGGAGCGAATTGATGGTAGAATTATTCCAACAATAGATGGTGAACCTGTTCCTTTCGTTCCAGGAAAAACGTGGATGAATGTGATTCCAATGAACCCAGGTATTGAAGGTGTAGAATTCACTAATTAGAGCGGATTAAAAGGGGAGTGTGTCCCATGCAAATTGATAAACTGCGTGGCAAACAACTGGATCAATTATTTGATGCAATTTTAACATTGAAAGACAGGGAAGAATGCTATCGCTTTTTTGATGATATTGCTACAATGAATGAGATCCAATCATTAGCACAACGATTACAAGTTGCAAAAATGCTGGATGAAGGAAGTACATACACAGCCATAGCGAATGAATCCAGTGCTTCCACAACAACAATATCCCGTGTCAAGAGGTGTTTAACTTATGGGAATGATGGATACCGCATTGTGCTCGATCGATTAAAGGAAAATGACGATAAGGAATAAAGGAGAGGGAAAATGATTCGTTTTGGTGTAATTGGCACAAATTGGATAACAGATCGGTTTTTAGCAAGTGCTAGCGACATTGCTGGATTTGAACTTACAGCTGTCTATTCAAGAACGGATGAGAAGGCGGAGGAATTTGCCGCGAAGTATAATGTAGAGACAACTTTCACTGATTTGGAAGCATTCGCCCACAGTGACTTACTGGATGCTGTCTATATTGCAAGCCCTACAGCATTACATGCAGAGCATGCGATTACATGTATGAATGGTGGCAAGCATGTGATTGTCGAAAAACCTTTTGCTTCTAACGTAAAAGAAGTCACTGCAATGATTGAAACGGCCAAAGCTAACAATGTTACATTAATGGAAGCGATGAAAACAACGCATGTTCCTAACTTTGATCAGGTAAAGGCGAACATGTATAAAATTGGTCCAGTGCACCGTTATGTAGCAACCTTCTGTCAATATTCTTCCCGTTACGATAAGTATAAAGAAGGTGTTGTGTTAAATGCTTTTAAACCAGAGTTATCGAATGGGTCATTAATGGACATTGGTGTTTATTGTTTATATCCTATGGTTGCATTGTTTGGGGCACCGGAGAAAGTACAAGCAAGCGGATATATGCTTGAATCAGGGGTGGATGGACAAGGCTCTGTAATTGCTCATTATCCTGAACTTAGTGGAACAGCAATGTTTTCTAAGATAACTAATTCCGTGTTACCATCTGAAATACAGGGAGAAAAAGGATCGATCGTGATTGATAAATTTGCTGATATGGCAGATGTGAAAATTGTCTACAATGATGGAACAGAAGAAAATATCTCTGTGGAGCAAAAGGAAAACACGATGTACTATGAAGCACTATCTTTTATCGAGTCAGTGAAAAATGGGGAAATGGAAAATAACATAAATACATGGGAGTGTTCCATTGAAACGATGAGAGTGCTTGATCAGGCAAGAGAGCAGATAGGATTAGTTTTCCCAGCTGATAAAAAGTAATAAAAAAACAGTCTGCTGAGGCAGGCTGTTTTTTATTACTTACAAGACAATTTTCACAATAAGCTGCAATGTTACATATATTCAGATAGAAGAGGATTTCCTACCACTAACGACATATAACTGCATCCACTGAGGGAACCCTCTTTATTCCACGATAACTCCATCTAATACTTCTTCTAGTTTCATTCCTCGAGAAGCCTTTAATAGCAGAACCGTTTGTTCGTCTAATAGGGGGAGGATCTCTTTATTTATTTCCTTCTTATCAGCAAACCTTCTTACATCAATCTTTTTATTTTTCTTCTTTACACCGTCGGCAATCTGTTCCCCTAATTCACCATATGTAAACACATAGTTTACATCATGTTTTGCAATAAAATGGCCAATCTCCTGATGAAATTCTATTTCTTTTGTACCAAGTTCTAACATATCTCCAAGCACTAAAATCTTTTTAGAGAAGTTAACTAATTGATCAACTAATGTGATAGCAGCTCGCATGGAAGTCGGACTTGCATTATAGGCATCATTTATAATCAGTGAGCCGTTTAGCCCTTTATGTGTTTCCATTCTCATTGCAGTGATGCGTAAACTCTCTAATTGTTGCTGAATAACTTTATCCGGAACATTCATATAGTTGGCAATTGCAATGGCAAATAACGCATTTTTGACATTATGCAATCCTAAAACCGGCAACTGAATGGTAGTATCAGGTAATATATTTGCCCTGAAGGAAGTGCCGTTCTCGTTCACTAAGATAGACTCTGGATAAAGAGTTGACTTCGAATCCATGCCGATCGAGCTTTTCGTAAACGGATTATAAAGATTTTGTACTTTACCTAGTAATAATGGTTCATCCCCATCAAATAAAAACAGTCCATTGGGTTTCAGACCTTTGATAATCTCGAACTTAGCTGTAGCAATATTATCTCGGGAACCTAGCTCTTCCATATGAGCTTCGCCAATGTTTGTTATAACAGCAATATCAGGTTTGGCTATGTAAGATAATTTTTCGATTTGTCCAAGTGCACTCATACCCATTTCCAGGACCATAATCTCTGTTGATTCCTCTAACGAAAGCAGTGTTAAAGGCAAACCAAGCTGACTGTTATAGTTCCCTACCGTTTTTTGTACTTTGTATGTTCCTGACAGTACTTGTGCAATCATATCTTTTGTAGTAGTTTTCCCATTACTTCCTGTGATGCCGATAATAGTTACGCCGAGTTCTTCTCGATAGTTTCTTGCTAATTCCTGCATTGCTTGTAATGGATCATCTACAAATAATAATGGAATATTTTCAGGGGGATCCGGTACATCTTTCTTCCAAAAAGCTGCACCAGCACCTGCTTGATATGCCTTTTCAACAAATTGGTGCCCATCTGCATTTGTTCCAGGCAATGGAACGAACAATTGATTATCACTAATAGATCTAGTATCAATGGAAACTCCGGTAATTCGGTTATTTCCTGTTTTAGGATCGGAAAGAACAGCATTTGACATAATTGCAATTTGGTTTAGGGTACGTGTTATCATTTTCTCGCCTCCGATCAATCAAACGTATAGCGTATTTTCGTTTTTTCTTCATGTCTTTCGATAGCCAATTCTACTAATTTATTAATTAATGAAGGATAATCTAATCCACTATGTTCCCAGAGAAGTGGGAACATACTGACAGGAGTGAAACCTGGCATTGTATTCACTTCATTAATTAAGATTTCGTTATTCTCAGTTAAAAAGAAATCCATTCTGGCTAAACCTGAACAATCAAGTGCTTTATAGGCTTTAATCGCCATATCCTGAATAGCTTTGTAAGTATCATCACTTACATCTGCTGGAATAATAAGTGCTGTGTTGCCATCTTCATACTTGGATTGGTAATCATAAAATTCTGTTTTTGGCACAATTTCACCGACTACTGAACATTCCGGCACTTCATTTCCAATGACACCAATCTCTATTTCTCTTGCTGTAACACCTTCTTCCACAATGATTCTGCGATCATATTGCAGTGCTTCAATTATTGCTTCGACTAATTTCATGCGATCACTTGCTTTATTAATTCCTACACTTGAACCAAGATTTGCCGGTTTTATGAAACAAGGGTAATTCAGTGTCGTCTCAATATTATGAATGACTCTCTCTTGATTGTCTTCCCATTCTTTCCGGATGAAACCAACGTAGCGTACTTGCGCTAATCCTGCTTGTGCAAAAATTGCTTTCATCGCAATTTTGTCCATCCCTGCTGAGGATGCCAGCACACCATTGCCGACATAAGGTAAGTTCAATAGTTCCAATAACCCTTGTACTGTTCCATCCTCGCCATTCGGACCGTGAAGTAAAGGGAATACCACTTCATTACCTTTTTCTGTAAGGGAAAGTGGTGATACGGATTCATTCGCTTGCTTATATTCTAATAGTTTGGCATCATCTACTTTTCCTTCTAGTAAGGCACCTTTATGCCAAGTTCCCGATCCATCTATATAGATTGGCTGAACTTCATATTTTGACTGGTCAACTGCATTCATAACAGCTTTAGCAGTTTGCAATGATACTTTATGTTCGGCAGATTTGCCGCCAAATAGTAAATGAATTTTAGTTCTCATAAATGAAAAACCTCCAAAATTAATATCTATATATGTGTTGAATATTATTTTCTATCCTATGAAAAGACTAGATGTCCTATACTTCTTTACAACACAATAATAAGTATACATCTAAAATGTTTAAATTCACAATAATGCCTCAAAAATTAATTAGATTGTTTGATTTTCAGTAAACCTTCGTCATCATATTAAATGGAATTTTTAAAAAATGAGAAACAAAAGACGCTGCACATCATTTATGTTAGAATAAAAGCGAATATACGTTCCTGTATTTGTTATTATAAAAATGATTTGTTATCATTCTGTATTCACTCAGATTTTTGCTATAATGAAACAATGGATAGAGAATCGTCATTATTGGAGGATTAAGATTGTGTATAATATGGAAGAATGGAAACATGTATTTAAATTAGACCCTGCAAAAGATCTGCCGGATGATATCCTTGATCAGATTTGCGAATCGGGAACAGATGCAATTATTGTTGGCGGGACAGATAATGTAACATTGGATGGTGTATTACAATTACTAAGCTATATCAGGAGATATACCGTTCCTGTTATATTGGAAATCTCAAACATAGAATCAGTGACGCCAGGGTTCGATTATTATTTCGTACCAGTGGTTTTAAATAGTAATCATAAGAAATGGCTGATGGATATTCAACATGAAGCAATTGTTGAATATGGTGATGTAATTAACTGGGAGGAAATGTTTGCGGAAGGCTACTGTATTATGAATCCAGAATCCAAAGTGTACGAACTTGCTGACTGCAAACTGCCAACAGAGGATGAAGCAATTGCCTATGCTAGAATGGCTGAGCATTTATTCCGCTTACCATTTTTTTATGTAGAATATAGTGGGAAATTTGGTGATCCGAAAGTAGTCAAACAGATGAAGAATGAGCTGAAACAAACGAAACTAATATATGGCGGCGGCATCAGCAATAAACAACAAGCTGAAGAAATGAGCGAATATGCGGATATTATTGTTGTGGGAAATGCTATTTATGAAAACCCGAAAGAAGCACTAAAAACAGTGAAAGCAGTAAAGAAATAATAAGGTGGTGTTACATTGAGTCCGATGATGCATGACTTACTAAAAGGATTAAACAGTGAACAGCAAGAAGCTGTTAGACATACAGAAGGGCCACTGCTGATTATGGCAGGGGCAGGTAGTGGTAAAACGCGTGTTTTAACACACCGAATTGCTTATTTGCTAGATGAAAAGGAAGTATCGCCTAGAAGCATATTGGCTATCACTTTTACCAATAAAGCAGCACGAGAAATGAAGGATCGAATTTCGAATCTGGTTGGACCATCTGGTAATGATATGTGGGTATCAACCTTTCACTCGATGTGTGTCCGTATTTTAAGAAGAGATATCGACCGAATTGGTTATAGCCGTAATTTTACGATACTGGACAGTGGTGACCAATTAACAGTTATTAAAAATATTGTGAAGGAGAAGAACCTTGATCCGAAGAAATTTGAACCCCGTGCTTTCTTGGGCGCAATTAGCAGTGCAAAAAATGAGTTAACAACACCAGAGAAATTTGCCGAAACAGTAGGAGACTTTTATAGCAGACAAGTTTCAGAAGTTTATACAGAATACCAGAAACGTCTTCGTAAAAATCAGGCACTTGACTTTGATGATTTGATTATGCAGACAATTCATTTATTTCAACGTGTACCAGAAGTATTGGAATATTATCAAAGGCGTTTTCAATATATACATGTTGATGAGTATCAAGATACAAACCATGCACAATACTCTTTAGTTAAACAACTGGCATCAAGATTTCAAAACCTTTGTGTTGTTGGTGATTCCGATCAGTCAATCTATGCATGGCGTGGTGCAGATATTACTAATATTCTATCATTTGAAAAAGATTATCCAAATGCTCGTGTGGTTTTCCTTGAGCAAAACTATCGCTCAACGAAATCAATCTTAGACGCTGCGAATAAAGTGATTGGTAATAATTCGGGGAGAAAGCCGAAAAACTTGTGGACCGAAAACAAAGAAGGGAATAAAATTCATTATTATCAAGCAGATACAGAACGAGAAGAGGGTTTGTTTGTAGCTGATCGTATTTCGAAATTAGTGAGAGAGGACAAATACAAACATCGTGATATTGCGATATTATACCGTACGAATGCTCAATCACGTGCAATAGAAGAAACTTTTATGAAATCCAATATTCCTTATCAAATGGTTGGTGGGACAAAGTTCTATGATCGTAAAGAGATTAAAGACCTGCTCGCCTATTTACGTTTAATTGTTAACCCGGAAGATGATATTAGTTTTGCCCGAGTTGTCAATGAGCCGAAACGAGGAATAGGAAAGACTTCATTAGATAAATTAACAGCATATGCGGCAGCTAACGATATTTCTTTGTATACTGCAGTTCAGGAAGTTGATTTTGTAGGTGTCAGTGCAAAAGCAGCAAAGGCATTAATGGATTTCGGACAGATGATTCAAAATTGGGAGAAACAACAAGAGTTTTTAACTGCAACTGACATGGTGGAACAAGTGATTGAAAAGACAGGTTATGAAGAAATGCTTATTAATGAGCGCAGCATCGAAGCACAAACGCGACTGGAGAATATTGAAGAATTCAAAACTGTTACAAAGCATTTTGAAGAAACAACAGAGGATAAAACATTAGTTAATTTCTTAACAGATTTAGCATTAATTTCTGATATTGACCGAATGGATGAGGATCCGCAGGCTGACGATAAAGTAACAATGATGACATTACATGCTGCCAAAGGGCTTGAATTTCCTGTTGTATTCCTAATTGGTATGGAGGAGAACGTTTTTCCTCATAGTCGATCGATGATGGACGAGGAAGAGATGCAGGAGGAACGTCGTCTGGCATATGTTGGGATTACAAGAGCTGAAGAGCTCTTGCACGTTTCCCATGCAAAAATGCGGACATTATTTGGTCGAACGAATATGAACCCTGTTAGTCGTTTTATTAACGAAATTCCTCCAGAATTAATAGAAGGGAAAGAAGAAGTTGAACAGTCTCTCTTTAACCGGACAAAAGTAGATATTCATGAGCAGGATCTACCTTTTGGGCAGCCAAAACGCAAACCAAAACGTACAGTCGTACAACAGAAAACAACTGGCGGTGAGAAAGAAGTTTGGAATGTTGGCGACAAAGCAAATCATAATAAATGGGGACAAGGTACTGTTGTCAAAGTAAGTGGAGAGGGAGAAGCAATGGAATTAGATATTGCGTTTCCTGCACCTACTGGTATTAAGCGACTATTAGCGAAATTTGCTCCTATCACTAAAGCATAAGGAAGGAGGCTGGCATTGATGAATGAACAAGAAGCAAGACAGAAACTCGAAAGTTTACGGGAAATTTTAAATCGATATAACTATGAATATCATGTACTAGATAAACCTAGTGTACCTGATGCAGAATATGATCAAAAAATGCAAGAATTAAGACGGATAGAAGAAGCTTTTCCTGAGCTCATTACTGCTGATTCCCCTTCGCAAAGAGTCGGAGGTACGCCGTTGGATAATTTTGAGAAGGTCACTCATCGTGTACCAATGTTAAGTCTCGGCAATGCATTTAATGAGTCGGATTTGCGGGATTTTGATAGACGTGTACGGGAAAGTTTAGATATCGATGAAGTGGTATATGTCTGCGAACTGAAAATTGACGGATTAGCAATTTCTCTTCGTTATGAAGATGGTTATTTTGTTCAAGGCGCAACACGTGGTGATGGAACGACGGGTGAAGATATTACGAGCAACTTAAAAACAATTCGCAGTATCCCGTTGAAAATTAATGATACTAGCCCGATTGAAGTCCGTGGAGAAGCTTATATGCCGCAAAGTTCCTTTTTAGCATTAAATGAAGAGAGAGAGAAGAACGAAGAGGAGCCTTTTGCTAACCCGAGAAATGCAGCTGCAGGGTCATTGAGGCAGTTGGATCCTAAGATTGCTGCTAAAAGGAACTTGAGTATTTTCCTGTATGCTGTCGGAGAGTGGGAATCAGGTGAACTGACAACACATAGTGAAAGGTTAACCTATTTACAAACACTTGGTTTCAAAACAAATCCAGAGTGGAGAAAATGCCAAGGGATTGATGCAGTAATCGAATATGTAAATAAGTGGAGCGAGAATAGAGCTTCCTTGAGCTATGATATTGATGGTATTGTTGTTAAAGTCGATAATCTAGAAGCACAAGAACAACTAGGGTATACCGCCAAAAGTCCCCGTTGGGCGATTGCTTATAAATTCCCGGCAGAAGAAGCTGTGACGAAATTAGTCGATATTGAATTAAGTGTCGGAAGAACAGGGGTTGTCACACCAACGGCTATCTTAGAGCCAATCAAAGTAGCAGGAACAACTGTTCAAAGAGCATCACTGCATAATGAAGACTTAATTAAAGAAAAAGATATTCGTATATCAGACACTGTTGTCATTAAAAAAGCTGGTGATATTATCCCGGAAGTGGTTCGTGTTGTAGAAGATATGCGGGAAGAAACAGCAGTGCCTTTCGCTATGCCAACAAATTGCCCATCATGTGGAAGTGAACTTGTCCGTTTAGATGAGGAAGTTGCTTTAAGGTGTATTAATCCTAATTGTCCAGCACAGCTTAAGGAAGGGTTAATTCACTTTGTGTCAAGGCTTGCTATGAATATTGATGGTCTTGGCGAAAAGGTAATTGAGCAATTATTCCGAGAAGGTTTGATTAATACAATCGCTGACTTGTACCGATTGCGAAAAGAAGAACTGTTAAAATTAGAGCGCATGGGCGAAAAGTCTGTAAAAAATTTATTAGAGGCAATTGAAAGTTCCAAACAAAATTCGCTGGAACGGTTATTATTTGGACTCGGTATCCGATATGTTGGTTCCAAAGCAGCAAAAACATTAGCAGCGCATTTTGGAACAATGGATAAATTACAAACAGCAACTTTTGATCAACTTATTGCAATCGACGAAATTGGTGACAAAATGGCTGATTCCATTGTTCGTTACTTTAATGAAGATAAAGTAAAGCTGTTGCTGGATGAGTTACGGGAATTAGGCTTAAATTTCACCTATAATGGTCCAAGAGTGTCTGACATACCTGAGGATACTGTTTTTAACGGGAAAACGATCGTTCTAACAGGCAAACTATCTATTTACACAAGACAGGATGCAAAACAAAAAATCGAAGCACTTGGAGGGAAAGTGACAGGGAGTGTCAGCAAAAATACTGATCTTCTTATTGCAGGGGAAGATGCTGGGTCGAAGCTAGATAAAGCGAAAAAGCTAGAAGTAGAAGTGTGGGATGAGGAAAAATTGCAGACTGTGTTAGAGGGGGAAGAGTAAGATGAAGCAAGTACGTTACGGTCTGCTAGTATTGATCTTGTTGTTAACAGCTTGTGCACCGCAGTTTGGGCAATCACCAGAAGAGACGGTTATCGATGAGACACAGGATGAAGCCCAACAAGAAACTGCGATCATACCAAAGTATAACTTATCAGAAGAAAGTTATCGTGTCCTGATTGATTCGAATCTGAGTCAGGCAAGAGGTGTTATTACAAACCAAATTGCAAACCGAGTGGATATTGATGAGTTGGAGGAAGGATTACGTAGACATTCGACAGATGTTTATAATCCCGAGACTTACTATTTCCAGGAAGGACAGTATTTGACGAAGGACATTCTATATAGCTGGCTTGAGCGATATGACGAAGATTCTGACCCTCTTGGATTAAATCCTGAAATAAATGAATCAGGCGATCCCGTGGAAAATGAAAAAGAAAACCCTAAATATTTATCTCACATTCTAGAACAAAATTACCTGACTAAGTCAGATGGTGAGGTCATGGAACTTTCAGGGATTTCAATAGGAATTGCGATGAAATCAGTTTATCGTTTTCAAACAGAGATCGGTGGCCCTTATTATTATGAGGAGATTCCAGAGGATGAAATGATGAAAGAAGCGAATGAGTTAGCTGGAGAGATTGTCCAGAGGATACGTGAAACAGAAGGGTTGGAAGATGTTCCCATCATGTTAGCCGTATATCGAGAAGCATCACAAAGTTCACTGGTCCCAGGGAGCTTTGTCGCTAAAACTAATATAGCGGGAGATAGTTCTTCAGTAGGTGATTGGCAAAAGATTGATGAAGAATATGTGTTATTCACATCTTCAAAAGGTGAGAATAATTATCCGGAAACATGGGCAACAATCGTCGACTTTGAAGCAGATATTTCATCCTATTTCCCGAATTATGTTAGTGTAATAGGAAAAGGCTTCTTTCGTGAAGGACAATTATATAACTTAGAGATTGATATTCCTGTTGCATTTTACGGCAAAGCAGAGTTAATTGGGTTTACCCAGTATGTATATGGGCTTGTTGTAGCTGCTTTTCCTAATAACTATAAATTGGAAATTAATATTACTTCAGGTGATAAAGTGGAAGCTTTAATTGTCAGGGATGCTGGAGAGGAAGAAGGATTTGTCCATATTTATCATTAAGATACAAAATCTATTTCAAAAAAACGATAAATAATGATAAAATAAACGTTATGGATTTTACTTACCGCATATAGTGAAAATTTTTGGAGGTGACAAGGAATGGCAGATATCTCAAAAGAACAAGTAAAACATGTAGCGAATTTAGCACGTCTCGCACTAACAGATGAAGAAGTAGAAAAAATGGCAAAACAACTTGGTGACATCATCAATTATGCAGAACTTTTAAATGAATTAGATACAGAGAATGTTAAACCAACAACACACGTATTAGATCTAAAAAATGTGATGCGTAGAGATGAACCAAGAGAATGGATTACCAAAGAAGATGCATTGAAAAATGCACCAGATCAAAAAGACGGACAATTCCGAGTGCCGTCAATTCTTGAATAAGGAGGAATGACCGTGTCACTTTTCGATTATACATTGAAAGAATTACAAGAAAAGCTACATAATAAAGAAATAACTGTTAGTGATCTTGTCGAAGCCTCTTATGCCCGCATTAACGAGGTAGATAATGAAGTACAAGCATTTCTAACATTAAATGAAGAAGAAGCTAAAAAACAAGCAAAAGAACTCGATGAACAACTAGGTTCAGATACATCCATTTTATATGGTGCTCCAATTGGAATTAAAGATAATATCGTAACAAAGGGTTTGCGTACAACTTGTGCAAGTCAAATCCTTGATAATTTAAATGATCCTTTATATGATGCGACAGTTATTGAGAAGTTAAAAGCGGAAAAAACAATAACAATTGGGAAATTGAACATGGATGAGTTCGCAATGGGTTCAACTAATGAGAACTCTGGATACAAAGAGACACGCAACCCGTGGAATACAGAGTATGTACCTGGTGGTTCGAGTGGTGGTTCTGCAGCTGCTGTTGCTGCAGGAGAAGTATTCTTCTCATTAGGTTCTGATACAGGCGGGTCAATCCGTCAGCCTGCATCTTTCTGTGGAGTGGTTGGATTAAAACCAACATATGGCCTTGTCTCTCGTTTTGGTTTAGTAGCATTTGCATCATCACTTGATCAAATTGGTCCAGTTACAAGAACAGTAGAAGATAATGCTCACTTACTGCAAGCTATTGTCGGACATGACAAAATGGATTCTACTTCTGCGAATGTAGAAATCCCTAACTATAGTGACGCATTTAATCAGGATGTGAAAGGTTTACGTATTGCAGTACCGAAGGAATACTTAGCTGAAGGGGTAGACCCGGAAGTAAAAGAAGCTGTTCTTCGAGCATTGAAGAAATATGAAGAATTAGGTGCAACATGGGAAGAAGTTTCCCTGCCACACTCTAAATATGCTGTTGCAGCATATTACTTACTTTCCTCATCTGAAGCAAGTGCCAACTTAGCAAGATTTGATGGGGTACGTTATGGTGTGCGTACAGAAAAACGTGTGGACATGCTAGACATGTTCAAACATTCTCGTGCAGAAGGTTTTGGAGATGAAGTAAAACGTCGTATCATGCTTGGTACTTTTGCATTAAGCTCCGGATACTACGACGCCTACTACAAGAAAGCTCAAAAAGTCCGTACATTAATTAAAAATGACTTTGAAAAAATCTTTGAAGATTATGATGTCGTTGTTGGTCCAACATCACCAACTACTGCATACAAACTAGGTGAAAAAATTGATGATCCATTAACAATGTATGTTGATGATATTTTAACAATTCCGGTAAACCTTGCAGGTGTGCCTGGTATATCTGTCCCATGCGGATTCTCTAGTGAAGGTCTTCCAATTGGTTTGCAAATTATCGGGAAACACTTTGATGAGTCTACTGTATACCGCACTGCATATGCATTTGAGCAAGCAACAGACTATCATAAAAAACGTCCTAATCTAGGGGGTGACATGTAATGTCAAACTTCGAAACAGTTATCGGTCTTGAGGTGCACGTGGAGTTAAAGACAAATTCAAAAATCTTCAGTCCTGCACCAAACGCTTTCGGTTCTGAACCAAACTCTAATGTAAACCCAATTGATTTAGGCTATCCAGGTGTCTTACCTGTTCTTAACGAGGAAGCAGTTAATTTTGCAATGAAAGCAGCAATGGCAATCAATTGTGAGATCGCAACAAATACGAAATTCGATCGTAAAAACTACTTCTATCCAGATAATCCAAAAGCATATCAAATTTCTCAATTCGATCAGCCGATAGGAGAGAATGGTTATATTGATATTGAAGTAAACGGTGAGACAAAGCGTATTGGTATCACTCGCCTTCATTTAGAAGAAGATGCAGGTAAGCTGACTCACAATGATGATGGATATTCCTTAGTGGATTACAATCGCCAGGGCACACCGCTTGTGGAAATTGTATCAGAGCCGGATATCCGTACACCGGAAGAAGCATATGCTTATCTTGAGAAATTGAAGAATATTATTCAATATACAGGTGTTTCTGATTGTAAGATGGAAGAAGGATCACTACGTTGTGATGCAAACATTTCCATTCGTCCGATTGGTCAAGAAGAATTCGGTACAAAAACAGAATTGAAAAACCTGAATTCCTTCTCTTTTGTGCAAAAAGGTTTAGAGTTTGAGGAGAAACGTCAACGTGAAGTTTTATTAAATGGTGGAGAAATCCTGCAGGAAACACGTCGTTATGATGAGAAAACGAAAGAAACTATCTTAATGCGTGTTAAAGAAGGTTCAGATGATTATCGTTACTTCCCTGAACCAGACTTAGTACCATTGTACATTGATGATGCATGGAAAGAAAGAATTCGTGCAGAGATTCCGGAATTGCCAGACGCCCGTCTTGCACGCTATGTAAAAGATTTAGATCTTCCAGCATATGATGCAGGCGTATTAACTAGCACGAAAGAAATGTCAGATTTCTTTGAAGCAACAATTGCGGCTGGAGCTGATGCGAAACAAGCTTCTAACTGGTTAATGGGTGAAGTTTCTGCCTATATGAATAAACAACAAGTTGAAATCAATGACTTGAAGATGACACCAGACGGTTTAGCAAAAATGATCAAATTAATTGCTGACGGAACTATATCATCAAAAATGGCGAAGAAAGTATTCGCAGAGCTTGTTGAAAATGGTGGAGACCCAGAAAAAATTGTAAAAGAAAAAGGATTAGTCCAGATCTCCGATGAAGGTCAACTTCGTGAAATCATTAGCGGTATCCTTGATGCCAATGAACAATCTATTATTGACTATAAGAACGGTAAGGATAAAGCACTTGGTTTCTTAGTTGGTCAAACAATGAAAGCAACCAAAGGACAAGCTAACCCACCAATGGTTAACAAAATTATATTAGAAGAAATTGAAAAACGATAAATTGAATGGGGGCTACGCAGTAACTGCGTAGCCACTTTCTATTTGTGTGGCAACATTTATGAATAAAAAAGTTTTTATTTGCAAAAATCTCCAAAACGATTATGATGTAAGATAGAATGATAAACAAGAGGAGAATGACAATGAGAAGAGCTCGAATTATTTATAACCCAACTTCAGGACGTGAAGGCTTTAAAAAAGAATTGGCTGATGTTTTGAGGCGTTTTGAAGAGGCTGGTTATGAAACTTCTGCTCATGCTACCACTTGTGAGGGTGATGCAACTAAAGCAGCGAAAATAGCTGTTGAGAGAAAATTCGATATCGTTGTTGCAGCAGGTGGTGATGGAACGATAAATGAAGTGATTCATGGTATTGCGGAACAGAAATATCGTCCAAAACTAGGTATTATCCCTGGTGGTACAACAAATGATTTTGCCAGAGCTTTAGGTATTCCCCGTGAGATTAATAAGGCAGTTAATATCATTTTGGAGCATAATGTTCGTTCATTAGATATAGGCAAAGTTAATGATCATTATTTTATGAATATAGCTGGTGGTGGGAAATTAACAGAGCTTACTTATGAGGTTCCTAGTAAATTAAAAACAATGATTGGTCAACTTGCCTATTACTTAAAAGGGATCGAAATGCTGCCATCCTTAAAACCGACAAAAGTAATGATTGAATATGATGGGAAACTTTTTGAGGAAGAAATTATGCTATTTCTCGTCTCAAATACAAATTCTGTTGGTGGTTTTGAGAAAATTGCACCAGAAGCGAAAATGAACGATGGCTTATTTGACTTGGTTATCTTAAAGAAAACAAACCTTGCGGAATTCATTCGGATTGCTTCATTAGCGACTAGAGGAGCCCATTTGGAGGATAAAAATGTTTTCTATACGAAAGCAAATCGCATTAAGGTTCATACAGAAGATAAGATGCAATTAAATCTTGATGGAGAATATGGTGGCTTGTTGCCAGCTGAATTTGTTAATTTGTATAAACATATAGAGTTTTTTGTTTCTAAGGAATTTTGTGAACGACAGGATGAATTAGAATAACTTACTAAATATTATTTCCCCAGCATATTCGGAGTTGGGGATTTTTGTTGTTCCTGGAATCCTGGAAAATCTCTTCCTTTCTATGTTTATACCTTTAAATCTGTCATCGTCAAACTCTTGAGAGGAAATATAAAGATATGGTTATAAATCGAAAGCGGTTTTTCCTAAAGGCAGTTACTTTAAACTCCAGGCGGGTGTAAGGATATTACGGTTTTTTGATGCAGTTAAAAGCAGAAATAATTCATTATTTCCCAGGAAATGATTTATTTAGACATGTAATTTCCCAATTATCATACACTATGATAAAATTTGGACAGCATATGATAATAAGAAATGTCGATTAACATAGATTAAAAACAGAACATAATAAGAAGGACGTTGATATTATGGCAAAAACTGCGCCACCAGTAAAGAAGAATGATATGATTGAACTTACGTTTGAAGACATTACCCATGAAGGGGCAGGAGTAGGAAAAATAAATGGATATCCACTTTTTGTACCATACGGTCTTCCGGGCGAAAAAGCTAAAGTAAAAGTAATTAATGTGAAGAAAAACTTCGGTTTCGGAAAATTAATGGAAACGTTGCACGAAAGTGAAGAACGCGTTACCCCGCCATGTAATGTTTATTACAAATGCGGTGGCTGTCAGCTGCAGCATATGAGTTATAAAATGCAGTTAGAGATGAAACAGAATCAAGTAAAGAATGCTTTAAAAAAGATTGGCCACATTGAAGGGATTCCAGTCCATGAAACAATTGGTATGGATGATCCTTGGCGTTATCGGAATAAAGTGCAAATTCCAGTTCGTTCAAAGGATGGAGAATTAATTACAGGTTTTTATCGTAAGAGAAGCCATGACATTATCGATGATATGGAACGTTGCATTATTACAGGGGAAATTAATGATCGGTTGGTAGGGGCCGTTAGAGAAATAGCAAACCGTCTTGGAATATCTGCATATGATGAGTCCAGCCATCAAGGTATTTTACGTCATATCATGGTTCGTACTGGCCAGGTAACGAAAGAGACAATGATCGTTATTATAACAAGGAAAGAGAAAGTGCCGGAATTGAATAGGCTCGTTGATGAGATAACGAAGACCTACCCTGAAGTGAAGTCTATTGTACAAAATGTTAATCCCGAACGTACGAATGTTATCTTAGGGAAAAAATCGAAATTATTATGGGGTGACGAATACATTTATGATAAAATTGGCGATATCCGTTTTGCGATTTCGGCAAAATCATTTTATCAAGTAAATCCACTCCAAACCAAGCAATTGTATGATAAAGCATTGGAGTACGCTTCCTTAACAGGAGAAGAAACAGTGATTGATGCTTATTGCGGAATTGGGACAATTTCATTATTTTTAGCTCAAAAAGCGAAAAAAGTTTACGGTGTAGAGGTTGTACCTGAAGCAATATCGGATGCAAAGGCGAACGCTAAGTTAAATGGAATTGATAACGCAGAGTTCTTTGTTGGAGAAGCAGAAAAAGTCATGCCATGGTGGAAAGCACAAGGGCTAAGACCAGATGTGATTGTTGTAGACCCACCGAGAAAAGGTTGTGAGGAAAGCTTTTTACAAGCAATGATAGAAATGAAGCCCAAACGGATTGTCTATGTTTCATGTAATCCATCGACATTGTCTAGGGATTTGCGAATATTAGAAGATGGTGGTTATGAGACGAATGAAGTGCAGCCTGTTGATATGTTTCCTCAAACGACACACGTGGAAGCAGTTGCTCGAATTCAACTGAAAGAATCAAAATAAAATATGCGAAACAGGTGCAGAAGGATCTTGTTAGTAAAGTAGGATGTATAGCATAAAAAATTTTTCAACGGTGATAGAAAACTTGTCCTTCTATCCCTGAAAAGGGAGGTATATTAATGCTCAATAACGATATATTAATAAGATTAAGGTACGCACTGGATATTAAAGATAAAGAGATGGTAAAGGTTTTTGAACTTGGTGGTTTAGAAGTAACAAAAGATGAAGTACAGAAAATGCTCACAAAGCCGACAGACGTATCTGACTATGAGGCTGACAAAGATTTTAATCCAGCTGATAGCGAAGAAATCATTCATGTCAATAATAGACAGTTAGAATTATTTTTGAACGGACTTATTATTCTGAAAAGAGGAAAACAAGAACCAAAACCGGGACAACCCGAAAGACCGCCACTTTCTGATGAACCAGTGAATAATATTCTTATTAAGAAATTGAAAATAGCGTTAAAATTAACTAGTGAAGATATTGTAGCAATATTAGAAGAAGTCGGTGTCGCTATTACAAAGAGTGAATTAAGTGCACTGTTAAGGAAAAAAGATCATAAGAATTTCAAAGAGTGTGGAGATAAATATGCTCGGAACTTTTTGAAGGGACTGGCTGTCAGGTATAGGGGATAAAAGCGGAGAAAATATATGTTGTCAGCTGTATACATCTATCGCTCCATAAAAGATTGAACTATCGCATTCAACACACTGTGATGTATTATTATAGAAAATTGTTAAGAAGAAGCAGGTATCAACGGAGATCCACCTGCTTCTTCTATTATTTTTAGTTTATTTGTTAATGGTTTATCAGGTGTGGTGACCATTAACGTTAGATAAGTTTATGAACAGCTAATTTCCCTCTGTTTAAATATGAATAAGTCACCTTAATTACAATAAATATTCCTGAGAGTTTTAATAAGGTCACCTATGAAGAATATGGTATATGGCGGAATTTTATTATAGGAAAAGTTTACTATAAAAATTCATTACTATTAGTGTGATATTTTTAAATATAAATTAGTTGAAAGATGCTATAATATAAGAATGACCATATGATTGAAAGGTATGGACTTATATTATTAGAGTCTAATGAAAATTAGGGGATCAAATAATTCTGCACACCAATCAAACGGTAAAAAATGTACAATTCTATTAAAAGGGTTGCCCTTTCTTATCTAAAATCACAGGACCAAGTGTCCTAGAACTTAGAAGAATAAGAGGTTTTAGTTTCAGTGTCACCTAAAAGAAGTAACATACATAGGAGGAGGGCCAATGGAGAAGATTCTCGTTAAAACTGGTACAGAAGGACTGGATAAAGTTTTGTATGGAGGAATTCCTAGAGGGAATACTGTCCTGCTGGAGGGGTTACCTGGAACTGGTAAAACTATTTTAGGTATGCAGTTTCTCTATTATGGAGCGGTAAAATACGGAGAAGCCGGTATATATATAACATTTGAGGAGTTTCCGGATCAGATTCATGAAGATATGAAGCAATTCGGCTGGGATATTAGAAAGTTAGAATTGGAAAATAAAATACGTGTTGTGACGTTAACTCCAGAAATTTTAATGGACCAAATCCATAAACCTGAAGGGATATTTGACCAGATGGTTAAAGATATGGATTGCAAAAGAGTTGTTATTGATAGCATAAGCCTTTTCCAATATTATTATTCGAATGTAGAAACTCAGCGTAAAGTCATTTATTCATTAAGAAACACGTTACGAAAATTCTCTTTAACTTCTTTGCTGCTAAAAGAGTTTACTCAAATAGAAGAAGAAAATGTTTCTTTCATAAATTATCTAGTAGACGGTGTTATCAGTTTAGATTTAAAACCGCAATTTAATAATTATCGGAAACGGATACTTGAAGTAACAAAAATGAGAGGCAGTAAAATTCAAGAAGGAGAACATCTTTATCGAATATCTGATCACGGAATTCATCTCATACCTGCACTATCAATGGTAGAGGATGAATTTGCCACAACACCTGATTATGTTGTTCCGATTGGCATACCGAAAATTGACCAAATCATTGGTGGTGGTATACACATTGGATCTTCTTACACAATTGATACGAATAGTAAATCAAATTACAGGTATTTAATTGCTACGATACAAGCAGAGCGAATACTGGCAGGAGAAAAGTTACTTATATTCCTGTCGAGCTTAACGACTATTTCAGAGCTTGAAATAACGCTCGAACAATATGATATTAATCTAGAGGAAATTGTTATAGAAGGAAGAATCATGTTTATCGAACATTATAATCGCCAAGTGCCTGAAAAGTATAAAAAGGCAATAATAAACGTTGCAGATATGGATAATCGACGATACAGACAAGTCTTGGAGGAGGAAATTTTCTCTGTTATTGCACAGGATATTGAAGAAGGCGAAAAATGGTTTGCTTATTATGATTTAAATACAATCATCTCCCAACGAGGTACTGATTTTGTCAAAAAGTATTTTGGAGAAGAAGTAGCAAAAGTAAGTTCCATTGGAATGACCATGTTGGCGTTAACTAATTTTAAAGAACTCGGAGATGAAGTATCTAGTTTTATTGAAAGGTCTAGTAATGGTGTCATTCGGACATGGGTTGATGGTAATTATCAGTATTTGCAAGTGACAAAGACTGCAAATGGAAGAATATCTGAACCCCTGCTTGTTGAGAAAATTGATGAAAAGCCGTATATACGGCTTGTATAGGAGGAAACTTGATGGATAATCCTCAATATATGCTCCCTTTACGATTGGAATGTACGTTGTATTTTGAAAATAATCCTTATGCTTATGAGACAGTTAATGGGCTTTCGATGCGTTTAGGAAGAAATCCCTCTGATCTAGTTACAATATTACAGCAACTGGTTTCACTAAACATTTTAGAGATCATAGGTGAGGGAGACTTTGCAATCTACCATTATAAGCAACCAAACTTCATAAGTGAGGCTGATTTAACATGGGAAAAAGTTTAAATCATATTCAGTCAATACAGGATGCTTACTCAAAATTAATAAATCTTGTTATCGTTATAACTGATCAAGAAGGCGAAACGATTACAGAATATTCTGGCAGAGACAAGCTAGTTGATTATTTATTAGAACATGAAGATATTGTTAAGAGAAGAAAAGAGTTGATTGACGAATTTAAAAGTATTTCCACTCCCATCATTTACGATTTTGAACCTGGGATCAAAGGAATATTAGCTCCGATAGTAATACCAGGAGACAAAAAATACTTCGTATGGACTAGCTGTATCGTAGATAGAGATGCTAAAACGTTTATACATCAATATTATGAAAAGGCTCCTAATTACGAGGAAGTATTCCAACCGATAATTGAAGAACTTGTAGAGGTTACAAGTGAAGAAAAGCAGGACCTGCTGGAGAAAATTGAAGCAATGTGTAATTTTGTCAGCCAGCATTTTACGGCTTTGTTAACGAAGGATAATAAATCAAGGGCCTTACTGTTTAGGAACATTCTAAGTGACTTTAATTCTAAGGAATCAACATTGACTTCTATTTTGAATTATATTCAAACAAATATGAACGAAATTGATTTTATAGGAATAGCAGAGAAAAAGAAAACAGATTACTTCTCAATTACCAACTTTATTGGGGCTGCAGAATTTTCCTTATTAGATAAAGAATTTTATACTGGTGAAGGTTTACTCGGGAAAGTAGTCGCGACGGGTGAAGGGAAAATCTGGGAGGAGGTTTCAAGTGACCCAAGAGTCGCTTTTTTCGTCCTGAATCAGATCAATCCTAAGTCTGTATTTGCTTTTCCTATTTTCCGCGAGTCGGAAATAATAGGAATTTTATTCGGTGGTAGTAAGGTATTTGAAAAATTCACTGGAGATTTTCAATTAATTGGGGAAATGCTTTCAAATATTGTATCAATTAAGCTACGACAAAAGCAATTAGAGGAAAAGGTAAATCAATACTCTCTCCAATTAACAACTTTTGATGAGATACTGCAACTGATGACAAACATGAATGATGTAAAAAGGATTCTATTTGTCCTTATTGATATAAGTATTAACCTGATGAACACCCCTTTTTCCTGTGTTATTATCAAACCTGCAAGAGACTCTAAGCAAGCTACAGTTGTATCTAGAGGAATGAACGATTATCAGATTAATCGTTTAGGAAGAAATATAGCAGCGCGATATTTCTCTACAAAAGATGTAAGTATCTCAAATGAGTCAACTATCGTTGAAGATGAGGAAATTGGTGGAGAGATTCTTTTACTCCCAATTAAATTTCGTGAAGAAATTATGGGTTGTTTAGCTATAGGAGTAAAAGAAAAAAAACGACTGGAAGAGACAGAGCTATTCCTCTCACATCTAGCTATGGCAGCAGGTGTGTTAATTGCTAATCAATCTAGTAACAATGCAGCTGATATGATCATCAAGGCATTGGCTCTTAGTACTTCACAGTTTAACCAATCTATGGATCAAAGATTTAGAGAAGAAGAACTATTAATTAAAGGATTTTATAAAGATGAGTCAGATCAAGAGATAAAGAATATTATTGCAGCTTCCTCTTTAAAAGAAATAGATGATCAAATTTTGAACGAAGTTCTTCCCGATCACCCTGTTACATTTTTAGTCAAGGAATTTAAACAAATTAAAAAGTGGTTTAATAAAGGGGAAAAGGAAGCATCTGAATATAGTAAACATAGCCAATTTTTGTTCTTAATTTGGCTCTTTATCCACTCTAAAAAAGACTTAAGAAAGATAGAATCGTTAACAATGATTGACGCTAGCTTAATAAAAGATTTTATTAACTTTATTACGATAGAAGAAGTAGTGGAAGTGACTATTGATCTTTCATCAAAGACAAATAACATGACAGAAAATCGTGTAGAAGCCATTCAGCACCATAATCAAATATCAAAAAGAGAGAAAGAAGTACTTGAATTAGTAATCCAGGGGTTTAGTAATAAAGAAATTGCTTCAAAGTTATTTATAAGCGATCATACGGTGAAAAATCATCTAACACATATTTTTCAAAAGTTAAATGTTACAGATCGTGCGCAGGCAATCGCAAAAGTTTATCAGCTTTCTACCCCACCAAATAACTAAATAGATAATAGAAAAAAACCTATTCTTTTAATGAGAATAGGTTTTTTTAAATGCATAAAATTTCCTTAGAATTTGCTATTAGTAAGTCGTGTTATCAAATTCCCTCCTAAGCTTGGGAATAGGAAAATATTCCTGACTTTTAAGAATGCTATCTTTATAAGAAGAATAGGCGATTTATATTTTACATTTAGTAAAGCAAAATAATGGTATGAACAGAACATAGAAGGGATGATGAAGATGTCGATTTATAAAGATATGGAAATGATTGAAACAGCATCCGAGAATATTCAAGAAACTCCTTTGGCAAAAGAATTACAAACTGCAATTGAAATGGATCAATTATTAATTGTATATCAACCGATTTTAAATCAAAAGAAAGAAATTGTTGCTATTGAGTCATTGTTAAGATGGTATCATCCTCTGTACCAATTTATTTCACCGGAAATCATTATCAAAACTGCAGAAAAGATGAATCTAATAGATGTTTTAGGTGAATGGGTACTACGGAAATCTTGTAAACAGTTAGTTCAATGGCATCAATCAGGTTATCTTCCTCGTATCAACGTAAACGTATCTCCATTGCAATTTCTAGATGAGTCACTCGATAGTAAAATAGAAAATATTTTACATGAAACTGGACTTGATTCAAAATACCTAGAATTAGAAATCACAGAAAGTAAAAATATGTTAGAAATAGAAAATATAGTAGAGAAACTAAATCGATTAAAAAGAATAGGAGTGAGCATCGCTATCGATGATTTTGGAACAGGTTACTCCTCTTTAGAATACTTACAACAATTGCCAATCGATGGAATCAAAATAGATAAGTGCTTTTTAAAGGGCCTAGATCTCAGTGATGAAAAAACGTTTGCCATTGCTAAAACTATTATTTACTTAGCAGACCTACTAAACTTAGAGATCATTGCGGAAGGTGTGGAGACAGATATACAGTATCAATTTCTGGTTGAACAAACTTGTCAAAAGTTTCAGGGTTTTTATTTTTATCAACCGATGAATAAAGATGATACTTTGGATGCTTTTAAGAGAAATCAATTTTTATATGAGGAAGGTTGAGTTAATGTTGAATATTGACCAAGAGTACGAATGGGGAGATCCCTTAATAATTTATTTCCTGATAGGCTTCCATTATAAAGCACTATACCACCTTCCTATTAAAGATGTAGCGAGTGGAACAAGATTGGATAACACAGGAATAGATAAGAATTTAATTCAGTTAACAATGAATGGAATACTAAAGGTGTATATAACACAGGGAGAAACAGGATATTATTACAATCAACCAACTATAACGTATTTAAATTTTTATAAATAGTATTAGGAAACACTTCCTATTTATATGAGTAATAAAAGAAATAGGAAGGATAGGGAGTAGTAAAATTACAAAACAATTCCTAATATAAATGTAGTACTAATAGAGTTCAATCATAAGTTAGAGGTACCACAAAAGAGGTAATCACCGATTAAAGGTTTTTACATACAAGTTGAATTTGGTCATTTACTATAAAAAAGAATCTAATTACTGGAGGATTTCGAAGTGACAATCAAAGAAATAGAAAAGGCGAGTGTAGCAAAATATATTCGGGCAATATTAGAAGCAATTGGCGAAGACCCCAATCGTGAAGGACTTCAGGACACGCCAAATCGTGTAGCAAATATGTATATTGAGGTTTTTGCTGGAATTGGTGTTGACCCAAAAACTGCTCTAACGACAACTTTCGATGCTGAGAATTATGAGGGTATGATCGTAGTAAAGGATATAGATTATTATACATTCTGTGAGCATCATCTTATCCCATTCTTTGGAAAGGTAGATATTGGATATATACCAAATGATAAAATCGTAGGTTTAAGCAAATTTGCAAGATTAACGGAAATTGTATCGAAAAGACCTCAAGTTCAGGAAAGAATGACGAAGCAAATTGCTGATGCAATTGAGGGAGTTCTTAATCCTAAAGGGGTAATTGTGTCTGTTGAAGGTCAACATTTATGCATGTGTGCAAGAGGTGTAAAAAAAACTAGTTCAGCAACTGTGACAACTTTAAAACTAGGGATATTTAAAGAAAACTCATCAATAGTTAGAGAATTTGAGAGAAGTATCTTAACAAAGTAGGAAGGGAGAGATTATATATGCTTTACTTGTCACGCAGGATTGACTTCTCCGCCATGCATAGTTATTACATAAATGAATGGACTATGGAACAGAATGAAGCAATTTTTGACATATGCAGCAATTTAAATGGTCATGGCCATAATTATAAATTAGAGGTCATGGTTAAAGGTAATTTAAATCTGCAATCGGGAATTGTTGTGAATACCACAGATATTAAACAGATTGTCGGTAAGATAATAGAAGAAGAAATAGATGGGAAATATCTCAATAAAGAACATCCATATTTCCAAAACTATATCCCAACAACGGAAAATATCGTGTCTTATTTATGGGAAGCAATTAAGCCAAATCTAAAAAACTGTGAATTATACAGATTGAAATTATATGAAAACCCTTATTTATGTTCAGAGAAAGGTGATGGTAAGATGATTTCTCTTACTAGAAAATACCACTTTAGTGCTGCTCACCGTTTACATAGTGAGAAGCTATCCGAAGAAGAAAATAAAGAACTATTTGGTAAGTGTAATAACCCTTATGGTCATGGCCACAATTACTATTTGGAAGTAACTGTGAAAGGAGAGCCGGATCCTGTAACCGGGATGATTGTACATCTATCTCATTTAGACGAAGTGGTAGAATCCATTATTCTTAATAAATTTGATCATAAGCATATGAATTTGGATATGGATGACTTTACTGGTCTCAATCCTACCTCAGAAATAGTTACAAAAGTTATTTATGATAATCTTTTCGCGCATATACCAAACTTACATAAGATCGGTTTATGGGAGACAGAGAAAAATTATTTTGAATATTTAGGGTCGGGGGAATAGGGAGATGAATCATTCACCATTACATGAAAAAGTAGTAGTGATAATAGGTGCAAGTAGAGGAATCGGTAAAGCAACAGCTGATTTATTAAGCGATTATGGTACAAAACTTATATTGGGTTCACGGAATATGATTACGAGTGAGAAAAAATCGCCAAACATTTTATTACTTACAGTAGATGTAAGTAATGAAGATTCAGTAATTGATTTTGTAAATAAAAGTATCACACATTTCGGGAAAATTGATGTATTGATTAATGCAGCAGGTTTGGGCACTTTTTCTCCTGTTTTAGAATCTAAAACAAGCGACTTTGATCAAATGATGAACGTAAATTTAAGGGGAACGTACTTAACCTGCAAGTTTTTTGGGAGACAGATGAAAAAACAGGGCAATGGGCAAATTCTAAATCTAATATCAATTGCAGGTACAACCGCATTAGCTGGGAGTGGAGGGTATGCGGCTTCTAAATTTGGACTGTTAGGACTGACAAGGGTATTACAAACGGAATTGAGGGGGGAAGGGGTTCGAATTACTTCCATTTTACCCGGAGCTATAGATAGTTCATTCTGGGATGGAATGGATCATCAGTTTGATCGTACGAAAATGATTCCAGTCCAATCAATAGCAAAACAAATAATATTCCTAATTAATCAGCCCGGAGACTCGGTTGTAGATGAAATTGCGATTATGCCTCTTGACGGTATTTTGTAGGGAAAGGTGGGGGAAGAGAGTTGAATAGATTGTTAACAAAAATACTTTCGATATCACCAGAAAAACAAAAAAAAGTGCCAACTCAAACTCTTCCACCGTTGGCACAAATAGCTTCATTTAAGGAGGTACATAATCGGTCTTTAATCGCATGGGTAGTTTACCGTATGGCTGATTTAGCTGAAATGGATTATAAAAATAAGGAAAGTCTATTTTTTCATTCATTTTCCAATTCAACTATCGATAAAATTCCAGATGAAAAAGCTAGACAATTGTTTCAACTAGCAAGATTAGGGGTTAACTGGCTCCAAAATAACGAAGTAATAGAAGAAAGACTGAAAGATCTTCCTATATCCAGAAAATACCGTGAAACATTTACTAGAGTTCTTAGTGAATTACACAACGAATCAATTTTTGAACAAGTTTCTGTTGATACTAAGAAGATGGAATGGGAAGTATATAGAGATGTCATTTATGCTGCAACAAATGGCAGTTTTTTATTAATTGACCAGGGTGAGGTCAAACAATATAAGCAAGGGGAAATCCTTACAGAAGTTCTTATCCAAGAAAGAGGGGATGTTCCAAAAGCAAGAAATGCCGCAAAGGAGGCATTCACTAAGATAGGATTAAAGTCTTCAAAAATCTTGAGTTATAACTTAATTATTTCGGAGGCAGTAACAAATATTTTAAAACATGCTGAAAATGGAAAAATGTGTATCCTTAGTGAAGAAGATATCATTAGAGTTGTAATTAAAGATAAGGGTCCCGGTTTCCCTATGAAAATACTGCCTAAAGCAACATTAATGGCAGGGTTTTCCATGAAGGAATCATTAGGACACGGGTTTACTTTAATGATGAAAATAGCAAAACAAGTGATATTAGAAACTTCATCAAGTGGATCGACACTTATCCTGATTCTAGATGGGAAGGAGTAGTTATTAATTGATTAGTATAGACCCAAATAGGACAATTCAAAAAACATTGACAACAGTCCGTTTATTTGATGGGTTTTGGGACAGATGGATAGCGCATGGTATGGAAAAAGAAGTTATTTCTCAGGTAAAAGTGAGTGTTCGGGATATTTCTGATTGGACGAATTATTTTAATTATCATGCTCAAGCCCATACAGAAAGAGCCATGTTACACAAAGCTAGTAGAGACCCTAAGAAAGCAGAGAAGCATTTTCAATTAGCTGGTTTGTATTATAACTTGATGCAATGGATTTATCCTGATGCTAACGAAGAAAAAGTATGGTGGTATAAAAAATCGATCGATTCCTTTAAAGCAGCTGACCAATTTTCAAACTTTAATTATTTTAAAGAACAACTGACCATTAATGGTGGTGAAGTTGTTGGGAGAGTTCGACCATTGGAAAATCCTAAAGGAATTATTATTATAGTCAATCCAATCGATTCGTCAAAAGAAGAGTTATTTACTTATGAAAAGCATTTCCTGGAACTAGGTTATCTGACGATAAGTTTTGACGGACCAGGACAAGGAGAAACATATATTTTTAATCGAATAAAAGCTACTAGAGATCGGTGGGAACAATTTCTAAATGTTCTGATAGATTATGCAAGTGAAAAATTCCCTAATCTACCAATCTTTTTGTTTGGTACAAGTTCAGGTGCCAGATGGTCAATTGCTGCCAGCAGACACCCTATGATTAAAAAAGCAATTGCCGTTAGCCCCGCTATAAGTGAGGATATTTCCTTACCTGAATATTTCGTAGAAAGAACGCAATTTATTTCCGATCAGTCATCGCATATGTTACCCGATATTCATGAATTAACAAAGTGCAAACCAATCTTCGTATTTCATGGAAACAAAGACGTAATGGTGAGGGACAAGGATATTTATCAACTCTATCACCGACTTCCGTCTGGTAAGAAATTAGTCGTGTACGAAGAGGAAACTCACTGTTGCAATGGGAAACTGAAAGAGATCCGGGCGATCTCTGCGAATTGGTTAATGAGTAATGAGGAGGGAAAAACATGACTTTTGAGCAATTTAGCAGGATAGTTTCTGAAATTAGTCATATTTCTATTGACCATATTCAAGAAGAAAGCTCCTTTCGTGACGATCTAGGTATTGATTCCTTACAAATGGTGAATTTATTAGTTGAGATTTCTGAAAGAATTGAATTAGATCTTAATAAAATCAACGATTCAGACACTTTTTCAACACCTGGTAAATTATTTGAATTAATTAGCAAAGGAGATACTAAGTGACTACTTTAATTGATTACTCCATACAGAAAGAATACTTAAATGAGAAAGTAATTTGTACATTTCAACAGGATTTTACGCCAAAAGAAGTGGAACAAATGTGTAATAACTTCCTAAAGATACTGGGCGGGGGAACAAGTTTATCTGGGAAAAGAGTGGCTTTGTTAGTCCCAAATACCTTTAGCTATCTTTCCTTAATATTTGCGATAAACAAATTAGGAGGGACCGTCATACCGGTAAGTCCATTATATCGGGAGGGTGACTTATCTTCTATATTATCGTGTGCAGCCCCACATGTCATTTTCACTATTAATGAATATAATGGTGTTCCGTTTGCAGAAATTATCAAGGGTTGGTTGAAAGAATCCAAAAGTGATTGTATCTTATACGAAACAATAGATGGAACGGAATGGAAAAGCAGTCACTACAAAGGTGTATTACCTAAACTTGATAAGTTTAATCGCCACTTTATCCTGTTTACTTCAGGAAGTACTGGAACTCCTAAAGGTGTCGTTTTAAGCCAAGATGCATTATTGGAAAATATCAAAATTATTACACGGATGTTTCATGCAAAGAGAGGTGACTGTATCCTTAATATACCTCCACAGACGGTAGGGTTTGGTTTAGTAGTATTATTAGGTTCCTTCCGGTATGGGTATACAGTGGCTGTTCCGGATGCATTTGATTTTCGAAAGATTGCGGACATGATGGAACGTGTAGATGTCAAGAAAATGATAACAACGCCTTCTTTATTGAAAGCAATGTATGGCCTAACAAAGCATTTAAAACCGAAAGTATTCGAAAACATACATCAATGTTTCCTTGCTGGTGAAATGGTCTCAGAAGGAGAGGTTCAAGCATATCCACTGATGCAATACACCAAGTTTTATGGTATTTACGGCATAACGGAAGGTGGAGGAATTATGACTTGTAATCTTCGTAAGAAATTGGAATGGACAGTCGCTGAAGGTATTCAATATAAAGTAGTAAATGGTGAATTTATTATCAGGTCATCCACGCTATTTTCAGGGTATTATGACAGACCTAATTTAACGAAAGAAGTAAAAACAAATGATGGCTGGCTAATGACAGGTGACCTTGTTCAACTAACTAAGGAAAGGAAAGTAGTTATTTTAGGTCGTAAGAAAGACATGATTAAAAAGGGTGGTCAGCAAGTTATTCCAGGTGAAGTAGAAGAAGTATTATCTGAACATGATTCAGTTAAACAAACTGCAGTAATTGGCGCACCCCATTCCGTCTATGGAGAACAGATAGTAGCATATGTTGTTTTAGAAAAAGAATTAGATGCCCAAGCACTCTATCAATATTGCGCGGAAAGAATAGCTAGGTTTAAAGTGCCAGACCGGATTGAATTTCTAGATGAACTTCCAGTTATTTCAGGAAAAACTGACAAAAAGGCTCTTAGAAAGTTATTTAGTATAAAGAGCTAAAGGATGGGAAAAATGACGAAGCCAGCAAAAGATAAGAAAGTTATTACATTAAGAAAACAATTTACGATCCGTATATTTATCATTTTATTCATTGTTGCTCTCGTATCTTCAGTAAGTCAGCTAGTAATGATGCAAAAGATAATAGAGGATCAAGTTAACAGGGAAGCAGACTTTATCTCTACTTCTATCCAGCAAGGTGTGATTGGAACTGATTTAGCTGCCAGTGAAATTGAACATCAAATCGATTATAAAATGGAATCATATTCTAAATCTATTGCAGAAAAATTAAATAGCCGGCCATTTGAAGAGATTTCTGATAAGGAACTGATACAAATTCGTGATGAACTTGGTATAGCAGGAATTACCTTATTTCAAAGGACTGAAAATGACTTAATAGGTGTAAAGTCAACGGAACCTTCTGAGATCGGATTTAAGATTGGAGATTTTAATCCACAAGCATCAATCGCTTTAGACAAGTTTATGGATGGGGAAATCATAGAGGAATTAAAGCAATCGGTAAGTTTTGTAACAAATCATACAGCTATTTTATATATTACACAGTCTTCTTCTGAAGATGAAGTACCTAAGTTCTATAAATATGCTTATCATCATGTACCTGGAACTGATTATTTAATAGATCCTTATATTGAGGCAAGTGAAATAGATCAATATATCCAGAAAGTAGGCCCTGAAGCTTGGATAAGTGAAGTGAGAAATATGAACAAATATGTAGAAGAAATAGCGGTTTTAAATCCAAAAGTATTTGCTGACCCGTCCTTGGAAGGTAAAATTTACCCACCATTAAAGAAAGTTGTTAATGGCCAATATGAATTGCAAAGTGAAAGCGATAAAGAGCTCCTGGTTAATATGTTGGAAGATAGGCAACAACAAAGTTTATTAGAAGTACACCATAGTAATGATATCTATAAAACCTTTACACCAATGGACGACGGACGAGTAATTTATGTTGCACTAAATTACGATCAAATGAAGGCTCCTTTTCACCGGCAAACTATTATTTTAATTCTATCTGGTTTTATATCACTAGTAGCTTTAGTTTTATTAACAACAAGTTTTTTCAACCAGATTTATGCCAATATACAAAAAATTATTGCACAAATTTTACAACTTCAAAATGGGGACTTTACTGTACGAAGTTCCGTGAAAGATAAAGGTGAGTTAAGCAGATTATCATCGAGTGCTAACCAAATGGCAAGTACATTAAATAGAGTATTATCAGAGACCAGAAATCAAGCAAATAGAACCGAGCGCTTCGCTTACTTATTAGAATCAGAAGCGGATAACTCTGTAGAGAAAGTTTACACACTGTCTATAGAATCAACGAAAATGTCAAGAGAAATGATGACAGATGTGGAAGATTTCCTGGAGCAAGTGAAAGAAGTGCTAGAAAGCAGAAATGACGCTAAAGCGAAAGAAGTTAAAAATCGTATTGATATTATTCACCAATTATGCAAAGACAGTTCGACAAATACTACAGAAATGACAATTAATCTAGCAGACTTATTAAGATCATTACATTCTCAATCAGCATCATTGTCAGAAATATCGAAGAAATTGTTAAGAAATATGGAAGAGTTTAAATTAAGTGACGAAGAATTTTAGATAGGAGCTAATATAAATGGAGGTAACGATTAAATTATCCAGAGAGTTAAAGGGAGACAGTTGTATTTTGAGAGTGGGAGGGGTACTCGATTATTCCACAATAGAACCTTTTACAGAAGAGGTACGTTCTATCAAACAGGGGATAAAGAAAGTTTCGATAGATTTTAGGGGATTAGAATTCATTGATTCTACAGGAATCGGTGCAATTATTAATCTTGTCCATGAAGCAAATTCGAAACAATTTGAAGTGGAATTGGAGGGTATTTCTTCGGATACTAGAGAAGTGTTTGAAACCATTGGGGTGTTTCAAATTATGGAAACACTTCAAAGGGAGAGTGAATAAAATGTATAAACGCGAACTGACCCTATTAAACGAACAGGTAACGGGTGAATGGAATAAGACACTCGAACGGGAAATACAACTTGCGAGAAATATCCAAATGAAATTGTTAAACGGAGAGAAACCTGTGATAGAAAATAGTGAAGTTTCTGGCAGGTCAATTCCCGCAAGATTAATTGGGGGAGATTACTATGACTTTTACCTTCTTCAAAATGGGAAATTACGCATTGTAATCGGTGATGTCATGGGAAAGGGGATTCCTGCTGCAATGCTAATGATCCTCACTCGAGGTGCATTTAGAAGTGCAGCGGAAAGTACAAAGGGCCCTGGAGAAACATTAACTGCAATGAATAAGGCAATATATGACGATCTTCGTAAATTAAGTTCTTTTGTAACTGTACTTTGTGCAGACTGGGATCCTAAATCTTATGTATTAACTTACGCGAGTGCAGGCCATAATTTCCCATTGGTTGTCCGATCAGGAAAAGGGGTTATAGAAATACCTAAAACAAAAGGTGTTATGCTCGGTGGTTTACCTCAAACTACTTATTATGTAAATTCAATAAGTCTTAACGAGGGAGATTTAGTATTTTTCTATACGGATGGTATAACTGAGGCACAAAACCGGGAGGGTGAAATGTACCGAATTGATCGTTTACAAGAAGTTCTCCTTAAAAACTACCGGTTTGATGTTGAAGAAGTGGAAAAATCTATAATAGAATCATTGGATGTATTTACGGAGAATGTACCACAAAGAGATGATATTACCATGGTATTATTAAAAGTTGCTCAAGGTAAAACGAATATCACAAGTTACAATTCTCCTGTAATCTACCCATAAGGAGGTAAAGATTATGCAGAATATTATATCAAAGGGGAAAGACATTGAAGAAGCCATTCATCTGGGATTAGAGTTACTAGCGGTTACAAAAGAGGACGTGGACATTGAGATTTTACAACAAGGGAAAAATGGTTTTATTGGAATAGGGAAGAAAGAGGCAATTGTAAAGCTCACAAAACACCATATGCAAATGATTCAGCCAGAGAAATTCAACGAGCATAAAACAGATGATTACGATAGCTTAGAGGAATTAATTGAGAATTTTTCAAAGGGAAGTTTGCCCATCAGTTCAATGAATCCTTCCTCTGAAGAGAATGGTGAAAGGCATATAGAAAAAGAGAGAGAAGGCACAGCTAGAGTAATAGATAACAAAATTTATGTGAGAGATTCACCGAATCATTATTCGATGGTGACTATCGGCAAAGGGATTAAATTAATTAAGAATAGTTCAATTGTCAATGAACATTCAACCGTTGTTTCGGAGAAAGACCAATTAGAAATTCAAATAGAGGATGGAGATAGACAAGAAACAAAATGGGAAGTCACTATAGACAACAATGGCTTAAATGTCATTTTACAAGTAACTCCTGGTTTTGAGATGAAACGGAAAGTTAGAGACACAGGTCCAGATGACCATATTGAATTAATACTTGAGGAAACTAAAGTGGTAAACAATTCATTAACGTATGAGGACGTATTAAACAAATTAGAAGTTTTACGTGTGACTTATGGAATTAACCATAGTGAAATAACAAAAGCTGTATTTACAATGGAATCAAAAGCCTTCGAAATTGCAACAGGAAAAGCCCCCAAACCAGGAAACGATGGTTGGATAGAAATGAAAGTGGATACTAATCCTCGAAATGGATTGGTAGAAGATGATTTAGGAAATATTGATTTTAAGGAAACAAAAATGATTCCAACTGCTGATAAAGGAAGGGTTATTGCTCAAATCCATCCACCGATTCCTGGGATACCTGGAATTTCAGTAAAGAATGAACCAATACCTCCAAAACAGACAAATCCGATTAAAGTGAGGGCCGGAAGAGGTATTGTGGAAGTAGATGATAAAATTGTTGCTGCCGAATCCGGTAGACCTTCGGTTGAAAAAAGAGGGCTTTTAGTTAAAGTTGCAATTGAGCCAAAGCTAGTTCATAGAAATAATGTAAATTTAGCAACAGGCAATATTCGATTTAGTGGAGATGTGGAAGTTCTTGGTGAAGTTGAGGAAAATATGACAGTTGAAGCTGGTGGAGATATTTTCGTTCACAAATCTACAAGTACAGCTAAGTTAATTACTTCTAGTTCTATTTTAGTGAAAGGACACGTGATTGGATCTGAGTTATCAGCAGGAAAGAATAATATGTTAACAGTGGAGCTCGGGCACTTGTTAGGTAGGATGAATGTGGAAATCGAGAAAATGATAAGTGTGATTCAGCAGTTAACTCAGTCAAGCGCATTTAAATCTAATGACTTCTCTGTCAGTGGTCTACAGCCATTAATTAAAATTCTTCTAGAGAAAAAGTTTAAAAAATTTACTTCTCTTGCTAAAAACTATCAAGAAATTGTAGAGAAGGGAAAGAAATATCTGGATGATGAGAAATGGGTACAAATGGGTGTATCTATAAAACAAACTTTTCTAAGTTTATCTAAAGATGTGGTTACATTGAAAGCACTCATAACTTTATCTGAAGAAATGGGGAAATTATCCGAGTTTAGTAAAACTCCTGTCGAACCTAATGCTTATATCACCATATCAGATGCAACAAACAGTCAACTTTATTCAAATGGCGACATTACAATTATTGGTAAAGGTTGTATAAATACAAAGGTTCACGCTGGGGGTCATTTGAACGTGAAGGGAGTCGTGCGTGGAGGGGAACTCTATGGAAGGCTTGGTGCAATCATTGATGAAGTAGGTTCAAGTACTGGTACTAAAACCATTATTTCGGTTCCTCATGATCAAACAATCCATATAAGAAAAGCATTAGAAGATACTGTATTAAAAATAGGGAATGTGAGTCATGTATTGATTCAAGAAACATATGACATTCGGGCTCACTTAAATCGTAATAATCAAATCGAAATTAGATAATTGGCTGGAGGAATATATTAATGCTTAAATACAAGACGATTGATAAGGAATTTAGTTTAGAGGTTTTATTACAAGGAGACTTAGATATAGAAGGAACGGAGGTAATTACCGATTCATTACTCCCGCAACTTTTAAAATCACAGGTTGTTAACCTTAACTTTAGTGAAGTCCCTTTTGTCGATTCTTCAGGAATGGGACTGTTAATCAGCTTAATTGATACTCTGAAAGAAAATAATATCGAAGTAACGATATCGAATATTGGAAAAGATGTAAATGAAGTCTTTGACCTTTTACAAATTAAAGAAATTATAGGAAACAAAATATTTATATAAATCTAGTAGAATTCATGCTAAACAATTCAAATAATGGAAGTAAGATAAAGCCGATAACTTGTTGTAGCAATGTAATTTAAGGAGAATCATTTTTATGTTTGAAAAAATAAAGAATACAATGAACTTTAATCTTATTTTTAACAGTATTTCAGACATGGTGTTTCTAGTTTCTGTGGGACCAGATGGAGGTTTTCGATAAGTTACAGCTAATCAGAAAGCTATCCATTCACTCAATTTTCCAAGCAATTTTTCCGGGAAGACAATTGAAGAAATTATGCCGGATTATTCAGCTAAGATAGTTGATGAACACTATCGACAAGCAATTACATTAAAAAGCAGTGTTACATATGAAGAAAAAATAGAATTGCCGTTGGAATCAGATCATACAAAGAAGAGAGTGGGGTGGGTTGAGTCGAGGATTACCCCATTATTCAATGATCGAGGTGAATGTGAGCATATTGTAACAGTTACTAGAGAGATTACAGAACGAAAGAACCACGAAACTGAATTAAGATATTTAAAAGAGCAATATGAATTAATTTTTAAGTGTGCTGCAGACGCAGTTTTTACCTTTGATGAAAGAGGGAATTACTTAACTGTAAATCCTAGCTTTACAAAAATGTTTGGGTGGACGATGGATGAGATTTTGATAAACTCTGAAATTAGTATACTTGAACATAGAGGAGAATTTTCAGAAATTCTTACACAATTAAAAGAAGGGAAAATAATTGAAAATCATACTTCAAAAAGACGAACTAAAAATAATGAATTTATTCATGTATTATCATCTTACACTCCAATAATGAATGGGGGTAAGATGGTCGGTGGGATTGCAGTTTATAAAGATATCACTAAAATGGATGAATTAAGAACAAAACTTAAAAAGAGCGAAGAAAAATATAAAATTATTGTGGAAAATTCTAATGATCTTATTAAAGTTTCTGATAAAGATGGACAAATTCTATATGCTTCACCATCCCACGAAAAGATTTTGGGTTTTGAATCGAATTTCCTTATAGGTAAGTCATTCTTATCCTTTGTATACAGAGAAGACATGGAAAAAGTGAGGAACTTTGTATTGAAAATAATGGAGACCGGAATGTCGAGTGAAATAGATTACCGCCGACTAAACAAAAATGGTGAGGTGCTATGGGTTAATACAAAAGGAGGACCTGTCATAAATGTTGAGGGAACCGTCGAAAATATAGTGTTTGTTTCAAGAGATATTTCTATCCGTGTAGAAAGAGAACAAGAATTAGAAGCTATAGCTTTATATGATGAGTTAACAGGATTGGCCGGTCGAACTCTGTTTCAAGAATCATTGCAAAAAGCTATGGGCATTACTGATCGTCTAGGGAAAATGACTGCACTTTTGATTTTAGATGGCGATAATTTCAAGGCCATTAATGATAACTATGGCCATAGTGTTGGTGATGAGGTTATTAAAGAGTTTGGAAAAAGAATTCACCAAAATGTACGTGTAGCAGACACTGTTTCCAGAATGGGGGGAGATGAATTTCAAGTAGTGTTACCTGGCTTAGATAGTAAACAAGAGGCACAAAAAGTCTGTCAAAGAATCATTAATTCAATGAAACAACCAATAAGGATTGGTTCAAATACGCTAATGATTACAGTGAGCATAGGGGTATCTTATTATACTAAAAAAGGAATTAGTGAAAAGAAATTAATGAAACAAGCAGATGAAGCACTATACTTTTCAAAAAGGCAAATGAAAGGTAATTTTTCAGAATTCACAGAGAAAACAATTAATATTTAAAATATATCCTTGTTATAATATATATTAAACAGGAGAAAGTAATAAGATAGTAAAATGGAAGCCGATATTAAAGAGTTTGTTAATGGCATATTATGAATAGTTTCGTCAGGTAATCCATCTCCACCGCTTGGTAGAATACGTGCTCATAAGACAACATAATGAGAAAGATGGGGGAGTAAAATATAAACTGTGTAAGTGAGAGATATCATCACTTATTCATTTTACACAAAGCTTAAACGTGAGTTCATATTGTAGATTTAGTAAAATAAGCGTATAAGAAATATTTCAATACAAAGAGGTGACATAAATGAAAGCGGTTAAATCAAAATTGGAGAAAGATAAAATCCGAATAAATGCCGTTATCGAATTCTGCGATAATGTTTTAGAAAATGGAAAAGACCGTTATAGAGAAAATCCTGTGCCATTGTTTGCTGATGGAATAAATGTCGATACCTTTGAACATGTCAAATGGCACGTTGATAGAGGTGAAGTTGTTATTTCGAACATGGCAACACAGCAGAATTTATTCAGAACTTTATCATCCATCAGTCAATTAATTGATGAACCGAAATATAAAGAGGCTGCTAAGGATGCGATTAACTATCATTTCGACCATTTGGTTGATAAGAGCGGATTATTAGAATGGGGTGGCCATAAGTTTATTGATCTAAAAACTTTGGAGCCGGTTGGTCCAGTGGAGAAAGAATACGTTCATGAATTAAAGAATTGTTTACCATATTACGATTTAATGTATGAGGTAAATCCAAAGGCAACAGAAAAGTTTATACAAGCATTTTGGAATGCCCACATGTATGATTGGAATGATCTTGATGTGGGGAGACATGGCAAATATGGACTTGAATTAGGACCAGTATGGAAGAATGAATTAGTACATCGTCCGCCATTTCGTGAATCTCTGGGTCTTTCATTTATCAATACAGGGAATGACCTTATCTATGCAGCGGCAACTCTATATCGATTGAACGGAGATAAAGGGGCACTCCGCTGGGCTAAACATCTCGCCAAACAATTTGTTTTAGCTAGAGATGAAAATACAGGTCTTGGTGCCTATCAATTTACACAACCGAAGAAAATGGAAGAGACAGATGATGATAGTAAAACGTTAAGCAGGTATGGAGATAGAGCGAAGAGACAATTTGGTCCAGAATTCGGCGAGATAGCTTTATAAGCAAGGATGCTTCGTGAAGGTGGTGCTAATTCCATTTACGGGAAAAATGCGTTAATGCAGTTGCAAATTGCAGAAGATATTGGGGAGAATGCAAAAGACATTTTAGACTGGACGCATAAAGGACAAATTAGTTTCGCGAGATACACCTACATACCTGAAACAAATTCTTTCCGAACAATGTTTACAGATGGAACCGATCTTACTGGTTATGTATTGAAGAGAAACGGATATTATGGGGAAGCCGGCAGTGAGTTAAAAAGTTATTTTGCTCATTGTGGCTACTTATTGTCATACTCCAGAGCTTTTCACCATACTGGTGACATGGAACTTTGGGAAATGGCACGATATATCGCTAAAGGAAATGGATTAGGTGAGTTAGGATCTAAGCCAGGCAATGGCTTAGATATTAATCTCGATACAGAATGTTCAGATCCAATTGCCCTATTTGCTATTATCGATCTTTTTAAAGCTACTAAATGTGAAGAATATTTGAATTTAGGGAGAGTAATAGGTGATAACATTCTCCAACGAAGTTTTCATAAAGGTTATTTTTTAATGGATTCAACTAAAATTAATGCGAAATTTGATGCGCTGGAACCTTTTGCATTAGTTTTTTTACAGGCCGCGATTGAGGATAAACTTGAAGTAATGCCGGATTTTGTGAATGGAACAGGCTTTATTTCTGGTAATTATATGTTTCCGGATGGTACTGCTGAAACAGTTTTTGACTGGGAGATTTATCGTTTAAGAAGGGGTGAAGACATATCGGCTTTGATTAAAGGGAATGGTTTGCCTGACGGGAATTAAACGGAATCTAGAAGTAACATGATATATCGCTATGACTTACTTTCTTTTTATCTTTCCTGCACGGGATAATGATTACTTGTTTAAAGTTACTTTTCAGGGGGAACGGGAGACGTATGAAGGTAATTCCATGACTTGGTGTACCTTTAATCTTTTCATTAACAGAAGAAAGGATGGGTCTGGTGAAGGCAGTAACTTTTCAAGAGAAGAAACGTGTGGAAGTGAAAGATGTTCAAGCACCGTCTATTCAGCAAAAAGATGATATGATTGTACGAATAACAGCCAGCGGGATTTGTGGCTCTGACTTACACCTGTATAATGGAGGGTTTCCTTTGCCGGAAGGTTATATCATTGGGCACGAACCGATGGGAATTGTTGAAGAAACAGGGCCTGATGTCAAAACTTTAAAAAAAGGAGATCGGGTAGTTATTCCCTTTAATGTAAGCTGTGGTCATTGCTATTATTGCAATAATCAGATGGAAAGCCAGTGTGATAACTCCAATCCTCATGGAGAAATCGGAGGTCTTTTTGGTTACTCAAAAGCTAATGGGAATTATCCTGGTGGACAAGCAGAATATCTGCGTGTGCCTTACGCAGATTTTTCCTCATTTAAGGTTCCTGAAAGCAGTGAACTTGATGATGAAAGTGTTCTGTTCCTCTCCGATGTAATTCCAACCGCTTATTGGAGCGTAGAAAATAGTGGTGTCAAAACAGGGGATACTGTCATTGTTCTTGGGGCAGGTCCTGTCGGTCTTATGGTGCAAAAATTTGCCTGGTTAAAAGGGGCTGAACGGGTCATTGCCGTTGACCAAGTTGAACACCGACTCGAACATGCGAAGAAAGCGAATAATGTAGAAACCTATAACTTTAAAGAAAATAAAGAAATTGGCAGTCTTCTGCATGAAGAGACAAAAGGAGGCGCTGATATAGTTATTGACTGTGTTGGTATGGATGGAACAGTGCCACCTGATACTACTTTCGGTTCCGAAGGAGAAAATCAGTTTGGTACGATAAGCCCTATTATTACTGCTTCTCAAGCAGTTAGAAAATTTGGTGTCGTTCAATTAACAGGGGTATACGGAACGGAAGCTAATAATTTCCCTCTTGGCGACTTTTTTACACGAAATGTTGCACTCACAATGGGGCAGGCTCCTGTCATTCATATGATGCCAGCACTATATAAGATGGTTGAAAATAAATTGATCGATCCAACAGACATTATTACACATTCGTTGCCACTTACAGAAGCAGCGGAAGCATATCGTATTTTTGATAATAAAGAAGATGGCAACATTAAAACGATATTAAAACCATAGAGTGAAAAGGAAGAATGACTGGCGTTAGGCCTCTGACCTGACGCCATACATACCTTATAACTTAAAGTTAGAAAATGAAGGACTAAGGAGAATATAACCTAAATAATATTATCCAAAAATTACTTGCTATTCCAGACTCTATCTGATATACTAAAGAAGAATTATTTTTGTTCGGTCTCTGTTTGAGAGGAAAAAAGAAGTTTTACACTTTTCACCTTTTATCAAAATTGAGCAATGATAGTATTAAACAGTGGAAATATCCACGCAGGAGGAAACAACATATGCAACAAGGTACAGTTAAATGGTTTAACGCGGATAAAGGTTTCGGTTTTATCGAAGTAGATGGCGGCGAGGACTTATTCGTGCATTTCTCAGCTATTCAAGGTGATGGGTTTAAAACTTTAGAAGAAGGTCAAACAGTAACATTTGATACAGAAGAAGGTCAACGCGGACCTCAAGCGACTAACGTTCATAAAGCATAATGATTAAAGGGCTCTATAATAGGGTCCTTTTTCTTTTTTTGCAGTACTTATGAAATTTTAATTCCCCTGCTAAAGTTTACTAAGAAGAAGAATCTTAAAAAATGAATAGAATTTTATTAGCGTGGACTGTTTAGCGAACTTCTTTCAAATGAATACGATTAATTATCTCCGTACATCTTATAAATAAAACAAATATAAATGAGGTTAAGAAATGAATGAAAGTAATTTTGAAAATTATCAGTTAAGTAATGAAGTAAAAAGAGCACTGGATGTATTAAAGTACAATCAACCGACAAAGGTACAGAGAGAAGTCATTCCCCAAGTATTAGAGAACAAGGATTTAATTGTGAAATCACAAACTGGAAGTGGGAAGACTGCTGCTTTTGCCATCCCAATTTGTGAAAAAGTAGTCTGGGAAGATAATAAACCCCAGGCATTGGTGTTAACACCAACTAGAGAGCTTGCTGTACAAGTTCGTGAAGATATTACCAACATCGGCAGATTTAAGCGAGTAAAAGCATTGGCTATATATGGCAGGGAACCATTTTCTATCCAGAAGGATGAACTGAAACAGAAAACACATGTAGTTATTGGTACCCCTGGACGTGTAATGGATCATATTGAGCAAGGTACATTAGACTTAGAACAGATAAAATATCTTGTCATTGATGAAGCAGATGAGATGTTAAGAATGGGTTTTATTGATGAGGTAGAAGCTATCATTAAACAAGTGCCACCAAACAGAGTAACCATGCTGTACTCTGCTACTCTGCCAAAAGAAATTGAAAAACTCTGCCAAAAATATATGAAAAATCCGATTAATGTAGAGATTACAACTGAAGTTACAACAGACAATATTCTGCACAGCATGTTTAGAGTCAAAAAAGATTCAAAAATGGATTTGCTAAAAGATATCACTATTGTTGAGAATCCGGATAGTTGTATTATTTTTTGCAATACTCAGGATCAAGTGAATGAAGTGATGACTGAGTTGCAACAATCGAATTACTCTTGTGAAGCGATTCACGGTGGATTGGAACAAGAGAAGCGTTTTAGTGTAATGGAAGGCTTTAAGTCTGGCGATTTTCGATATCTTGTAGCAACAGATGTAGCAGCCCGAGGAATAGATGTAGATAATGTCTCACTTGTTATCAATTACGATGTACCAATGGAAAAGGAAAGTTATGTACACAGAACAGGAAGAACAGGACGAGCTGGTAATAAAGGGAAGGCTATTACCTTCGTAACTAATTCTGGAGAAAAGTATCTGAAATCCATTGAAAAATATATTGGATTTGAACTCCATACTAGAGAAATACCTTCAGAAGAAGAAATTAAAAAGGCTAAACCAGCCTTTGATGAAAAAATGTCAGAACGGCGGATTGTGAAAAACAATAAAACTGCAAGAATTAATCAAGATATTATGAAACTTCATTTTAATGGTGGCAAAAAGAAGAAAATCCGAGCGGTTGATCTTGTCGGTACAATCTCCAACATTGAAAATGTAACAGCAGAGGATATAGGGATTATTACAATTAAAGATAATTGGTCCTATGTTGATATTCTTAATGGAAAAGGTTCGTTAGTTTTGGAAGCAATGGAACATACGACTGTTAAAGGTAAAAAGATAAAAGTGAGTAAGGCGAAAAAATAGAGTTCCGGTCTTTTACACTATGTATTGTTGGAACTCAGATATCATTCCAAACAAAACAAATGGAGTCTCTTTATTAAAAAGGTATCTGCGTAGGATACCTTTTTTCATGTTATAGAATGAATAAAAATAGGCAGAAAACCTTTTCAACGAAAAATACGGCTTGACTAGTAAAAAATAGAAAGATAAACTAAATATTCTAATACCATAGTACCAAGCATTATGGATTATGGTACTACGGTAGTTAACTCATAACAGAAGAATACTTTACCAATTAAGTCATAATAGAAGCAGGGTCCTTATTAGGGATTACCTGCTTTTCTTCAGTTGGTTAAATATAATAATTTGATAAAAGAAGAAAGGAAGTCATCATTGATTAAAGTTGTTATAGTAGACGAGGCTATATTGCTTTCAGAACAAAAGCATTTATTTGATACATTAAGAAACTTGTCATCTAATAGAGAAGAACACAGAGAGTTAACTATAAAAGCAAAAAAAAGCACTTACTTTGTAAGGTTCGAGGATATTTTCTTTATTGAAAAGGCAGATCGGAAATCGATCATTCATACTGTTGATGGTACATATCAAACAAATAAGTCGCTTTTATATTATGAAAGAAATCTTGATAATCGGTTTATGTTAGCTCATCGCTCCTTCCTTATTAATTTAGAACTAGTCAATCAGATAGAAGCTATTGGACAATCAAATATAGCCCATTTTCGTGGATATAAATTAACTGCAAAAATTTCTAAATATAAACTAAATGATGTGGAAGAGCTTAAAAGAAAAAATACCTATAAAAAATCTTCTTATGATTAAAAGAAGGTTTTTTATTTTCTTGTACTGGTAGGACAGGTTGTTTGTCTTAAAGTATGTATTTTGGTGCTGAATGGACAAAAAGGAGTCATAAAAGGAATTGGACAAGTTAGGTATAAATACTTATGATGGTTTAGATTGTTTTTATGGTTTAGTATAAAAGTTCTGTTCTGCATAACCCTTTTGGAGTCAGTCAAAATATCTCCTTATATATATCAGAGGGGGGAATTGCAAAGTATGGGAATTATTTTATTTCAGTATAAATAATAGGGAAAGAGAAGAATCTGGGGGATGAAAAATGAAAAAAAGAAATTATTTAGTAAAATTTAAGAATTGGAAGTTAAAAACAAAGCTGTTTGTGTCATTTTTGGTAATCTTATTCGTACCAAGTATGGTAATTGGGGTAAGCTCCTACAATGAGGCACAGAATGTGCTGGGAAATTACATCCTGGATTCAGCTAAACAAAATATCAATCAACTAAATGATGAAATTAATGACATATTTACTCCTAAAATACAAGACATAAGTTATCTGGCTGATTCGGTAAATCGTGAGAAATTCGAGGAAAATGTACGAATTTCTAGAGAGTTGAAACAATACAAGGAACTTCGTCCGGAGGTATCGCTTGTCTATATAGGTACAGATAATGGTGATATAATGTTGGAACCAGCACAACAACTCCCAGGCGATTTTGATCCTAGAGACCAATCTTGGTATAAAGATGCTTTCAATAACGAAGGGAAAGCGATCATTACTGAACCTTATTTAGATATAGCAACGCAGGAAATAGTAATTACAATTGCTCAAACAATCCAGGATGGTTCCGGCGTAGTAGCGATGGATATTAGCCTTGCCGAATTAACAAGTATCACTGATAAGATTAAAGTGGGAGAAGAAGGGTATGTCTTCTTACTAGATGCAAGTAACCAATACCTTGTTCACCCAACAGAAGAAACAGGAATTGTACCAACAGACGAATGGACAACCACAGTTTTTAATGAGGATGCTGGTCATTTTAATTACTTATTTAATGGGGAGAAGAAAGAAATGGTATTTTCAACCAATGAATTGACTGGTTGGAAGATTTCAGGAACCATGTACACGAGTGAATTAGAAGAAGCTGCAGAGGAGATCTTAATTACCACTATCCTTGTAATTGCGGGAACCTTAATTATCGGTCTGTTGATTGTATGGTTTATTATTCGTTCGATATCACAGCCTCTACGATCTTTAACCAGCAGTGTGAAAAAGATTAGTGAAGGAGATTTAACGGAAACATTGACAGTTGAATCGAAGGATGAAGTCGGACAACTAGTTTCCGGTGTTAAGGAAATGCAAAACAGTCTCAGAAAGATAATTCAAAGTGTTGCCACGGCATCAGAAAACTTAACAGGTCAAAGTGAAGAATTAACGCACTCAGCGCATGAAGTTAAAACAGGAACACAGCAAATAGCAACAACTATGCAAGAATTGGCTTCTGGATCTGAAACACAAGCAAATAATGCTAGTGACCTTTCATCCGTAATGGATACATTTGCTGAACAAATGCAAGAAGCTAATTATAACGGAGAAGAGGTTTACAAATCATCAAATGATATGCTGGTTATAACAGAGGAAGGAAATCAACTAATGGAAACATCTGTTAAACAGATGGCTTCAATTGACCAGATTGTAAAATCAGCTGTTAAAAAAGTACAAAAGCTGGACCATCAATCACAAGAAATCACAAAGTTAGTATCTGTTATTAAAGATATTTCGGAACAAACAAACCTCCTGGCATTAAATGCAGCAATTGAGGCTGCACGTGCTGGTGAACATGGAAAAGGCTTTGCCGTTGTCGCTGATGAAGTTCGTAAACTTGCGGAACAGGTCGGTGAATCTGTTTCAGATATTACGAAGATCGTAGAGAATATTCAAATAGAATCAAATGGTGTTGTTGAATCCCTTCAAGGAGGATATCAAGAAGTAGAAAAAGGATCCGATAAAATTAGAACTACAGGTAAAGCTTTCACTAATATTAATCAATCAGCAGAACAAATGGTAGAAAAGATAAGAACAGTTATTGACCGTTTAGCTACGATGACATCTAATAGCCAAGAAATGAATGCAGCTATAGAAGAAATTGCCTCAGTTTCTGAGGAGTCTGCAGCTGGTGTGGAACAGACTGCTGCATCAGCACAGCAAGCTAGCGGCTCAATGGAAGAAGTAGCCGATAGTTCCGACCGACTTGCAAAATTAGCTGAAGAACTGAATGGTATGATTAGTCGATTTAAATTGTAATAGATTAGGTAAACTAAACAGGATAGTCGGTACTAAATAGCTGGCTATCCTATTTAATAATCATAAAAAATTGTTAAATATGTCTTAATAAGTCAACAAAAGACACAGCCATTCTGACTTTTTTGCTTCTCACTTACAGGATTACCAAATATGTTTAAAAAAGAAAAAATGTGAAATGCTATCTGTGTATGGAGGGAATTAGTTTTATACAGGAGGAATTATTCATGGATAAAAGAATGAATTACGGCAGTGATTTCAAGTCCATTCCAGCTACGTCTATCAGCAGCGGATCCGGGATAAGTGTTTTGCCTGATTTGTATTGTCACACCATTCAAATAGTTAATATACATTTAGTTGGAAACCCTAACAGTGGCGATTTTATCTTAGTAGACGCCGGGATGCCAAATTCTGCGGATGAAATTATATCAGTTACTGAAGAACGATTTGGAAAGAACAGTCGCCCTAAAGCGATTATATTAACACACGGACACTTTGATCATGTTGGAGCAATTATTGAGTTAATTAATCACTGGAAGGTGCCCGTATATGCCCACGAATTAGAATTACCTTTCTTAACTGGTTTAAAGCGTTATCCTGAACCAGATTCATCTGTTGAAGGTGGGATGGTTGCCAAAATGTCAAAGATGTTTCCAAACGAACCTGTTAATTTAGGAGACAATGTAGAAAAACTTCCAGCAGACGGAAGTATCCCTTATATGCCGGATTTTAGCTGGGTACACACACCGGGTCATTCTCCCGGTCATATCTCCTTATTTAGGGAAAAGGATAGATCGTTGATTGCAGGTGACGCTTTCGTTACAGTAAAGCAAGACGAACTGTATAAGGTGCTGACACAGAAACAAGAAATAAACGGACCACCAAGATATCTGACAACAGATTGGATCGCTGCGAAGAATTCAGTTAGTAAACTTGCAGCATTAAAGCCGTTAGTTGCTGCAACGGGGCATGGATTGCCAATGACAGGTGATTTATTATCAGACAGCATGGAGAAACTAGTACGTGAATTTGATAATATTGCCATTCCCGATCATGGGAAATATATTGATTAAATTAATTCACAACTCTATTAGAAGTATGTACTAAAAAGTAAAGAGTATTACTCAGTAATTTGAGACATGGATCCGGTATACAATTGGGTCCATTCTTTTTTCATTCTCGACATTTTAATGGTATAGCTTCAAAAGCCAATTGGAAATGTTTAATATATTGCGAGTTATAATTGATAGAAAGTTCCTATTGTACTCATTGTTTCTGAAAAAAGCAGATTTTGTTTAAAGAAATATATTGAGCGTTCCCTTTCATAAGTGCGGATAGTATATTATAATTACTTATAATTAAAGTACTTATGTAAAGTGGGTTTTTATGTTTTCTGGAGGTAATGATGTTGGTGACGATAAAAGAAATTGCTAAGATGGCTGATGTTTCGCGATCTACGGTTTCACGCGTTTTAAATAATTCTGGTTATGTGAGTGTTGAATCCCGGAAGCGTGTGGAAAAGGTGATTGAAAAAACAGGATATGTGCCAAGTGAACAGGCTAAATCGCTGCGAACAAAAAGGACGAAAATAATCGGTGTTATTTTACCCACAATTCAAACAGAAACTCCTAGCAGAATTGTTACAGGACTAGGGAAAGAATTATCACTACATGGTTACCAAATTTTATTGGCTAATACAAATCTGGATAAAGAAAAAGAAATGGAATATTTTGATTTATTAAAGGTCAGACAGGTAGATGGTATTGTTCTTATTGCCACTAACATTAAAAGTGAATTGATCAACAAGATTAAAGAAACACGGATTCCCTTTGTGATGGTTGGTCAGGAGGCGGAAGAAATATCCCATGTTACTAATAATGATTATCATGCAGCTAGAGATATAACCAGATTTTTAATTGAAAAAGGCCATGATAAAATAGGTTTTATTGGGGTGGATGAAACCGATCGGGCTGTAGGTTATTGGCGCAAAAAGGGATTTCTGGATGAAATGGCAGCCAATGGCTTAAAGGTCGAAGAAAGCTGGGTACAACAAGGAATTTTTGATATTGATTCTGGATATGAATCAATGAGAAAAATCTTAATGAATTCATTACAACAGCCTACTGCAACATTTGCGGTAACAGACCGTTTAGCAATTGGGGCTATGAGCTATTTAAAACAGCAACAGAAACGGATTCCAGAGGATATGGCTATTGTTGGAGTTGGTGCTTCGGAAATGTCAAAATATCTAGAACCGCCGTTAACAACCATTGATTATCAAAATGAGAAGGCAGGAGAGAAAGCTGCAAAACAATTGATCGCTTTGATTAATTCGGAACCTGTCGAGGAAAAGATTGTTATAGATTATAAACTGATTATTCGAGATAGTGTATAACAACTTTGCACGAATCTTTGAATTGTTATTGATTCTAGTATTTCCGGGAGAGTTTAAAAGATGATCTTATAAAAATGGTTCCGATTTTTCTAATGATGATCGGAACCACCTTATCTATTTTAGCATTATTTGTACCTGCCTCTTCTCATGTATTATCAATGGAAATTTTCAGAAATCAGGATCGCTGAATGAAATTTTCAAACGCAATCGAACTATTTTTACTAAATCGCTGTTTTCTTGTTACTAACCATAAGTTCCTTTTAAATTCAACATCTTTGATTTTTGCTTCGCATAATAGACCTTGTTCCAGCTCACGAGTAACGGTCAGGCTTGAGACAATACTCACTCCAAGATTGGCTTCAACAGCACTTTTAATAGCTTGTGTACTTCCGAGATCCATGTAGCTTTCAATTTTATCAAGTATTTGATACTCCTTTAAAAAGTTTTCTATGATTAAGCGCGTTCCAGATGTTGGCTCTCGCCACAACATTCTCTCATTTGCTAACTCCTCCATCGTAATCGTGTCACGATCTTTCCAAGGATGGTCAGGGGAGTGAATCAGTATCAACTCATCCTCTGCAATATTTTCAGTCTGTAATTCTTTGTCAGTGATAATTCCTTCAACCAATGCAAGATCTATACCACCATTTATTAAGGTTTCTAACACACGTGAAGTATTCTCTACTAAGAGCGATACGTTTATATCAGGCATTTTCTTTTTGAACTGGCCTAAAAGCCGAGGTAGCCAATACTCACCTATTGTCAGGCTTGCTCCTACTTTTAACGATTCATGATAACCTTTATTGTTTAACTCAACAGCCTCCTTTGAACGTTTAAAGTCATCAACAATTGACTTAGCAAACGGGTACAAAATTTTACCGTTTTCTGTTAAAGTTAATCGCCCATCTTTCCGGTCGAACAGTAATGCATTATATATACTTTCTAACTGATGTATTTGTTTGGTGACGGCTGGCTGTGACACATAGGATAGTTTGGCTGCCTGGTTAACACTGCCTACATCAACTACCAGGCAGAACATTTTCAGTGTCTCGATATTCATTTATGTTTCCTCCTTAAAATTAAAACGATGAAACATGTTGCAGTTATTTATGGGGATATATCTCATAAATTTTTCTGCCTCTACATTAGTATATATTAAGTGTAGGAGAATTCAGGAGAAAATACCATTAAAAACAAGCACCCATCACAATATTATATAAATTTAGACAGATAATGATCAGGATACTAATATTAAAGACTTTTTCCACTTGCATATTGGTTAGCTTCATTACAAAGTTTGAACCAATAATTCCGCCAAGAACTCCACCTGGAACCATATAAAAAAGCATGGACAAGTCAGAATTTCCATAGCCTGTAGTGAATGCAATTAGCACTAATGCAGACAACTGCGAGAAGAAGATAATAAAGATGGAATTAATTCCAGCTTCTTTAATAGTCATTGAGAAAAGCAGGCATAAGACGGCTATATTTAGTGGCCCGCCACCAATGCCAAGGAATGCTGATAGAAATCCTAGAGAAAAGCCTACACCTAATATCATTATCTTGTTTTCTATAATAAAAGATATTAATTTGTGTTTCTTTTTAAAATAAATATAGATTAATATTAGAACCATGCCTAATATTGCTGACTGGATAATCGCTGTTATAGTTGGGATATTAAGCGATATTGTTATCAGGTTAAAGATTGCTTTTCCCGCAATCCCTCCTAATATAGAACCTGCAGCAATTACAGAACTGGTAACCTTATTAATTTTAATGTCTTTATTTGTACTGCATTTAAATAATGAGACGGTTGCCATCGATAAAACAGTTGCAGCAGATAATATCCCTATCGTAGGTAAATCAAAATGTGCGAACAGGTCTAATACTGGTTTTATAATAACCCCGCCACCTAGACCAGCAATTGCTCCAAGAGTAGAGGCAAAAAGGCCGATAATAAAATATAATATAGACATACAATCAACTCCGGTGTTCTAATCTTTAAATTAATCGTAGCAAACAATTAGAAAAAGCGAAAATAGCGTTTTTTAATAGGGTATAACGAAAAGGTATAGGAGTAGGTTAGAAGGCAAGAGTAGAGAAAGGCGAGATCTATAATATATAGAGTTGAAATGAAAAACATGATTTACTTTATAACAATAACAAGACATACTCCATCACATTCTAGAGTATGTCTTAGACACTTCGAACATATTCATACATCCGCAACACATCGAAATCCCAAATTGCCAGTAGAACTATCTATCGTGTTAGCGCTTCTTGCAGCAACCCGGTAACGATTGCAGTAAGATTTATGGCACAGATACGAACCGCCACGCATTACCTTAGGTGTCTGAATATCTATTTTATTTGATGTTGAAACATTACTTTTAGCAAACCAATTTGAACACCATTCCCAGACATTCCCTGACATATTGTAAAGACCATAGCCGTTAGGGGGGAAACTCTTAGCAGGAGCCGTACTTAAATAGCCATCTTCTAAGGTATTATGATCAGGAAACTTCCCTTGCCATATGTTGCAGTAATGTTCTCCTTCAGGGGTTAATTCGTTACCCCATGGATAATTCTTTTGTTCAAGCCCCCCTCGAGCAGCATATTCCCACTCAGCTTCTGTTGGAAGCCGTTTACCAGCCCAGTTACAAAAAGCCATAGCATCATTCCATGATACATGAACTACAGGATGATCCAACCGATCTTCAATTGTTGTTCCTGGTCCTTCAGGTTGAAACCAATATGCACCGTCTACCGCAAACCACCACGGCGTACCTGGGACCTGGCGTTCTATCTTAATGTGAGATTTATTAAGAAATTTATAAAATACAAATGACCAGCCAAAGGCCTCTGCTTCTGTCTTGTATCCGGTTTCGATAACGAATTGTTTAAATTCTTGATTTGTAACTGTATAGGAATCAATATAGAAAGAATCAACCTTTACTCTTCTAACTGGTCCTTCTCCATCTGTCTTAAAACCTTCTTCGTCATTCGTTCCCATTAAATATTCACCACCAGAAAGGAAAACCATCTTCTCTTTTAATTTTAATAGTTTTTCGCTATGTTTATTACTTTCTGCTCTCCCTTCACTTTCTCTTATAGAACTTGGCCGATTTACAGAGCAACAGGATGAGTTTTTGAGTTCTTTATTCACTGGTACCCCCCCTTTTTTCGAACAGATTGAATTTCCAGTTAATTATACCATTTAATTAGAAGCAGGATATAAATGATGATCCATCTTCGTCTGAAGCAGGAACATTCTGTTAGCAGATTTTATCTTTCTAAGAAGGAAGATTTCTTTCTATTAAGATTGGTAGCAATACAATAGAAATTTGTTTAGTGCTCACATTTTATGAAAAACCTAGACGATCTTCTCTAATCTCTTCAAAATAAAGCGGCGTATAGTTAGGGAAGTATTTATAAATAATAGAATTAATCAATTTGAAAAAGGAGATGCATCTATGTCTAATACAATTCCTCGTGAAGAAGGGATGGACAATACCTTAAGTCTGTTACGGGAAGGTTACAAGTATATTTTAAATAGGCGCCGCAGTTTTGATTCGAATGTTTTTGAAACCCGTTTGCTAGGGAAAAAAGCTATCTGTTTGGGCGGAAAGGAAGCTGCGGAACTTTTTTATGATTCAGAGAAATTCAAAAGGGAGAGTGCAGCACCTAATCGCGTAGTGCAAACATTGATGGGCAAAAAGGCGATTCAAACATTAGATGGAGAAATGCATAAATATCGTAAGGAAATGTTTATGTCGCTTATGTCCTCCGATAACGTTGAAAGATTAAAAAAAATAGTAAAAGAACAGTGGGTGGCTTCTGCGGAGAGATGGGAACAGAAGAACCAGATTATTCTTTATGAAGAGGTTCAGCAAATATTGTGCATAGCTGCTTGCCGGTGGGCAGGAGTACAAGTGCAAGAAGATGAATTAAAAGTACTAGCAAATGATTTAGAGGCATTGTATGAGTCACCTGCAGCATTGGGACCAGATCACTGGAGAGGAAGAAATGCAAGAAACCGTGTTGAAAAGCTGGTACAAGAACTTGTCGGAATGGTAAGAGATGGAGAAATTCAGCCATCTGAACATACTGCTCTATATAAGTTTACATGGCAGCGTAATTTAGATGGGGAATTATTAGACACGGAAACAGTTGCAGTGGAAGTTATTAATATTTTGCGGCCGATTGTAGCGATTTCTGTGTATATTAATTTTACTGTTTTGGCTTTGCACCATTATCCAGAAGAAAGAAAAAAACTTGCAGCAGATGATGGAAAATATGCGCATATGTTTATTCAGGAAGTCCGCCGGTATTATCCGTTTTTTCCTTTTGTTGCGGCACGCGTAAAACAGGATTTTATTTGGAAAGACTATAAGTTTGAAGAAAATACATTAACATTTCTTGATTTATATGGAACTAACCATGATCCTGAAGTATGGGAAAACCCTGACCTGTTTAATCCTCAACGGTTTGAGGATTGGGAAGGAAGTCCCTTCGGGTTTATACCTCAAGGTGGCGGTGAATATGGAATGGGACATCGATGTGCAGGTGAGTGGGTCACTATCGAAGTGATGAAAGAGAGTCTGGATTATCTAATGAACGGAATAGATTATGATATGCCTAACCAGGACTTAATGTACAGTATGACCAGTATACCAAGTATTCCTCATAGTAAGGTCATTATCCAAAACATAAAGAGGTTATAAACCCTGCAGTTTTACACCGGGCTTGCTTAACTAATCGATTCCACGGATGATAATTCCCCTGTGGCTCGGTACTACAGGGGTTTCTGCACTTTAGGAAGATAATATCTATTTGATGAAAATAGCAGTCCGCTCGGTTTAGAACAATCGCGAAAAAGATGAATGGTTTTTTAAATTGGGCAAATACTAATGATAGGTAAAAGTCCGCTCCATTCTTCTATTTATATATAAATTCAAGGAGGCATGTTCATGGAACGTGAATTAAGCAGTCAGGGAAAAGGCACGGAGATGTTAAATGGAACAAAGAATATATATTTGAAAAATCTTAGAGACCAGGTCATTGTCATTACAGGGGCATCAAGCGGAATCGGTCTGGTAACTGCAAGAATGGCAGCTGAGAAGGGGGCGAAATTAGTAGTTGCAGCAAGGAATGAAGAGTCATTAAAGGAACTCGTTAATGAATTACAGGGAAAGGGCCATTCTGCCATCATGGTAAAAGCTGATGTTGGGATAGAGGAAGATGTCAAGAAAATTGCGGATGCGGCTTTAAAGGAATTTGGACGTTTTGATACGTGGATAAATAATGCAGGTGTAACCATCTATGGTTACGCAATGGATATAAGTACGGAGGATATGAAGCGTTTGTTTGATACGAATTATTGGGGAGTTGTATACGGCTCTAAGGAAGCAGTGAAATATTTTAAAGATAGGGAGGTTCCTGGTGCACTGATTAATGTTGGGAGTATATTTGGGGATAGAGGTACCCTTATTCAATCAGCGTATGCTCCTTCCAAATTTGCTGTGCATGGATGGACGGAAAGTTTACGAATGGAGTTAGAAAAAGAAAATCTGCCCATTTCAGTGACCCTCATCCATCCAGGCAGAATCGATACACCTTATAATGAGCATGCAACTAGCTATTTAGACCTGCAACCAGTACACAGAGGAATGATTTACCCGCCTGAAGCTGTAGCAGAGGCAATCTTGTACGCGGCAGAACATCCAAAGAGGGATATGTATATTGGTTTACAAGCAAAAGCTGTTCAATTTATTGGTGCAAATCTTCCGCGATTGACAGATAAACTGATGGAACGTTTTATACCTCCAACCCAATACGATCCTAATAGACCGTCCAAACCGCGTGAAGAAAGTAATTTATATCATGCTGGGTACGGGATGCACGAGCGAGGAACAAATATAGGTTGGAAACGGTCTGGAAGTATGTATATGAAGGCATCCAAACACCCTGCCCTTTTTAATATAATAGCAGTCGGACTAGGTGTACTGGTTTGGAACACAATAAAACGGGGTAGATAGTTTTTAGCTGGGGAAATATCGAATCTTAAGGTGAGACCAGATTTTCCTTAAAGGTTCTTATTATACTTTCTCTCGTTTTGGGGAAAAATGTAGTTAGCAATTTTAGAAAGGGGTTTTTAGTAATGAAGATCTTTGTACTACACGGAAGTATGTTTGGTCACACAGAAGTATTAGGTAATGCAATTGCAGATGGGGCTAAGCAAGTTGATGGATGTGAGGTCATTTATAAATCTGTTGAAGAAACAGAACCTGAAGAACTGAAAGATGCTGCAGGCATAATTTGGGGATCATCAGGAATCTTTGGAGAACCTAATCCTAAGATAGCAACCTTTTTTTCTAAATTAGGGCAGCTATGGTTTACTGGTGGACTTCAAGGAAAAGTAGGAGGGGTTTTTGCTACAACTTCCACTCAACATGGAGGGGTTGAAAATATCTGCCGAGCATTACAAACACCAATGCAACATCATGGTATGGTGATTGTATCGAATGCTGGACCTGTAAACGCCGACCGTGCACAGTATGGAAACCCCTACGGAGCAACTGCTGTTATACCTGTAGAAAGTTCCAAAGAGGCTCCAATGAATAAGCCGAATGACACAGAAATGCAAATTGCAAGGGAATATGGGAAGTTAGTTGCAGAAACCGCTAAAAAACTGCATCAATAATTTATATTGTGAGATACCCAATTTTAAGGCAAAGGGTGCCTTATCTTAAAGGGATAGTTTGACAATCCAAAACCGAAAGATTTATTAAAAATAGCCATAACCTTTTATTATGAGGTTAGTGGCTATTTTTATTTACATACAATGTAAGATATTTTTACCTTTATCAATTTGTGTTATATTTTGTTATAAGAAAAGCTTCCATGAAAGGAGAATTTTATTTTGATTAAAGACACAAATAAACTAATCTTCAATGTGGTTATAACTTCTCTTGTTTTAAGTATAATTTATAGTTTAGTACTCATAAACATTCCTTTCTCATCAGAAGAGGGTCTAGAATCGAGCACACCAAGTGATTTTGTGATATTCGTGATTTTTTTCCTAGTACTTTACATGTTTAACTTAGTTATCAGCGTTATCAATTACATAATTATTAACATCCGAAGGATTAGTTTAAACACAAGATTATTCATTTTTAATTTTATAGGTTTAGTGATAGTAATATTGGTTTATTTGATGTTAAGAGAATTTTCTTCTTTTATGTTATTACTTACTTTTATTTTGTTGACTGCAATATCTACTTTCAATCGTGGAGAATAAGTACGTTTAGGATTATCTTTTTAAAGTGGAGGGGATAAATTATAAAAGCGGGGAAGTTTTACTAATTGACATTAACAGAGCAAAGCTAAACTCAGTGCTCCACACCCATACTCATAGTTGATGATAGGGGATACAAAGTAGCCCGAAAGGAGAGCAACAAACTGATGGTCCTTTAGCCGAGTGATGAAATGGGATTTAGAGAGTAGTATGAATTCTGATCATATAAATTTGCGTTTACATACAATTTAACAATCGATATTTTATTTAAGTGTAGGAAAGTCGAATTAATCATAGTTGCAATTTTTATACAAATTAATTGACTTAAGTCCATGTAATAAAAAGACATCAACGTTTCTACATGATGTCTTTCTCGTGCATATTATATATAAATTCGCTTATTATATGTCTTTACGGAAGGTGGTGATTACTGCCATTGTAATGTACCACCTCTGCCATATTATTTACCACCAAATGACATCGATTTTACCACAGAGTGCCAGGCTGTTTACCACCTCAAACCTCCTATATAATTAGTGAGCACACTTATTGTGTGACACTTTTTATATAGGAGGTTTGAGGTGGTACATTACAATGGCAGTAATCATTTCTTAAGTGTTAATGCGGTCTCCATTCAGAATCTACCTAACAATACTAAAATAGAACGTGGACATAAAAATATCTTATATATAAACTCATTCATTTGTTTGTTGAATTGTAAAATTCATAAAGCTGATCTGGATCTGTTGATCTAAAAATTTCTTTTCTACCATCAAAAAGTAATAAAACCGGATAATTCTCCAAATTTAGTGTTTTGTCAAATTTATAATCATCCAATTCCTTATCACTTACATCAATAAATCTTATTGAGATTAAGGGAGTCTCTACTGATTCTTCATTATTAATTTTGTATTGGTTATCAAGAACCTTTTTTCTATACGACTCTTCCAGAGACATATTATAAAAAACTATCAATTTCTTTTTGTATTCCTGGTCATCTGTTAAGTATTCAATGGCATCTTTTTCAGAATTACAACCAGTCATTAGTATGACTAACAATAAACTAACTACTAAAAAAAAATATTTATGCATATTATCACTCCTAGAAGTATGGTAGAACGAACATACATATTCTATTCATCAATGGTATGTTTTTGAAGGTATGTGGACATATATATTCTGTTGACAATTCATTTTAATATATGTCCACATACCTGAGATAGTCACTATAATATTGTAAAATTTTAGCGTTTAATTTTAACGTATTCTCTTTTCCTAGTACGATATGCTATTTAATTAGTCTTAGCATAGATATAATCGTGTGCATAGCTATCTGTTAGAGTGACCAACTGTACTGGCATATCAGAGAAAGAGTACATTGCTGCAATTTTAACATAAATACCTGTCTGTATTTGCACATTAGCATTATCTCCTGTAACATAGGACATCCCTTCAACCATATAGTTATCTAAATCTCCTGATGAATTTGTAAGAGGAATATCAATATCGTCTAGATCCCAGCGAGCAATTTGTCCATCTTTACTGGAATTAACATTATTAAGAGGTATATTTATTGTGGTACCAATTCCTGCATAAGAAATGGAGATTGGAATAAACCTCCTATTACTAATCTCTACGATGGGTACAGTATTAACTATGGCATATGGACTTGTTGTTTTATATGACTGATAACGTGCTTTTAATGTAAAAATCCCTGACTGAGACTTTATTAAGGTTCCTCTATTGCCATAAGGGTCAGTATAATTACCGAGACTACCCCAGATTGGTTGAAAATTAATTTGCATATTATTAGCGTTATTTGTCTGTAAATTAATAGTGTTCCAGCGTATATTTGAGTAGATGTAATCTCCATATTTATATTCTTTAAGGTATGGTAAATCAGCTGAAATTCCTATCTCTCCATTTATTTTTTGGTGAAAAGCACTTTGCTGTTTTGCATTTTGCTGAATACTAGATTGCATTTCCTTTAATGAAATCCATTCATTATTGTTAAAGCGAATGAATTTTTCTTTTGAAAATTCGTTTTCTTTTGAAGGAGAGGTGATTATTAAGTCACCTTACATTTTCAATTTTGTCATATCCTAACTTTAATGAAAACGACTCACCAGTTTTTAATGTTCCTTTAGCTGAAATGAGGGTTGAGTTGGACTCTTTGTCATAATCTAGAGTATATGGAATAGATTCCTCTTGAATTACTTGATTATTAGAGTCCAGGGAAAAAGAAAGTTTATCATCGTCGATAAAATCTATTCTCAAGTTTTTGTATTCTTCTAATTTTTCAAATGTTTTATAGTCGTATTCATAAACATTATTTATGCTGATTGAATCTTTGTAACTATCTACTACATCCGCAAAACTTGTAAGCGGAAACAATGTTGTGATTGCAAAAGTGGCCAGTAAACCTAACATTAAATTTTTCATTTTTAAAAAAATCCCTCCATTTTAATAGTGAGTGAAAAAATTCCTTTTACTTTCGGTGATTAGGTTGGATAAGGTTACGTTTTCTAATTCTTAAATTCCAATTAATTCCCCCTTTTGTTCTAATATATTTATGATAACAATAGTATTTTAGTGTTTCTATAGCGAATGTTAACTTCTTTTGTCGAAATTCAAAATGAGCCTAATTGTTTTTCACAATATGTGGGTAATTATTGTTGTGATCATTCTAAATTGATTTAGGAAGATGAGAGTACTCATTTAATAGGCGAAAAGGGTGTGGGATACAAAATACAATTGGAGTAATATATTGGGCTTAAGGGAAAAGAATATTAGATAAAACAAAATTATTTGTTAAGAACTTATAATTTAGACAAAATACTAACTAAACAAGATCATTATTACTCAGTACAACTATACTAATCATTAAAAACCATATAAATTTTTTCTACCTATGTTTATATTAAAATTGGAAGGAGTAGTGTAATTTCTAATAAGTATAAGTTCGCGTTAAATACAATTTAACCATTCAAAAGCTTTACCATAATAACAGCCATAAGCCTTGTCATATAAAGGTTATGGCTATTTCTAATTTTGAGATAAAGTAAAGGAAAGTCGAATTAATCATAGTTGCAAGAATATTCGTTCTAAATCAAGCTTCTTAACAGTTTTATTATAGAACAAATCACTGCGTTTTTCTCCGCTACATGTAATGCCTTCTGAAAACTTCTTTGTGTACATCGAAGAAGCACCAATGTATCTTCCTTTCTCTAACTTGACCACATCATGTATTGCTTCCATTGTTTTCTTCATTAGGGATTGGAAGGCTCTATCAAAATGAACTTGGTAGAGCCTGCTTCAATAATCTGACCATCTATTTTTTAAAATTCACGTATAACTTAATTTAAACATTTTAGTTGCTCTTTTGTGTGATAAGGGAAGATCTCTTGGTTTGCTTTCAGGCGAATAACCAAATCAGGATTGGCTATAAATAATCGCCCAAATGCAACTAGGTCCGCTTGATTTTCTTCAATAATATCTGCCCCTTCATTAAGAGCTATATTACCAACAGCTATAAGGGTTTCCCTCCAGTATTTCCTAAATAACTTATGAAGCGATCTTTGATCATTTTTAAGTGCAACACCGTAGTTTTCTACAGAGGGATGGATAATTTTTATTCGATGCTTGGAAAGGATCTCTGTGATAGAGTGTACCATTTCTTCAGGTTGCTCCCATACATATTCCCTGTCGTCATCTTTCTTTTCAGAAACCCTGATGCTAATTCTATTTTTAGGCACAACTTTCTTTACTTCTTTAATAATTAAATCTAAAAATCGCAGTCTATTTTGTAAGGACCCTCCAAACATGTCTTCCCGAGAATTTGATGTCTCACTGATAAATTGATCAATTAGATAACCATGTGCCGCATGTATTTCAACACCGTCAAATCCGGCCTCCATCGCATTTCTTGCTGCCTGTCTATAGTCATCGATAATTTGATATATTTCCGTCTGACTTAAAGGTTTAGGTGCTTGGAACGGTTTCCTTAATCTATGCACGTGGCCGCTAGCACTTATGGCTGATGGAGCGACTGGAGTATGACCTTTTAAAATTTCCTGATGACTTACTCTGCCTGCATGCCAAAGCTGGGCAAAAATTTTCGTATTATATTGATGAACTTCTCTTGTGACTTTTTTCCAACTTAGGGTTTGACGATGTGTGAATATTCCCGGAATCCCATAGGTTCCTTTGGCTAATTCATTGATGACAATTCCTTCTGTGATGATTAAGCCGGCACCGTATCTCGCTCTTTTTCCATAATAGTCGGCAATCAAGTGATTGACTTCACCAGTTTCATTATCAGCAAATCCTCTTGTCATGGGAGCCATCACAATTCTATTATCTAATGTTAAGTTCCCGATTTTGTAATCAGAGAAAATCGAACATGTCATATTTATCACCTCAAATAGAATTTTAATTCTATCCCGATTTGTTTACAATGGAATTATTAAGCTATATACTATGAAAAACTTTAAATTTTAAAGTAATGGGAAAGTGGTGAAAGCAATGTTAGATGATATCGATCATCAAATTTTAGATTTATTAAAAAGAAATTCTAGACTTACATATACGGAAATAGGTAAACAAATAAACATGTCATCTCCTGCTGTGAAAACAAGGATAGAAAGATTAGAAGATTATGTAATAAATCGTTATACGGTAGAGGTAAATTATAAAGAACTCGATAAAGGAATCCATGGTTTTGTTTTATTTAAAACAAAGAGCTGTGAAAAGTTGACGAATTATTGTAAAGAGAACCATAATATTACAGATTTATGGAGAATTAGCGGAGAGTATAATTATATGGCTGAAGTTGTATGTACAAAGGTGGAGGAGTTGGAGCAAATTTCTAAAGATACAACGCAATATGCTTTTTCCAATATACTATCTGTTCTAGGGAATTATAATGTTGGTGATGGTTAAAAATGCAAGTTTATACGAAACCAACTTAATGATTGAATCATTAAGAATAACTTTATCAGGATTGTATTATCTTGAGTGAAAGCAAATATTTCACTTTTGGAGGAAAATGCGGATATTCTTTTTGTATTGCAATAACTCCGACAATGCTATCATTTGAAGGACAAAGTCAAAGTGCTGCCGTTTTGAGAGTAGTGTATTTCTGGCCCGGATTAAGTTCGCGTTAAATACAATTTAACCATTCAAAAGCTTTATCTTAATAATAGCCATAAGCCTTGGTATATAAAGGGTTATGGCTGTTTTTTATTTAATCAAAAAGCGAAGGAAAGTCGAATTAATCATAGATGCAGGAATGTGGATATAGCCAGCACCTTACAGTCTTAAATAAAACAAACGGATCAGTTGCAGCTAACAGATCAAATTATTGAATAATTTCGATGTTATAAAAAGGAAATTATGTTGAAGTATTGAGTGTATTGTGAAAAATTTTAAAATTCTCTCAGATAGAATTATTTTACTCTCAAATGCTAACAGGAAGATCAGTGGAAGAAGACTTGCCTACCCTCCTTCCTTTATCTGGTCCCAATAAAAAATATAAAACTGACACTTTAATACAGAAAGGGTTGTTTATATAATTTAACAAAGAAGAGAAGAGGAGAGAATAATTATGGAAATATCACCAGTAGTATTAATAGGAGATAGAGTAAAGATACAACCTATGGAAGATTGTCACGTACAGGAATTATTTGAAGTGGGAAACAATCGAGTTATATGGACATACATGCCAATGAAGGTTCAATCAATTGAAGATATGAAATACCTTGTGAATGGAGCACTTCAAGCGAGAGAGCAAGGAAGCGAATTTCCATTTGTAATCTTTGATAAGGATTCGGGAAAAATTGTAGGAAGCACTCGTTTTCTTAATATATCCATACCAAACCGTAACTTGGAAATTGGTTGGACATGGTTGTCTCCGGCTTTTTGGCGAACTAGAATAAATACCGAATGTAAGTATCTTCTTTTGAAACACTGTTTTGAGAAACTTGGAACAATTCGTGTTCAGTTGAAAACAGATAGTCGAAATGTGCGTTCTCAGCAGGCAATTGAACGATTGGGGGCGGTAAATGAAGGAGTGCTTCGGAATCACATGGTTATGCCTGATGGTTATTTAAGAGACTCTGTGTATTTCAGTGTAATCGACCAAGAATGGGGGCAAGTTAAGGCCAAATTGGAGAGTATTTTACGATAATTCATTAATTTCGAAGTATTAACTCATTAAATTAAATGATGGCAGAGTTGTCAGGGCGGCGGATACAGCCCTTGAAAAATATAATATATGAAGGAGAATTTTAACTTGATTAAAGACATAAATAATCCTATGTACTTAAACGAAAGGTTTACTGTTGTGGGCACAGAAGTAATCTCTAATTAATTTCATAAACGACATTACCAAATTATGATTGATTTCAATATGAAACTACTATGTTAATGTCTTTTCTTTTGAATTTATTACTAACAAGTGGGTATGATAGTGTTATTAAAAAATTATAGAGAAAGGATGCTTTAATGAATAATCTGTTCACTATAGGAGAAATGGCGAAACTTCATAATATGACCATGAAAACACTGAGATATTATGATCAGATTGGAATACTAGAGCCAATTCAAGTTGATGCAAGTAATGGATATAGATATTATTCAACCGAACAGTTTGAACAACTGAATACGATTCAATATTTAAAGAAATTAGGTTTTACTTTGAAGGAAATCAAGGGTCACCTAGATCATAGGGATATTAATGGTTTCTTAGAATTATTAGAGACTCAAAAAAAACTTACAGAGCAAAAAATCAAGGAACTGGAACGAGTTAACCGTAGGTTTCAAAATCGTATTAACAATATTAAATTAGCTCAAGAAACAATTGAATTAGGAGTAGTAAAAATAGTAGAAATAAACGAGAGGCGAATAGTGAGGCTGGTGGAAAATATCCATTCAGAACCCGAGATGGAGGTTTCATTGAGGCAATTGGAGAAATTGGCAAACATGAATTCCTCCATTTTTATTGGTGGTGTCGGACTTACAGTAGATGTAAAAGATGTAAAAAATCAAAAGTTTGATAAATATAACTCTATTTTCATCTTAACTGAGGAAGAAGATATCCAAAGTCCATTAGTAACAACCTTTCAAAAAGGGACATATGCTTGCATATATTACAGGGGAGATCATAATGATTCATTTCAGTATTATAAAGTCCTGCTAGATTATATTCAGAAGGAAAATCTAAAAATAATAGGGGATGCCATCGAAAGAACCATCATTGACCATTACATCTCAAAAAATAAAGAAGATTATCTTACAGAAATACAAATTCAAGTTACCTATTGACCTTCCCCTTGGGGGAAGGTTTATTATTTGTAATGTTGTTTGAAAAAGGCTTTCTACATGGGAATTTTCGAATAAATTATTTCAATAAAGGAGAGAAAAAATGACTACCATTAATAATAAGATTTGGTCACTTTCGTTTATTTTCGTAGTGATTTCCAATGCCTTAGTTTTTATGATTTTTGAAATGCTATTGCCGACTCTTCCCTTATTTGTCACGTCTTTAGGCGGAGGGGCAAGCCAGGTCGGTTTAGTAACAGGAATTTTTATGTTATCAGCAATTCTAACTCGTCCGTTTGCGGGAATGCTTGCAACGAAGTTTGATAAAAAAATCCTTTTAATTTTAGGGATTCTCATTATTGCTCTATCCACAGGTGCCTATTATCTCTCTAGTAATATATCGACGTTATTACTAATTCGGTTGGTCCATGGGGCTGGATTCGGTTTAGTAACCACTTACTTTGCGACAATTGCTGCTGAAATCATTCCTAAAGACCGCCGGGGAGAGGGGATTGGCTACTTTGGTGTTGGAGAAACAGTAGCCATCTCCGTAGGTCCAATGATTGGAATTATGACACTGGAATTATATGATTTTCAACGATTATTCTTTGGTGGAATGGCCGTTCTTTTATTATCTGTTATCATGGCTGTTTTTATCAAAAGAGCACCTGAAGGAAAAGAGTTAGATAAACAAGTAAGTGGGAAATTTAAACTATTGGAGAAACGAGTTTTGTTTCCTGCGTTGCTAATCTTTTTAATTGGAATTGCAGCAGGTGGGATTATGTCTTTCTTTTCTCTATATGCGATAGAGAGGGACTTTACTCAAGTAGGACTGTTTTTCTTATTGATTGCTGCAGCAAGTTTTATCATTCGTTTACTATCAGGAAAGTTATTTGATAAGTACGGGCCATCGGTTATTTTAATTCCAGGCTCCGTTTTGTCTATTGTAGGGTTGATTATTCTGTATATAGCAGTCAATGATAGCATGTTTTTAATCGCAGCTATCTTTTATGGATTCGGATTTGGTGCAATCTTCCCAGCCGTTCAGACGTGGTGCATGAATTTAGTAGAGGAACATGAACACGAGGGTGCGATGGCTTCCTTCTTCAATTTCTTTGACTTAGGTATTGGAGGTGGCTCCTTTATCCTTGGTTTAGTCGCCACAGTCACATCTTATCAAACCGTATATCTTGTCGCATCCATTGTGTATGGTATGGTTCTAGTTATCTATGTTGCTTATGTTGTTGTGAAAGGAAAACCGAATAAACATCATGGAAAAAGTGTGCAAGTGGATAATCAAGCAATTTAGAAAAAGGGTTAGATCGGGAGCGAAAGTTGGGGAATTAATAAGGCAAAAAATAGGTTAGCAAGATCCCAGCTAGCCTATCCACCTCTTTGTCCTTGTCTAGCCACCATGCTTTATAATAGATCATCCAGTTTTGTATCTGAATAAATGGCGATTAGAATGACAGCTTTTGTGTCTCCAACATTTTTTACCATATGTGGAACACTTGCATTCCAGCTAAATGAATCCCCTTCTTCTAGTATAAATGAGTCTTCTCCTTGCTCAGCAAGTACTTTTCCTTCTAGTACTAAATGGACTTCCTCTCCTTCGTGGGCATGGGGTTCATTTTCTCCAATTGCAAATCCAGGTGGAGATTCAGTGATCATCATTCGTAGTGGACCTTTTGAGGTTATATGCTCAATGTTTATATTTTTTAACGATGACGTTCTTCTAGCATCTTTTCGGACAACACGCATGTGCTGTTTTTTTTCTAATAGTAAGTAGGGTAGTGGCACCTTCAGAAATTCTGCTATCGTATTTAATGTGTTAATGGAGGGTGACGTATTGTTGTTTTCCACGTTACTTATAAAGCCTTTTGATAATCCTGTGGCTTCACACATTTGTGCGATCGTAATTTTTTTTCTATTTCTAATTGAACGAATTTTGGTCCCTATATCCAACCTATTCACCTCTATATGTTTTCTTTTAGGAAACTTATGTTAATAGTAGCAAAATCATTGACAGTCTACAAGTCCCTTGTTATTATATGGTGAACTAATATTCCTATAGAAAAACAAAAGGATGAGGTTTATTTTTTGTGTAATAGTTTTCTTATACGAATATTATTTTCTTATTGTGTTATTATTTACTTCATCTCTAGGGGGAATTGACCGTAAGACCTCATTAAGTAAAAGGTGAAAGTTAGGGGACAAAAATTAGTTGTTGCCAAGATATAGGTTTGTGAAGAAACAAAAATAATTTATTTCTTTAGGAGGAATTAAAATGAAAAATAAACAAGTTATTGGTGCACTATTACTAAGGGTAATTCTCGGGGTTATTTTTATAGGACACGGTGCTGAAAAATTTCAAGGTGGTATTGGAAATATTGCTGGATGGTTCGAAAGTATTGGATTACCTGGATTCTTGGCTTATATAGTTGCCAGTATCGAATTGGTTGGTGGAATTGCAATGCTACTTGGTTTTGCCACACGTATCGTAGGGGGACTATTTGTCATAGTGCTTTTAGGGGCGATCGTGAAAGTACAATTCGCTGCAGGTTTTATTGGAGGTTACGCATATGATCTTGCGTTAGTAGCAATGTCTGCCTATTTCTTACTAAACGGAAGTCAACTTTATTCTTTAGATAATTATATTTCAAAAACAAGAAACAAGTAATTTATTAATAAGGGACAGGGGACAGACAGCCTAGATGTTTCACATGAGGAAAAATAGAGGGATCGTTGCAGTAAATATTATTTTAGCTATTGGAGTTGCACTATTTACTATAGGTATCCAAAGACGCTATTTATATTGCAAAACTGAAAGGCTGGTTCAGACTCTTTTTTAAGACTATAAACAATCATTTATTATTGAGATTTTGGTAGAAGTAATATTACTTCAGATGATGCCCATTATAGTAAGAAGCGGAAGTTATTAAATTGTCTTCCGCTTCTTTTGTTTAACAAATACTAGATAATCTGACGTACCACCCAACAATAAATCATTTTTTTATAAAATTAGATGTTTTATTTAAAAACTCTTCGGAGAAAAAGACATGATAAAAATTGGAATTATTACTGGAAGTACGAGAGATTCTTTATCTCGAGATTAAACATCTATATCAACAGGTAACTTTTTAATTGGTGTATATATATGGAAGGTTGAATCAATTTTTTGGATGTTATCAAAAACTTGTATAAGTTCAATATGTGAATTACCAGTCTCTTGTTTCGAAATCTTTAGAAACCTGGCATGATCGGTTTTCAGAACATCACTAATATCAAGGAGATCACCAAAATACCGGAACTTGGCACAGAACAGCTGCGGAATTTCAACTGTGAAGAAATAGGGGTTATCTATCTGTACTTCGCGTGTTATTCCAACAAGGACCTTAAAACGTGTCGAATTGGCTTGACAATCTGAATAGATCACATAGCACGAATCATTGGCTGTTTCATCAATGTTCGCTAACAGCATTTTAGAATATGATCGGATCTTTGACTTATAATCATCTATGGCTAGATCAACTTCAAAGGCAATGCCATTCACAATAATTGGCTGGAGCTCTGTTAGGGTGAAGTCTGTAACAATATCACCATTAAAGTTTTTAATTGGTCTTTTAACCAAAGAAGGTATAGGACTCGGAGCAAGGGATTTGTTTGTCTTTCTTAGAGTACTAGGTGTTATACCATATTGCTGTTTAAAGGCCCTGGTAAATGAAGCTTGTGTACCAAAATTAAGCTGATAAGCAATATCCGTGAGAGATAAGTTATCATGTTGAATTAATTTTAGCGACTCATTTAATCTTCTTGACAATATGTAATTATTTAACGAACAACCCATTATGGCGGAAAATAGTCTATGAAAATAGTATTTGGACATGTTGAAAGTATCCGAAACAGACTCCAGTGTTAATGGTTGCTGTTGCTGGATATTTTTTTCAATATAAATCATCGCATCTTCAATTACTTCATAATGGTCCATAATGCCACCTTTTTTCTTTGTATTTTTGTAACAATTATAACACAAGTAATTAATTCAAGGAGGAAATTATAATGAAATGAGACAGCATACATGGGTTATAAATTAAATTAATAAAAGAAAACTTTCGGACAAGATGTTATTTTGTCAAAAAAATATGGTGCTATATATAGTTAATTATTAATGTGAAAATACTATATATAGTTTTATTTATTATGAAAGAAATTTGAAATGTGATATAGTGAATAGGTTGCAACAAGATTCATTCATGAATCTTGTTATTATTTAAAATAGTTAGTCCAATATAAAAATATGATCGATAATTATTGAGAATTTCTTCTTATAAATTTTATGATAGGCAGAAGGAAGAATGTAGGTTTTTCGATTTTTTCAAGAGGAGTAAAGTATGATGGAAAGCTTTTATTATGATTGCTTAAAAGGAATAAAAAAGGCAAAAGGGGATAGTTCAGAGATGATCACAATAGACGGAGTAGTAGGTGTAGGCAAAACAACATTAATGGATATAGTTGTTAAGGAGTTGGGCTATACACCTTTTGAGGAACCAGTGATTAATAATCCAATATTAGATAAATTTTATTACGATCGGAAACGTTACAGTTTCCCTTTACAGGTCTTCTTCTTAAATGAGCGTTTCAACCACATAAAACATGCCAGCAAAATTAACAAGTCAGTACTGGATCGTTCTATATACGGTGACGTGATCTTTGCCAAAATGTTAAAAGATGGTGGAGAAATGTCCGAAGAAGAATTCAATATTTACTTGAGTTTGTTTAAAAATATGATAGAACATTGTGAGCCACCAACGTTAATGATTTACCTGGAAGTATCTTTAGAAGAGGCGGTTCGTCGTATTACCAGCCGTGGGAGAAGTTACGAAATAGATACAGAAATTGCATATTGGGAAAGGCTGAACAAAGAATACAGAGATTACTTTAAAGTATATAATGCATCTCCATTACTAAAGATCAATGTGGATCGACTGGATTTTGAGAACAACCAGTCAGACAGGGACCACGTATTATCCCTTATTAAAAATAAATTGCAAGCATTAAAGTAAAAGGAGGCTGCGAGATAGAGTTTAAGATTTTTAACCCCTGTAACCAGGGGTTTTTTAAATTTCCTATACTAATAAATTTCAATGATTAGTCTCAAAGGTTGGTTAATATGTTAATATAATATTATGTTTAGTTTCTATCTCTTTAGAAGGTGATTATATGAAATCAGCTGTAAATATCTTAGGAATTCCTTTCTCAAAATTGACCTTACATGATACAGCAGCACTTCTTGAAGAACATATCAACAATGCCTCTGCTTCATTTCATCACCTTAATACAATTAATTCTGAAATTTCATTTAATAAGACAAACAGCAATTCCAAAATTTATTTACTACGCGGCAATTAAGAAGGCATAGATATACATATCGCTAAAACAATCCACTCTGTAATAGACTTAAATGAAAACGAATACAAAGTAAGCGAGGATGATTTATTTGCATTGGCTTCATATCCATTATCATTCGGAAACACTCGGTATGCCTGTTCAAATGGAAGTATTATTGCCAGAGCCTTCTGGTGAAACGATACAAAAGTATCCAACTCTTTATCTTTTACACGATATAGGTGATAGCAATACAGCATGGTTGAGAAAAACAAATATCGAGAGCTATGCAGAGGAACTTTCTCTTGCAATTGTTATGCCAGTAGGACATCAGAGTTACTATACGGATATGTTTTATGGTAAAGCATACTTCACGCATGTTACGGAAGAGTTACCTGCCATTTGTGAAAGGATGTTTCCCCTATCAACAGTTAGAGAGAATCGATTTATTGCAGGAAACGGTATTGGTGGCTATGGTGCATTAAAGGCAGGTTTGTCTGCATCACATAACTTTAGTATTTCAGCATCTTTTTCAAGTCCTATAGATATAAATGGTATTGCAGATCGAATGGATAAAGTTAACCCAGTGGATATTTTTGGTCGAAGCCCAGATTTAATAGGAAGTAACCATGATCTTTATGCCATCGCTGATGTAGCCACACAGACACATTTCTATTTAGCATGTGAATTAGAAAGTGAATTTTTCCAAGAGAATTTATTATTCACCGAACATTTGAAAGGGCTTGGTCTGCCACCAACCATGATCAAAACGGAAGTAATGGAAAACAGATGGAAACGATTGGATCTGTCAGTGGAGAAGTTCGTTAAGTGGTTAAGTGATACTTGTAACTCTACTATTGGTAGAAAGGAGGAATAGCAAATGGCATTAATGGAATCACACATCCATTCCAAAGTACTCGGAATGGAAATGCCTGTAAACGTTATTCTCCCACAGGAAAAACAGCCATATAGTAAAAACGGAAAGTTGTTGAAAGTGCTGTGGTTGCTCCATGGCGGCTCTGGTGATGAATCCGCATGGATTCGAATGAGTAATATCGAGCGTTATGCTGTTGAATATGGTATTGCTGTCATTGCTCCTGGTGGGTTAAACTCATGTTTTACTGACATGGAACATGGTGGGAAATTTTATACATACATGACAGAAGAATTACCGGTCATCCTTCAACAAATATTCCCGCTGCTCTCATCAGAACGAGAAGATAATTACATAGCGGGATATTCTAATGGTGGGTATGGGTGTTTAAGGGTAGGACTAGCTCGACCGGATCTATATGCAGCAATTGGGGCATTCTCAGCTGGTGATAAGGCAGATGTTCCTTTTGTTAATGACGGATCCAGAAAAGCCAGAGGAAGAATAGAAGTTTTTGGTGATGGCGAAATTAAAGGCACAGACCATGACATAAAGTATTTAGCCATTAAAGCAATGCAATCACATGAGAAGTTGCCTAGAATTTTTCATGCGTGTGGCAGCCTGGACCCTTGGCTAGATTTAAATGAGATAATCCGGGATTTCTTTACTGAGCATAACACCTTTGACTATACCTACTACATGGAAGACGGTTACGGACATACATGGGATTTTTGGGAGATGGAGATAGTAAGATTTCTTAAGAGCCTTCACGTCAAGATAGAAAATAACAAATATATTCGCCTATAGGCAGGGGTGGTATTAATAAATTACTTCCTCTAACGAAAAGAATAGTTGAAAGCAGGTGAGTTTTTGAGTGAAAAGAAGAAGGTAATTCAAGTCGGTACAGGGGGATTTGGATTATCATGGTTAGATATATTGCATACACATTCCGAATTAGAGGTTGTAGCTATTGTAGATATAGACAGCAACAATCAAAAGAAAGCAAAAGAGATCTTACAAAACTCAAAAGTCCAGTATTTTTCAGGTTACAATCAAGCATTTAAGCAGGTTAATGCAGCATTTGCAGTAATTGTTACACCACCTCAAACACATAAGGAAATAGCAATCAGTGCATTGGAAAATGATTTGCATGTATTCATGGAAAAGCCCATAGCCCATTCCAAAGAGGATGCTATTACATTAACCGAAATTTCTAAAAACTATTCCAAAAGAGTAATGATAAGCCAAAATTACCGCTACCGCCCGGAAATTCAAGCAATAAAAAATGCAGTTTGTGAACAATTGGTTGGACCTATTGAATATGTTGAATGGAATTTCCGTAAAGCAACAAAGTTTGGTGGATGGCGTGATCATTATGAAGAAATCGTTATTGAAGATATGAGTATTCATCATTTTGATCTTATGCGCTATTTATTTAAAAAAAATGCTAAAAGTGTTTATGCTAAAAGCATGAGACCTTCATGGAGTTGGTTTAAAGGAAATCCTGCTGTTAGTGCCACGATTATGTTTGGAGATATTTTAGTTAATTATTTTGCCAGTTGGGTAACAAGTGGTCCTGAAACTTCTTGGAATGGTGATTTTATGCTATATGGGGAAGGAGGGGTGATTGCACTAATAAATGATCAACCTTGCATTTTAAAGAGTGATGGCACGAAAGAGCAATTGCCAGTTCCCGAAATGAAAGATGCTGATCGAGTGTACTCTATTTCGGAGATGATCCTGGCAATCGATGAAGAAAGAATGCCGCTTACGGATATTTCTGATAATATTCATAGCTTCCAAATAATTAGTGCTTCATTAGAATCTATTGAAAAGAAAACAGAGATACCCCTCTGAAAGATATAATGAAGAGCAGGCGTCTACCCTGCTCTTAATCTTTCATTTGTAATTTTTTAATATGATCCGGATGGAATGGGGAATCGGGATCTTCACTTACAACACTAAATAAATTATTATCTAAATCAAAGAAATCAAAACACTTCATCCCATCATAATCTTTTATTTCACTTGTTTTTACCCCCTTATTACTTAATTTAGCGTGTGCAATCCCAATGTCATCCACAAAAAAATTATAATAGGAATTTTTTTTGCTTCCTTCAATTATAAATTCAGTGGATTGAGTTGATTCAACCTTAACTAAGGCGAGTTGGGTGGAACCGCTAGACAAGCAGAATCCTATCCCATCTTCCCAATCGGAAATTCTTTGTAATTCTAAATTTTCTTCATACCATTCTATAGACTTTTTAAGATTTGTAACAGGGATAAATATACCACCTATTGAAAACATCTCTTATTTCCCCTTTTTCTGTTAGTTTGTTGTTACAGATAAATAATTCGATAATAATAGTGTAAATTCCTTTCTTGTACAAATGAAATAAAAAAAATGATAATCCGGTAAAATTATCAGGTTCTTTTTTTAGTTGAACACACGTACGGACAAATTATAATTGACGCTTATATACGCTAGATGATATGATTACTTATATATGATGTGAGTATTGACAAACGGAGATTAAACGAAATTTATTATTATTTTTTATATGATTATTTGTACAGACAAGTTAAATGCGGTTATCTAAAGTCAGCATGTAAAATTGATTGCTAGTCACAAATATCTTATCTAGCATCATATTAACTTATATTCTATTGGAGGAAAATAACATGAGTATGGATGTTAAAAAGGCAATTCAAAATGGTAAAACAGTATTAGGTATTGAACTTGGATCTACTCGTATTAAGGCCGTTCTTATTGGAGAGGATAATGCTCCCATTGCATCAGGGAGTCATGATTGGGAGAACAGTTATGTGAATAACATTTGGACATATAGTATTGAGGAGATTTGGAAGGGGATACAAGACAGCTATCAGAAAATGGCTAGTCATGTTAAACAACAGTATGGTATTAGTTTGAAACAGATTGGTGCAATCGGTTTTAGTGCAATGATGCACGGATATATGGCATTTGATAAAAATAATGAGCTTCTTGTACCATTTCGCACATGGAGAAATAATATTACGGAACAAGCGGCAACAGAGTTAACAAAACTTTTTAATTATAATATTCCCCAAAGATGGAGTATTGCTCACTTGTATCAGGCGATATTAAATCAGGAAGACCATGTTGGGGACATTGCATTTCAAACAACGTTAGCGGGTTATGTTCACTGGAAACTTACTGGACAGAAAGTATTAGGGGTTGGAGAAGCATCCGGAGTTTTCCCTATAGATGTGAAGACGAAGAAATTTAATCAAAAAATGATGGATCAATTTAATGAATTGGTTAGCTCTCGTAATTATTCCTGGAAACTTGAAGATATTCTTCCTGAAGTATTTGTAGCAGGGGATAATGCTGGAACACTTACAGAAGAAGGCGCAAAACTTCTTGATATTACTGGAGAACTGGAAGCAGGTACTCCACTTTGTCCGCCAGAGGGGGATGCAGGAACGGGAATGGTTGCAACTAACAGTGTTGCAAAACGTACGGGCAATGTATCTGCGGGCACTTCTGCTTTTGCAATGGTTGTGCTAGAAAAGGATTTGTCTAAGGTATACCCGGAAATTGATCTTGTAACAACACCTACTGGTAATCTAGTTGCAATGGCGCATTCCAATAACTGTACCTCAGATTTAAATGCATGGATTGGATTGTTCGGTGAATTTACGAAAGCGATTGGTATGGATGTAGATATGGATCAATTGTATGGAACATTATTTAACCAGGCGCTCCAAGCAGACCCGGATGGTGGTGGATTGCTATCATATGGTTATTTATCTGGGGAACATATGACACATTTTGAAGAAGGGCGACCATTGTTTGTACGTAATTCGGATAGTAATTTCAACCTGGCTAATTTTATGAGAACACACTTAATGACAGCATTTGGTGCAATGAAGATTGGTATGGATATTCTCATTAAAGAAGAAGGTGTACAGCTTGATGAGATTTTAGGCCATGGGGGAGTATTTAAGACAGAAGGTGTTGGTCAAAGTGTCTTAGCAGGTGCGCTAAACGTTCCAGTAACTGTAATGGAAACAGCTGGAGAAGGTGGTGCATGGGGTATGGCACTCCTTGGGTCATTTATGTTAAATAAAAAAGATGAGGAAACATTAGATGATTACTTAAATGAGAAGGTATTTGCAGGTCAGGCGGTAAATACTGTTTCTCCAAATCCAAGGGACGTCGAAGGATTTGAACAATTCATTGAGCGATACAAAAAAGGGCTAGATATTGAACGAGCTGCAGTAGAAAACCTAAAATAAAAAAAGATAGGGGACTTGTCCCTATCTTTTTTTATTTACATAAAGCTTCCAGCACCACTATTCTTAATGGTGGCTAAGGTACCTGCAGAACATCTATTAATTTCTTCGATATATTTTGCGAGTGATGACAGACAAATCAATAAGGCTTCCACTTACTCAATTTCATATTTTCCATGATCTTCTCCGTAGTATTTGTTGTACCGTTGTTGGAACTTGAGGAAAATATATGAACCAATAACCCTGACGATTGCATAACCGGGGATTCCAAGTATCATACCAACAACTCCGAATAAATTACCAGCTATAAGCAGAACAAGAATAATAGTTAATGGGTGAATTTTCATAGTTTTCCCCATAATATTAGGTGAAACAAAATTCCCTTCTAAGAATTGTACAACAACCCATACAATAGCAAGCTTAATTAACATAAACGGAGAATCAACGATAGCAATAATAGCTGCGGGAATTATTGCTATCATCGGACCTAAGTATGGAATAACATTTGTAACAGCAGCAATAATGGCTAATGTAAATGCATAATCTAATCCAATAATCAAATACCCTATAAATAGTAAAATACCAATAACTGATGCGACGATAATCTGGCCCTGAATATAAGAACCAACTTGATTATCGATATTATGGAAAATTTGTTTAGTGTCTGTCCGAAACTTAGGTGGAAATACCTTTATGACATAATGTTGGAACTCTTTTCCATCCTTCAGTAAGAAGAATAATATAATTGGGAAGGTAATAAGATTCACAATAGTATTTGTTACAGTACTGGCAACATTTTGTACCCCTTGAAAACCATCGGAAATAGATGTACCGATTAATTGAGGTATATCACTAAACCTGTCCATTACCCAATTATATCCCTCATCATAATAAGGAGCTAAAAATGAATTTTGAACCCACCCTGTCATACTATTACCAAATTGTTTTAATAAGTCAGGAAAGTTTTTTACTAAATCCTTTATTTGAGCTTCGATAGAAGGAGCTGTTAGTAAAATAATTCCTGTTAAAACACCGCTGATAGCCAAAATCAGAACGATAATTCCCCAAATGCGTTTTATTCGGAATTTCTCCAGTAGATCTACTACAGGGTTTAGTAGATAGTAAGCAATAAATGCTAGAATAACAGGAGGTGCGATAGTAGATAAGATCACCTCTAAAGGATAGAAAATAAAAGAGATTTTGTTATAAATATAGATAACAATACCAATTAAAATAAAAAATGCTAGTATATAAAATATCCTTTTTCCACCTATAAATCGTAAAAATCTGCTTTCTGTTTCCAATATTCACATCCCCTTTTAAGGTAATGTATCATAATATTTTCTATATTCCCAAACATATCTACTGGTATGCAAAGGAAATTAGAATCAACCTAAGAAAGCTTTTGGGAAAAGAGATATTTATATGGAATGAAGACTCAGGTATAATTGTCCCTTAACTGTCTTTATTTTCTACTCCAATTTGGTTCATACTTAATTCGTTCAAACGATTTCATTAGGTATAATTTGTAAGGATAAAAGCTTATTATTTGTATGATAAAATCTCCCCATCAACTAAAAGTACATGGTATAAACTTTTAGTTGATAGACATAATTTACTAGAAATATTATCCTATTAGAAGTTAAGGGGGAAAACCATGCGAAAATCTATAGCAAACCGGATATTATTTATCTTAATCTTTTTGACCTTACTTTTTGCATTAAATACAGTTCTTAGTGGTGTTACTAATTCTCAAGTACAACTATCTGCTAATTTAATGTCAAATTATTTTGTTAATTTGGAGAATCAAAGAGTTACACTGGCGGAAGAACTAAGTGAAATTGAAATGTCCATTCAGTCTTATCTTCTAGATGAAAAAGCAAACAATAGTGAGAATTATGAAAGCGTATTAAATGGGATCGAGAATGCTAATTCGGCAGCGGTTGAAATCGCTCGCATAACTGAAGGTTTCTCAGTGGAAGCAATGAGCGGTAAGCTAAGGGATGCATATACTATATACTATGAGGATATGGACGCATTTCTGGAACAGGCAAATTCGATTGCAGAAGGAATTGCTTCAGACAACAAAGAAACAGCTGGTCAAAATTATGTGAGGCTCCAAACTTTAGCAGAGGAAATGAATACGTCAAAAAACCACTTTTTGGAAATGCTGGATGAGAGCATTGCTCATGAGAAAGACCTTATTCAATCGAGAGTTTCCAGATCAACTGTAATTATTTGGGGTATGGCCGTACTGTTTGTTGCATCAGCTGGGATTGCTTTTCGAATATCCCGTAAAACCATTACCATACCATTAAAAAATGTGAATAATAGTCTTCATAATATTATTAAAAAACTTGAAAATAATGAAGGGGATTTAACTGTACGAATCGATAGTAAATCTCAAGATGAGATCGGACAAATGACTAATGGAATTAACAGATTTCTGGATACATTACAAAATGCCATGATATCTATAAAATCAGGTTCTCATATTATCCATACTTCTACGGAAAACATTAGCAACCATATAGAAGGGTCAAAAAAGTCTACATCTCAAATATCATTAGCATTAAATGAATTATCTGCAAGTATGCAAGAGATTAGCAGTACGATACAGACGATAGATGATGGGGCTCAAAATATTTCCACAGATGCTAATATAATAGCAGAAGATGCAAAAGAAAATTCAATTCAAGTTAGCAGTATTGCTGAAAGGGCAGGACAAATCAGCGAGAAGTCAAATGAGAGTAAAAATCAGACAGGTACAGTTATACAAGAAATCAAACAAACAATGTTACAATCAATTGAAAACAGTCGTTCAGTTGAGAAAATAAATGATCTTACATCAAATATATTAGATATATCTGCTCAAACTGATCTCCTGGCATTAAATGCATCAATTGAAGCTGCTAGAGCAGGCGATGCTGGAAAAGGATTTGCAGTCGTTGCAGAAGAAGTTAGAAAGCTGGCTGAAAGTACGAAAAAAGCGGCGAATGATATCCAGAGTATGAACACGCTGGTGACAGAGGCAGTAGAGGAACTTGCTGCAAATTCAAATAAAATAGTGACATATATTACGGATAAAGTTCTTGACGACTATGATGAGTTTGTTAATGTTACTAATAGTTATAAACAGGATATGGAAACAATCGATCAAATGTTAGCTCGTTTTAGTACAAAGTCAGATGATTTAAGGAGAATATCTAACAATATGGCCATTGGTATACAGGAAATCACATTGGCAATTGAGGAGAGTGTGAGTGCGGTGGTAGAATCCAACGAAAATACCACAACTTTACTTCATTCAATGACAACAATTACAGATGAATCCAATCATAATAGAGAAATTGTACATGAATTAAATAATCAAGTAAATAAGATCAGAAAAGTGGAGTAACCATAAATGAAACAGTCAAAGCAGGATTCGTGTTTAATGGGTTAGATATTTTGGTAAGAGCAGAAACCATTTCTGCTCTTTTTCTAGATCATAAAAACGATCATATAATCATTAAGTTAGATTATATTACAAGTGGTAAATGTTGTTTCTATCTTAAAATTGTCTTATTTTATCGAAATAAATAGAATTTATAGTAAGAAAATACCTGAATCAATAAAAAAACTCGCCAAAAGATAGGTATAAAATCCAATAAATGGATTAATATGATAAAATGATTATTTTCTTGGAAGCGCTTACGTGATATAGTTGATTTAATTAGTATAGAAAGGAGGGGCGAGGTTTAAGTACCAATGTATAAATATAATATATAAAATATTGAAAAGGACGTGAGAGAAATGAGTAGAGAAAAGTCTGTAAAAATGTTCGTAACTAGTCTCATCATTTTGCTGTCTGTTGGTATGTCTTTTCAATCCGTTTCTGCAAGTACTCCCGATTTTAGTATGACAGGTTTTGCTACTTTTGATGGTGGAACAACTGGTGGTGAGGGTGGAGATACTGTAACTGTCTCAACCGGAGATCAAATCATTCAAGCCATACAGAATAAAGATGACAATACACCATTGAAGATTTATGTAGATGGCACAATAACACCTAACAATACTTCAGATAGTAAGATCAATATTAAAGACGTTTCAGATATTTCTATTATTGGCGTGGGAACAAATGGTGAATTAGACGGAATTGGGATAAAAGTATGGCGGGCAGAAAATGTTATCATTCGCAACCTCACGATCCATGAAGTTAGTGTTGGTGATAAGGACGCAATTAATATAGAAGGCCCATCAAGTAATATTTGGGTAGATCATAATGAACTTTATGCTGATTTAAATGTGGACAAGGATTATTATGACGGTCTATTTGATGTGAAGCGGGATGCGTATAATATTACATTCTCCTGGAACTATGTGCATGATGGCTGGAAGGCAATGTTAATGGGCTCTTCTGATAGTGATGCAGGTGATCGTAATATAACTTTCCATCACAACCATTTTCAGAATTTAAATTCACGTGTTCCTTCTTTCCGATATGGAGAAGGGCACCTATATAATAATTATTTTGAAGGAATCATCGATACAGGAATTAATGCACGAATGGGTGCAGAGCTTCTTGTTGAAAATAATGTCTTCGAAAACTCTAAAGATCCATTAGGTTACTGGTATAGTGATCAACCAGGCTATTGGAATGTATCCAATAACTTGTACTTAAATAGTACAGGAAGTCAGCCAACTACTTCGACGACAAATTATACTGTTCCATATAATTACAACCTTACTCCAGTTGGAGATGTAAAAGAAATGGTGAAACAGTATGCAGGTGTAGGTATTGTACAACCATGAATATTTTCAAAATAAATAACCAATTGTTTTAATAAGGTCGATTATAAAAGACTTGAGCCCTAAACCGGCTTGAGTTTTTTTTATTAAAAAATACGTTCCATTTTCATATGTTCTTATACCTATTTAAGTGAGAAAAATTCTTAATAGTAAATATCTTAATTTTCTTTAAATTAGTAATTTATTGTATTATTTCCCTTTTTTAAGATATTGATTTTTATTGAAATGATTGGTGCAAAGGACTGTATACTTCGTAATTAGTAATAAATACCTATTGGGTATATGAGCTTTTGTATCTTGTTGACAATAATAACAAGTATTGCTAGATTTTTATAGGTAGATCAATATGGATGGATATCCATAAAGAGGGGAAGATTGGAATTTGAAAAAGTTAATATTATTTATTTTGGCGTGCTTCTTAGGTGGCATAATGGTTGGCTGCGGCAGCCAGGATACAGAAGCGCAACCGAAAGAGGAAACAAATGAACTTTCAACAGGGGAAATGAATGAGTTGGGAGTAGAGGATCCTAAGCCTGAAGAAGAGGAGAGTGAACCTGAGTCTGATGATGGAGATAACGGGAATGTAACTACAGCAACAGGCTTTTCAGAATTAATTAGTCATATGGAAGAAGTGACAGAAGGTACTGCTGAGATCCAATTTGAAGGCACTGAGTCCTTTGAACATGATATGGAAGGTGTAATAACATCAGTTGATTCGTATGTGCTTGCAAATTTAACTGATTTCCATACAGACTTCAGTATACCGTTTAATGACGAGACAGATGGAGCAGTCCTGCTCGTTCAATATACAATAAAAAATGAAACAGACAAAGATGCTTATTATATGCCTAGTTTTTATTTGACTTATACTGGTGCTACGAAATCATTTAATAATTACAGGGAGTTACTGCCTGAAGATCAGCAAATTCCATCATTGTTATCACCATCTAACGATTATTTAATTGAAGCTGGAAAATCATATACCGGTTATTTTGCATATCCTTTTGGTAAATCAATTATCCCTGATGTTTTACAGGAAGGAATTGTCTCAATTGAGGTTCCGAGACCACATGCAACAAAAGGGGATGTTAATGATAACTTTGGTTCTGAAACTACCTTTCACCTAGGATTAACGGATGAGGCAAACAAAAAAGTAACAGAAAATCAGAGTTTTTATCAAGATAAGCTTACAACGCAAAATATGGGTGAAAAAGTAATGATTGAAGAACAACAAGGTATAGGAACAACGGAGACAATTAGTGATTTCGCGATTACCCTGGATGGTTATCAATTTACTGAATTTACTCCAAACGAAGTGGAAGCACCCCGATTTGAAAATTTTACAAATGGTATGGTAATGTTAACAGTTAAATTTATGATTGAAAATAATAGTGATTCTGATATTGGCCTAAGCTCCCTCGGTTCAAAACTTACAGTTAATGATGGCGCACAGTATATGCTGGATCAGGGAATGTTACTTGATTATGGATATGACGAAGTGATTGGTGCAGGCCAAACTGGAGAACTATTGCAAATTTATGTGCTGGATAAAGAGCAATATGAAAAGATATGGAAAGAAAAGCCGTTTGAAGTGGAATTAGGCCCGATGAAAGATCAATCAGCGAAAGATATATCTAAAGGTAAAAAAGCCGTATTTACATTAAAATAAAGTGTTGTGTTTCCTCATATAGAATAAAATCATTTGGTAAAATTACAAAAGAATGCAAATAAAATCGATCTGCGATTTTATTTGCATTTTCTATTGGTATAATTATGCCTGGTATTGTCATAATATACTATTTAGAAAATATTCTCTCACTAATTAAATGAAGAAAATGTTCCCATTTTTTTTGGAATTCTGACTCGTTTGGATCTAAACCAGTGATCATCTTTGTCACTTTTTCATACAGAAGGGGATAAATTGTCAGACTGGACATCATTAGTGTGAGTAGTGCTGGATCAAGGTCTTTTGGCACTAGACCCATCTGTTGTTTAGACTTCATATCTTCCACATATGATTGAAGAACTTTTTTTCTACTTTCTTCCCCGTTTGAACTGTTTGGAATACTTTCAATCGCTTCCCATGCAGTAAACTTGAGGAATTCCATTAAGTATTCCTTATTTACTTTAAAACGAAATTCTGCAATGTCAACAGGATCAGCAGGCATGGTTAAGTTTTCTGTCGGTACAGATGCAGCAAAATCAGCTACAGTTGCGTTAATTAGCTCCTCCTTCCCCTTGAAATAATGATAAATCAGTTGTTTATTTATCCTTGCACGCTTAGCGATAGATTCTATCCTTGCACCAGAAAATCCTTTTTCAAAAAACTCTTGCTTGGCAGCAGTTAATATTTTCCGCCTCGTCCGTTCTGCGTCACGTATTTTTCCCAATATCCTCACCCTTTTTGACATAAGTATAAATCCCATCTTAATCGAACCAATAAGTAAAATCAAATATAACTTACCTTTTGTAAAATTATAACTTGATATTTGTAAAATTATCTTATAAGATACTAGTAACATAACTTTACATTTATAAAGTTATGGAAAATATCATTTGTGTGAAAGGTGGAGGTTTTAATGAGTAAAAAGGCAGGAGGGACAAAGATCCAGCAAATTTTTGTAAACTTGCCAGTAAAAGATTTAGATCAGTCAATGAATTTTTTTGAGAAAATTGGGTTTACCTTTAATCCTCAGTTCACCAATGAATCTGCAGCATGTATGGTAATGAATGAGCATATATACTCGATGTTACAATTAGAAGATCATTTTAAGACATTTACTAACAAGCGCATTATTGATGCCGATAAAGGGACAGAAGCAATTTTTTCACTTTCAGTTAGCAGCAGGGAGGAAGTCGATGAGTTAGTAGAAAAAGCCTTTCAAGCAGGTGGAAAACCCTCTACTGAACCCCAGGATCATGGATTTATGTATCAGAGAGGTTTTCAGGATTTAGATGGCCACTTATGGGAAGTTTTCTATATGGATATGAATGCAGTTAATTAGAGCGCAAATAATTGGAAAAAGTGAGGGTGGATATAAATGATTCATAAATTAGGTCAAGTGATGTTGTATGTAAATGACCAAGATCAAGCGGTCAAATTTTGGCGTGATATAATGGATTTTATCATTGTGTCTGATCAGGAGAATGGTAGTGGAATGAGATGGGTGGAAATAGCGCCATCAAGAGAATCAGGAACTACAATCGTACTGCACGATAAAGCAATGGTTGCTGAATTGGAACCGGAAATGAATTTGGGAACACCTTCCTTAATGTTCTATTCAGACAAAATTGAGTTACTCCGTGAGAAGTTATTAGAACACAAGTTTCCGGCCGGCGAAATTACGAATTTACCTTCAGGCAAAGTATTTAATTTCGCTGATTATGAAAATAATTATTTTGCAGTAATGGAGAAATTTATTGAGAAGTGAGTTAGACCTTTTCTGAAAGTTGTGATACTTAATCAATACAAAAACATGCTAAAAACCAGTGATGCTAGAATCCATTACTGGTTTTTAGAAAATTAATCTACATTTTTTAAGAAAACATAACTTACTTTTTTGTAGTCCATCTTCGTTTCATAAAAGCGATGTGCATCTTCACGTTGTAAACCGGAGGATAGTGATACAATTCCAATGTCGTTGTCCTTCGCCCAATCCTCAATATATGCTAGCAGCTTTTTGCCATAACCCATTGATCTCTTTGGATAGTCTGTTACTAAATCACAAACCCAAATAAACTTTCCGTTGTACAGGGTTGTCATTGGCATAAATCCAATTACTGCGGCGATCTCGTTTTTAGAATATAGACCGAAAAGCCTGTAATAGTGTAATTCTTTTGCACCTTTTACTAACTTTATGTAAGAAGACTCGTCTAAATTTGTACGAAGTTGATTTACCACAGGAAAAGCTTCTAACCATTCCGCCTCTGTTACTAATTCTTTTATTTGTTCTGAGACATTTTTATTCATTCATATTTCCTCCCATTTAGTTTCCTTATAATTATAAGGAAACTCTGGTATAATCAAAAGTACCAGATGTGTATAATTTAATGGGACCAGAGGTGAGGCAATGATTGAAATTACACCATTTCTAGATCAGCAGAGTAAAATCCCGTTGTATATCCAGCTATCGGATTACTTTAAACGTGAAATAATTAAAGGGAAAATAAAAGCGAAGGAAAAATTACCTTCAAAGAGAGCACTGGCAAACCATTTAGACATTAGTTTAAATACCGTTCAATCTGCTTATGACCAGTTAAGTGCTGAAGGCTTTATCGATAAAAAAGCACGTAAAGGACATTATGTCCAAGTAATTGAAGAGCATCAAGCTCTTAAGAATTCCCGACCAATTAAGCAAAATTTACTAAATGCAAGAGAGGAATTTGATTATCATATCGATTTTAACTCAGGAAAAATAGACTTAGATCATTTCCCTTATCAATTATGGCGTAAATTAACAATTGATGCTCTTTATGAGGATCATAATAAATTATTCCAAATCGGAGATCCACAAGGAGAGTACGCATTGCGAGAGGAAATTGCAGCATATTTATACCAATCAAGAGGAGTTAACAGTAGTCCGGATCAAATAGTATTAGGCGCTGGAACACAACAGTTAGTTAATTTGTTGTCCATATTAATAGGCACCGATCACAACTATGCATTAGAAGATCCAGGCTTTCATCGTACGAAACAAGTTTTACTTGATCATCATATAAATATAGTCCCCATTTCACTTGATCAGAATGGTCTGTCTATAGAAAATTTACTTAAATCAAATGCCAAAGTCGTTTATGTGACTCCATCCCACCAATTTCCATATGGAATGATCATGCCAATTTCCAGAAGAATGGAATTGCTGAAATGGGCGAAAGAAACAGGTGGTTTTATCTTAGAGGATGATTATGATGGAGAATATCGCTACAAAGGCAAACCAATTCCTTCATTACAAGGGTTAGATACGAATGGCTCCGTTATATACTTGGGGACATTTTCGAAGTCTTTAATCCCATCCATTCGAATAAGTTATGCCGTATTGCCAACAACCCTTACAATGAAGTATCAAGATAAATTAAAGATTTATAAACAAACAGTGTCAAGACTCCATCAAGATACTCTGTATAAGTTTATGGAACAAGGTCATTGGCATCGGCACTTAAATAAAATGAGGGCATTATACCGGAAAAAACAGCAAGCTTTATTGAATGCTATCGATCAATATATGGGTGGTAATGTTAAAGTGATCGGTGAAAACTCTGGATTACATATTTTACTCCGTGTGTATAATGGATGGACAGAAGAGGAGTTAATTGAATGTGCAGCATTAAAAAGTGTCAAAATATATCCTACATCTATCTACTATGATAATTATAAAGTAAATGACGAGCCAGAAGTTTTAATAGGCTTTGGTGGATTAACAATTAATAAGATAGAAGAAGGTATTCAACTATTGCAAGAAGCCTGGGGACTGTAATGGTAGTTATAGTATAGACCATTTCCGGGAGAAATGCCGCAATATTAATAAGACGATATTGTTAGAATATTTGGGTTCATTATTTTAGAATTACTTCTTCAATTTCAATATCTTTGCGAGTAATTTTTTCCCTTCAGGGGATAAATAGACATTTTTATCATGGTACAAACGATTAGCTAAACTTTTCGACATATCATAGGATTTCTTTGGTGCCAATTAAAACCCTCCCTTTACACCATATATCATATAGTATGGTAAAATAAGGGGGATGAAAAGGACAGATAGTAGAGGGGAATAGTGGAAATTTCTACAATTTGTTATTTGACCATTACTTTCAACTATTGATAAACTAAGATAGCAATAATAAACATTGAATAGAAATGATGAAAGGCATGATATTAATATGACAAGCAATCACGATAATCAGGCATTGCCACCGAAAACGTGTACAATTGATCGACTAATAACAGTCCCTGCCGATATTGACAAGGTTTTAGAAGGAAAGAAGACGGCAACAAGAAGGAATGGCCGCTATGCTGATGTTGGTGAGATTATGACATTAGAAAAGCAACAATTTCAAATAAATAAAGTTTATCAGCAAAAACTAGGTGAAGTTACGGATGAAGATGCAATCAATGAAGGGTTTGCCAATCTCGAAGAATATAAAGAAACAATTTTATCAATGCATCCAGGCATGCCATGGTTGCCTGATATGGAAGTTTGGGTCCATGAATTCAGCCCTGTAAACGAATAATACTGTTACAAAAAACGCAAAGTATGCATGAATATCCTCGTTTAAGATAAATTTAGATGGGAGGTGAAAACATGGATACTTTTTTCTATTTTCTTTTTGTATCGGCCTATGTAATCTTACTAATTTGGGCTATCCAGTCATCTAGCAAAAGCTTGTCATATAAAAGTTTTCTCTACCTTGTCATTGCTGGATTAATTTATGATAATGCTGTACTAGTATCTGGAAGGTTTATCGGCGTCGGAGATTTATTAGAGATTCTGAATGTAGCACGATATTGGGTCCATGCTATTGTTACGCCAACGCTAGTGTTGTTTTGTTATGGGGTTTTAACATCGGCAAGGATAAAATGGTTAGAAGATAACAAAGTAAAATGGGGCTTCTTCTTCATTACATTATTATTAATTGGAACGGAGCTAGTTATGGAGGCAATCCCGTTAAAATTAAAACCAGAATGGGAAAATGATGTACTTCAGTACGTATCTGCAGCTAGTAACAATCACCCGCCATATATGATCATTGCTGTTACACTTATTCTACTAGTTGCAGGGATTATAGTGTACAAAAAAACTAAATGGAAATGGATGTTACTAGGAACAGTTTTAATGGGCTTAGGCAGTACATTATCTCCATTCTTTAAAAGTGGTGCATTGACGAATGGTTTTGAATTAATCTTAATCTTTTCGCTAGTGTTAACTAAAAAACATGTGGAACAAAAATAGGTCCTTTTTGTGAAAAAATTCCAAAAATGTATGGCTATATGGTATGATGATAGAAAATAGAGGGAGGCAGTTTTCATGAATTATACATATGGAAATAGTGATAAATGGAGAAATAAAGGTATATCTTCTCTCATCAATGTACTTATTGTTTTCGTTGCATGGATAATTATATTTGCCAGCAGTCAGTTAAGCCAAGTCTTCTTTTTAATTATATCTGCGATTCTGTTATTCTTTGTCTGTTCACGAATATACAAAGCAGTATATTTCTTTCGATTGGCAAATAAAGACTATGTTATTATCGATCAGCAATCCTTAATCTTAAATGGTCAGTTTACACCCAAAAAGCAAGTTTCCTTTGCGCAAATTAAAGAAGCTGCCGAAGTAAATGAAACGCTAGTAATTAAGTTGGAAAATGGTGGAGAGGAAGTAATATATCTTGATTGGTTAGACAAAGAGGATTCCCTTAAATTATTGGAGCAACTGCAAGGAAAAATTGGTTCATTGCATCAGAGCAGTTAGCTATTTGAGAAAGGGTGTCAGATGGTGGTAAATCAGCAATTATTGTACAGAATATATCGTACTGGACTATGGTTAGTGTTTTTCATTTATTTTTGTTTAAGTTCCTATTTGTTAATATTTCAACGTGTACGGACACTTGTCTCTAATTATTGGAATGGGATATCCATCAATCCTTATGTCTATATTCCTTCAACAGGAGCTAGTTATTTTGAAACTTTTCTCGCAAATTCTAATTTAATTCCATTTAAAAACACGTTTCGATATTTAATGGAATCAGACAATTTCTCCTTCCAATTCATCTTTAATAACATTGTTGGAAATATACTGGTTTTTCTGCCTTTAGGACTATTGCTTCCACTGCTGTTTCGGCAATATAAGAGATTTCCTTTATTATTTGCCACTGTTACCTGTCTCACAATTTTGGTGGAGATTACGCAAATCACGCTGCATATTGGCCAATTTGATGTAGATGATGTAATTTTGAATATTATTGGCGGTATGATCGGTTTTTTGCTGGCAAAGTTATTAGCAGATAAAGCGAAAGTAAAATCACAACTTATTATCGGATAATGGTTGTGATTTTACTGAAGATAACAGGCATATCACAGCCTGAATGAGCAGTTATATCAATGAACTTCTTCACCTATTTCCCCTTGATTAACTCTTCTATTTCAATTCCATTGATCGTAAGTCCTGAAATATCACAATCGGTTATTTCCATGTTTGATAAATTACAATTCTTTAATTGGGTTTTTGAGAGATCACAATCTTGAAAGGATATCGGTTTATAATTTCCTTCAGGATTATAGTTATGTTCTCCCTTCATTGGCAGAACAATATGCTTAAATTCTGTACCGTATAAATGGATATGATCCAATAACGCATGACTAAAGTTTGTGTGTTGAATGGTTGTTCCACTCAGATTTACGTCATTAATATCTAATTCGGACATGTCGACATTATGCAATTTGGTTCTTGCTAAACTAACATTATCAATACTCATTTCCTGTGCGTTTACTTCTTCCCATTTTGAACGTGAAATATCTACTTTTGCAAGGTCTGCATTTTGGATCTCTAATGCCATTTTCATAACCTCCAATTATAATTTTTTTATCATAATTATAATTCGATGTGGTGGTTGGAAATCCTCTTTTAAATGCCAACTCATAAAAAAAGATGTGAAATATTTTTACCCGTTTGTGTGTTGAATCTTTATTGAAATTCTTGTTTTACCACCTGGAGTACAGAACCAATTACCTGATGCATATCATAATATTTATATGTCGCCAATCTGCCTCCGAAAATTACACGCGTTTCTTGATCAGCTAATTTCTTATACTTTTTATACATCAGATTATTCTTCTCATCATTGATAGGATAGTATGGCTCGTCCCCTTGTTTCCATTCTTTCGGATATTCTTCGGTAATCACTGTTTTTTCTTGGGTGCCAAATTCAAAGTGTTTATGTTCAATAATCCTTGTATAAGGTGTTTCCCTGTCTGTATAATTTACAACAGCGTTACCTTGGTAGTTGTCGGTATCTTCTACTCTTGTCTTAAATTCTAGACTTCGATACTCTAAAGTGCCATATTCATAATCAAAATATTGATCAATCATACCTGTATATACAATCTTGTTTGCTGATTTCATTAATTCACTTCGATGTGTGAAAAAATCAGTATTTAACTGTACTTCAATTCCTTCTAACAGCTTATCGATAATTCCGGTATACCCACCAACTGGAATGCCCTGGAACCGATCATTGAAATAATTATTATCATATGTAAACCGAACAGGTAATCTTTTGATAATAAAGGAAGGTAATTCTTTTGCAGAACGTCCCCATTGTTTTTCTGTATATCCTTTAATTAATTTTTCATATATATCCGTTCCGACTAGCGAGATAGCCTGTTCTTCTAAATTATTTGGCACAGAAATATTTGCTGATTCTTTTTGTTCATTTATCTTTTGTTTCGCTTCTTCTGGGGTAGTAACACCCCATAATTTATTAAATGTATTCATATTAAATGGGAGATTATAGATTTCGCCATAATAATTGGCAACAGGAGAATTCGTATATCGATTGAATTCAGCAAACTGATTTACATAGTTCCATATCTCCTGATTATTGGTATGGAAAATATGTGCGCCATATTTATGAACATTAATACCTTCTATATTTTCTGTGTACACATTCCCACCGATATGGTCTCTTTTATCAATAACAAGACATTTCTTCCCTCTTTTGTTTGCTTCATAAGCAAAAATCGAGCCAAATAAACCGGCTCCAACGATTAAATAATCATATAACATAATTGATCTCCCTTACATATTAGTATTAATCTGTGATAAGCTATAATTTAAACTATTTTGTATTTATATATAAAAAATAATATAGCAATTTAATTATCTTATTGTCTAGTATAATTGTGAAGAAAGATAATGTACAACAGGACAAATGATCTATTAAAAGCGATTACTATTAACTAAAATATGCTATACTTACTATATTATGACGTGCGTTAAACATGAAAGGGATTAATATGAACACAGAAGCGTTAGACTATTTCATAAAAGTTTATGAGAAAAAGAGTGTCACGGCAGCGGCTAAAGATTTATACATTACACCACAAGGCATTAGTAAAACGATCAAACAACTTGAATTAGAGCTAGAGACAGAGTTGTTTTATCGGGGGCCACGAGGGGTAGAAGCGACAGAAGCAGGCGAATTATTACATGCCAGAGCAAAGCACCTACGCTATCTAATCGAAGATATCAAAAAGGAAATCAGCATTGTAAGTGGGCGAAAAGGGGTTCTAAATGTCTTCGTCACCTATTCAACAACATTAATGATACCTGTCGACTATATGTTTCGCTTCTCGGATATTTATCCTGATATACAAGTGAAATTAAAAGAATATCCTGATGAATATCCTTTAGATAAAGTATTTCAGGAAGACGTTGATCTGGGTTTAGTGATGGATTCAGAGAAAATAGATAACAGTGAATCCGAATTAGTAGCACAAGGTGAAGCGGTAATTGTTGTTGCTAAGACACATCCATTAGCTGCTAATGATGAAATATCTATTATAGATTTAGAGAAAGAATCTATTGTATTAAAAACTGTTGGCGAAGGTAAAGAACACCGTTTTGTTGAGGTTTGCCTAGAAAAAGGCTTCACCCCAAATGTTATTCATGAATATGGAAGTATTATTAGTGCCCATAGGCTGTGTGAGACGAATGGATATGCGGCGATTTCCATTGATTTTGTAGAAGAAGCGATAGGGAATGAAAATCTTAAAATCATCCGTCTGAAAGAGAAAATTCCCCAAAATATTTATATGATTTTAAGAAAGAGAAATATTCAGTCTAAAGCAGTATCACAGTTTCAAAATTATATAAAGGAAAAAAGCAAATCGTTTTGATGGGGTTAGTTAACCATCGAAACGATTTTTTTATTTCTAAGGAAACTTTTGCAAGTTGTGTATTTCAAGAAACCTTTCGTTACTAGCCACTAACAAATGGTTGATAGTAATTTGCTTAGTTATAAGCTACGCTATGGTAAATAGTTTAATGAAAAATCAAACGGGGGTATGGAAATGAAAGAAGAGGCATTTAACCCATATTTACCAAGTTACGAATATATTCCAGATGCTGAGCCGTATGTGTTTGGGGACAGGGTCTATATCTATGGATCACATGACCGGTTTAATGGCAAACTATTTTGTATGAATGATTACGTCTGCTGGTCTGCTTCCATAAACGACCTTGCTAATTGGCGTTATGAAGGGGTAATATATCGGAAAAAGCAAGATCCTATGAATAAATTAGGAATATACCAAATGTTTGCACCGGATTTAGCAAAAGGCCTTGATGGCAGATATTACTTATACTATACATTAGGATTCCGGAGTATTATGGGAATTGCTGTTAGTGATTCACCTGCTGGAAAGTTTGAATTTTATGGTTATGTTAGCCAAGCTGATGGAGATTTATTTTGGAATAAAAGTGGTGATCCTTTCCTGTTTGATCCAGGTGTACTGGTGGATGATGATGGCAGTGTGTATTTATATTCAGGGTTTGCACCTAGAAAGGGTCTTCCCGCATTTATAACTGGTGGAAAGAAAAAAACATTTGATGGAGGATATGTCATTCCAATAGCCAATGATATGAAAACAGTCATCGGTAAACCTGAATTACTTTTTCCAAAAGCTGGTGATGCCGGTGGAACGGGATTTGAAGGGCATGAGTTTTTTGAAGCAAGTTCCATTAGGAAAATAAAGGATATCTACTATTTTGTATATTCCTCTATTAATGGCCATGAATTGTGCTATGCAACAAGCACAAGTCCAACAGGTGGATTTGTTTATAGAGGAACAATTATAAGTAATGGTGATTTATATATTAATGGCTACCATTCAGATCAGCATGCTAATAACTACATTGGTAATAACCATGGCAGTATTGTAGAGATTAACAAGCAGTGGTATGTATTTTATCATAGACAAACGAATAGACACCATTATTCTAGACAGGGTGCAGCTGAACCAATAGAAATTAAGGAAGATGGGACAATCTCTCAAGTTGAGATGACTAGTAGTGGTTTAAATAATGGACCCTTAGTTGGAAAGGGGATATATGAAGCTAGGATTGCTTGCCATCTAACATCAAGGAAAGGTGCAGGTAGATATGGTGTATATTTCGGGAATATTACGTTCAAAGATCATCCTTATTTCACTCAGAGTGGGAAGGACAGAGAAGATAATCCTGCACAATATATTGCGAATATGAAAGATGGAGCAGTAGCTGGTTTTAAGTATTTCAAGTTAAGAGATTTAACGGAAATCTCTCTCACGTTACGAGGGAGTGCGAATGGGTATATATATGTGGCAACATCAAAGGATGGAAAACCATTTGCTCAAATTAACGTAACTCCGAGTTCGGAATTTAGTAATTTCAGTGCTGAAACTTCATTAACTAATGGAACGTATTCTCTTTATTTTACTTTTAAAGGAAAAGGTGAGCTTGATTTTAAATCTTTTTCCCTAAATTAAGGAGTAAAATTTATATGACTTCGAAAGAAAAATGTTATAAAAATTTTAAAATGAGTCTTTTGAACTGCTAATCAGTGCTGATCACAAATGGAATTGGCATGTTGTAACCCCTTGCTACACAAATATTTATGAGTAACTAGGCATATATGAGTGAACCAATAGTTACTACCCCCTAACTTTTCGTTGATAGTCATCAAAATTTAGTTGAGGTATTCTAAAAATACAATCATGAAAACACATTCAATTTTCAGATTGTTTCTTTTCGTTTTGTTATCAGTGAGCAAAAAAAGGTAAAATAACAGTTTCATTGATGCAAACGCATAAATTTTTTTATTACCACAGGGGGGGAATTAGTGAGATGGCAAAGAAAAAATGGAGCAAGAAAAAATTTCGTGCCGTATGGAGCACAGTATTGAGTATTTTGTTAGTGCTTGCAATTGGAGTAAATAGTGCATTAGTTTATTATTCCGATGTTATTACAGCTTATTTCAATAAAATTGACACGACCAGCAGTGAAGCTGTTGAAGCACGTGAGAACTCAACAGAAGTTGTTGAGAAAATAACAGATGAAGGTATCATCCTTTTGCAAAATGAAGAGAATACGTTACCACTAGCAGAAGGAACGAAAGTTAATGTATTTGGTTGGAGTTTTACGAACCCAATTTACGGTGGTGGGGGTTCAAGTGGTACAGATGCATCAACTGCCATTACACCTAAAGCAGGGTTTGAAGCAGCAGGAATTGAGATTAACGAGGAATTATACAATGCTTATACAGAAACCGATTTGGAAAGACCGGAAATAGGTATTGAAGGTCAAGACTTTACCATTCCTGAGCCTAAGCCGGAATTCTACACAGAAGAGTTAATAAACCAAGCAAAAGAATTTTCTGATACAGCTGTTATCTTTATTGCTCGTTCTGGTGGAGAAGGTGCAGATCTTCCAACAAGTTTGTATGGAGAAGATACCTATGATCCGAATGGCAGTCCACAGGGACCTACCGGACAGAGATTTGGTTTTGATGATGACCAAGACCCTGACAAGCATTATCTGGAACTTACGAACAGAGAACTTGGAATGCTTGATGCAGTAACGGCTAACTTTGATAATATCATTGTCATTCTTAACAGTGCGAATACATTTGAAATGGATTGGGTTAATGATTACGATCAAATCAAGAGTGTAGTAAACATTGCAGGACCGGGACAAAGTGGATTTGGTTCTTTAGGCAGAGTACTAGCTGGTGACTTAAATCCATCGGGCAGAACAGTAGATGTTTATGCGAAAGATGTTCTTGATGCCCCTGCGGCTGTTAACTTCGGTGATTTTGATTATGTTGTTGAGAACGCGGATGGGACTTATTCTACAGCTGCAGATGCAAAAGGTGTCCCATTAAAATATGTTGATTTGGCAGAAGGAATTTATGTAGGTTATCGCTATTATGAAACCGCTGCAGAATTAGGAACAATTAATTATGATGAAAAGATCTTATATCCATTTGGATATGGTCTAAGCTATACCACATTCGAACAAGAAGTGGTATCTGACAGTTTAGTATGGGATGATTCCAATATCTCAGTTGATGTAGAGGTTACTAATACAGGTTCAGTAGCAGGTAAAGAAGTGGTACAGCTTTATTTCACTCCTCCTTACACTGGAGAAATTGAAAAATCTTCTATTAATCTAGCGGCATTTGGTAAAACGGATGTTCTTGAACCTGGTGAGTCTGAAGTAGTTACACTTTCTTTCCAAGTAGAAGATATGGCTTCATATGATCACAATAAAATATATAGTGCTGATGGTTCTTATGTGCTCGAAGCAGGTGAATATGAACTTAAGCTGATGAGAAACTCTCATGAGGAAATTGCGGATGTAGGATCGAAAACACTTCCGGAAATTGTTTATGATACTGGACGCTCTACAGATAACCAAGTAGCAGTAAACCAGTTTGATGAGGAAGTTACAGGTGAAGGAAGTATTGACACATATCTTTCTAGAGCTGAGGGCTTTGCAAATTTAAACGAGATTGACCAAAATGAAACATTTACTGTTACAGATGAAGATGGTACTACAAAAGAAGTAAAAGGTACATTAGTAGACCAAAGTTTTGTTGATATGGTTAACAGTAAGCGTTATGATGTTCCAGCTGATACACATGATACAGCACCTGTTACAGATGCTGACAATGGGTTAACATTATCCGATTTTACAGGTGTAGCTTATGATGACGAAAGCTGGGAGCCTTTACTTGACCAGTTATCTGTTAATGACTTAGTAACAATTGTGACAAATGGTGGGTATAAAACTGCTGAGATCGCATCAGTAGGTAAGCCAGCCACAGTAGATTATGACGGACCAGCAGGTATTAATAATTTCATATCCGCAGATCCTATGTCAGGTATTGGATTCCCTGCTGAAGCAATGCTTGCGTCTACATGGAATATCGAGCTTGCTATAGAAATGGGGGAAGCAGTCGGCAAGGAAGCACTAGCATATGGTGTGACAGGCTGGTATGCTCCAGCAATGAATATTCACCGTACAGCGTTTGCTGGAAGAAACTTTGAATATTATTCAGAAGACCCTTACCTTTCCGGTAAATTTGCGGCAGCTACTACAGAAGGTTATCAAAGTCAAGGTGGTTTCGTTTATGCCAAACACTTTGCATTAAATGATCAGGAAGATAACCGTACGTTAGGTGTTTTAACGTGGGGTGATGAACAAGCGATTCGTGAAATTTATTTAAAACCGTTTGAAATTGCAGTTAAAGAAGGCGGAGCAGCAGGAATGATGTCAGCATTCAACAGTATTGGTAGTGTATGGGTTGGTGCAGATGAAAGCTTGCTTAAAGAAGTTTTACGTAATGAGTGGGGCTTTAAAGGAGTTGTCAATACAGATTTCTATATTTTAGATGCCTATCCGTATATGACTGCTGAGCTAGCTGTACGTGCTGGTAATGATATTCTTCTTACAGGTGTAGCACCATATGGTGTACCAGAGATGAATACAGATAGTAATGATACATTATGGGCAATGAGAGATGCTGCGAAAAATGTTTTATATAATGTAGCGAACAGTAACGCAATAGATGGCGGATTAAGTACTGATACACCACAGTGGGTAGTTATTACGATTGTAGTTGATATTCTTGTTGGTCTAGGTATTATCCTTGGTTTCTTCTTTACTTTCCGTAATTCGAGAAATAGAGAATAAGACGAAGAAGATAGAACGAGAAATATTAATTTAATCGCATAGGGGTACAATCATCTAATTTTGAAAAAAACAAATCAGCGGTATTCCATTGGGATGCCGCTGAAAATACAAAAGAGGACTGACATATGGAAAATGTAGTTGTAACCGAAAAAAAAATATTGAAATATAGAGAAATTATCGAAAAGATGACTTTAGAAGAAAAAGCATCCTTAATGTCAGGTAAAGATTTCTGGCAAACACAAGATATAGAGCGTTTAGGGGTTAATAATATCTTCCTTGCAGATGGGCCGCATGGAATTAGAAAGCAGGCTGAAGCAGCAGACCACCTTGGGCTGAATGAAAGTATCCCTGCGACATGTTTTCCAACGGCAGCAACAGTAGCCAATAGCTGGAATACTGAATTAGGTGAGAAAATTGGCCAATATCTAGGTGAAGAAGCTGTAGCACAAAAAGTAAATGTCTTGCTTGGACCTGGTATAAATATGAAGCGTGATCCATTGTGTGGTCGTAATTTTGAATATTTTAGTGAAGATCCTTATCATGCCGGGAAAATGGCTGCAGGTTATATTAAAGGAATCCAGTCACACGGAATCTCTGCTTGTGTAAAGCACTTTGCTGCTAATAATCAAGAGGAAAGACGTATGTCGATTGATACAATTGTTGATGAGAGAACATTGAGAGAAATTTATTTAACAGCTTTTGAGATAGCGATTAAAGAAGGGCAAACAAAAACAGTGATGTCTTCTTACAACATGCTTAATGGTGCCTATACAAATGAAAATCTTCATTTAATGAGAGAGATTTTACGTGATGAATGGAAGTTCGACGGCGTTGTTGTGACTGACTGGGGTGGCAGTAATGACCGAGTTGCAGGATTGATTGCGGGTAATGAACTGGAGATGCCAACAACTGCAGGAGAAACGAATAAAGAAATAGTAGAAGCTGTGAAAAGCGGTCAAATTAATGAAGAAGTACTTGATGAATGTGTGGATCGATTATTAGATTTAATATTCACAACAGAGGAAGTTTTTGAGAAACCATATAAAAAAGAGTTTGATATAGAAGAACACCATAGTGTAGCACAGCAAGTTGCAGAGGAATCTATTGTTCTGCTAAAAAATGAAGATAATATTTTACCATTGAAAAAAGGCAAGAAAGTAGCAACGATTGGGGATTTTGCGAAAGAAGCCAGGTATCAAGGTGCAGGTTCTTCTATCGTTAACCCAACAATGCTTGATAGTACACTAGATAGTCTGGAACTATCAGGTTTAGAGAACATTGGATTCGAACCTGGTTTTGAACGTTACGGGAAAAGAAATCGAAACAAATTAGAGAAAGCTTGTGCTCTTGCAAAAGAAGCAGATGTTGTTCTTTTGTATATAGGATTAGACGAAGTAACGGAAGCAGAAGGTCTTGACCGTCAAAATATGAAGATTCCAGAAAACCAGATTGAATTATTAGAGGCAGTCTCAAAAGTGAATCAAAATATTGTTGTTGTCTTATCATGTGGGTCTGCTGTTGAGATGCCTTGGATTGATAATGTGAAAGGTTTAGTTCACGGTTATTTAAGTGGTCAGGCTGGAGCAAAGGCAATTCTTCGTGTATTAACTGGTGAAGTTAATCCATCAGGGAAACTGGCAGAAACATATCCATTTAAATATGAAGATACTCCGGCATACCACAACTTTCCTGGAAAAGAAGTGAGTGTAGAGTACCGTGAATCAATGTTTATCGGCTATCGATATTATGATACTGCAAATGTAAATGTTTTATTCCCATTTGGTTTTGGGCTTAGTTATACATCGTTTGAGTATTCCGATATAAGTGTTCACAAAGATAAAGTGACTTTCTCTATTACAAATACCGGAGATGTTGCTGGAAGGGAAGCTGCACAGCTTTATGTTTCCTGTCAATCTGACGCTATCTTTAGACCGGAGAAAGAATTAAAAGGATTTAAAAAAGTATTTTTAAATGCTGGTGAAACGAAAACAATATCAATTCCATTTGATGACAAAACATTCCGTTATTTTAATGTAAAAACAAATAAATGGGAAATTGAAGAAGCAACCTATACGATCATGATTGGGGCTTCAAGTACAGATATTCGATTAACAGATGCTCTGTTCGTTGAAGGGACAAATGCTCCCATTCCGTATGATAAAACTGTGCTACCTTCGTACTACACCGGCAAAGTTAATCATGTAGCAGTGGATGAATTTGAGCAGCTACTTGGTCGTAAAGTTCCTGTATCAACATGGGATCGAACGAAACCTTTAGGCTATAATGATACAATTGCACAGTGCAAATATGCAAAAGGAGCAGTAGCCAGGTTTGCTTATCATTTAATTAACTTTGCCCATAGCTTCTTGAAGAAAATAGGGAAAAGAGAAACAGCTAACTTAATCATGATGTCCGTCTATCATATGCCATTTAGAGGAATTGCTAGAATGACTGGTGGTATAGTAAACATGCCAATGCTGGATGGTCTGCTTATGATCGTAAATGGTCAATTCTTTAAAGGATTACGTCATTTCCTAAGGGAAAGAAGAAAGATGCTAAGGGTCGCAAAAAGTACGAATTAGTAGTGACAAATGCGACAAAGGAGAGGTAAAATTGAGTAATGAAAAAGAAACAAAATTAGCAACAGGTCCATTGGGATTCTGGGCGAGATATAAAGAAAAGCATCCAAATACTGCCCAATTTTTAGTGTTCTTTTTATTAAGTAATGGAATCACAGTCCTTCAACTTGTGTTAATGCCAGTTTTTAAGAGTATTTTTGCACAAACATCATTAGTAAGTACTAATTTTCAAATAATGCAGTTTGGTCAGAATTTTGATGGCAGTCCGTATTATGTTTTTGATTATGCAGCGGGGGCACTTTCTTCAGGTGGCGGTGGCGGACTGGCCTACTTCCTTGCTGTTCAAATTACAATAGCTATTGCACAAATTATCAACTTCTTTGCACAAAGAAGTATAACATTCAAATCAAACAGTAATATTTGGGTGGCAGCATTTTGGTATTTAGTTGCATATATTGTTATTACAATTGGTGCAGCAGCAGCACAAGGGTTCTATAAAGCGCCAATATATGATTTATTAATGAATACATGGGGTCTTGGTTCCGTTGGTGAAACAACAGCAGATGTTATCACCATGATAATTAATAGTGCGATTTCTTTCTGGGTGTTCTATCCAATCTTTAAGATTATTTTCAAACAAGAGCCAGAAAAACAGGCAGAGTAAAGGTAGTGTAAAACATGAAGTTATTATCAATAGTTATCCCTTGTTATAATTCACAAGATTATATGAGATATTGTATTGAATCACTGTTACCGGGAGGAGAATCTGTAGAAATACTGATTGTGAACGATGGTTCTGTTGATCAGACAGCAGACATTGCAGATGAGTATGCAGCAAAGTACCCCACAATTGTTAAAGCGATCCACCAAAAAAATGGAGGACATGGCGAAGCGGTTAATGCAGGTATTCGTAATGCCACAGCGAGATATTTTAAAGTAGTGGATAGTGATGATTGGGTCGATATAAGAGCATATATGAAAATACTATCAGAATTGAAAAACTTAGTATCAGAAAACAATATAGTAGATTTGGTCATCAGTAATTTTGTCTATGAAAAAGATGGAGCAAAATATAAAAAGGTTATGAGATATGAGAATGCACTTCCTGAAGAAACAGTTTTTACATGGGATGATGTAAAGAGTTTTCGTAAGGGACAATATATATTAATGCATTCAGTCATCTATCGGACTCAATTATTAACAGATTGCGGATTAACACTTCCGAAGCATACCTTTTATGTAGATAATTTATATATATACACCCCATTAGAGTATGTAAAAAGTCTCTATTATATAAATGTTGATTTTTATCGGTATTTCATTGGAAGAGAAGACCAATCAGTTCAAGAAGATATAATGATAAAGAGAATAGATCAGCAAATTAAAGTAAACAAACTTATGATCAACCAGGTTAATCTGGAGAATATTGAGAATGACAACCTGAGAGATTATATGCTAAGGCATTTAGAGATTGTAACTGTGGTTTCTGCAATACTCTTGATAAGATCAGGGACAATTGAAAACTTGCAAAAGAAGAAAGAATTGCTAAAATTCGTGAAAAGGAATAATTTGCAGTTATATCATAGTTTGAAATTTGGAATAATGGGCAGATTAATCAACTTACCAGGAAGAGCAGGAAGAAGAATTTCTGTTGGAGCATACAAAATTTCCCAAAGATTAGTTGGATTTAATTAAGAAGAAAAAGCAGGAATCTTTTAGGTTTCTGCTTTTTCTTTTGTAATAACAGTAGAAATTAGAAAAATTATGATAATATATTGATAGAAGTAAAGCGCTGTACTAAGTATTAGAAAATAGAGTCTTTCTGTAGTAGAATACAGGTGAAGTACTTATCGATAAATAACTATTTACTGTTGGAATAACAAATACATAAACGAGGAATTATGATGAAATATGGAGAACTAATTGCAGAAATGACGTTAGAAGAGAAAGCATCCTTAATGTCTGGGAAAGATTTTTGGCAAACTCAAGACATTGAGCGTCTTGGGATTAACAGTATATTTCTGGCAGATGGCCCTCATGGAATTAGAAGGCAAGCAGTTGCTTCCAATAAGATGGGCCTTAATCAAGGTGTTCCGGCAACCTGCTATCCGACTGCTGCAACAGTTGCTAACAGCTGGAATGCAGAACTTGGCGAGAAAGTTGGGGAGTATCTTGGGGAGGAAGCTGTTTCACAAAAGGTTCATGTTTTATTAGGTCCTGGCGTGAATATGAAAAGAAATCCTTTATGTGGAAGAAACTTCGAATACTTTAGTGAGGATCCCTATCTTGCCGGAAAAATGGCTGCAGGGTATATTAGAGGAATTCAAGCACATGGGGTATCGGCATGTGTTAAGCACTTTGCAGTAAATAACCAGGAAGAGAAAAGAATGACAATTGATACAATTGTTGATGAACGAACGTTAAGAGAAATATATTTAACAGCATTTGAAATTGCCGTTAAAGAAGGAAATACGAAGTCTATTATGTCATCATATAATAAGTTAAATGGTACATATACAAATGAAAATAAGCATTTAATGCAAGACATCTTAAGAAGGGAATGGGGCTACACAGGCACCGTAATTACCGATTGGGGTGGCAGCAATGATCGTTTGCAAGGTTTATTAGCGGGAAATGAATTAGAAATGCCGACAACTTCAGGAGAAACAGATCGGGAAATCATTGCTGCAATAAAAAAAGGTGAAATAGATGAGGCTATTCTGGACGAATCAGTTGATCGATTACTGGATTTGGTTTTTTCTACTGAATCCGCTATAGATCGCAGTAAAACCGAATTCGATATGGAAAAGCATCATCGTGTATCGCAGAAAGTGGCAGAAGAGTCTATTGTTTTGCTGAAGAATGATGATGATATTCTCCCATTGAAATTCGGGAAAAAAGTAGCAGTAATCGGCGACTTTGCTCAAAATGCCCGTTATCAAGGTGCAGGTTCTTCGCTTGTTAATCCAACAATACTAGATCATACAATGGATAGTTTTGAAGAATCAGGCATCTTAAGTATAGGATATGAACCTGGTTTTGAAAGATATGGAAAGAGAAATCAACAAATGATTGATAGGGCGTGTATTTTAGCTAAAAAGGCCGATGTCGTGCTATTGTATATTGGCTTAGATGAAGTGACAGAAGCAGAAGGATTAGACCGAAAAGATATGAAGATTCCTGAAAATCAGGTTGATTTATTACATGCGATACATGAAGTGAATCCCAACATTATTGCTATCATTTCTTGTGGGTCTGCAGTAGAGATGCCTTGGATCGATAAAGTTAAAGGCTTATTGCACAGCTATTTAGGTGGACAAGCAGGAGCAAGAGCTATACTGAGAGTATTATCAGGTGATGTAAATCCTTCTGGAAAATTAGCTGAAACATATCCACTAAAATATGAAGATACTCCATCTTACCGCCATTTCCCTGGCAGGGAAGCGACAGTTGAATATAGAGAAGGATTATTCATTGGTTATCGTTATTATGATACAGCAGATATAAATGTATTATTTCCTTTCGGATATGGTCTTAGCTATACAACATTTGAATACTCGGACATAAATATTGATCGGCAGGGTGTAAGTTTCCGTTTAACCAATACTGGATCAAAAGCGGGTATGGAAGTAGCACAACTCTATGTCGGATGCAGGTCTGATAAGATATTTCGGCCAAGTAAAGAACTTAAGGGTTTTACGAAAGTATTGATCAATGCAGGTGAATCGAAGACTATCCAAATACCATTTGATGATAAAACATTCCGATATTTTAATGTAGCAACAAACCAGTGGGAGAAAGAAAGTGCAGAGTATAAAATTATGATAGGGTCATCAAGTGCGGATATCCGATTAACAGATACTATTTATATAGAAGGTACAGATGCACAGCTCCCATATGATAAAGAGAAGTTGCATTCATACTATACTGGGAAAGTAAACAATGTTTCAAAAGATGAATTTGAACAATTAATTGGCAGAGAACTGCCTGACCCGTCATGGGATCGGGACAAGCCTTTAGGATACAATGATACAATCGCACAATGTCAGTATGCAAAAGGCCTTTTTGGCAGAATTGCTTATCATACGATTGTGTTTACACATCACTTTTTATGGAAAATCGGAAAAAGAAGTACAGCAAATATTATAATGATGTCTATTTTAAACTTACCGTTTAGAGGAATTGCCAGAATGACTGGTGGAATTGTGAATATGCCGATGCTTGATGGCATACTAATGATGGTGAACGGACACTTTTTTAAAGGTCTGTGGCATACTGTAAAAGAAAAAGTAAAACTGCAGAAGATTCATAAAGTAGTGAAAACAAAAGGAAGTCAGTAATATTTGTAAAAACCTAACTATCTGTTATTTATTAATAGATGGTTAGGTTTTTAACTGAGTATAGGAAAAGAGCCAGTGTTTCTTAATGGGTAAACCTCACCAAAACTAATAAGGCTAAAAATTAACAAAGAGAAGAGGCAATTTTAAATGACTGATAAAAGACATTTAAGATTTACTGCATTTACTCGGATTTCTATTGTTTTTATTTTTGCGAATATGATTTGGATTTTTATTAATTTGTTGAATACCTATGTTAGTGATGGAGAATATGACCGGTTTTCTCATTTTATGATGGGGCTTTCCATTACAACCCTCACCATACTTTTATTGGTTATTAGCTGTAGAATTGAGAATTCATCATGGTTTGAGTTAGGAATGGCAAATTTCAAATCAAATCTTTATGCATTTTTGTTCGGTCTCATTATCTGGCTTCTTCCCGCTTCAATTGGAACATTAATATTGGTCTCTCTAAATATGATCGAGATTGCGGTTATATCCAGTTGGAAAGAAATTTTTATTCATTGTTTCATATTAAGTTTTACTGTATTTTTGATAGAGGCATTGCCAGAAGAATTGATCTTTAGAGGATATATTTTCTCAAAACTTCAAAAGATGTTTAAGAACAATCTTGTTATATTATTGCAGATGTTATTGTTTACCATCTTCGGATTTATAATCGGCTCCATTTATTCTGTAGAACAGTTTTTGTTTATTCCTGGATTTGCATTTATTCTAGGATATTTCAGAGCAAAGGCACAGAATATCTGGTTGCCGATAGGGTTTCACTTAGCGATAATGACTGTAACACAATTACTGAATACAATCCATAAGCATCTAGAAGTAGATAATTTCTTTACTCTTCAGTTTGCTGCATTTATATTATTGCCGAGTACGACGGGCGCAATTTTATTGAATATGGAATGGATAAAGAGAAGAATCTTGCCACTAGTCAATAGTTGATGTAAAATAAAGGAAAATTATTAGTGGGGTGGATCAATGAACCGAATAGTGATTATTTTTTTAAAGCTGGGATTGGTTAGTGTAGGATTGACTATATTGGGGTTGAGCATTTTCGCATTGCCAAAGCTTGCAAGTTATTCAGTGACAATGTATCCAGAATATTCCCATTTGCAATACCCGGTTTTATTTGGAATATATTTAACAACACTTCCGTTTTTTTATGCCATAATTCAATCATGGCAACTGTTAAATAACGTTTCGAACGATCGGTCTTTCTCTTCGGCAAGCATTCGTTCCTTAGTAAAGATAAAATATTGTGCATTATTAATTATTGCTATCTATACTGTTGGCATGGCAGTTCTCTTAGCATATAATGCTTTACACCCAGGCATTGCTTTGGTCGGTATCGCGATTATATTTACAACATTAATCATCGTTTCTTTGACTATATTGTTTAAAGGATTGGTAGTAAACTCAAAAGAAATGAGTTCACTGTTAAAATAAAAAGCGACTGACCATGAGACTTTTAACAACAAAAACCGAACTAAGTTCGAATGGATTAATTTATTCGAAATAGTTCGGTTTTTTTATGTGATGTAAAACATACCCTGTTTGTTTTATCCCACTCTTTTATTCCTTGGAATTAATTTTGGATATACTTATTAAAAATTTCCCCAAAGTCTTTTTGGGTATTTTCGTTATAAGTTGTATGTAACCAGTCAAAAGCAAATTTCGTTGCTTTTTCAAATTCATTAGAGATAGTTCCATCATGGAATCTGTTATCTGTAAATAAAGACTTAGATAAATCCAGGCCTTCTCTAGCATAATCTTTTATTCTCTCGTTCTCATCTTGGATATGAGAGATGGCAACTAGTGATTTATATAAGTCAGCAATTGCTTCTCCTTCCCGTTTATCAATGTCTACAGAAATTGATTGACCACCAATCGTGAATTTTATTTCTAAATCTAAGTCAATTGTTCCAGCAGTTTCAATAGATACATTTTTAATTGGAAACCGATAATAATCATAGCGGAAAATATTACGCTTACTGCTGGTCGCTTTCTCCCCATCTAAATGGATGAATGCCCGGTTGGTAAAACAATACTCATCTGATTTAGATTTGATAAGAAAATGAATTTTTTCTCCGTCTTCATGTAAAACATAGTCATCTGACTCTGTTTTATCAAAATCATCTGCGCTAATAATCTTCCCAATGTCACTTAAGCCTAGAGCATCGCTGGCAATTTTTTTAAACATAAGATGAATCCTCCTTTAATTATGTATCCTAATAATTCCATTTTAGCTTAAATCGATGCTTTTAGATATATATTATCCATAAAATATAAGCAATAAAGCCTGTTTCTGAATTTGTACAATGCTATGAATTTTTTTTTATTTAGTCACATAGTATTAAACATACATTCTGAAGGGGGTATGTTTAATGAAAAAGAGAAATTGGTTAGTACTTCTTCTATCGGTTTTGATTATGTCCGCAATATTAATTGCTTGTGGTGAATCAGACAGCAGTTCAGAGAATAGTGGTGAAACAGAAGAGGAAACGGAGACAACAGAATCTGCAGAGACGGATACAGAGGAAGAGACTGCAGGTAATGAAGAAGTTGAAGAGGAAGGAACAGGAGAAAGTACGATTGAATTTCTAAGTATGTTAACTGGTGGAACAAGTGGAACCTATTATCCACTAGGTGGGGAAATGGCATCGATCATATCAGATGCAACTGGAGTACAAACAGATGCACTGTCATCCAATGCGTCAGCAGATAATGTGGTGGCACTTCAAAATGGTGAAGCTGAATTGGCTTTTGTTCAGACAGACGTAATGGATAATGCCGTTCAAGGTATTAATGCATTTGATGGGAATCCTGTAGATAATGTTCAGGCGATAGGTTCACTATATCCTGAAACGATTCAAATCGTTACAAAAAAGGACGCAGGAATTACTTCTGTCGAAGATTTAGCTGGGAAAAAAGTTTCTGTAGGTGCACCAGGTTCTGGAACCTATATTAACGCAGAACAAATTTTAGAAATACATGATATGTCGATGGATGATATCGAGGCACAAAATCTTGATTTCAGTGAATCGACTGGAGGAATTCAAGATGGCAACATCGATGCTGCGTTTATTACATCAGGTACACCAACAGGGGCTGTAGAAGGATTAGCTGCAACTGTTGATGTAGCAATTGTTCCGATTGAGGAAGATAAGATAGATGCATTAATCGAACAATATCCTTTCTATGCTAAAGATACAATTGCTGCAGGTACTTATGGTCTGGAAGAGGATGTCATAACAGTCGCAGTATTGGCAATGTTAGCTGTTACCGATAATATACCAGAAGATCTTGGATATGAAATGACAAAGGCGATTTACGAAAATGCGGAACCAATGGCACATGACAAGTCTTCTTATATCACAATAGATTCAGCTTTGGATGGGATCGGAATAGAACTCCATCCAGGCGCGAAAAAATACTTCGATGAGCAAGGAGTAACACAAGAATAATAGTAATATCAAAATGGTCGACTGTTTAAATATAACAGTCGACCATTTCATAACCAATAGCGAAGGATATCCAATAATCTTATAAAGAAGGTTAATAATGTGTCCATGAGATATATAAGTTTTAGTTGTGTCTGTTGCGTCACTATTATTGCTTTGTTCATATTTCTTGTTCCTGTCAATACAGCATTGGTTTTTTATAAAGAAAACACAGATAAAATAGAAGCATTTCTGCCGTTAGAAAAAGGGGATAAGTTTGAACTTGTATTTACCCACTCCATTCATTTAACTGATGTGATCGAGAAATATGAGATTACCAATGAATTAAGTATCAAACAGAATGAGATCGTTTATGAACATTTCGGGATTGGAATGCCTTCCAATGCAAGTGCTGGAGAAGAATTCACCATGGAAGAAGGCAAATATCATATTAAAAATCTAAATAATATTTTTCCATCAATTAACATAAGGAATGGGAAAACTGTTTCAAAGAACCGCTTAATTTGGGGAGAAGAAGGCGAGCATTTAGTCTGGTTTAACCAATATTTCGAACAAGGTGCATGGTTGAAAATAAAGGTAGAAAAACTAACGTTATGCAAATATTTAAGAGGGGTGATGATAGATGGAGAAGGAAAGTGAAACAAATACAATCTCAGCAGACAGGAAGCAAGAGTTATTAGAGAAATATGATACGGAATCAAATAATAGGAATTTAACGGGAATAATAGCTAAAGTTGTTGTCCTGACACTAATTGTGTTCTCAATGTTTCAAATATATACAGGTATATTTGGACAATACACAGCATATATCCAGCGTACAGTCCATTTAGGTTTCGCACTAGTGTTAATTTTTACTTTATTCCCTTCCATTAAGAAAAAGCGAACAGCTACTGTTCCTTGGTATGATTATATATTGATTGTTTTAGCAATTGCTGTTTGCGCATATTGGCCATTATTCTATCAAACACTTGTGCAGAAGATAGGCGGGATTGATAATATACAGATGGCTATAGGCGGAATTGCTATTCTACTTGTACTAGAGGCATCTAGAAGAGCGGTTGGTTTACCAATAACGATAATTGCGATCACTTTCTTGTTATATGCATTACTTGGTCCATATATGCCTGGTATGCTTGCACATAGGGGGTTAAGTTTTAATCAGTTAATTGATTCGATGTTCTTTACAACAGAAGGTATTTTAGGAACACCATTACAAGTCTCTTCTACTTATATTTTTTTATTTTTGTTATTTGGGGCATTTCTTGTACAAACTGGGGTAGGTCAATATTTTAATGACTTGGCATTAGCGATAGCAGGTAAAAGAACAGGAGGGCCTGCAAAAGTTGCTATATTTTCGAGTGCTTTAAATGGAACAATTTCTGGCAGCTCAGTTGCGAATACAGTGACAACAGGCTCTTACACCATTCCAATGATGAAAAAACTCGGCTATCATAAAAACTTTGCCGGAGCAGTGGAAGCAACTGCATCCACTGGTGGACAGCTGATGCCTCCTATAATGGGTGCAGCGGCCTTTTTAATGATTGAGTTTGCTGGAGAAAGTTACTGGAACATTGCAAAAGCTGCGATTATCCCGGCAATATTGTATTTTGCAGGGATTTGGATTATGACCCATTTAGAGGCAAAAAGAATAGGGATGCATGGATTAAAAAAAGAAGCACTTCCAGATAGAAAGGAAGTTTGGAAGAAAATCCATTTATTATTTCCTATTTTGGCAATAGTCCTCTTCTTATTTCAAGGAATGAGTGTCGAAAGAGCTGCTTTATACGGGATCTTGGCAACAATTATTGTTAGTTTGTTTAGAAAAGATACGAGAATTACACCAAAAAAAATATTTCTTGCATTACAACAAGGTGCTAAGACTGCTTTAGGTGTAGCTGCAGCAACCGCATGTGCTGGAATTATAGTTGGTGTTGTCACAAAAACAGGTCTTGGTTTAAAACTCGGTAATAGTCTTGTAGATATTGCTGGCTCCTTATCATTTTCTGTTTCCTCCCAACTACTTTTAACACTATTTTTTACAATGATCGCGTCAATTATATTGGGAATGGGATCGCCAACTACCGCTAACTATATCATTACATCTACGATAGCACTTCCGGCAATATTAGCTTTAAACAGTAGCTTAGACGTGGCTATCCCTGTATTAGCTGCCCATATGTTTGTATTTTATTTTGGTATTTTAGCGGATATTACCCCGCCTGTTGCGTTAGCGGCCTTTGCCGCAACAGGCATTTCAGGTGGTGAACCAATAAGAACAGGAGTTAATGCAGCGAAACTGGCAATTGCTGCCTTTATTATCCCATATATGTTTGTTCTAAATCCGACGTTATTAATGATTGATGCAAGTTACTTAGCGATAGGCTGGTCCTTAATGACCGCATTACTAGGTATGATGGTCATTGGAGCATGTATGATTGGTTTCTGGTACCGCAAGCTTCATTGGTTTGAACGGGTCATTACATTAGTTGTAGGCTTATTTCTAATGTATCCGGAAGGAATATCTGATATAGTAGGGTTAGTTGCATTTATCATACTTTTTGCTGTTCAACTTATCACAAAGAAAATAGTAAAATCTTAAATAGACAGAGTAGGTGATGTTATTTTAATCACCTGCTTTTTTGAAACAAATCTTTATTCAGAATCGTATGTTTGATATGAAGACTAAATATAATTATTCAGACAGAAAAAGAGGTACATAGAATGAACAATACACAATTAAAAAATTCGAATAAAGTGTACCAGAAAGCAGAAATCCAGGCCAGAGTTTACTTTCACGCATTACTAAATGTCATCAAATCACGAAAGGTTTTCCCAACTTTAGAAAAAAATTTGGAAGAGCTGGTGGGGAAACCACTCATTTCCAGAATTTTAACTGCACCAGCAAAATCTGTAAAGAATAAAGAATACTCCTCCTATATCCACTGGCTGGTTAAAACTGGTTCTTTAACCAGCTACTTGGACCGAAGTATTTCTTATATTTATTTGCGCGATTTAGGTAAATCATTAGATTCTGATGAAACGAGAGATAGGATAAACCATGTAGTCAAAGATCTGGAAAAATATTTGACTAAGACGAATAAGGAGCCATTTCGCTTAGTTGAACTGTATCGCTGGGCCCAAAAAGAACAGATTGAAGCAACTTTCATCTGGTTAATGGATAAATTAAAAATGGTTTCCGACCATATTCCTGAGGGTATGGACCAAGATAATGCCAAACGTAAGCTTATTAAAATAATTGCAGGGGTATTGCTTCACGAATTCGAAGAGATGGAAGAAAGTATTTCAAGTAATGAAAGGGCAAAACGATTAGATGAGGCTATTCGTCTTGGTTATTGTTATGGCTTAACATACCCATTCATCGATGACCTATTGGATGCCGACGTTTTAACAGATCATGAGAAAAAGCAATATTCTCAACTATTACGTACAACTTTTACTCAGAGAGAAGTAGCAGAATGGGAAGAATGGGCAGGGGAAAATGAGGAACTGATTCGTTTTGTTCATCAAGAGTTGGGAGAAGCATTTTCCTTTATCAATGAACGAATATCGAAAGAGGTGAAGGAAAAGTTCTTTGATCAGGTATTTATTTTTTACCAATCGCAAGAGATTGACAGAGAGAAAAACTTATCAGACCCCAACTTTACAAATGAAGAGCTCTATCTGCCAGTAATTTTAAAGTCTTCTTCCTCGCGACTACTTGTCCGATCTTTAATAGGTAATTCGGATATTGAAATCGATAATCGAACATTTTATTATGGGCTTTATAATCAATTGTCTGATGACTTTACTGATTTATTCCAAGACTATGAAAGCGGCGCAGTTACACCATACACTTATTATCTAGCTTATCATAATGATAGGAATGATTTGATTAATCCGTTTGAGCTTTATTGGGCGGTTATCTATTATTTAATTCACCATGTTTATCAATCAGATAAGAAAACTGCTCAAATTATTTTAAATCGTGCAATAAATGGATTAAAACGAAATAAAGAGAGATTAGGTGAAGGGAAATATCATCAGTTAATGAATGTATTTGCAAGGAATATGGATTCATTCCACCAATCTATTTTACAACTGATGAATAAAATAAACGATGTCGATTTTTTTGATAAGCTATTACGTGATAACATGTTAAATACGATGAAGAAAGAACGTAAAGAGAAGAAGACTTTCTTAAATCATTCCAAAACAATTAGAAATGAGCTAAACAAACGGCTGCGGATTGGCAGGAGCTACGGATTAGATGAGCCAATTACTGAAGCTGCGAATTACAGTTTAGCAAGTGATGCAAAAAGATTACGTCCTATTGTTGCCTCCATGATTGCAACAGATATATATCAACTAGACCAAGTTACCATTATTCCACTTTTAAAATCATTAGAATATATGCATACTGCCTCACTGATTTTTGATGATTTACCATCACAGGATAATGCTTCAATAAGACGAGGAAAACCAACACTGCATGAGGCATACAATAGTGCTACAGCAGAATTGACAGGTTTGTTCCTTACTCAAAAGGCATATGAGGAACAAGCAACCTTAGATCAATTTGATACAAAAACTGTCCTGGAGCTTATTCAATATTCGGCAAAAATGACTGCCGAAATGTGTAAGGGACAGGCGATTGACCTGGAATCGAAAGGGAAGAAACTGACACTTCCTGAGCTGAATCAAATGTGTTATTTTAAAACAGGGATTGGATTTGAAGCGGCAATTATGATGCCAATGATTCTTGCCCAAGCACCAGATAAAGAAAAAGAATTGATGAAAAAATATGCCTATCATGCAGGAATTGCTTTTCAAATAAAAGATGACTTGTTAGATGTAGAAGGAAAAAAAGATATTATTGGTAAGCCGATCGGAAATGATGAAGACAATGATAGCTCCACATTTGTTTCTGTTTTAGGGAAAACCGAAGCAAAAAAAGCAATGTGGGAACATTATTGTGAAGCACAAGAAAGTTTAAATGGAATGCCTGAAAGTGCAAATTTTCTAAGGCATTTACTCGATTATTTTATTAATCGAGAGAAATAATCTATTCCTGATTAAAGCGTTTGTAAATGTAAATAAACGGAAGCACCAAATTGCTAAACAATTTGGTGCTTTTTTTCAAATGTTCTTTCCTGCGCTGGGTAATTCACCTTATTATGCGGAATTTAAAAGAACTTCAGTTGGCGCGAACTATTTTTTTCGAAGTAATAAAAAGATAAAATAGGGTGCACCAATTAATGCTGTGATAATTCCAGCTGAAATATCTTCTGAATCTAAAAGATTTCGACCAAGTGTATCTGCTATCAATAACAATAACCCGCCTATTAATATAGCAATTGGAATAAAAAGGTGGTTTCTTGGACCAACGAGCGATTTAGCAATATGTGGAGCCATTAAACCAATAAATGCGATCCCCCCTGTTACAGAAACTGCTGCCGCAGCTAATGCGACTGCAGAGATTAATAAAACGATTCTTTCCTTTTCCACTTGGACACCAACACCAACAGCAACAGGTTCACTAAACGCTAACAAGTCTAACTTACCAGCTTTATATAAAGTAAATGGAATCAGGATAATGAGCCATGGTAATAAAGCAACAATAAATGGCCAATCTGTACCCCAGATAGATCCGGCCAGCCATTTAGAGATAAAATTTACTTTTTCATCCTCTGCTGAGGAAATAACTACGACCATTCCTCCTGAACAAGCCATCGAAAAACCAACACCAACAAGGACCAGTTTGATTGGCTGGATTCCCATTCCTTTTGTATAGGAAAAGATATAAATAAGAAAAGCGATGAAGATTGCACTTATAAAAGCAACAATTGGAAGGGCATATATAAAGGTCTCTGCTTTGATTGGGAAATATAAAAAGAATATAGATATACCAATACCAGCACCTGCGTTAATACCAATAATCCCAGGATCGGCTAAATCATTTCGCGTAATACTTTGAAGTATTGCACCAGATAATGCTAATGCCATTCCGGCAAATATGGTTAGTAAAACTCGCGGCAATCGCAAGGAGAATAGAACCATTTCTTCTTTCAAGGTTCCTGATCCGAGTATTGTTGGTACGATCCGATCAAAAGAAACGGAAGAACTGCCTAATCCTAGACTGAAAATAGCTGCTGCCAAAATCAAAAGGATTAAAAAAATGATAATAACACGCTGTCTAAACACTTTATTCATAATCAAGCTTGCTTCGCTCCTTTTCTAACAATAATTAGAAAGAAGGGTAATCCAATTATTGAGATAATTGCTGCTACAGAGGTTTCATATGGGGCATTAATTGTTCGACCGACTGTTTCAGCTAATACGAGAAATATTGGACCGATAACCATGGACATAGGGATAATATTTCTATAATCAGCCCCAACAATTGCACGGACGATATGAGGAATCATTAAACCGACAAAGGCTAAGTTTCCTACTAATGCAACAGATGCTCCTGCAAGAATAATAATAAGTAAGAAAAGTATTGCTTTAATAAAAACGATATTTTGCCCTAGCCCAATTGCTACATCCTCATTCATACTTAATAAGGAGAGCTGTCTAGCAAGCAATAAAGAGAGGACTAAACTTAACGCAATAAACGGTATAACCACTTGTAACTGCGCCCAGTTGGTACCAATAAAACCTCCGGCAGTCCACATTGATACATCTTTTGAAATTTTAAAATAAATACCGATTCCATCTGCAATCGCATAGAGAAAAGCAGAAACAGCTGACCCTGCAAGTACAATTCTTAAAGCCGAAAATCCACTTTGGCTTAGAGTTCCTATGCCAATAACCAATAAAGTTCCGATTGATGCACCAATAAAGCATGCGACCATGATCGAGAAATAATTGGCAGATGGAGCGAATGCCATTGTTAAGGCAAGTGCCAAATTGGCACCAGCGGATACACCAAGTAAACCCGGATCTGCTAATGGATTACGAGTCACACCTTGCATAATCGCACCAGATACTGCTAAAGCAGCCCCAACAAAAATGGTACCAATAACTCTTGGAAAGCGGATTTCCTGAAGCATTATGGTAGTATCAGATGTACTGGAAGAAGTGATAGCAACCCATACATCATATAGGGAAGTGTCAGCAGCACCAAATCTCAACGCGATAAGGCAAGCGAGAAATAACAAAATTAAACTGGATATTAATTTGTAAGTGAAGTATTTTGCGCTTATCATATTATCAACGTCTTTCCTCTTTTATTAATTAAGAGCAGGCGGGCTATATAATGCCCGTCCTTCTACTTATTTTATTTTCCTAAAAAGCTCTCAATAAAAAAATCTAATTGATTATCTAGTGTAATTGGATCATTGAAATAAAATGTTTCTGCATCTGCTACAAATACGTGACCGTTTTGAACAGCTGGAATATTCCTGAAAGTATCTGTTTCCATAAATGATGATTCTTTTTCTTCTGTTTTACTAATCACCAAGTAATTACCAACGTATTCAGGGAGTACTTCTAAAGATAAGGTATAGTACCCATCTTCTAATGCTGCTTCTTTCACACTCTCCGGCATGTTAAGCCCCATTGCTTGGTAGAGAACTTCAGTACCCCGTCCCCAGTTATCTCCAAAAACATATAACTCCTTATCGAAATTCTCAATAACTGTAACGGTTGCATCCTCGCCAATTTCGGCTTTTATTTCTTCACCAGCTTTTTGTGCACGTGCCTTAAAATCATCTATCCATTGTTGTGCCTCTTCTTCTTTATTTAAAACTTTGCCAATTTCTAAATGACGATTTAAATAGTCTAAATTTCCGTAAGTGTACGTAACAGTTGGAGCTATTTCACTAAGTTTGTCATAGTTTTTAATGGTACTCTGACCAATAATTAAGTCTGGTTCTAATTCGATAATTTTTTCTAAATCTTCATCAGATACGACTTCTACTCCTTCCAGATCGAAGTCCGGATTATCCTTCGCCCAAGAATCAACACCAACTAGAGGAACATCTAATGATAGGACGTCACCTGCAAATCCTCCTGTCAAAACAATGACACGTTGTGGGTTAGCTGGTACTTCTATTGGGCCATTTTCTGATTCATAAGTGATCGTCTTACTTTCATTGTTATTACCTTCTGGATGTTCCCCTTGAGCGTTATTATTTGGCTTTTCGGCACTTGTACTATTTTCATTCCCACATGCAGCAATCATAAATAAAGGAATAATAAAAACAATCCATAATAATTTTTTCATCCTATGTAAAACTCCTTTTTAAATTTTTAATTGATATTGATTATCAATTTCGTTTATAATGATAATGGTTATCATTATCGATTGTCAATATATTTATGAAAAATAGATGGAGGGATTACTGTGCATTATGAAGAATGTTTTGACGTTACCATAATAGGAGGAGGCCCCGCTGGTTTGTATTCAGCTTTTTATAGCGGGTTAAGAGAAATGAAAACTAAAATAATCGAGTTTCAACCTGAATTAGGTGGTAAAATTCACGTATACCCGGAAAAAATGATCTGGGATGTAGGTGGATTGCTGCCTGTTCCTGGTCAACAGTTAATCGAGCAATTAACTGAACAAGGATTAACGTTCCAGCCAGAAGTTGTATTAAATGAAAAGGCAGAATCAATTGAGAAACGAGAAGATGGTATTTTTTTATTAAAAGGAAGCTCAGGTAAAGTCCATTACTCAAAAACAGTAATTGTCGCAACAGGCAGCGGTATCCTAAAACCTCAAAAATTAAAAATTGAGGGTGCAGAACGATTTGAGTTGACTAATTTGCATTATACGTTACAGTCATTTAAGGAATTCAAAGATAAAATTGTAATAATATCAGGTGGCCGTGATTCAGCGATTGATATTGCTAATGAGTTAGAACCAATAGCGAAAAAAGTGTATCTTACATACCGCCGGGAGAATTTAATGGGACATGAAGCACAAATAACTCAACTATTAAGTAGTTCGATTAAGTGTTTTTCTCAAACAACCATTACAAAATTAATCTCTACACAACTCAAAGATAAAATTAACCAAGTAGAATTAACCAATAGTCAAACAGGTGAGGTATTTCAAGTCACAGTTGATGAAGTAATAATTAGCCATGGTTTCGACAGGGATTCCTCCTTAATAGAAAATAGTAAACTATCCATTGAACTTATCGATGATTTTTATATTGCTGGTAATAGTATGTCAGTATCTTCTGTCGAAGGATTATATGCTGCCGGTGATAAATTGAAATATGATGGAAAAGTTCATCTAATATTAGGAGCATTTCAAGATGCAGCAAATGCAGTAAATAGTGCAAAGAAATATTTGGAACCAGAAGCAAACGATTGGGCAATGGTCTCTTCACATAACGATATATTCAAAGAAAAGAACAAACAATTAGTGGAAAAATTATTGAAATAAACAGATACTTAGCTAGTGTATCTGTTTTTTTGTTACACTGAAGAATAAGAAATCAACGCATATGTTTACCTTTTATATAAAATAATACACGTAAGGTCACAAATTTTAACTAGAGAGGAAGAGAACATGTCTAAAGCAGGATTTAACCTTGAAAGTAGTTATACCTCTTTACCGGAACGATTCTATACAAGAACGGAACCAACACCAGTTAGTGGTCCCAACCTGCGAGTTTTTAATGAAGAGTTAGCAGGGAACTTGGGTTTAAGTAAGGATGAATTAAAAAAAGAAAGCAATATTGGAATATTTTCAGGTAATATGACGCCAGACAATGGGATACCAATTGCTCAAGCATATGCTGGTCATCAGTTCGGACATTTTACAATGCTTGGTGACGGAAGAGCGATATTACTTGGTGAACATATAACGTCAAGTGGAGAGACATTTGATATTCAATTAAAGGGTGCAGGAATAACTCCATACTCAAGAGGTGGTGATGGAAGAGCGACTCTTGGACCAATGCTCAGAGAATACATTATCAGTGAAGCGATGCATGCATTGGACATACCTACTACTAGAAGTTTAGCAGTCGTTACAACGGGAGAAAGTATTATGCGTGAAACAGAATTGCCAGGGGCCATCTTAACAAGAGTAGCATCTAGTCATATACGATTTGGAACATTTCAATATGCGGCGAGTTTTGGGGAGGATGGGGATATACAGAAATTAGCGGATTACACGATTAAACGACATTACCCAGAACTCGCTCAAATGGATAATCCTTATTTAGCTCTGTTGCATGAAGTTGTTAAAAGACATGGTACTCTTATTGCTAAATGGCAATTAGTAGGTTTTATCCATGGTGTGATGAATACAGATAATATGACATTAAGTGGCGAGACAATTGATTATGGACCTTGTGCATTTATGGATGAGTATGATCCCGCCACAGTATTTAGCTCGATTGACAGGCAAGGGAGATATGCGTACGGAAATCAACCAAATATTGGTGGTTGGAATCTGGCTAGATTTGCAGAAAGTCTGTTACCTTTATTAGCGGAAGATTATGAGAAAGCAATAGAGTTAGCACAAGATGCCATAGCAAAATTCCCTGATCATTTCCATACACAATGGATTCAGGGGATGCGGGCCAAGCTTGGTATTTTTAATGAGGAAAGTACAGATGAAGTCTTAATAAAAGAATTACTTGAGTTAATGCAACAATATGAAGCAGACTTTACCAATACCTTTAAAGCTTTAACTTTCGATGATATGGATCGTATGGTTATGTTCCATACAGAACCATTTCTACAATGGAAAGATAAATGGCAGAAAAGGTTAGAACGTCAGCAGGAATCCTTAAGCCAAACTGTTGAATTAATGAAAAATAGCAATCCTGCCGTTATTCCAAGAAACCATCGTGTGGAAGAAGCGATAGATGCAGCAGTAAGTAATGACGATTATACTGCCTTAAATGATTTGCTTCACGTACTCTCGAAACCATTTGCACATAGCAGAGATCAATTAGAGTTTGCCTCCTTACCGCCCAAGTCACAAAGACCACAGCAAACATTTTGCGGGACATGATAACACCAAATATTAAATCAAAGAAGAGATGTGCATAACAATCTCTTTTGAAACATTTACTAAACGAAAAACTCAAGTGAATTCATTGCACTTGAGTTTTTTGTGTTCTTCATTTTATTACCAATACACGGGATAGCTTGGATATGGCGGATATAGAAATGGATACAATAATAGATTGCTTAATAAGCCTAATGGATATCTGTATGGATAATAACGGCGATAGTATCTGCGTGGATATCCGTAACCATATTGGCGTTCAGACGAATCCATTTCGATATTTTCCGGTATTAGCATTGTGACACTATCCTGGTCCACGTTTTGAATAATTCCTTCAACCTTTTCTCCGTTCGACAACTCTCCAACTACATAAAAGTTTTGGTATTGTTCACATAACTTTTTCATATGGCTTCCTTGATTAGTATTTTGATGATACATTCGTATCCCTCCCCCGGTTTTAGGTTATTCACCTAGTGAATGGAATGTGACAATCTAAATAGTAATATTAAAATTATTAACAGGTTGTTAGTTTTGTTAGTTAGATTTATATATATTGTTTAATTATTGTAAATATTGTCAAATGAAGCGAAAAATATGATTAAATGTGTATAGTCTTAGTAAGGAGGTTGTCAAATTGGAACATGTTGAAATGAAGGATCTTGAAAAGTCCTATGATAATCAAAAAAATGTATTAAATGGGATAAATCTGTCGATCGAAGAAGGAGAATTTTTTGTTTTGGTTGGCCCTTCTGGATCAGGGAAAAGTACACTGTTAAGAATGATTGCAGGGCTGGAAGAAATAACAGGTGGAATATTGAAAATTAATGATAAAGTGGTTAATCATTTAAGACCAAAAGATCGAAACTTATCAATGGTTTTCCAAAATTATGCATTATACCCGCATTTAACTGTGGAACAAAATATATTGTTCGGTTTAACTGCAAAAAAGATAGATAAGAAGGAACAACAAAAACGTTTAATCGAAACTGCTGATATGATGGGCTTGACAGAGTTATTAAAACGTAAGCCAAAACAGCTTTCAGGTGGTCAGAGACAGCGTGTCGCACTAGCAAGGTCTGTTGTTAGTCAAGCGCCATTATGCTTGATGGACGAACCATTATCTAATTTAGATGCAAAATTACGAGCACATATGCGGATTGAGATTAGAAGACTGCAAAAGAAGTTAGGACTGACAATGATCTATGTAACGCATGACCAAGTTGAGGCAATGACCATGGGGGATCGGATCATGGTTTTAAATGACGGAAGGATACAACAGGTTGGTGACCCAATCACTCTGTACAACGAGCCGGCCAATTTATTTGTTGCTTCTTTTATAGGTTCCCCGAAAATTAATTTAGGTCAGGCAAAAATAAAAGACCATCAATTGGTTATTGAAGAATCAATACATATTCCGATAACTACTGCTGACATTGGAAATATTATTCAAAAAGATAATTTAACCATTGGAATTAGAGCAGAACATATCGTTCATGGAGAAGAAGATAAGAAAACACATGATTTAGAAGTAATCAATGTTGAACATTTAGGGAATGAAACATTGTTAACTTTCGAAATAGGGAAAGAGTTGTGGACAGCTAAATGGCTAGGTCAGTGGAAAGTTCAAGTTGGTGATAAAGTTCCTGTAAATATATCTGTTGAGCATATGAGTTTTTATGATACTAAAACAACGGAATTGATTAAACCAGCAAGTAATGTCGCAAATGAGCAAGAGGTTGTTGCGATATGAACGATGTAGCATATCAGGTAGAAAAAGATTATACTGGTGAATTTATTAAAGCGAAAAAAGTACAAAGAATTAAGTCCTTTTTTAAAGGTGTCTTATTTTTATTACCATCCATCATTTTATTTAGTGTTTTTCTGTTTTATCCGCTGTTTAAAACGCTTTATTTAAGCTTTTTTTTAACTGACAGCAGTGGAGCAACAACAGTGTTTGTTGGATTAGATAATTTTAAAGCTATATTCACTTCCCCGTTATTTGTGAAAAGCTTAGAGGTAACCTTTTTATTTGTTCTCTATACTGTACCAGGAACTGTTATTGTAAGTCTATTTCTAGCAGTTCTTGCAAATGAAAAACTAAAGGGTATCGGTTTATTTCGAACGATTTTCTCTTCAACAATGGGAATCTCTGTTGCGGCAGCATCTGTATTCTGGATGTTCTTGTTTCACCCGACGATTGGATGGCTGAATCAAATATTAGATGTATTTGGAATTGAGGCAATTGGGTGGCTAACTGATCCGGATTGGGCACTATTTTCAGTCTCTGTCTCAACAATATGGATGAATATCGGCTTCACCTTCTTAATTTTGTTAGGAGGATTACAATCAATTGATTCTTACTTATATGAAAGTGCGGATATTGATGGTGCCAGCTATTTCTATAAATTACGAAGAATTACCATTCCGATGCTTTCACCAACATTGTTTTTCGTTATTACAGTATCTTTCATCAATGCATTTCAAACATTTGGGCAGGTCGACATGTTAACACGTGGTGGACCGCAAAATGAGACAAATGTGATTGTTTACTCCATCTATCAAGAAGCATTTATGAATTATCAGCATGGTGCTGCCAGTGCCCAGGCAATTATACTATTTATCATTATTTTATTGCTGACACTAGTGCAGTTTAAACTTGGTGAAAGGAAGGTTCATTACCAATGACAGTACCGACACACCAGAAAATTGTTTTCTATTTACTTTTGATAGTATCTGCTGTAGTAATCTTCGCACCGGCTATCATAGCATTCTCAATGAGTTTTATGTCAAATCAAGACATTATGACAGGTAAGATTATTCCTACTTCCTTTACTTTAGATAATTATGTACAAGTATTTGATCGATTTCCATTATTTAATTTCTTATTAAATAGTTTAATAGTTTCTGTTGTTATCATGATTGGTCAGTTAGTTTTATCAAGTCTAGCAGCATATGCTTTTGTATTTTTGGAATTTAAAGGTAGAGATTTATTGTTCTTTGTCTTTATTGCAACAATGATGGTGCCCTTTGAAGCATCAATCATTCCAAACTTTCAGACGATTCGCGATATGGGTTGGATTAACACTTATACAGGGTTGACATTGCCTTTCTTCGCAATGGCATTTGGTACATTTCTGCTAAGGCAAAGCTTTAAACAAATACCAAAAGAGTTAAAAGAAGCAAGTGAAATTGCAGGTATTGGCGATTTGAAATTCTATTTAACGGTTGTACTCCCGATGGCAAAGACGAGCCTCCTTACGCTAGGTGTTTATGGATTCTTAACGTCATGGAACATGTATTTATGGCCACTGCTTTCAACAACAGATGATACAACACGTACCGTACAGATTGGTTTGCGCCAACTGCAGTCCCAGGAACAACTAAATGAATGGGGGGTCATTATGGCAGGAGCGATCATAGTAGTTTTACCTACACTGATACTTCTGTTCCTAGGGCAAAAAAAGCTTCAAAAGGGACTAGCAGAAGGTGCACTAAAATAAATAAACAAAAAAAGTTAAAAGGAGTGTTTACAATGAAGAAATGGTTACTTGGTTTATTAGTTTTGATGGTAGCATTAGTCGCTGCAGGATGCAGTTCCAATGATGCGGATGCAAGTGATGGTGAGAAAACAGCAGATGATGGTAATTCCAGTGGTGAAACTAACACTGAAGATGAAAATGAAGCTAGTGACGAAAAGCAAGTAGTAACCTTTTGGCATGCAATGGGCGGTGCAGCACAAGAAGCTCTAGATAAAATTGTGGAGAACTATAACAATTCCCAGGACCAGATTCAAGTAAATGCAGAATTTCAGGGTACATATGATGAAGCATTGACTAAATTCCATACAGTCGCTGGCACTGACAGTGCTCCAACGATGATTCAAGTATTCGAAATTGGTACAATGTCTATGATCAATAGTGGACATATTGAACCGATCCAAAACTATGTTGACAAAGATGGTTATGATATGACAGGCCTAGAAGAAAATATTATTAATTATTATAAAATTGACGACCAATTCTATTCCATGCCTTTCAACTCATCAACACCAGTAATGTACTATAATAAAGATGCTTTCGAAGCAGCAGGGTTAGATCCGGAAAATCCTCCAGCTACTTATGAAGAAATTGAAGAAGCTGGAAAAGCTATCGCTAAGACTAATCCAGAAATGAAGGGTTTTGCACTTCAGGCATATGGTTGGTTATTTGAACAATTATTAGCAAACCAAGGTGCACTATTAATGAACAATGACAATGGTCGTTCCGATACAGCAACTGAAATTGGTTTTACAGAAGAACAAGGTAAGTCTATTTTTAACTGGGTTCAAAATATGATTGATGATGGAACGTTTGCTAACTATGGTACAAATGGAGATAATATGGTATCAGGATTTTTAGCGGAAGATGTTGCGATGTTTATGCAGTCATCTGCAAGTGCACGCAGTGTTATTGACAATGCACCATTTGAGGTAGGAGTTGCATTTATTCCGTATCCGGAAAGTACTGAGCGTGAAGGTGTTGTTATTGGTGGAGCAAGCTTATGGATGGTAGACGATAAAGATCCAGCAGAGAAAGATGCAGCATGGGAGTTTATGAAATATTTACAAACTCCAGAGGTTCAAGCTGAATGGCATGTTGGAACAGGATACTTTGCAATCAATCCAGCTGCCTATGAAGAGCAAGTAGTAAAGGATGCATATGAAACAATGCCACAATTACGTGTAACAGTAGATCAATTACAATCAACAACTTCTTCATTTGCAACACAAGGTGCAATTATGGATATGATTCCAGAAGGTAGACGAATTGTAGAAACAGCATTAGAAACAGTTTATAATGGTGGCGATGTTGATGAAGCATACCAAACAGCTGTTGATCAATTAAATCAGTCGATTCAAAATGCGAACGCAGCACGTGGAGAATAATAAACTATTATCATACTTAAAAACCAGCGGGGATATTTCCCTGCTGGTTAGATTTTCCCAATTTAATATATTGTGTTGTTACATGCTTATAATATAGTTCAAACAAATCATGCTGAAATAAGTGGTGAATTGCAATAATCCTGAAAGGGTGTGACTTTTTTGACAAAAATCTATGGTCATCGCGGAAGTAAAGGAAACTATCCGGAGAATACGTTAGTTAGCTTTCAGGCAGCAATAGAGGAAGGGGTCGACGGCTTAGAGCTTGACGTTCATATGACGGAGGATGGAGAAGTTGTTGTCATTCACGATGAAACGTTAGATAGAACAACAGATGGTCGTGGCCTGATAAAAGACTTAACACTGGCTGAAATTAAACAATACAGTGCAGGGAGCAAGTTTAGTCATCTAACAAGATATGGTAAAAGTTGGGACAATGAAAAAGTACCATCATTAATAGAAGTTCTGCAGTTATTAGCTGGTACAGAAATTGAATTAAATATTGAATTGAAGACATATGTTTACACATATCCTGGGATAGAGGAGAAACTTTTATCAATCATTAATGAGTTCGGGGAAAATCGTAAAATTATCTATTCATCTTTTCATTTACCTAGCTTAATCAGGTTAAAAGAATTAGATAACTCAGCTAATATAGCATGGTTATTGCATAATCCAATCTCTAATCCATCAGATTACATGCAAGTGTTTGATCTTGAAAGTCTTCATTTAGCCAAAGACTTAGTATTACACGACATGTTTCAACCCTATCAAGAACTGAGTCCAAGTGTTAGGGTATGGACAGTAAATGACGAACAAGAATTAAAGAGGATGCTGGATTTAGGTGTTGATGCAATTATTACTGATTATCCCGAAAAAGCAATAAACTTAAGAGTGAAGAATTAAGGTATCATGCCTGCATGGTTCGACCATACAGGCATGATAGGTTTTTCTTGAATTTTAAAGATAAGATCTTATCATTGTTGTGCTTTCCATTGTTCATTATATTCTTCAATTACTTTAGCTCCACCAGCTTCTTCCCATTTTTTAATTGCTGCATCAAATCCAGCACTATCAATTTGTCCTAAGAAATATTGATACGTAGCATCTTCCATAATTTGGGTCAATGTTTCTGAGGTATTAGCCCATGTAGGAGAATCTAATGCTGCAGTTGGATCATGAACTAAATAATCATTATTATCCTCATATAATTCTTCTGCTTTTGCTCGTGGTTCATATTCGAAGTGACCTTTATAGCGTCCATTAGTTTCAGGTTCGCCTATCTCCAATGGAGTGTATGGTAAGATTTCCCGATCGAAACTTTCTTTATTTTCTTCAATTATTTGTGCTTTACCATCAATAACTTCGTAATGTTCCCCTTCAACACCCCAGATTAGCAGGTTAGAACCTTCAGGTGACATTAGATAATCAAAGAAACTTAATATACCGCGCAGTTCTTCCTCAGTTTCTACAGCTGATTTAGGGAAAATTAACATACTGCCATAGCCTGGAATAGCTCTTGTTCGGTATTCTCCATCAGGTCCTTCTATATAGTTATGCACATCTAGTATAACATCAGGGTTATTTGCTACAGCATCTTTATACATAGCTTCTACATCACCCATTGTTCCAATGTAGACTCCTGCTGTGCCGTTTTTCAATAATGCTTGCTGATCTGTCTTGCTTGTTACAGGTGCATCTTTATTGATATATCCATTATCAAATAAGCTTTTGAAATAATCCATTGCTTCACGATACTCAGGGAACATGAATTGAGGCAATAACTCTCCATCCTTTTCACCCCAATTATTAGGTGCACCATGCCATGTTGCAAAATTTTCAAATGTCCCTAAAATTTCCCGGTCGGTTAAACCAATAGTATCATTCTGACCATTTCCATCAGGATCATCTTCTGTAAATGCACGCATCATTTCATATAGTTCTTCGAGATTTGTAGGTGCTTCCAAGCCCAGATTATCAGCCCAGTCTTTGCGATAAATTAATCCTTGCCGTGACAATGGCCGGCCAGCGTAAAGTGTATATATTTTTCCGTCAATAGAGGTGTTCTTTAATATATCAGGATTAAGTTTATTTAGATTAGGGAATTCCTCGAGGTATGGACCAATCTCCCAATATTGTCCATCACGCACAGCTTCTTTTTGTTGATCTAATGTTACATCTTTCAATAGGAATACGTCTGGAAGGTTATTTGTAGCAATGGCAGTATTTAAGTTCTCTGCATAATTGTTGTCAGGAACCCAGCGGATATCTAATTGTGTATTTGTTGCTTCTTCCAATAGTTCCTCTAAACGTTTGTTGGGTACTTCTGGTACATGTAAATTAAACATCATGGTGATTTCTTGAGGATCTTCAGTTTCTGGGGTGTTTTTTGGATTTGATTCAGTATCCGTTGATTGCTTGTCATTTTGGGAAGCGCTATCATTATTGCAGGCAAAGAGTATGGCCGACATTGTTACAAGAAAAAGTAAAACTAACACATTTGTAAGTCTTCTCATTTTTAACCGCCCCTTTTATTAATGTTTGTTTTGCTCAACAATTGCATAAGAAAAATGAAACATCACCCCCATAAAATGAAAACGTTGTTAAAAAATAAAGCGCTTTCATTAAGCGTATTTTTATTTTACAATGATTATTGCTTATTGTAAATATAATATTTTGTAGAAATTAGATGACTGGTAAAAATAAGTAAGAATAAATTAACCAAATCTTCGTTTTTGTTGTAAGAATGCTTTGTATGCTATACTAAAAAGAAATTACAACTCTCCTAAGCTGCTTTTAACTAACCCCTTTTCTATTCATCCATTAAAATTTCAGGTGATTTAATAAATCAAAATAATGAGAGGAATGTGTTTCACTTGAACATACTATGGTCAAAATTATTGGAAGTAATTTTAGCAGTAATGCCAATAACAATCATTGTTTTAATAGTAAACTTTGCTTTAACTTCTCTAGATATCTCACTAATTCTTCGTTTTTTAATCGGCGCGGTTTTTATTATATTTGGTCTAGCTGTGTTTTTATTAGGTGTTGATATTGGGATTACACCTATTGGTAAACATATGGGGAAGGCGATTGCAAAGACGAACAGATTAACGGTTGTTATAATTGCAGGCCTGTTTTTGGGCTTTTTTATTTCTATTGCAGAACCGGATTTACATATCTTGGCAGGACAGGTCGAATTGGTAACTTCAGGGGCTATTCCGAAATTTTTGATAGTTATCGTTGTCTCTTTAGGGATTGCTATATTATTGGCAATAGGTCTTATTAGAATTGTTCACAATATTCCATTGTTTAAAATATTAACAATATTATATGCCATAGTATTTATTCTTGCCTTATTTTGCTCTCGTGAATTTCTGGCAATTTCTTTTGACGCTTCTGGTGCAACAACTGGAGCGATGACAGTACCATTCATACTGGCTTTATCTGTCGGTATCTCTATATTAAAAAAAGATAGTAAAGCATCGGAAAAAGATAGCTTTGGCCTTGTTGCCATTGCCTCAGTCGGGGCTATAGTAACTGTGATGATTATGAGTATAATCTCCCAGTCAGAATTAAATGGGGTTATAGAACAAGAACATCATGAGGCAAATTCATTGATCGGTCCATTTATTTCTGAAGCTGGTCATATAGTGCAGGAAGTATTTATTGCCTTGTTGCCAATTATCGTTATATTTCTTATATTTCAAAAAATATCTTTTAAACTATCGAAAACAAATTTCCGTAAAATATTAATTGGTCTTGTTTTTACATTTGTTGGATTAGTTCTGTTCTTGGTTGGAGTGAACGCGGGTTTTATGGATTTGGGAACAGAATTAGGATATAGCCTTGCAATGTTAGATAATAAAGCATATATTGTGATTATTGGATTTATTTTAGGAATTGTAACGATATTAGCCGAGCCTGCAGTATACGTGCTGACACACCAGATCGAAGATGTAACGAGCGGTTATGTAAAAAGAAAAGTAGTTCTAACAACACTCGCAATTGGGGTTGGAATTGCTATTGCTTTATCCATGCTAAGAATTCTTATTCCTGAACTTCAGTTATGGCATTACTTACTACCAGGATATATCATTGCTATCGCCTTGACATATATTGCGCCAAAGTTATTTGTTGGTATTGCGTTCGATTCAGGAGGGGTTGCGTCAGGTCCAATGACCGCTACTTTTATTCTTGCCTTTACCCAAGGTGCTGCCAATGCAATAGAAGGTGCAGATGTCATTGTTGACGGATTTGGTATGATAGCTATGGTGGCACTAACCCCCTTAATTACACTTCAAATTCTTGGGCTTATTTTTAAGCTCAAGTCCAAAAAGGAGGTTTAATCCTACATGCAATATAATGGCAATATTCCACATTTTTCTGTAATGTATGTTATTGTAAAATTCGGGTTAGGAAGTAAAGTCTTAAAAGAAGCAAAAAAATGTGGTGTAACTGGTGGTACAGTTATGATCGGAAAAGGGACAATCCATAATCGTATTCTTAATTTGCTAGCTATATCTGATGTAAGAAAAGAAATAGTAATTATGATTGCAAATAGGAAAACGACTGAAGTCACGTTACAACATCTAAATAAAGTGTTTAACTTTGAAAAGCCCAACCACGGAATTGCTTTTACGACATTAATTACAGACTTATTAGGAACCAGAAGTTGTAAAATTAATGATCAATCCGAAAGTGAGGAAGGTAAAACAATGTTTCAAAATATTATGGTCATTGTGGATAAAGGGAATGCTGAGGACGTGATTGATGCAGCTAAAACTGCTGGTTCAAAAGGTGGTACGATCATTAATGCGCGCGGATCTGGCATACATGAGACAAGTAAACTGTTTTCCATGGATATTGAGCCGGAAAAAGAAATTGTGATGATCTTATCAGACAAAAATGCAACAACTGCAATTGTAGATAAAATCAGAAGTAATTTAAAAATAGACGAACCAGGTAATGGTATAATATTCGTACAAGAGGTAAGTCAAACATATGGTATATATGAATAAAATGCAGGAGGATATGATGGAAGATTTATTACAACTTAAGGGAAAAAATATTGTAATTATGGGTGTAGCAAATGAAAGGAGTATTGCATGGGGAGTAGCTCAATCCTTATCTAAGGCAGGTGCCAACCTCATCTTTACTTATCGAAAAGAACGCTCATTAAAAAAAATAACAAAACTATTAGATGAATCAGATGTAGTGGCACAAGCTGTTCTGCAGTGTGATGTGAATAATGATGATAGTATTCAAGAAGTATTTACGAAAATCGGGGAAGAATACGGAGTCATCAATGGAATTGTTCATTCGATTGCTTTCGCACATGCAGAGGATTTAAAAGGAGATTTTGTTGAAACTTCACGTGACGGATTTGCCTTTGCGCAAGATACTAGTGCATATTCATTAGTAGCTGTTGCAAAAGCAGCAAAGCCTTATATGACGGAAGGCGGGACGATAATTGCAATGAGTTATCTTGGAGCAGAACGAGTCGTTAGAGGCTATAATGTGATGGGGGTGGCTAAGGCATCGTTAGAAGCAACTGTTAAATATCTGGCAGCTGACTTAGGTGAAACGAATATCCGGGTTAATGCAATCTCCGCAGGTGCAATTCGTACATTAGCTGCAAAAGGGGTACCTTCATTTAATGAAGTACTTAATAGAATTGAAGAAAATGCACCACTTAAGCGAAATGTTACGAAAGAAGAAGTTGGCGATATGACAATGGCGATGATGAGTCATTTATCGAGAGGTGTAACTGGCGAAATTATCTATGTAGATTCTGGTTATAATATTTTAGGAATTTAATGGTATGACCGAGCAGGTATGTAAATGCCTGCTCGGTCTTTTGGAATTCCATCAAACTTCTCTCATTGAGACTTTTATTTTCCTGGGCGAATAGAAATTTAAACAATGCTTTTTGAGTTTTCTCTTATTTCCGCATTATTTTCTTCCCTGGTATCTTTTTTTGAGAATAAACGATAAACAGCAGGAATTAGGAACAATGTTATGAATGTGGCGAATAGTAAGCCTGAGATAATTACCGTTGCCATTGGTGCTTGGTAATTACTCCCTGCACCTCCAATGACAGCTAATGGGAGCATGCCGGCAACTGTTGTAAATGTTGTCATGAAAATCGGCCGCATTCTGTTTTTCCCTGCCTCTGTTAATGCTTCAGGAACAGCCATACCTGCAAGTCTTAATTGTTTCGTTCGATCAATAAAAAGGATGGCATTGTTCAGCACAATTCCGATCAACATAATTACACCCATCCCTGACATTATACTTAATTCTTGCTGAGTCAGGAGAAGACCTGAAATTACACCAACAAATGTCATCGGAATGACTGACATTACGATCAGTGGATGGAACAAATGGTTGAATTGGACAGCCATTATTAAATAAACAAGGAAGATGGCTATTCCTAAGATAAATAACATCTCTTCTATTAATTGTTGTTGTTCATCTAGATCACCAGCTAATTCAATACTATAACCATTTGGTGTGTCAATCTCAGTGATAACCTGCTGAACATCACGATTAATTGAACCCAAGTCGCGTCCTCCAGTAGTCGCACTTATTAAAGCATATCTAGTTCCATCTGCATGACTGATTTGATTTGGTGAATCTTTCTCAGTTAATGTGATGAAGTCAGATAATGGCTGAACGCCATCCGGAGTTGGTATTGATAGTGATAATAATTCATGTTTGGTTGTCAATGGTTCTTTCCATGTTGCAATCATAGGGAAAGTAGTTGAGTCAACCCTGATTTCATCGAAAGCTGTATTTAAAAATGCCTGCTCGGTATATTCTTTTAATTGGGCAGGTGTAATTCCTGCTTCAACTAAATTTGATTGATCAATTGTAATCTCTTCTTGGATGGAGGTCCTTTCCATCGAATTGGAAACTTCTAAAACTCCATCTAAATTTGCTAGTTTATCGATAAGATCTGAGGATACATTTTGTATTTTTTCAAAGTCTTCTCCCTTCACTAATAATTCAATTGTTGCCACACCACTTACAGAAGTTGCTCCTTCTACACTGGTAATCGGCAAAGTATCCTTTAATGCATTTAATGATCGCATAATCTCTTCATTTACTTCTGCCTGTTCCCTTGTAATCTTTTCACCCTTTGTCATATTAATGATACTGTATATAACATCATTCTCATCAAGTACATAATTATTCTCTACATCTTGAACAGCTGATAGTGATTGATCAATGGCATCTATTATTTTTCCTTTGTCACCTTTGGTTAACCCTGGCTCCAGTTCAACCATCACTTCAGCATAGCGATTATATACGTCTGGCATAATGGTCATTGGAATCTTTGTGATTAACAATAATGAACTTACAAAGATAATCATAAAAGCCGAGATGATGATGACACTGTTTCTTTTCTTACGGATGATCCAAGAAACTGCTTTACCATAGAGTGATACAAAGATATTATCCTTCTTAATATTCTCGTTCAGGGTTTTTTTCAATAGTTTATTAGAGAGGGTAGGGATAATAGTGAATGCCACAATTACAGAGCTAATTAATGTAACAGCTACAACAATTGTTAAAATTATCATAAAGCTTCCCATATCCCCGCTTAATAAACTAATGGGGATAAACACAGCTATTGTAGTTAAGACAGATGCAATAACAGCTGTAGAGACCTCATTTGCCCCTTGAATAATTGCTTCTTTATGAGGCAATCCTTGCTCTTTTTTTCGAATGATGGATTCCAGTATGACAATGGACGAATCAACCATCATACCAATTCCTAAACCTAGTGCGATCAGTGAAAGAATATTAAAACTGTAATCTAATAACCACATAGAAATAAAAGTAAGTAAAATGGAGGTTGGAATAGATATCCCAATAATCACTGTTGCACGTACATTACGTAAAAATATGAGGAGAATTACTATAGACAACAATCCACCAATGAACACGTTACTTGTGACACCATTTAGTGCCTCTTCCACGTAATCAGCTTGCGCAACTACTTCATTTAAATCATATTTATCAAGCAAGCCTTCCTTACGCATCTCCTCTATTTCTGACCGAACTGCTTTGGCCATTTCGACTTGTGTTGCTTCAGGAGTACGACCGATTTGAAGAAAGATAAAATCGTTGGAACCATTCTTCCAAACATAAGAGGCAGATTCTGAAGGTTCTTTCGTAATATCAGCAATATCTTTAAGTGGGATTAATCCATTATCAGTAATTATCCTAGTTTGTTCGATATCTTCCAAGGTTTGGGATGTGGCATTCCAACGGAGTAAGGGAGTGTTGTTTTCATCAGTAAACTCCCCAATGGTTGCTTCCGAATTCTCTTCACTAATTTCGTTAAGAGCTTGGGGTAGATTTATACCTAGATTTTGAACTTGTTCATAATCAAAACGAATCAAGATCTCTTCATCTAATGCCCCTTGTAATGCCACATCTCTCACTTCAGGCAGCTCTTCTAATCTAGGTTCTATTACATTCTTTGCAAATGCAGTGATTTCAGCCATATCACCGCCAGATAAATCTAAATAGAATTCATAGGTGGAGCTTGTGCTAAATTGTCCTGTCATTACATCTTGAATATTCGGTTGATTTGTTGTAATGGAATGAACAAGGGACTCCAATTCCGGAAAAATTTCATTACCAAGCCCTTCTTCCCATGTGACCTCGATCGTACTGCGGCCAATAGTGGAAGTTGAATGTATACTTTTTACACCATCTAACCCTTCAATGGCAATTTCAACAGGTGTGGTAATTGACCTTTCTACTTCTGCAGCCGCCAAATCACCTGCAATCACGTCAATAAAAGCAGCATCCATATTAACTGGTGGAAGAAGCTCCTGGTCCATTTTGTTAATCGAAAACAAACCAACAATTAATATAAGCACTGTTATTAGTCCAACAAAAACGTTTCTTTCCATGATAAATTTCAACCAACCCATTCTAAAATCCCCCTATAATTAATCTGCAAGGAGAAATTTCCTCCTCATGATTTAATTCTATATGAAGAGGGGTTTTCTAACATTAAACTGTGGTTGTAATTTAACTAAGACCAGAGGCTTAATTATATTGTTGTAAGAAGAAGCCTGAAAACACCTGAATGTCTTCTGCTTCTCATTTTCCTATGTAGACTGTTTGGTTTGCTTTTTAGTCTTCCATTTTAAAAAATAGACTAATATGATTAATTCAATAAGAAAGCCTATCGATTGTGCAAATGCTCCCACTGCCCCACCACCATTTGGGAAAGTGACAATTAAGATAAGTAAAGCAACCACTGTCGCCATAACGTTTCCGATCTGAGAGAAAGACATCACTTTGGTTTGTCCTCGAATCATAAGTATACCGTTCGAGAAATCAATCCATGGGAAACATAGTGTAAAAAGAATAAAAAACCGTAATGCAAGAATACTTTGATTTAGCAAATCTCCTGAAACACCCATAATATTTTCTAAACCCCAAGTCCCTACAGGAGTATATCCCAGTATAAATAATAGAATACTTGGAAAGGCACTAACCATTACAGTGAATTTTAAAACGGTATGTTTATCTTCTCTGTAAAAATTAATAATAATTTGATGTATATAGGAAGTTATACTGTTTAATAAATGCACAACAGAGATTGCCAGAGCATAAGAAGCAATGGCTACTTCTGCTTTTGTACTCCAACCTAATACAGCATTAATGGTCGGTGTAATACTTACAGCAATAAGTGATGCAACCATCAGAGGATTATAAAAACGGAATATTTGTGATTGTCTGGATACAGGATGACTATCTAGTTTGTCTGGTAACTTCTTTGCGGTGATTCTGCCTTCCAGACTACTTACTAAAGCTTCTACAGCCATTCCTGATAAAAAGATAATTGCCCCGACATAGCCATGAGTTACCCAGTTTTTTGCTAGTACTATCCATGCTATTAGTGCCATAACTGCTAATCTTATAATCATCCCGATTGTTAGCCACTTTGTTTTCATATTAGAAATGATGATTCCCTGGTACAAACAGCGAATACCAGAAAAAATAGTTACAAACATAAGAACACGATAGGCATTAATTGTTTGTTGTAATGTTTGATCACTTACCCCTAACAAGTAAGAAAAAAACAATACTCCCAATGGTGAATACGCTATCAATAAACTTAAGAGGAAAATAGCTGATAAGACATATATAGTTGCATTGCGCATTAATTTATAGGAAACGCGATCCCTGACTAAAGTGGAACATGTTTGGCGTAATATTACTGCACATCTTTCCAACAAAGCAAATACACTCATCGCAATGGAATAACTTGCAATAACGATGGCAGGGTCTGAGGCCCTTGCTAAAGTACTATTAATGATAACATGAGAGATAGTTACTAAACTCGCAGAAAGGCCTAGTGGAATAAAGAAAAACAGTAATGTGCGAAAACTTACTTTATTTGTTGCCTGTATCGAATCGTCATCCATACGCTGTTCACTTCCTCTAGTTTGTTTACCCAATATCATAAATCATAATGCATTTAAATACTAGGTAATTACAGAAAAAAATAAACAATAAATCAAACTATTGATAAAATAGATAAAAAAGAAAATGGTGAGAAAATGTTACATGCATTAGTCGTATTTTTTTTAGCGGGTATAGCCGAAATTGGAGGAGGTTATCTAATTTGGCTTTGGTTGAGAGAAGGGAAAAATGTTTTTTTTGGGGCAGCTGGAGGATTTGCATTAATTGCATATGGAATTATTGCTACATTTCAAGTATTTCCTTCTTTCGGCAGAGTGTATGCAGCATATGGAGGTGTGTTTATTATTCTGTCCATCTTATGGGGATGGGGCGTTGACAGGAAAACACCGGATTTTTATGATTGGCTTGGTGCTGCTGTTTGTTTAATTGGAGTTTGTATCATATTATTTGCACCAAGATCTGCATGAGAAATATTACGGATGACTGAATCTTTACATATAGTAAGGGTATAGTCATCCCAAATTTATGCCTTTTTATTATTTTTAAGAAAGTACATTGCAATAAACAGTAGTTATTGTTATAGTTAGTTTGCTAGGTAATATTTATGCACAGGTACTATTCTATAAACAGTACTGAATAAAAGGGTGTAGGTGAAAATAAATGAATATCCAATTTAAAAAAGGTGCACTTGAATTATGCGTACTTGCTTTACTGGATAAACAAGATCGTTATGGATATGAACTTGTCCAAAAAATTTCTGGTCAAATAGCAATATCAGAAGGATCTGTTTATCCATTGTTGCGCAGGCTGAAAAAAGAGGAATATTTCACAACATATTTACAAGAATCACAAGAGGGTCCATCCAGAAAATACTATCAATTAACCAAGAAAGGAAGAGATCATTTACACACATTGATGGAAGAATGGCAACAATTTACCAAAGGTGTTAATAAAATTATTAAGGAGGGTGTAGGTTATGAAAAAAGATAAATTTTTGAATAAGTTGGATAAAGCGTTGAATAAGCTGCCATATAATGAACGGAAGGATATCATTCAGGACTTTCAAGAACATTTTGAAGTCGGCAGGAATGACGGGAAATCGGAAGAAGAGATTGCTCAATCCCTAGGTTCACCTAATCAAATTGCAAAAGAGTTATTAGCAGCCTATTATGTAGAAAAGGTAGAAAACAGGTCGTCAGCAGGCAATATTTTAAGAGCTTCCTGGGCGGTGATTGGACTAGGATTTTTTAATCTGGTTATTGTGCTAGGACCATTTATCGCAATTGTTGGAATTATTTTTTCCGGCTGGCTTATGGGAGGAGCATTTACAGTAGCTCCAGTTCTCTTCTTAATCAATGTATTACTTTTTCCAAGCTCTTTTAATTTTACTGAACTTTTTACATCTATTGCTTTAACAGGGATAGGAATATTATTACTGATTGGTATGTATTATTTAACTAAAATAGGGCAAAAAGGCTTTGTTAGGTACTTGAATTTTAATGTGAAGTTAGTAAAAGGAGGCATGAAATAATGAGTAAGCTAAAGGTGCTGATTACCATAGCCATTTTACTTATTGTGGTTGGTGGTATTGGAAGTGTATTTTCTTATCGTATAGTTGCTAATACCGATACCGAATCTGTTCAAAAAGAAGAAGTGAATGGAGAAAATATTGTTAACATTGAGTTAGATGTTAACAATGAGCAAGTGGAAATTATTCCAACATTAGGCGAAATGATTACTATTGAGTTGGCTGATAATGGCAGCAATTCCGATACGGAGCTGATTATTGAAAAAAATGCAGACACACTTAATATTCAAACGAGTAATAATTATAAGCTTTTTTCGTTTAATATTTTTAACTGGACTAGGCATTTAAAAGTATATGTCCCTAATAAAATGTACCATTCACTAAATATTGAAATAGGTAATGGCGGTATAGTAATGAATGATTTATCGATAAACGATTTATATGCAGAAACTAGTAACGGAGAAATAGATATAGCGGATGTAGAGGCAAAACATTCCGAAATGAGGACAAATAATGGGAAAATAAAGCTAAAGAATATTAATACAGAAACAATTCAATTGAGTACTAATAATGGGAAGATAGAGATGGAACAAATAGATGGTACTATTATAGGAAAAACGGACAATGGAGCAATTTCACTTGTGACGGATAATTTAGACCGTTCTATTGAACTTCAGTCACATAATGGCAGTATTAATGTAAAAACAGATAATGAACCGACAAATGTTACATTTGATACAAATGTTCATAATGGAAAAATCAACCTATTCAATGATCCTAATTGGCCCTCAGTAATCGGAAATGGCGATCATTTAATAAAATTAAGTACACATAATGGGAGTATAACAGTGAACGAATAAAAAGAGGAGAGGAGTTTCCTCTTTTTTCTATCAAGGTAAATTAGAGCAATGGCTAACATGACTTTATACCAATGGAAGATTCAGATATATATGGATTAAATCTGATCAGTTCAGTAAGTTTGCTGGATAATAGAAAAGCTAGCAGAGAAATGTGCAAAGTTAGTATGGTATATGTTTAATTTACATTAACTTTACATTCTATTAATAATAGATTAATAATTATTCGTTATGATGTATTTGAAGCTGTTTTAAGAGAGCTTCTAATATATAAAGTCTATTGGGGGAAAAACGAAATGAACAAGTTTAAAATGTTGATGTTAGTTCTAATAGCTTTCTTTACTGTAGGTCTATTAGCTGCATGTGGAAGTGATTCAGAAGAGTCGAATGGCGACGATGCAAATGCTAGCGGAAATGAGTCAACTGAAGATACAGATGAAGCGGAAGCAGAAGATACAAATGAAGAAGAAACTACAGAGGATTCTGAAGAATTAGAAGGAACTGTAGTAATTGATGGATCAGGTACCGTATATCCATTGATGGCAAAATTAGCAGAAGAATACATGGTTAATGAACAACCGAATGTATCTGTAGAAGTTGGCCGTGCTGGTACAAGTGCAGGTTTCGAAAAATTCCTAGTAGAAGACGGAACAGATTTTAATGATGCTTCACGTAAGATTAAAGATGAAGAGCAAGCAAAAGCAGACGAGCTTGGAATTGAAGTGAAAGAAATGAAAGTAGCTTTAGATGGTTTGACAATTGTAATTAATCCTGAAAATGATTGGGCAACAGAATTAACAGTTGAACAAGTTTCAGATATTTTCTTAGGAAACGTAACTCAATGGTCTGATATAAATCCTGATTGGCCAAGTGAAGATATTCAAACTTATGGTCCAAACGAAAATCACGGTACGTATGAGTTCTTTTATGAAAGTATTCTAGAGGAACAAGACCTTGTAGGTACTATTGACCTTCAGCAAGAATACTCTACTTTAGTAACTTTAGTAGCAGAAGATAAAAATGCAATTGGATTCTTCGGTTTTGGTTACTACGACAGCAATAAAGACAAAGTAAGTGCTGTTGGAATTGACTTTGGTGAAGGAGCAGTTGTTCCATCATTAGAAACAATTGGCGAAGAAGGACCGTATGCAGATTATACTCGCCCAGTGTTCACATACCTAAATGTAAACAATGCAAAAGAAAAACCTCAAGTACATGATTATGCAGTTTATGTTGCAGAAAGCATTAATGAATTCGCAGGTGAAACTGGATTTGCTCCAATTCCGGATGAAGAATTACAAACACAACTTGAAGAGATTCAAGCAATTCAATAATATTTAAGAAAAAAATATAAATTATTTACTTCAATAAGATGGGGGTGTATTTGCTCTCATCTTATTGTGAGTTTTAGAAGGAGTGCGCAAAGAAATGGCAACAAACAGCAGTTCCAATGCCAAAGCTAATAATGCTGTTAATGTCAGTCAATTGATAGCACAAAATAAAAATAAGAAAAGCCTTAATAACTATATAGAAAAATTAGTACCTACTTTTCTATTTTTAATAGCTTCAATTACTGTACTAACAACTATAGGAATATTGTACACACTAATAAGTGAAGCTGTACATTTCTTTATGGAGGTTCCAATTTGGGATTTTTTTACTGGAACTGAATTAAAACCACTTAGCCAAGATCCGCAATTTGGTATTTTACCACTTTTAAACGGGACTATTTTTTCTTCGTTTATTGCTATTTTAGTTGCGGGGCCGATAGGATTAATGTCAGCAATTTATTTAAGTGAGTATGCGTCAGATAGAGTGAGAAGAATATTAAAACCAATGTTAGAAGTACTAGCTGGTATTCCGACAATAGTCTATGGGTTTTTTGCTTTCACATTTGTAACACCATTAATTCGTGCCATTTGGCCTAGTGTAGAAGCAACGAATATTTTAAGTCCTGGACTTGTAATGGGCGTAATGATTATTCCAATGATCGCATCATTATCAGAAGATGCAATGACCTCTGTTCCAAACGGCATTCGTGAAGGTTCTTTAGCAATGGGAACAACTAAGCTGGAGACAACATTCAAAGTGGTTATTCCAGCAGCATTCTCTGGAATTATGGCTTCTTTTGTTCTAGGAATTTCACGTGCAATCGGAGAAACAATGATTGTCACAATAGCAAGTGGTAGCTCGAAGAACTTTACATTTGATATAACTGAATCAATGCAAACAATGACAGCATTTATTGTTGAAGTATCTGGCGGTGAAGCGCCAGCGGGTTCAACTTTACATTATAGTTTATACGCAGTTGCCTTAACATTATTTGTTTTTACATTAATTATGAATTTACTTGCGAAATATGTCTCTCGTAAATTTAGGGAGGAATATTAATGGAGAATATGGAAACATTACATGAAAATAACAAAATGCAATCAAGAGTTCGAAAAAATAATATTTGGAAATCAATCTTTTTCCTCTCCACTTTATTTGGATTAGTAGTATTAGCTATTTTAATCATTCGTGTAATCGTTCAGGGGACAGCATGGATTGACATGGATTTTATAACAGGAAGACTATCAACAACAGCTGAGAATGCAGGTATCATGGGAGCAATTCTTGGTACATTATGGGTGATGGTTGTTGTTATTCCAGTAACTCTAATTATTGGTGTTGGTACTGCAATATATTTAGAGTTATATTCAAAAGGTGGCAAAAAAGGTAAAAGATTCAGTTCAGTGATTGAAACAAATATTGCTAACTTAGCTGGTGTTCCTTCTATTGTATATGGTTTGTTAGGATTAACAGTATTTGTCAGATTAATGGATTTAGGGAATGTCGTTTTGGCTGGTGGATTAACATTAGCATTATTAGTTTTGCCAATATTAATTGTTTCTTCCCAGGAAGCGATACGTGCAGTTCCCGGATATTTAGCTGAAGCTTCCTATGGAATGGGTGCAACGAAATGGCAAACGATTAGACGAATCATTTTACCTGCAGCATTACCTAGTATTCTAACGGGATCTATCTTAGCATTATCTCGTGCAATTGGAGAAACAGCCCCATTAACTGTACTTGGAATTCCTGCTTTATTAATTCCATTTCCAGAGGGATTCTTCGATACATTTACAGCACTACCAATGCAAATTTATTATTGGACAATAGACTCATCATTAGTTGCTGAATATGCGAACCTTGCAGCAGCTACTATAATCATCCTATTATTAATTTTATTCTTATTAAATTCTGTAGCTGTCTTTATACGTAATAAATTTCAACAAAGGTATTAAAACATCATAAACAGAATTAACGTTAAGGAGTGGAAGAATGAATACTACTACAAAAAATAAAGTGAACATCAACGTAAAAACAAATGGTGTTAATGAAAGTAATAATTCCGATAACATTGGGAAAACAAATCAAAATATAATCTACAATACTAAAGATCTCAATTTATGGTATTCAGAAACACATGCACTAAAAGATATTAATCTAGAAATATTAGAAAATGAAGTAACAGCAATAATTGGTCCCTCTGGCTGTGGGAAATCAACCTATCTAAAAACCTTAAATCGTATGGTTGAGCTTGTACCAGGAGTAAGTACAACAGGTACGATTGCATATAAGGGTGATAATATTTTAGCAAAGTCCACCCAGGTAGAAGATTTAAGAACAAAAGTAGGAATGGTATTTCAAAAACCTAACCCATTTCCTAAATCTATCTATGAAAATGTAGCATACGGACCCAAAGTCCATGGGATTAAAAAGAAAGCTGTATTAGATGAAATCGTTGAGAAAAGTCTGCGCGGTGCTGCAATTTGGGATGAGGTAAAAGATCGTCTTAATCAAAATGCCTATGGACTATCCGGTGGTCAGCAACAAAGAATCTGTATTGCCCGCTGTCTAGCAATTGAGCCTGATGTTATCTTAATGGATGAACCAACTTCAGCACTTGATCCGATTTCTACTTTAAAAGTAGAAGAGTTAATTAAAGAATTAAAGCAAAAATATACTATCATTATCGTTACACACAATATGCAACAAGCTGCACGTATATCAGACAAAACTGTCTTTATGCTAAATGGAGAAGTAGTCGAATTTTCAGAAACAGACCAACTTTTTTCAAATCCTAAAGATAAAAGAACAGAAGATTATATTACTGGACGTTTTGGTTAAAAATAAAACGGGTAAATAGACTTAATAGGAATGTTTTAACAAAATAGCTAGTATACTCTATATAAACAGAGAAAGGAAGTGTAAGATGGTCGGAAGAGAGAGCTTTGAAAGTGAGTTAAAACATATAGAACAATTAATAATAGGACTAGCAAAGAAAACGAAAGAGCAATTAAAACTTGCTGTAAAAGCATTGTATGAATGTGATGTAAAAAGGGCACGAGAAATAATCCAAAACGACAAAGACTTGGATAAATTGGATTTACAAATTAACGAAGAAGCTGTTGTATTGATCGCTAGGCAACAACCGGTTGCGACAGATTTAAGACGTTTAATTGTTGCGCTCCGAATCTCCAGTGACTTAGAGCGAATGGCAGATAATGCGAAAAACATTGCGAAATCTACCACTCATTTAGGAGAAAACCATGGAATCACTGTTCATCCTTCAATAAAGGAAATGGAAGCTATTGCAAGTGACATGATCGATCTTGCAATCAGAGCTTATGAAAATGAGGACATATCTTTGGCTAGAAAACTAGCAGAGCTTGACGATATATTAGATAATATGTATTCAACAATGTTAAGGGAGCTATTAGAAGTAACTGCAACTGAGCCTGAAAGTATTCAACATGTTATGCAAATGGCTTTCAGCGGCAGATATGTTGAACGAATTGGAGACCATGCTACAAACATTGGTGAAGACGTGACATATTTAGTAAAAGGAAAGTCATTGGATTTAAATTTATAATGCTATAGTGAACGGAATTATTTTTATAAAAATAGTAAGGCTTTAAACGATAGAATAATGGATAATCCATTATTCTATCGTTTTTTTATATGGTTAGAAAGAGTGATGTATAAAAGGAGAGGTTAAGCGCTCAAATACAAGGTGACTTATGATTCTTTCAGCAGTATGTAAAATAAGTTTGTCCACTAATGTATTAATAATGTTACATTACTTACTCTGTGCTTTTATCATGTTTAGGATTTATCAGCTAATCTATCATTAATTAAAGGACATAGAGGGTTATAACCGGTTTTATAGTGGGATCAGTATTTTTAAATAGTATAAACAACCAATCCATATATAGATATGATAGGTGAAAATAGTATAAGGTCAAGATTATAACATACCATACTATTTACAGAAAGTAAACAATATGAACTATAAAATTACATTATATTTACAGCCACTTAACAATCATTTGGTATGATCGTCTTATAGAGTAAAGACAGATGGAGGTAAACCTATGGATGTCTATTTGGACAATTTAACAATGGAATTTGAAGATATTACTGCAGTGAATCGTCTATCAACCACTATTAAAGATGGAGAACTTGTCTCATTGCTTGGCCCAAGTGGATGTGGGAAAAGTACTACATTAATGTTACTTGCAGGTCTCTATAAGCCAACAAGTGGTGATATATATTTTGGTGAAAAGAATGTTACGAAGTTAGATGCAGAAAAAAGAGAGATAGGAATGGTATTTCAGAATTATGCATTATATCCCCATCTCTCTGTCTTGAAAAATATTATGTTTCCACTTCGCATGCAAAAAGTACCAAAAAAAGAAGCGAAAGAGAGAGCTATTGAAATGGCTAACCTTGTACAGATTGGTCATCTGGTTGATAGAAAACCAGGTCAACTTTCTGGTGGGCAGCAACAAAGAGTTGCTATTGCTAGAGCATTAGTTAAAAAGCCAAAATTGCTGTTACTGGATGAACCATTATCGAATTTGGATGCTAGATTAAGACTGGAAATGAGAGAAGAGATTAGAAGGATTCAACAAGAAGTAGGCATAACAGCTATCTTCGTTACCCATGATCAGGAAGAGGCCTTAAGTATTTCTGATCGAGTAATGTTGATGAAAGGTGGATTGCTGCAACAAGATAGTGCCCCGCAGGAGATGTATCGAAAACCAATTAATTCTTTTACCGCAGCTTTCTTAGGGAATCCGCCAATCAATTTTTTACAGATTAAAAAGACAGAAAAGCCAAGAACTTTTGAGCTGATGAACAGTTCGCAAATAGTAAAAATACCTGTGAACCATGAGAAAGAAAGAATTCAACTAGGTTTAAGACCGGAAAACTTATATGTAACAAATAAAGAGGATGCATTCATTACAGGTGAAGTTATTCATTTGGAGACAATCGGAAGGGACACACTGATTAGAGTACAAATAGGGGAAGTAACGATTAGAGCGCTGATTGATCCATCAATAGACATTAATGTTGGCGATCAATGTCATCTTGGAATCAATCAGGAGTACATTCATTATTTTGATGTGGAAAATGGGGCAAATCTTGAGAGGGGCAATTCAAATGATGGACAAGCCGACATGGAACAATACGCTTAGAGCACTTCTCTATTTATTACCTGCTCTAATCATTTTGATTACTTTCAACATTTATCCGATTATTAAATCTTTTTTAATGAGCTTATATACGGATTATGACTTCTATAATGATGTTGTTTACAAATATGGACTCAGTAATTTTATTCAAATATTTAAAGATCCCAATTTTCTGAAAGCAGTAATTAATACAACGGTTTTTGTAATTGGTGTTGTTCCAATATCTATTGTTCTCTCATTAGCGATTGCTATTTTGCTTAATTCTAAAATTAAAGCACTAAGCTTTTTTCGCACGATATACTTTTTACCGTTTGTTACATCAGTTGTAGCTGTTGCTATTGTATGGAGTTGGATATTTCACTCAGATTATGGCCTATTGAACTACTTTCTCGGATTGTTTGGAATTGATCCAATCCAATGGCTGACAGATCCAGCCTATTCGATGCCAGCACTTATTATCTTGAGTATATGGAAGGGGCTCGGTTTTAATATTATTATTTTTCTGGCTGGCTTACAAAATATTAATAAACAATATTATTTAGCGGCTCAAGTAGATGGGGCATCAGGGTGGCACCGTTTTTTATCTGTCACTTTACCACTATTATCGCCGACAATGTTTTTTATCTCGATCATATCAATTATTAATGCATTTAAAGTATTTGATGAAATATTCGCACTGTTTAACGGCAGACCAGGACCGGCAAATAGTACATTGACAGTTGTTTATTATGTATATCAGAAGTTTTATGAAGAATGGGAATTCGGCTTGGCTTCTGCAGCAGCTTTTGTGTTGTTTATTATCGTATTTCTGTTTACTTTAATTCAACTAAGCCTTGGAAAAAAATTTGTACACTATCAATAATGGGAGGTTTCGATTTTGGTCAAGTCAGCTTTATCTCGTACTACTATCTACATTTTGTTATCGCTAGGTGCTGTATTGATGCTCCTCCCGTTCGTTTGGATGATTAGTACATCATTAAAAGCACCAAATGAAGTAATGGCAATGCCGCCGGTTTGGGTGCCTGCTGAATGGAAATTTGAAAATTTCACGGAAGCAATGAGAGTTGCTCCATTTGATCGTTATTTTATTAATAGTGTAATCGTGACTATTGTTAGTACAATTGGAGAATTAATAACAACAATACTAGCAGCATATGCCTTTTCTCGAATCCAGTTTTATGGCAGGGATATTGTTTTTGCTGTATTACTCGGCACAATGATGGTTCCAAGTGAAGTACTTTTAATTCCAAACTTTGTAACTTTGTCTAACTTGGGCTGGATTGATACATATAGTGCTTTAATTATTCCATGGACTGCAAGTGTTTTTGCAATATTCTTATTACGACAATATTTTTTAGGTATACCGAAAGAGTTATCTTTTGCTGCGAAAGTAGATGGCTGCAGTGAATTTAAATTTCTTTGGTATGTCATGGCACCTTTAGCTAAACCAGCATTAATCACTGTAGCACTATTAAAAGTAATTAATAGTTGGAATGCTTTCTTATGGCCAATAATAGTTACGAATTCTCAGGAATTACGAACACTGCCTGTTGGTTTGTCTGCATTTACTACAGAAGCAGGTATAAAATATGAGCTACTGATGGCAGCATCTTCAATGGTTATCTTGCCAATGCTTATCTTATTTTTCATTATGCAAAAATACATTGTTGCTGGTGTAGCCAGGACAGGCTTAAAAGGATAAATTTTTAGGGGGTGATTGCTCAACAAAACATGATTTACGTTGTACTTCATTTTTCTGAAAATAATAAATGATATGGGGGAATTTTAATTGAAGAAGTTTTGGATGTTAGGTGTAGTCGGTATATTTTTTATGTTGTTACTTGCGGCATGTGGTGGTAATGAAGAGACAAATGGAGCGGAAGCGAATGAGGAAGAAACAGAGCAAGAATCTACAGAAAATACTGATGAAGGTACAGAAACAGAGGAAGCTTCATCAGAACCGGTAGAAGTAGATTTTTGGCATGCAATGAGTGGTCCTCACGAGGAAGCAATTAAAGAGTTTGTGGAGCAATTTAATAGTGAACATGAAAATATTACAGTAACACCTGTTAATCAAGGAAGCTACGATGATTTAGAACAAAAAATTATGGCGGCAGCTAAAGCGAAATCATTACCAACGTTAGCGCAAGCTGTAACAAATGTTGTACCAGAATATATTGGGAATGATTTTGTTTCTCCTTTAAATGACTTTATTGAAGATGAGGAAATTGGATTATCAGACGAGGAACTAGCAGATTATGTTGATGTTTTTAAAGAATCAAGTAGTTGGGATGGTACTTACTACAGCTTACCGTTCAGTAAGAGTACTAGAATTTTATTCTATAATACTGGTTTATTAGAAGAACATAATTTAGAAGTACCAGAAACTTGGGCGGATATTCGTAATATTGCAGAAACAGTAACTGGTGACGGTGTAGTTGGAATGGGATTCGAGAATTCTTATGAAGCCGAATTTCAAGCAATCTTAAAACAATTAGGCGGAACTTATATTGATGAAGCTACAAGTGAAGCGCAGTTTGCTTCTGAAGAAGGAATTAAAGCAATGACGATGATGAAAGATATGATTGATGAAGGTATTGCACGAACAGCTGGAGAAGATGATTATATGTCTAATCCATTCGGTCGCGGTGATGTAGCAATGTATATCGGTTCATCTGCAGGTATACCACACGTTGGATCTGCTGCCGAGGGAAATATTGAATGGAGTGCGACTACCTTCCCAACATTAGATGGAGAAGCTGCTACATCATTTGCAGGAAATGATATTGTTATGTTCAACCAAGCAGAAGAAGCTGAACAAAAAGCAGCATGGGAATTTATGAAGTTTTTAACTAGTCCGGAAGTAACTGCAGAATGGTCAATGAAATCAGGTTATTTACCTGTTCGCTATTCTGCTCAGGAAACTTCTGAGTATCAAGCGTTTGTAGAAGAGAATCCTGAATATGAGGCAGGTCCTCAACAATTCGATGCAGGCTTCTTTATTGCACGAGTTCAAGGTGGAGATGCAGTACGTAATATTGTGTTAGAAGAAACAGAGTTAATTTTATTAGGTGAAAAATCAGTAGAAGAAGGATTACAAAGCGCCCAAGATCGAGCAAACGAAGCATTACAAAAATAACAAAAAAGGCAGGGCAAACCCCTGTCTTTTCTATTACATATTTATGGAGGAATATATAAATGACTAGAACAACTATGACTTTCTGGAGCGGATTAAAAACAATAGGAGGGAATATCGTAGAGTTGTGTTATGGAAATGACCGAATCATTTTTGATTTTGGATTAGTGTATGATCCGAAGAGCTCTTTATTAAATAAATCAACAAGATCACCCGGAAATTATGTTGCAGACATGCTTAAATTAGGTATGATTCCAGCAATTGATGGAATTTACTCTGAGGAAGATATTCAATACATAGAAAATCTGCAACCATTGAATCCAACAGACTACGGAAATACAGCAGTTTTCATATCACATATCCACTTAGATCATATTGGTGCAATAGATACAATTGCGCCAGCTATACCAGTATATATGTCTAACGATAGTAAAAAGCTATATCAGGCATTTTGTAAGACAGACCAGCCTTTTTACAGGAAACGAGAAGTAACTGGTTTAAATTATCAGGAAGTGATCCAAATAGGACAAATTAAAGTGATGGCATTTCAAACAGATCATGATGTTTTTGGTGCAATGGCTTTACTTATTGAAACTCCTGATCTAACAATCCTCTATTCTGGAGATATTAGAATGCATGGTAACCATGTCGAATATAATGAAACTATGCTGGATTATATGGAGAAAATAGATATTAATATATTGTTAATTGAAGGAACATCTTTTCAGCCATCTGAGTCAAAAACAGAGGCTTCATTACAGAATGAAAAAGCTATTCGAAAGCAAGTTGCAGATATGATAATAGACAAAGATGAGTTGGCATTATTCAATATATATCATACAAATTTAGATAGAGTACAACAGTTTATTGATGCTGCGAATGATGCAGGTAGAAAAGTTGTTTTTGAAGTGGAGACTGCCTATATTGTGGATCAATTATTAGAAATAGATAATTTATCTATTTTTTATAATGAAAGAATGAATTATGACAAAGAATGGAAACAAACTTTAATGAAGAAATATCCACTTATTACAAACACCACCTTAAATGAAAACCCAGGTGAATTTCTTGTTCAATCGAGTTTTCATTATATCATGAACCTATTAGATCTAAGAGTGAAAGATGCAATATATCTTCATTCTAATGGTATGCCATTAGGCAGTTTTGATCCCAACTATGATCGATTACTCGCATTATTAAGCCACTTAGAGATTCAGTATCAGTCATTAAATGTATCCGGTCATGCGACGGAAAAAGATATATTGGACATTATTGCAAGGGTTAACCCGAACTTAGTGATCCCATGGCATAGTCACTATCCAGAATTAGTTATACCAAAAGATAAAAACCAGCCAGTATTTTTCCCGAAAGCAAAGAAAACTTACTATTTTCATGATAATGAATTAAAAGAGTATAGCTAAATATGCTATACTCTCTCCATACAAAACTGGTTTGTTATACGGTAATGAAACTTTCTGGCAATAAATTTGCAATTTCCTGTTAAGTTAATAATTTGGAGACAGCTAAATGAATCAAGTCAATTGCTGTTGGGCGAATTCCTTGTAAAGAGAATGTTCTTCAACCAATTCTTTATGCGATCCAATACCTGTCACTTCTCCTTTCTCGATAAATACAATATTATCTGCATCAATAATAGTAGAGAGCCTATGGGCAATAACAAGTGTTGTTCTTCCTTCCATTAAGCGGGTTAGAGCCTTCTGGACAATTGCTTCAGATTGGCTGTCTAAGCTTGCTGTTGCTTCATCCATCATTAATATTTTAGGGTTACGCAAAAATGCTCGTGCAATGGCAATTCGTTGTCTTTGTCCACCAGATAATTTCACTCCACGTTCCCCAACCTCAGTGTCTAATCCATCCGGAAATTCCTTTATGAATTGATCAGCGTATGCCATTTCGGCAACTTCCCATAAACGATCATCTGATACATTTGCTTGTATATCGAGGCCGTAGGATAGATTTTCTCTAATAGTCCCTGCCATCATCGGGCTATCTTGTGAAACATATCCAATCTGACTGCGCCAAGATTGCAACGACAGCTCACGAATAGGGGTATTGCCAATTCTAATTTCTCCTGAATCAGGTTGATAGAATTGTTCTAACAATCCAAATATGGTTGTCTTCCCGCCACCACTTGGACCAGCAAATGCAACCATTGAACCTGGCTCCACTTTAAAAGATATTTCTTTTAACACTTTATCTGATTGATCATAACTAAAAGATACTTTATCAAAATGAATTTCGTGATCCGTAATATTCATTATTTTTCCTGACTTCGGCTCTTCAATATTTAAATCGAGTATCTCCAAAATTCGTTCGGTAGCGCCTTGAGCTTTTTGTAATTGTGTAAAAAACATGGCGAAAGAGGTAATAGGGAAAATAATTTGAAAAAGATAAAGAAGGAATGCCACTAAAGAACCAGTTGACATAGATCCTTCTGCAACACGAATCCCACCATAGCCAATAATCAATGCAACTACAAGCATATTGATTAAATACATAGTTGGTCCAACTAAAGCAAATAATCTTGCTTCTTTTAAGCCAAATTTAAATAACTTATCAATATTCATAAAACCTTTTTTAGTTTCGAAGTTTTCTGCGTTGGATGCTTTCATTAAACGGATTTCTGCAAGTGTTTGTTGAACACTTCCGGAAAAGTTAGCTGTTTCATCTTGCAATCCGCGTGAGATTTTTGACATTCTACTGCCAAGTGGTATGAGAATTGCAACAGCGATGGGGACGGAAATAAGCATGAGCAGTGTCATTTTCCAATCCATAATCAGGAGAATGATAATGGAACCTATTATAGTAATTAAGCCTGTTACAAATTGTGGGAAGTGTTGTGTAATTAAGTCTTTTACAATACTTGTATCATTTACTACACGGCTGACTGATTCCCCGCTTTTGTTTTTGTCGAAATAAGAAACTGGTAATTGAATAAATTTATTCCACATCTTCTCACGTAAACTGGCGACAATTTTTTGCCCGACAAATGCCAGTGCATATGTAGAAATTCCGTCAAAAAGTGCTTGTATAATTAGAACGATAATTATGGCAAATATGATCATAAGATTTATTGAACTTGAATCAAAGCCATCAACAATTTCTCTTGTCAATAATGGAACGGTTAGGCCAACGAACGTTGTGATCAATCCGCCAATTAAACCGACTGTCAGGGCGAGTTTAGGAATGTTTGTAGATAACAGAAGACTCAGAAATTTATTCTTTTTCATTATCACTTCTCCTTTGTTATATAAGAGCTATTTTTGAATGAACCTGGAAAAACAGCCTAAATAAAAACCATGATCATAGTTTAATGTACGATCATGGTTCCTAAATGTTTCAATTATTTTTATTCCATTTTCTTAGCCATTTTTCGAACTCTAATGCAGGTAATGGTCTGCTAAAATGATATCCTTGTAGTACATTACAATTATAACGTTTCAAAAATTGAACATGATCACTTGTTTCTACACCTTCAGCAATTGTCTTAATTTTTAAATTGTGTGCAAGCATAATAATTGTTGCCACAATATCTCTATCATCAATGTTTATGGAAAGATCTTTAACAAAAGATTGATCTATCTTCAAATGATCGATTGGGAACTTCTTTATATTGCTTAGTGAACTATACCCTGTACCGAAATCATCCATAGCAATCTTTACCCCCAATTTCTTAAGATCTTTTAATATAATAGAAGAGACCTCGGTATCCATTGCCATAGATTCAGTTATTTCCAATTCTAAAAATTGGGGATCTAATCCACTCTCTTGGATAATACTTCCAATAACCTCTGTGAGATCAGTCTGGAAAAATTGACGGATTGATAAATTTACAGATACAGGGAATTTAGGGAATCCGATATCTTGCCATCTTTTATTTTGATGGCAGGCTTCTTTAATTACCCATTCTCCAATAGGGACGATCAAGCCTGTTTCTTCAGCTATTGGAATAAATTCACCAGGAGAAATTAAACCCAGTTCTTGATTATGCCACCTGATAAGAGCCTCAGCACCATATATATTATTACTTTTTGTTTCGATTTGCGGTTGATAAAATAGAGAAAATTCATTGCGATCAATAGCTTTGCGCAATAATGATTCAAGTTCAATATTTCCGATTATTTTACTATGGGTGGAGTCACTATAAAATTGATAATTGCTTTTGCCGGTTCTTTTCACATGATACATCGCATTATCCGCTTTTTTGATTAGTGTTTTTCGATCTTTTCCATCAGCAGGATACATACTGATACCAATACTTGGAGTTGCTACAATATCCATCCCATCTAATTCATAAGGCTGGGTTAATTGATACACTATAGCTTTTGCAAAATTTGTTGCTTTTTCTAGAGTACTATCCTCTAGTAATATAATGAATTCATCACCACCGTATCGGAATAAACTAGCATTAGAAGGAATGTGCTTCTTTAACCTATTGGCGACATTTTTTAATAAAATATCTCCATAATCATGCCCTAAAGAATCGTTGATTATTTTAAAGCGGTCAAGGTCAATGAAAAAGACAGAGAACTGCGAATTGTTTTGTTCTGCAGTTTGGAGCATTTCTTTCAATCTGTAATGAAAGTAATGTTGGTTAGGTAATTGTGTTAAATAATCATGGTATGCCATATAGTTTAGTTTTTCTTCTAACTGTTTGTTTTCAGTAATATCCTTCCCGATACAATGAACCCCTGTTACATTCTCGTTAACAACAATCGGGATAACAGTAACATGTAAGTATACGCGTTCTTTTTGTTTATTGATCATGCAAGTTTCATATTGAATGGCATTGCCTTTTAATACTTTACTATACTCACTTCTCGTTCTTGCTTGTTCCTCTGGTACAATATATTCCATGAATGGTTGTCCTTTAAGCTCTTCTTCTGTATAGCCCATCATCTTCTCTGTGGCTTCGTTCACATATGTAAATTTTCCTTGCAGATCAAATGATAATACGGCATCGATATTATTTTCAAGAACTGAGCGATAACGCTGCTCGCTAATGAGTAATTTTTCTCTCATTTCTCTTTCTTTCGTTATATCACGTGCTACACCTATCACGCCTTCCACCGCATTATTAACAATAATAGGGACAGCAGTTATGTCCAATTGCAATGTCTGATCAAGGTGGTCCACTACTTTTAATTTTGTCTGGATGGTCTGCTGATTTAATACGTTATTAAATTCTTGATTTGTTCTTTCTAAATCAGTAGGATGGATAAATTCAGTATAATTTTTTTGCAATAATTCATCTGCTTTATATTTCAAAATAGCCTCGATTGCTGGATTGACATTAATAAAGTTACCATCTTTATCGAGCATGAAGATAATGTCAGGATTATATTTGAAGAGGGATTGCAGTTGCTGATCAGTTGTTTCTAATAATGTCTCTATATTTTTTTTATCCGATATATTTTGAAAACTATTAATGATTATTGTCCTATCACTGCCTAAACTCACTAATTGAATGCTTACTGAGACAGGTATTTTATTACCATCTTTATTTACATGAACAGATTCTGTTTTTACATATTTTTTCTCCAACAATAAATGGATATCGTTTAATTGTTGCCATACTTCTTTATCAATAATATTCTCTGGCCTCATTTGGAGTAGTTCATTTTTAGAATAGCCAAAATGGCTGACCGCAGATTTATTTGCAGCAACAATAACTATCGAACCGTCTGTTTTTAGTTCTGCTATCAAAATAGGATCAGGAATATGGTCAAATATTGTTATAAATTCCGGGAATTGGAATGGTGAAAGGTCTGTTGATGCCACAATTGACACTCCCTTAACTCTATTGTTAAATGTAGATCAATTTCTTTTACCCATTATACCATAAAAGAATAAATGCATAATATCTTCAGTTATGGGGAGTAAAATTTCAGATAAATCTTTCTTTTGCATATAATCATTGAACATGTGGAGGAACAATAGTATAGCATTTTCTGATAAATCTTCTCTTATAAAACCTGATTCTTTCCCTTCTGAAATCAATTGCTGAAAAAAAGGAACAGACTTCTCTTGATAAATTTTTTCTAGGTAAGATGCTTGTTCTTCTGAATTATCTAGAAAGTAAGCATAAATTTCCTCATGGATAGTTCCAGTTATTTCTGTTTTTTGAAATATCATTTTCTCGATTTTATCCGGGAAGGGAATAGAAGCATCTAATAGTCTTTGATAGTGTTCAAACGATTTTTCTACATAGTATTCCATTGCCTCTTTTAATAAATTCTCTTTACTATCAAAATAGTTGTAAATCGTCACCTGTGAAACGTTTGCCTCTTTTGCAATTTGAGATATAGAGACTTTCTTAATACCATTCCTAGTAAAAAGGTCTAAAGCTGCTTCTTTTATATTTTGGCGTTTTAGTTGTGTTCTTTTCTCAAATCCGTCCATATTATTCACCTCACAAATTCATTTTAAAAGATATTTTGAAATAAAACAAATTAAATATTTCAAAATATCTTGCAATCACTGGTGATAGTGTATATTATGAAATGTATAAGGGGTTATATTTCAAAACTTTATTGATTTATAGAATTAGAGCAAGTCTAGTTTTCCACTGAAAAGGGGAGGTAGTTATAATGAGTATTGTTAATATTAATGGATTATCTAAGAAATTCGGTTCATTTATTGTACTAAATAACATTCATTTACAAGTTAATGAAGGGGAAGTGTTTGGATTTATTGGACCAAACGGTGCTGGAAAATCAACAACCATTCGTATCTTGTTAGGTATTCTCAAACGAACATCAGGAACAGCGACTATTTTTGGCAAAGACGTCTGGAGAGATGCTGTTGCGATTCATGAAAAAGTTGCTTATGTTCCTGGTGATGTTTATTTATGGGAGAACTTAACTGGTGGTGAAGTGATTGATATTTTCCTTGGATTCAAAGGGAATGTTGATAATAAGAAAAGAGATCAATTAATTGATCGATTTCAGCTAGATAGTAAGAAAAAATGTGGAAGTTATTCGAAAGGAAATCGGCAAAAGGTTGCTCTCATTGCTGCGTTTGCTTCTAATGCAGATTTATTCATTTTGGATGAACCGACATCAGGATTAGATCCGCTGATGGAACAAGTTTTTCAACAATGTGTTGAAGAAGTGAAAAATGAAGGCAAGTGTGTGTTGCTCTCAAGTCATATCTTATCAGAAGTTGAAAAATTATGTGATCGGGTTGGGATCATTCGTAAAGGGGAAATCGTGGAGACTGGTACTTTGGATGAGCTGCGGCATTTAACGAGGACAAAATTAGAGGTAGCAACAGCATCCCCAATAGTTGACCTGGTGACATGGGAAGGAATTTATGATGTGCAGCAAAAGGGTGACAACTATTCTTTTCAGGTGGATTCAGATAAGTTGGCAATAATCATGTCTAAATTGAGTAGCTTCTGTATTAAAAAAATTGAAAGTACACCACCGACATTGGAAGACTTATTCATGCGTCATTACCAAGACTAGAGAGGAGTAAGGCTATTGGTTTTTCATTCCACTTCACGTTTATTTCATTTCAAACTGCGACAAAATAAATTGAGTCTCTCTTTATGGATATCATCCCTTGTTTTTATAACCATTATTACAGCTGTCGCGTATAGCGGACTATACAAAACTGATCAAGAAAGGCAAGCTGTTGCTCAAACGATGGATAACCCTGCGATGGTGGCAATGGTGGGACCTGGTTACGGGCTTGATAATTATACAAATGGTGCAATGATGGCACATCAAATGCTGCTATTCACTTTAGTCGTGATGGCGATAATGAACATACTAATTGTTACAAAACAAACCAGAACAGAAGAAGAAGATGGTAAATTAGAATTAGTCCGTGCATTACCCGTGGGACGAATGGCTCCATTAACTGCGGCGATTTTATTCACTTCCTTGTTAAATATAGTAATAGGTATGTTGGTTTCAATTGGGTTACTTGTTTTTAAAATAGAAGGAATGGATGTAGAAGGCTCACTTCTATATGGGGTTACCTTAACATGTGGCGGACTAATATTCACCGGTCTGACAGCTGTATTTGCCCAAATTGCTGAGACGGCTAGAGCATCTGTTGGCTATTCGATGATGATCTTAATGGCAGCATATTTCGTTCGGGCAATAGGAGATGTTAGTAATGAAACTGTTAGTATGTTCTCACCATTAGGATTTTTGCTAAGAGTAGAGGTATTTGTTAATAATTTATGGTGGCCTGTAATATTAAGCCTGTTATTGTTTTGTGTGTTTATTGCTTTCGCGTTTTGGTTAAATAATCGAAGGGATGTAGGTGCTGGTCTTATTAAAGCACGAAAAGGGAAAGAGCGAGCTGCAAAGTATTTAACCACTACTGGGGGATTAGCATTAAGAATTCAACGAACAGCCATTATTTCTTGGTTTATAGCAATGTTTTTACTGGGTATATCATATGGATCCGTTTTTGGAGATTTAGAGTCATTTTTTGAAAATAATGAAGTTATCCGGCAAATGTTAGGTAATAATCCCGATTATACATTAACAGAACAGTTTATAACAATGCTGATGGTTGTTCTGGCAATCCTTTCAACAGTACCTGCATTGCTATTTTTCTTAAAAATACGAGGAGAAGAGAAAAAAGAACGTCTGGAACACTTGTTAGTAAGAACAAATTCAAGAGCAAAGATAATTAGTGTTTATCTTATTATTAGCATTTTGGGAGGAATTGTTTCCTTGTTATTAGCTGTTCATGGGTTATGGGTAAGTTCATCGACTGTGATGAATGAGGCAATTCCATTAGTAAATCTCATGAAAGCAGGTATGGTGTATTTTCCAGCAATGTTGTTCTTAATTGCATTAGCGTTATTCCTATTTGGTTGGATACCGAAAGCCATCCCGTTTGTTTGGGGATATTTAACATTTTCCTTCTTTGTTGTTTATATGGGCGGATTACTTGAAATACCCGAATGGTTAGTGAATCTATCGAGCTTTGCCCATATTCCTCAACTTCCTGTTGATGAATGGAACTGGGAAGTATTCATGATAATGATCCTGATAGATGCAGTAGTGGGGCTAATTGGCTTTATCGGATATCAAAAAAGAGATGCATTGGGCTAAGAAAAAGGCTGGCTCTTTAAATTCGATTAATTCACTTGAAAATTAGTCGGATAATTTGTTTGTAGAAAAGTCTCTATCAATGCTCGTTCAAAATAATTTGCTTTCACCAAGGGCACAAGTGCAACATTTCTTCAAGCAATATACCACTTTCGTAGTGTTTTATGCGGCTGCGGGCCACAGACTCCTCAAGAGCAAAAATTACTTCTTCAGGGGTCTTTGGAACCTTGCTGTTCCGCTTGTTTCTTTATAATTTGACTGCGTTTAAGAGCTGTATAAATTCGTAACTATTTCGTCTACTCTTTATCCCTTGTAATCTATTGTTAACTCTCCATCTAACTCTTTTTCTTTATAAGTGTGTTTTGGAAAAATAAAAGTCCAAGGCATGCTTGTTTTCGCATCAAGCTGAAGGCGATCTTCTTCAAATAGGTAGCTGGTGAGTATTTTTTCTCCTTTCTTAATAATGATTTCTATCTTTCTAAGATCCAGGGGTGAATCAGTAAAATTGTGGATGAGTGTTGTACATAGTAAATCCGCCCGGTGATTTACAGCAAAGCGAATGGGAACGAAATTAATTTGCTCATTTACTGTTATTTTAGTTTGATTAAATACATTCTCGATAAAATCTAAATCTGGCGGGCTAATTGTTTTCTCCCATTTACTTTCAAGAACTAGTTTTTGCATATTCCTATCTCCGTTCCTTTTATATATTTATCTTTAAAAATTCTATGTTCGAATAATTTAGTAACAGTTACTTCAACAGTTTAACATCAAGTGAATGGTTTAAGAAACTATTTTAGTTACAGCTGGAGAGTTAGGGGAGCTTTCCTATCTAATGTTTACAAAGCAATTCGGTCAAACCAAATACAATATGGATATAAAAAAGCAGGTGATAAATTCACCTGCTTCTTACTTATTCTGTAACCGGGATTACGGAACCTTGGTATTCCTCGTTAATAAAGTTTTGAATTTCTTCTGAACGCAATACTTCTACAAGTCTTAGAAGTGCTCCATTGTTTTCATCTTCACTGCGAGCAGCGATGATGTTTACGTAAGGTGAATCTGTATCTTCGAGAATTAATGCATCTTCTGTTGGTACTAGTCCAGCTTCTAATGCATAGTTTGTATTAATCGCTAACAGTGCATTTGATTCTCTGTCATAAAGCTCCGGAAGAAAACCTGGGTCAATACTTACATCAAATTCTAAATTTAACGGGTTATCTACGATGTCTTCAATAGTAGCAGATTGCTTATCTACATTCTCATCAAGTGTTATTAATCCTTCTTTTTCTAAAAGAGTAAGAATTCTCCCGTGATCTGGTACGTTACGGCTCATAATAAAAGCAGTGCCTTCAGGTATGTCATCTTTGCTAGTAATATCTTGAGAATATATCCCAATTGGCTCAATATGAATTCCGCCTAAATTAACGATATCAAAACCAAATTCTTCTTTTTGCCCTTCAAAGTAAGGAATGTGTTGGAAATAGTTAGCATCGATCGTTCCATTATCAGTATCTTCATTTAAGAAAGTGTATTCCTGATATGTCTCAACAGTAAGTTCAATTCCTTCCTCAGCAAGAATTGGTACAGCTTGTTCCAATAGTTCTGCATGTGGAACACTAGTAGCACCAACTGTAATAGCAACTGGTTCATCCCCATTCTCCCCATCAGTTGCTTCCTCCTTCTCGGAGTTCCCGCATGCTGCTAATACCAAAAATAACAATGTTGCTAATAATAAACTTAACAATTTTTTCATTTTAAATCATCCTTTCAACTATTTTATATTTATCTTTTATCAACCATTTTCGATAGTAAATCACCTATAAATTGTAAGATGAAGACAAGGAAAATGATAAGAATAGTACACAATAGTACGACATCAAAATCTCTTCTTAAAAAGCCTTTCATATAAGCCAAATCACCTAAGCCTCCAGCGCCTATGACACCAGCCATTGCTGTATAGCCTATCAATGCAATACTTGTGACAGTTAAACCAGATATTAATGCAGGCATAGATTCTGGCAATAAGACTTTAAATATTATCGTATGTGCTTTTGCTCCCATTGATTTAGCTGCTTCCACCACACCTTTATCCACTTCTTTTAATCCAATTTCAACCAGTCTTGCGTAAAATGGAGCTGCTCCAACAATTAGAGCAGGTAAAGCAGCCTTCCAACCTCTGATTGTACCGATTAAAAAATCGGTAAAAGGGAATAAAAGCAAAACTAATATGATGAAAGGGATGGCGCGGAAGACATTAACAACTAGAGCTGTAATAAAATTAATAATTCGGTTTTCCCATAGGTTTCCCTGATCTGTTAAAAATAGTAGCAACCCTAATAAAATACCTAAAATTAATGTGCCAATAACTGCAATGATTGTCATATACAATGTTTCTTGTGTAGCAACCCATACATCTCCTGGAATAACATTCGGAAACCATTCGTTAAGCATGTTTTAACACCTCGACTTCCACTCCAGCATCTTTGATATATTTTATTGTATTTGTTAAAACATCACTTTCTCCATTTAATTCAATATATAATGTCCCAAACGAACCTTCTTGTGTTGGGGTAATGGAACCTTGTAGTATGTTTACTTCTACAGTAAAATTTTTTGCGATTTCACTAATTAGTGCACGCTTTGTATCTTTTCCAATAAAATGAAGTTTAATTACTTCACTATCGCTTCTGTCATTAATAAATTCTGCTAATTTATCTTGTTCATGTTCTAATGGATTTAGTTGCTGAACAAATCTTTTCGTCGTTTTGGATTGCGGTCGGACAAAGACATCTAGTACTTCGCCAGTTTCCACTACTTTACCATTCTCCATTACAGCAACACGATGACAAATCTTTTGAATTACATGCATTTCGTGAGTAATCAGGATAATAGTAAGACCAAGTTTTTGATTAATAGAAACAAGCAAATCGAGGATATCATCTGTCGTTTCCGGATCGAGAGCAGAAGTGGCTTCATCACATAATAAGACTTCCGGGTCATTGGCTAAAGCTCTTGCAATACCTACTCTTTGTTTTTGACCACCACTTAATTGTGATGGATAACTATTTTCTTTACCGGATAATCCTACTAGATTAATAAGTTCAGAAACTTTCTTTTTTACCTCTGCTTTTGAAACACCAGCAATTTCAAGTGGGAATGCAATATTATCAAAGACAGTTCTTGACCACAGTAAATTAAAATGTTGAAAGATCATTCCAATTTTTTGACGTTTTATGCGTAGTTCATTCGCTGCCATTTTGGTAATATCTTTATCATGTATTTTAATAGATCCCGAAGTGGGTTCTTCTAATCGATTTATTAGTCTGATAAATGTACTTTTACCAGCACCGCTGTACCCTATTACACCAAAGATCTCTCCTTGATTTATTGTTAAAGAAACATCATCCACTGCTTGAACACTTTGTTTCTTTGTTTGATATAATTTCTTTAAGTTTTTTATTTGAATCAACTGAATCCACTCCTTTCCTCGCAAGTTAAGACAAGTAATTAGAAAAGAACATAAAAAAGTCCTTTCTGCACAAGAGGACAGAAAGGACTATTGTATCCCGTGATGTCCTCTTATCTTTCAAAGCATACACTTTGTGGAATTAGCACCTTTTAGAACGAATTCTAACGGTTGCTGGGTTTCATAGGGCCAGTCCCTCCACCTCTCTTGATAAGAGTCTATTCTTTTCATTAGTCGATATCATAGCATCTTTCTTAATACTAGTCAATAATACAATAAAAAGTTTGAATTATCTAATTATTCCAATAGTTAAACAATATTATTGTATCAAAGTTAATTGGTTAATGCCTGGATTGGTGCAGGTATTCTCCCGCCTCTTTGGATGAGTTTATCTGAACTGAACTGGTTTACACCAATGATGGGAGCTCGCCCCAATAATCCACCAAACTCTACAACTTCACCAGCTTCTTTCCCTATAACCGGGATCACTCTTACAGCAGTTGTTTTTTTATTTATCATACCAATTGCAGCTTCATCAGCGATTATTGCTCCAAGTGTTTCCGGGCTAGCCTTGCCATCTAATGCAATCATATCTAAACCGACAGAGCATACACAAGTCATAGCCTCTAACTTAGAAAGTGTAAGAGCATTATCTTCAATGCCGCGGATCATTCCATTGTCTTCACTTACAGGTATAAAAGCACCGCTTAAACCACCAACATAAGAACTAGCCATTGCTCCGCCTTTTTTTACCGCATCATTCATTAAAGCAAGGGCCGCTATTGTACCATGTGTACCAACACGCTCTAGTCCAATTTCTTCTAAAATTTCTGCAACACTATCATTCATTGCATTGGTTGGAGCAAGTGACAGGTCCATTATTCCAAATGGTACATTGAGGCGTTCGGCAACAACCCGTCCAATTAATTCTCCTGCTCTAGTGATTTTGAAGGCCGTTTTTTTAATCACATCAGAAACTTCGCCAAGGTCTGCATCTGGATACCTTCTTAATGCATTTAAAACAACACCAGGGCCACTAACCCCTACACTTAGTACTGCTTCACCCTCGCCTGCACCATGAAACGCACCTGCCATAAATGGATTGTCTTCAACAGGGTTACAAAAAACAACTAACTTGGCACACCCAATACTGTTTTGTTCCTTTGTCAATTCTGCCGTTTTTTTAATGATCTTACCCATTTGTGCGACAGCATCCATATTAATTCCAGTTCTTGTAGTTGCAACTGAGATAGATGCACAAACCCTTTCAGTTTGGCTTAATGCTTCCGGTAATGCATCTAACAGGATTTGGTCGCCTTTTGAGATGCCTTTATGTACTAATGCGGAATAACCACCAATAAAATCAATATTCAAATATTTTGCCGCATCATCCAACGTTTTAGCAAGTTCAACTGCTTGTTCTTTTGAAGCAGTTCCAAGTAATTCAGCAACAGGGGAAATGGCAATCCTTTTATTAATGATTGGAACCCCATATTCTTCTGCGACTTGATTTGCGGTTGTTTGTAAATTTTTTGCATATGTTGTAATTTTCTTATACACCTTTTCTTTCAGTTGAGAAAAGTCAGGATCAGCACAATCACGGAGGCTAATACCCATTGTAACTGTTCTTATGTCCAAATGTTCCATTTCTACCATCCGTATGGTTTCCTGGATTTCTGTAAAAGCTATAGCCATTCAACTTCCTCCTTATTAAACACGATGCATTGCTTGAAAAACATCTTCTAATTGAATATTAATTTTAAGTCCAAGTTCTTGTTCAACAGGTTCAAAATTTTTTTGAAGTATACTTAACTTGTTTGGATCATTAATATCAATCAGCATGATCATTGTAAAGAAATCTTGTAAGATCGTTTGACTAATGTCAGAAATATTGACTTTATTTTCTGCTAAGATGGTTGTAACTTTGGCGATAATACCAACCTGATCTTTACCAACAACACTTACTACAGCTCGTTTTTGCATATAAATCACCTCATGAATTCCTTTAATCTCAATATAAATTATAAACATAGTATCAATACCATGTTGCTATAATATACACATTATAACATGAAATAACCTTCGCATTTTTGCTAAATTAGTTGGTATCACATAAAATAAAAAGGGTAAAGGAGGATTCTAAATGAAGGACATTCGGTTAATTGCATTAGATATGGATGGAACGTTACTAAATACGAAACACAAAGTGTCAGAAGCAAATAAGGAAGCAATTATAAAGGCGCGTGAAAAAGGTGTTGAGGTTATCATTTCAACAGGCAGACATTATCAAACAAGTTCTGAAATAGCAAAAGAACTGGACATTCATTATTTAATTACAGTGAATGGCAGTGAAATTTGGACAATGACAGGTGAATTGATTGCCAGACAAACATTAGATGTGAAGGTGATGGAAAAACTTATTGCCCTAAAAGAAGAACACAAGACATGGGCATGGCTGTCATCCATTGATAAAATATGGCGAGGCGAAGTACCTGAAGATGTTAATGCACATGAATGGTTAAAATTCGGTTTTGATACGGAAACTCCAGACGTGAAAGAAAAATTAATGCAGACATTGGGAGAATGGGATGAGATTGAATTAAGTAATTCCAGTCCAACTAATATCGAAGTGAATGCAGCCGGGGTAAATAAAGCAGCAGCGATTGAAATAGTATGTGACCGTTTAGGTATTACTATGGACCAGGTAATGGTAGCTGGCGACAGTTTAAATGATATTAAAATGATTGAAAAGGCTGGGATTGGTGTTGCAATGGGGAATGCGCAGGAAGCTGTTAAAGAAGTTGCAGACTGGATTACAGCCTCTAATGATGAAGATGGCATCGCAAGAGCAATTGAGCAATTTGTGTTATAAAATGCAGAAATTTCAGAAAATAGAATGTAATTACTTGCAGTAGTAAGCAGGATATAATAACTTTATATATGGAATGATTTTTTCTAAACCAGATTTACGCATTATTCTATTTCATGCTAAAATAGTGGAGTGGAATAATACATATGCAGTTAATTAGTAAAGGAGCGAATTAGAAATGGCAAAACAACAATTCGGTGTGGTAGGTCTTGCTGTTATGGGTAAAAACCTCGCATTAAATGTCGAGAGCAGGGGTTATTCAGTAGCAGTTTACAATAGAACTTATCAAAAAACAGAAGATTTTTTAAATAATGAAGCAAAAGACAAAAACTTTGTTGGTGCAAAGACCATTGAAGAATTTGTGGATTCTCTGGAAAAACCGCGTAAAATCATGCTAATGGTACAGGCAGGTCCTGCGACTGATGCTACGATCGCTTCATTAAAACCACTTCTTGACAAAGGTGACATCCTAATTGATGGTGGAAACACATTCTTTAAAGATACAATGCGCCGTAATGCAGAACTTGATGAATCAGGTATCCACTTTATTGGTACAGGTGTATCTGGCGGGGAAGAAGGAGCACTTAAAGGACCTTCTATTATGCCAGGTGGACAACAAGAAGCTTATAAATTAGTTGCACCAATCTTCGAAGCGATTTCTGCAAAAGTAGAAGGGGACCCATGTGTAACTTACATTGGACCAAATGGTGCTGGACACTATGTGAAAATGGTTCACAATGGGATTGAATATGGTGACATGCAATTAATTTGTGAAGCGTATTTCATTTTGAAAAATGTACTAGGATTAGGTGCAGATGAACTGCATGAAGTATTCGGTGAATGGAATAAAGGTGAATTAGACAGCTATTTAATCGAAATCACAACAGATATCTTTAAGAAAAAAGATAAAGAAACTGGTAAACCAATGGTTGATGTTATCCTTGATACAGCAGGGCAAAAAGGTACAGGAAAATGGACAAGCCAGAGCTCACTTGACTTAGGTGTACCATTACCTGTAATTACAGAGTCAGTATTTGCACGTTTCATTTCTGCAATGAAAGAAGAGCGTGTTGCGGCAAGCAAAGTATTGCAAGGACCATCTGCAGCTGACAAACCATTTGATGGTGATAAAGACGAATTAATCGAAGCAATCCGTAAAGCACTTTACATGAGTAAAATTGTATCCTATGCACAAGGTTTTGCTCAAATGCGTGCAGCTTCTGAAGAAAATGATTGGAACTTGCGTTATGGGGACATTGCAATGATCTTCCGTGGCGGATGTATCATTCGTGCGCAATTCCTGCAAAAAATCAAAGAAGCTTATGACCGTGAACCAGGACTTAAAAATTTATTGTTAGATCCTTATTTCAAAGGTATTGTGGAAAGCTACCAAGATTCATTGCGTAAAGTATTATCTATTGCAATGGAACGAGGTATTCCAGTACCAGGATTCGCAAGTGCGTTAGCTTACTATGATAGCTATCGTACAGAAACGTTACCAGCTAATCTTCTGCAAGCCCAGCGTGATTACTTTGGTGCACACACATATCAACGTGTTGATAAAGATGGCGTGTTCCATACAGAGTGGTTAGAAGATTAATACAATAAAGAGGCTAGGACAAAAGTAGTTTGTCCATATTGTAATCCGGACGATTCTGAACTGAATCTGTCCGGATTATTTGTTTTCTGAAAACAGGATCTATCATCCTCTACTTAACTAGTTTCAAGAGTAGCTGCACCGTTGATCATATGAAGTAGAGCGTCTGTGTTCCGGTATGTTATCTCATTTTATGTTGTATCGGTTACGTTTCCAAATCTTTTCGTATTAAAAAGCTGGTTGTTTGCTTACATATCCTCTCAGTCTTGTATACCTGAATAAAGCTCCATTGAAAAATCTTAAACCTCCACATGTAGAAAAGTTAACGTTTATAAAAAGATTAATTGTCTATAAAAAAGTTGCACTTTTAACCCCGTTGGATTTTGCGTTGGCCAAGAGGTTTTTTATGGTTATAATAAAATTAAGCATTATCCATAACGGGCTATTTTATGGAATAGAATTCTATTTTAAGAAATTCCTTCAGGAATAGTGGTGTTTATTCAATAATTAAAGCAAATAAAACCACAAGGAGGATGAAAAATGAATAAAAGTATATTGAGTTTAAAATTAAAAGAATATCGTGAACAAAGAGGAATTACACAAGAGGAACTTGCAGAATTATTAGATGTTAGTGATAAATCAATATCAAAATGGGAATTAGGTAATGGCTATCCAAGTAAAAAGAATATGATGAAAATATCAGCCTTACTCGATGTTTCGCTGGAAGTTCTAATGATTGAAGAACAAAATGAAGATAGCAGATTAAAAAGAAGCTTTAAATACACCTTAATTAGTTACTTTATTATTTTTGCACTAACGTTATTAATTAGAGGGGTAAAAGAAGGAAATCGTTATGAAGATATACTAAGTAAAGAGCTTAGTGAAATTATTAAAATAGTGATTATTGAATTTGGACAAAATATTTATATTTCCATTGTACCCGCATTAATAATTGGACTTGTCTTTTACTTCTATATAATTCCCCGGCAGCAAATTGATTAGGTTAAATACCTAGTTTCTAATGGATTTCTATATTGCAACTTGTAGTGCAGTGTTTTTGTTATATCTTTAATATTAATAACTTTTATAACTGTAACTAAAAATTTGCAAGGTGTTTTAGAATAAACTTTAATTCAAAGAAAAAGCAATCAATTAAATTTGATTGCTTTTTCAAATATGTCTTATTCCGGTGTGATGTCCCACCATTTAAATCCATCTTTTGCTAAGAGTTCATCTGCTTCTTTTGGTCCATTTGTGCCTGACTCATAGTTCGGGAAATCAGCCTTTTTCTTCGACCATGCATTTGCGATAATATCAATAAACTTCCAGGACAGAGCTACCTCATCCCAGTGCGTAAAGTTTGTGGAATCTCCACGCATACAGTCATGTAATAAGATTTCATAAGCTTCCGGAGTATTCATTTTGTCTCCGGCATTATTATCATAACTTAATGTAATTGGCGTTGATGCAGCACTATAATCGCCTTTCTTCGCATTCACATGCAGTGTAATTCCTTCATGTGGTTGTACGTGAATAACTAACAGGTTAGATTTAGTTTCATGCTCTTTGCCATAATACAAGTTCATTGGTAAATCTTTAAATTCAACAACAATTTCTGTTGATTTTTTCTCCATACGTTTACCTGTGCGGATGTAGAATGGAACACCAGCCCAGCGGAAATTGTCGATCATTAATTTCGCTGCAACAAAAGTGTCGGTGTTTGATTCAGGATCTACGCCATTACCTTCACGGTATGCCGGCAATTCTTCTCCATTCACAATACCACGGTCATATTGGCCACGGACAAGATAATCATCCAAGTTATCTTCATTTAATACACGTAAAGCTCGAAGAACCTTTACTTTTTCACTGCGGATCTCTTCCGGTGTTAATTTAATTGGTGGATCCATTGCGATTAATGCAAGCATTTGCAGCATATGATTTTGCATCATATCTTTTAAGGCGCCAGCACTATCGTAATATCGGCCACGCTCTTCTACACCTAGAATTTCACTTGATGTAATCTGAATGTTTGAAATATACTGATTATTCCATAATGGTTCAAATAAAGCATTCGCAAAACGGATAACTTCAATATTTTGCACCATTTCTTTACCTAAATAATGGTCGATACGGTAGATTTGATCTTCAGTAAAAGCTTCACGAATTTGATTATTCAACTTTTCTGCAGATTCATAATCATGTCCAAACGGTTTTTCAATAACTAAACGTGTCCAACCTTCCGTTTTTGTTAATCCTTCAGACTTAAGATTTGCTGCTAATGTTCCGAAGAAATTCGGAGCCATCGAGAAGTAGAATAAACGATTGCCATCTGTTTGATGTTTCTCGTCTAATTCATTAATTAAGTTTTCTAATTGTGCATAATGTTCTAAATCTTGTATATCGAATGGATTATAGTGGAAGTGACTTGCGAATTCATCTGGATCGATGTTCGGGTCATTTAATCCATTAATTGATTTTTTCACATTACTGCGAAAATCTTCGTTAGTAAGTGGCCGTCTGGCAACACCGATCACAGCAAAATTTTCAGATAATTTTCCATTTCGATAAAGGCGATAGATGGAAGGATATAACTTCCGATTTGCAAGGTCACCAGTGGCACCAAAAATAACAATAACAGCTTTCGGGTTATTTGTTGTCATATTAACTAAAACTACCTTTCTACATTTGATTATTAATGAACAGATGATAAACATATGTGTCACGATATGCAATCATTAACAAACCTGCCTTGTTACCAAGTACAAGCTATGCGCCCTTAGTTTACTTATACTATTCTAAAACAATATTTAATTTCTGATAAGTAATAATGTGGCATAAATAAGATATGTTTTCTTTAATAATTATACATGATAACATATAATAAGTCACAATGACGTAAATGTCATAAATATATACTATCATTTATTATAAAAATGACAAATAAAATACATAGAATTTTCAAAAAACTTAGGAGGAAATGATGAAAGCATACCGTGGTTTCTTAATAGACTTAGATGGAACAGTATATAAAGGCACAAAAAAAATTATTGAAGCAATAGAATTTGTTAAAGAGCTGGAAAAAAGAGGTTTGCCCTATTTATTTCTAACGAATAATTCGACAAAACATCCAAGTGATGTCTCAGATAAACTGGTGAAAATGGGTGTACCAAGTACAGCGGAACAAGTATTTACAACAAGTATGGCAACAGCAAGTTACATTAAAGAACAACAAGCTGATGCAAAGATTTATGCCATCGGTGAAGAAGGACTGCATATGGCGATAGAGGAAAGTGGCTTGGAAAAGGTTGAAGAAGGTGCAGATGTAGTTGTAATGGGTTTAGATCGTAACATCACCTATGAAAAGCTAGCCAAAGGCGCTTTAAATATTCGCGCTGGTGCAAAGTTTGTGGCAACAAATGGTGATGTGGCATTACCAACAGAAAGAGGATTCCTGCCTGGAGCTGGCTCACTTATATCGGTTTTATCTGTCACAACAGGAGTTCAGCCAAAGTTTATTGGTAAACCTGAGTCAATTATTGTTGAGCAGGCGTTGGAAGTGTTAGGCACATCGAAAGAAGAAACATTAATGATCGGGGATAATTACGCGACAGATATATTAGCAGGTATCAATGCAGGAATTGATTCACTTCTTGTTCATACAGGCGTAACAACAAAAGCTGATTTGGAAACAATTAAAATCCAACCGACCTATACGATAGACAGTTTAGCTGAATGGAAGTTTGGGGAGTAAAATGTTAATGCCACTACCCATTATGTAGTGGCTCTTGTTCGATTGGTAACGATAACCCCAACTATAACAAATAGTACTCCGGTGATTTGTACGATGGTAACAGCTTCCTGTAAAAATACTACAGCACCTGTCATCGTAAAAACTGGTACTAAATTTAAAAAAATTGATGCACGACTTGGGCCAATTTCCTGGACACCTTTATTATAGGCAATAAGTGCAATTAATGATGGGAAGATTCCTAGATAGATCAATCCCCCGATGATCGGCCATGACCACTCTATTTGTTTAATCCCTTTCATCTCTAACAGCATAAGTGGGATAAATATGATTAGTGCAACGACAGACATAACAAGCAATGCACCATATGTTGGGAATTTCCATATGTGGTTTTTAATTAAAATAGAATATAATGCCCATGTAATCATCGCAAGCAACATAATTAAATCTCCACTATTAAATTGCAGCCCCATAATTACTTCTAATGAGCCTTTTGTAATTACAATGAATACTCCAAATAAAGAGATGAAAACCCCCACCATTTGCTTATGATTAAATTTCTCTCCAAATAACAGGAGGGTAAGTAATAATGTGAAGATTGGTGTAGAAGCTTCTACAATTCCTGCATTAATCGAAGTAGTATAGTTTAAGGCCGAATAAACAAATATATTAAAGAAAACGAGGCCAGTTACAGATAGAGAGAGTATTGCTTTCCATTCTTTTTTCCACAATGCTTTATTGTTTTTCCATTCCCTGTAACCCAATGGTAAAATGACGAAAGCTGCAATAAGGTATCTGAAAAAAGAGAGTGTTATTGGTGGTATTTCAGCAGTAACTGGTTTACCAACAATTAAGTTCCCTGCATAGAAGATGGCAGTAAGTATTAATAGAAGATATGCTTTCATAATTTCTCCCCCCTAAGTTATGCATGATAACATGGATCAGGGGGATTAGAAAGAACAGTGACCACATTATTTTCGTAACAGAGAGTACAACTGCATAAGGAAAAGAAGTTTCATGTATATAATCGAGCTTAAAAAAGAGGAATTGTTAGTTAGGTATCGAATATTAAATAAAAATATGCTGTTGGAGATGATTATGATGAGGGAAGAAGTGTTAAACAATTTTGTTGAACGAATTGATGCGGTTTTCCTCCCAGTAAATAACCTTGAAGAGTCGCTGTTGTGGTATCAGGAAATCTTCGGTTTTGATTTACGGTGGAAAAATGAAAAGATGTGTGGTCTTTCTATAGCACCGAATTGCGGATTTCATCTTGTACAAATTCCGAATTTTCAACCTATAGATCAGTATACTCCATTTAATTATGTTGTAAAGAATTTGGAAGAGGCAAGAAGGAGATTGATAGAAAAAGATGTAAGTGTATCAGATTTAAAACCTGGAGAACCTAAACGCTTTGATTTTACTGATATTAATGGAAATATGATTAGTGTAATTCAATTATAATGAACAAAGTAAAAATCGATAATGGTAAAAGAAATCGAGCATCAAACCAATGCTCGATTTATATTTCAGTGTAAAGTTTGGCGGTAAAATACTATAAAGAATCTGAGCATACAGCCTATTTTGATCTTATCTCCTGACGCATAAAGATAATGTAAGAAATAGCGAAACAAACCAATGTTGCGGCAATTAATCCTGTCAACTGTGGCCAAATCAGTAATAAACTTTGACTAAGCGGAAGTGGCCCAGCAATAGCCCCGGTCGTTTGTTCCACGGTGTAAGGACCTAATGTTCGAACAGAAGGAGATAATAAAGTCGTTGTTGATTCTGTGAACAAATAATTAGGTGATAAACGCATTAAATTAAACACCATTTCTTGTTTACTCAATGCTTCTTCAGTACTGGAAATATTAACAGGATTTAAGATGGTTTTAGACAAGAGCTCCACAATCATACTGTAAAACAATGTAAAGAAAAGCCAAATTGCAATAGAAGCTAAAGCAGACGTCGCTGCTTGCTTAAAACGGACAGAGAAAAGTATACCTAAATTGAGCCAAAATGCTATATACGCAATACATAAAACCAGGAAACATATCATCCGTAAGAATTCCTCTAACGTTGGAGGTATACCTAGTATGAGAATTCCTGAAGCCATTACAAACAGACCAAGTGCTACAAATAATATACTATTTAAAATTAATGCAGCCGAGAATTTTGCATTCAGAACGTAATCCCTTGGTATGGGCTGTGCCATTAGTCGGCTTAAGGTCCCCTTGTTTCGTTCAGAGTTTATTGCATCAAAACCTAATGCAATCCCAAGTAATGGACCTAAAAAAGTGACAAATGAAAGGAACGAAGGCAGGGTGCCATCAGAGATTGTGAATAATTTTAGAAACAGGAACGAGCTTCGGGCAATTTCTTTCGCTTCCTCGTCGACATCTAGTGCATCTTGTATTGTGGTGATAGCAGTATACAATGAGCCCACACATGTGAGCACTATCAATATTAGTAAGATGATAATGCGCCAACTTGTCAGGTAATCAGTGAATTCTTTTCTAACAATTGCTTGGAAGGCTTGGAGATAGGGCTTGTCATCACTTCTATCTGGATAAAACCATTTGGAGAATATGCTTCTAAGTTCTTGTATTTTTTGCACTATGATCAGCTCCTTCAAAATATCGATGATATATTTCATCCAAGCCATAGATCCTTTTCTGAATGTATCGTAAACCGACATTTGCATGAATTATCGTTTTAGCCACTTCTGCTGTTATATCACTTTCTCCATAAATGGCTAGTTCCATGGCACTTATCTGTTCTACCCTGTTAACGCCACTTATCTCATTAATGTGGTCGATTAATGGTTGGTTTATAAGATCTGCTTTTACATCAATAACAAAGAGATCCTCAAAAAATAGCTTTCTCGCTAATTCTTCTACATTTCCATCAGCTAGTAACTTTCCTTTGACAAATATCCCAACACGGTCACAGACTTGCTGGACTTGATGTAAATGATGTGAAGAAAGTAATACTGTGATACCTTCTGATTTATTGAGATGTTTAATTAATTGTAACAACTCTCTGACCCCTTCCGGATCAATCCCTAAAGTAGGTTCATCTAATATAATTACTTCTGGTTTTTTTATTAAAACATCTGCTAGTCCTAAGCGTTGACGCATACCACGTGAGTATTTGCCGGATTTTTTATTGGCAGCGTCTAATAGACCAACCTTTTCAAGTAAATGAAAAGCTCTCTCTTCAGCAGTTTTTCTATCTATTCCATTAAGACTAGCAGTATAAAGTAAATTTTCGAACCCTGTCATATGATCATAAAAGCCAAGATCATCAGGGAGGTAACCTACTCGTTGTTTCACGTCTAATGGTTGTGAAGTGGAATTAATGCCGCATACTTTAACAGAACCAGCAGAAGGCTCACTTAACCCAAGCATCATCAGGATAGTCGTTGATTTTCCAGCACCATTAGGCCCCAATAATCCAAATATTTCCCCTTTATTAATTGTTAACGAGAGGTGATCGACTGCATATTGATCATCATATTTTTTTGTTAATTGATCTAATTCGATGATCGGTGCTGTCATAGTTATCTCCTCCCATATCTTCTGAAAATAAAGTATAAACCACCAGCAACTACTAAAATGATAAGAATACTTACAATCCCCCAAAGTGTTGATGTTTCAACAGAAAGGCGAAAATCGGCATCAGAACTAGTTTCCCCGCTGTCTGCAGTAAATGTTGTTACATAATCACCTGCAATAGCCTCCTCTGGGGCGGTTAATGTTGCTTTGACTGTTTTTGATTGTCCGGCTTCTAACACAGCGATAGAGCTTGCATCAAATTCTGACTCCCAATTTGGCGGAGTGCTTGCACTAATCGATATATCATTTAATGTAGCTGTCCCCGTATTCTCAACAACTAAATCGATGGTTCGTGTTCTCCCTGCGGTAATATCTGTACTCAAATTCCCATCAGGTGTACTAATACTAAGGCTATAAGAACCAGTTATTACTGCTTCTAATGTAGTTTCTGCAGAAGTTGAACTAGTTGCAGCTTTGACTGGAATCTCGTATGTGTCTGCTTGAATGTTAGTTGGAGGTGTGACATCAACCGTTATATCCTTTGATCCGTTAGGCTCTATTGTAACGGATGTTAGATTATTACCATCCGCCTTAAACCGAACCCCCCAGCCATCTTGTACAGCGGCGCTTAAAGCGTAAGTTTGCTGCTCTGCTGTTCTATTTTTTAGTGTAGCTGTGTAAGTGAAAGTTGCATCAGCATGTCCCTCCATATTCGGTTGTTCAGAGGTTAACTCTGTTTCAAATGTCCCTTGCTCTGTCACTGTTGTAATAAATGGTAATTCTGCATACTGATTACCACTGCCATCAGCAGCCAATGTGAAATTATAGTCAGCTTTCTCAATTTCTAACGGCACTGTTACTTCGAATTGAATATTTTCTTCGGCATTTCCAAGGATTGATAATTGGCTTATATCCTTGCCGCCCGCGGTGATTGAATATGTCCAGTTTTCTGGTAATCCTTCAACATGGAAGCTGACATTTGCAATTGAAGAATTACTGTTCATTACTGTGACATCATAAGTGAGAGTTTCCCCAGGTGTTACAGATAACCCGCTATACGGTGTGAAGAGTGTGAGTCCACCAGCAGCATTTACTACCCCCCCTGAGAACAATAATAAGACTGCAATTAATGCTGATGCAAAAATTGATATCAACATTTTTTTCATCATAAATTCCTCCCCCATATATTTTTCACAAGTGATACGAATGACTTTATATTTTGGATTTGTCTTTTTTATAAATTTTTGTACAATAATAATAAAAAGAAGACGCTCTTATCCATAAAAGAAGAAAGAGGGCGATGAATTTGGAAGATCATTTGTTAATTAGACAAATGGCAGAAAACCAGAAGCATGCTTTTGATCTTTTTTATGAGAGGTATTATCGGTATATTTATCAGATTGCCTATAAAATAATAAAAAACCGTGTGGAAGCGGAAGATGTTTGCCATGATGTGCTACTTGAAATCTATCAAAAAGCGAATCAATATAACCCTGATAGAGGTAGTGTCAAGGCATGGATAGCTATAAGAACAAGATCGAGAGCATTAGACCGGCTGAGAAAAAAGACAGAACTTTTAGCGAATAAAATGGAAGATATTCTATCAAAAGCAAGCCCGGCCGCAGATCAATATGTTATTGAAAATATGGAGAAGCAAGTGTTACAGAGAGCATTGAATTGTTTACCTCGGGAACAGCAGCAGGCGATTTATCATATGTATTTCGATCAGTTTACACAAAAAGAAATTGCCATTGAATTGGATCGTCCTCTTGGTTCAGTAAAATCATCCATTCGATACGGACTACAAAACCTTCGCAAACAAAAATCGTTGCTAAAATGGATCGGGTCAAGTGGGGGTGACAAGTAAGATGAACAATGAACATATTTTTGAAGATAACATAATAGACTATTTGAATGGGAACCTGGATGAAAAAGGGAAACAGACAGTTGAAACACATATAGAAGAATGTGAGCAGTGTAATAGGTTATATAATTTTTGGCAGGACACATTGCCAGCTGATTCAAATATGACACCATCTCCTTTATTGAAGAAGAGAATAGATAAACAGCTCAAAAGAGAAAGGATTCGAAAGCATCCTATTCCAAAACCAACAGCTATTGCTGGTCTTGTTATTATCGTCGTAATTTTCCTGTCCCTTCCAAATATATTAAGACAATCAACAACAACTGAACCTGATTATGAAATTTTTCAAAACAATGAGATTAGTGATCGTGAACTATTTGTCAATAGCCCAGAAGTAGAAAAGCAAGATATCGTGCCAATTGCCGATGATGACCTTGCTGGTAAAGTGTGGGTAAATAATGAGACACAAGAAGTATTATTGGAAGTATACGGATTGGCAGGATTGGATAAAAGGGATTATCAACTATGGATTGTTGATCGTCATAATCGAGCAAAAGGTGAATTATTAATGGTGGAAAACGGATCGACAAGAGTTCTTTATCGACTAGATGATTTATCTCACTATAAATTTCTTAAAGCGAGTGTAGAGCCATTAGGTGGCAGTCAACAACCGACAGGACCTGAAACCTTTTTTGTCAACTTTGAATAATTTACGGAGATAACGACCCATGTCAAAGAGCCGAGCATATTTTGCTCGGCTTTCTTACCTAATGTTTTTCCAACTCAAATAAATCTTCCAATTTATCATTTAAAAAAGTATGTGCATCGCGGATACCTATGTTATAAAAAGTCGGTGATAATTCTTTTATAATAAAATCGAGGATAAATCCTGCTTCTAAATTACCTATAGACTCGCCGCGCTCATTAAAGAAGTAATCTTGGAGCAAATGAATAAATTCCTCCCGCTTTTCTTTCGTTAACTGAAATGGCAGATCCATATAACTCAACTCCTTTCTTAAGTTGAGTATATCATTTATTTCGCAGCTTTTTGCAGTTTCTGAATCATCTTTAAAGAACGGCCAGTACCAATAGCTACAGATTCCAGTGGATTTGGCGCAATATGGACAGGTACTTGGATTTCTCCAGATAACCAGTCTTGCATGCCATGTAATAAAGCGCCACCGCCAGTAATGGTTATTCCTTGGTCGACAATATCTCCGCTTAACTCTGGCGGACAGTTTTCAAGTGTATCATGTATCGCGTGTAAAATTGTTTCAAGTACCTCGCGAATTGCGGATTGTACTTCTGTTGAGCGAATTGTAATCACTTTTGGTAAACCTGTAACAAGATCTCTTCCTCGGACTTCCATAGTTTGCTCTGGATGATTTATCAGGGCATATCCAATTTCGATCTTAATTTTTTCCGCAGTACTTTCACCAATTAACACATTGTAATTCTTTTTGATATATTGAATGATTTCTTCATCAATGTGATCACCCCCAACGCGGACCGATCTGCTTGTCACAACACCACCGAATGAAATAATTCCAACTTCACTAGTTCCACCGCCAATATCAACAATCATACTAGCTTGTGGTTCAGACACAGGTAAATCTGCCCCGATAGCTGCTGCAATCGGTTCTTCAATCAAATGAACTTCTTTTGCACCAAAGCTCTTTATTGCATTATCAATCGCTCTTCTTTCGACAGCTGTACTTCCTGTTGGGGTACAAACAACAACACTTGGTTTACGCATTGACAAGCCTGACTTTTTGCCGACTTTTTTCAAGAATGCTGTCAACATTTGTGTCGTTGAATCAAAATCAGCAATAACTCCATTCTTTAATGGTCTGACTGGCACAATATTTTTCGGTGTTTTACCAATCATATTTTTCGCTTCATTCCCAACAGCAACAACAGCATTTGTACGAGTGTCTAATGCCACTACAGCGGGTTCATTTAAAATAATTCCTTTTGATTTTGTATATATTAAAATATTAGCAGTACCTAAATCAATTCCAATTTCTGTATTCGAGAACATTTCTTGTAACCTCCATATGTTGTGAAAAAATTTTACCTTATTCATAATTGTTCATATTTTAATGAGAAATTATGACCGTACTTTAGTTGGAACTTATTGTTAAAAAGGTAATTTGGATAATTAATATAGAGAGATACGATGCTAATATTTTTTATATTATTAAAAATCTCTTTCATTTTCTGTATAATAAATATAATGATCAGAAAGGAGTACTAAGGTGAGTTACGAAATTATTTCTTTAAACGTAGGCAAGCCCAGGATACACCAGTTTGGTGAGAAAAAAGTCCACACAGGGTTTGTCAAACAACCAACTACAGAGGTTTGTTATTTGACGAAGACAGGTTTTTTTGAAGACGGACAAGCTGATCTGAAAAACCATGGTGGAGAAGAAAAAGCGCTGTTAATGTATGCGGAGGACCATTACACTTATTGGGAAGGTTTATATGGACAAAACTTTACTTATCCCTCTTTTGGTGAGAATATAACAATAAAGGGCCTGACCGAGAGAGAACTTTATATAGGGGATATCTTTAAACTAGGTGGCTCAATTATACAGGTTGCTCAACCACGCCAGCCTTGTTACAAAATAGCAGCATATCACCAGATCAAAGATATTCCGGCAATTGTGACGAAGACAGGCTTTAGCGGTTACTATTTTAGAGTGCTTCAAGAAGGGGAAGTTTCTGTTCGAGATACCTTGGAGAAAATAGAGGAATCCCAGACGAACGTAACACCATATGATATTTTTGACTGTCTGTTTCATGACCGAGAGAACAAAGAAAGAATGGAAGAATATCTATTGTTAGATACATTGTCAGCTAATGTGAAAAATACGCTTAATAAAAGACTAAGAAAGTTGGGATGATAAGTCTTGGACATTTTTACACAGTTAGCAGAAGAGAAAATAAAGCAGGCAATAAAGAACGGAGAATTTGACCAGTTGCAAGGGAAAGGTAAGCCATTAAAGTGTGAAGATTTATCGCATTTACCAGAAGATTTAAGGATGTCTTATCGAATGATGAAAAATAGTGGCTACTTGCCTGAAGAAGTGATCTTACAAAAGGAATTGGTCTCATTACGTGATATGATAAAGGCATGCCAAGATGATTCAGAAAAAGAACGGTTAGAAAAGCGTTTATCAGAAAAACAACTAAGATTTCAAATGCTGATGGAAAAGCGTCAGTTAACAAAATCCCATATGTATAAAAAATACCAACATAAATTAAATCGCTTATTCTAAGGGGAAAAATAAAATGATAGGTGAAAAGGGTATGGAAATCGAAAAAATAGATCAGCTATTAGATGCTCAGCATTTAAGAAATCAATTAAATCAATTAATCGATGAAAAAACAGATATTAGAAATAAAGAAGAGATTCAAAGGGAAATACATGAACAATTTAATAATGTAAGGAACTTAATGAGTTTGCTCCGACAAGTTAACTCCTTCATCATTTTCGACAGTAATTATCATATGATTTATACAGAAAAGGAATTTGGCAATCATTTGATAACATCAGTCTTCCATACGAAGGTGCCTTTTGCCAATATTATTGATAAGGTTGTTCAAAATGGTAAATGGAAAGGTAAAGTACAATATAATAAAACAGATGGAAAGAAAGCTTGGTGTGATGCAGTTATTTATCCGTTTTCTAACAAACCGGATTTATTTTGTATTGTTTTAAACGGTATAAGCGATAATACGGGATACAATATACAAGAGGAACAAATGATAGAAGCAGAGTACAAGAGGATGCTTCAAGAAATCATGAATCTAATCTTTAAGGTAAGGAAAGAAAATGGCCATATTGCTCTCACTGTCATGGAAGGAAAATTAGCCAAAAAGTTAAATCTGTCTCTAGATATTGAGGAGATTATTCAATCATTAGATGAAGATACATATGTGTTACTAAAAGATAAAATAGAAAAAGCAATGCAAGGGGAAGAGAAGGTATTTAAATTTTATTACAAAGGATCTCACCTTTATACAATGTTATCACCGTTAGTTGACAAAGGGTATGTTACAGAAGTGGTTGGAACAGTGATAGATATTTCCCTATTCGAATACTCACAGCAGCAAATTGAACATTTAGTTACACATGATACCTTAACAGGTCTGCCAAACAGGCATAAATTAATGAAAGATGTGGAATTATTTATATATAATAAACAAATGGATAAGCCGAAAGCAGTAATTTACTGTGATTTAGATCGATTAAAAAATATTAATGATACATTAGGCCAACTAGCGGGGGATCAAGTAATTAATTTAATTGCTGAAAGAATTAAAGAAACCCTCCCAATGGGTAGTTACCTCTATCGATTAGATGGTGATGAGTTTGTCGTTGTGATTGAACAATCGGTTGATGATGTGAAAAGTTTATCAGAACGAGTCCTGCAGAAAATAAGACAACCTTTCGTTATCTCCAATCATGATTTTTATATGACAGCAACCATAGGTATCAGCTATATCAATGAACCAGCAAATAAAGCAGAAGAATATATCAATCGTGCTAGCAGTGCTGTTCATTATGGAAAGATACATGGTGGCAATCAAGTATATGCATACAATAAACAGATGAGTCAAACCTACAATGAGTTATTATTATTAGAATCTGATATTAGAAAAGCTTTCAAGCGCAATGAATTCAGATTAGCTTACCAGCCAAAAGTAGATGTTAAATCAAATCATATTGTTGGTGTGGAAGCATTAATAAGATGGGAGCATGGAAAAAAAGGTAATATCCCTCCCTCAACATTTATCCCAATTGCTGAAGAAATAGGAATGATCCATGCAATTGGGGAGTGGGTATTGTTTGAGGCTTGCCAGCAATTTATGAGATGGAAAAAAGCTGGGGCAGAATCAGTGATGATTGCGGTTAATGTGTCTGCTATAGAACTACAACAGACAGATTTCCTTGATAAGGTTAAGAAAATTATTAAGGAAACAAAAATGGATCCTAATTACTTGGAAATAGAAATAACTGAAAATAGTGTCATGCATAATACAATCGAGTGTATTCATACCATGAAGGAATTAAGGAAAATGGGTATCTCCTTATCCATTGATGATTTTGGAACGGGGTATTCTTCTATGGGTTATTTACAAAAGTTTCCGATCAATTATCTGAAAATAGACCAATCATTTATAAAAGATTTATTTAATGAGGCAGGCAGTGCTGAAATTATTAAAGCAATGATTCAATTAGGTCATACTTTCGGTTTAAAAGTGGTAGCAGAAGGTGTGGAAGGTGAGAAAATACTGCAATTTATTCGTGAAGAAGCTTGCGATTATTATCAGGGATATTTTTATAGTAAGCCGCTTGACCCAATTGAAATAGGAAGAAAATTAAAGAAACCTAACTGATGGTATCATAAAAATATTAATAATTAGGATTAACATGAAGGAATAGGTGGTAGTATATGATTAAAGTGTTATTTGTATGCTTAGGAAATATTTGTCGCTCTCCTATGGCAGAAGCAGTGTTTCGAAAAATTGTACAAGAAAACGGCATGGAAGATCAATTTTATATTGACTCAGCAGGAATGGGAGATTGGCACATCGGGAAACCTCCACATCGTGGAACACAGAAAAAGTTAAATGAAATGAACATTTCTTATGAGGGACAGAAAGCTAGACAGATCATCTTGAATGATTTAGATACGTTCGATTATATTATTGCAATGGATGAGCAGAATATGAATGATTTAACCAATCTAGGTAAACATTCAGAGAATGTTGTTGTAAAGAAACTAATGGATTTCGTTGCAGATGCAAAGGAAAAAGATGTTCCAGATCCATATTTTACTAAGAATTTTGATTATACTTATGAACTAGTAAGAGAAGGATGCGAACATTTATATTCATTTATTCAACAACAGCAACATGATAGTAAGTAAAAAGAAGGGTGGATAATCAATGGGAAAAAAATTATTACTAAAAGGTATAATAACAGGAGCAGCAGTTGGTGGATTATTAACACTGTTCGATCGGGATACACGGAATTTTGTTAATAGAAAATGTCTACAGTCAAAAGAAAATATCAGTTATTTTGTTAAAAATCCAGCTGATTTTGTCCATCAGATTAATAGCACTTACCAGAAATGTTCTAGTCAACTAACAAATGGCTTGTCACAAGCAATGGACATAATGCAGCAGTTAGAAGAGATAACAGGGAACAAAGAGAACAAATGAGTAAGCAGACATGGCTGGACAAGCCCTTTATCACATTTCTAAAACAACTTTTTAAAAGAATCAATAATGATGAGGTTCCCGGCCTTGCTGCACAATTATCTTTTTTCTTTTTACTGTCTTTATTTCCTTTTATGATCTTTCTCGTAACATTGATTGGTTTTCTGCCATATACCAACATTAATGTAATTAATTTCATCTCAAACTATGCTCCACAAGAAATAGTTACATTATTAAATGAGAATATTACTCAGATTATGAATGAACGAAATAGTGGCCTGTTGTCTATTGGTATTATTGGTACACTATGGTCTGCATCTAATGGAATTAATGCGCTAATGAGAGCATTTAATCATGCTTATAACATTGAGGAAGAGCGATCATTTATCGTTGCACGCGGGATCTCAATCATCTTAACAATCGCTATGGTATTTGTTATATTAATAGCTTTTGCCCTCCCCGTATTTGGTCGCATAATAGGTGAGTTTATCTTCTCATTTGTCGGATTATCAGATGACTTTCTCTCACTATGGGAGATGTTAAGATGGGTAGTTTCATCTGTTATCTTTTTTATTGTATTATCTGCATTATATTTACTTGCACCAAGTAAACGTGTGAAATTTAAACATGTATATATTGGAGCGATCTTTTCTACCATATGCTGGCAATTGACATCATTGGCATTTTCCTTATATGTATCAACAATGGGTAATTATTCGGCCACTTATGGGAGTCTGGGTGGTGTAATTATTCTCATGTTATGGTTATACCTTTCTGCCATGATTATTATTGTTGGTGGAGAGATAAACGCCCTATATGAAAAAAAGAAGCTTGAGAAGCTATAGTATATAGAAGGACACGAGTGAATAATCATTTGTGTCCTTTTTATTATGTATCTATCATTGACCTATTATTCAAATAGATTATAACAGTATATTTGAAATGATAGTTACAGTGTTTAAAAAGGTTGAAAATTAAGGGATAAACTGTTATCTTTTAAAAGATAGAATATATATAACAAATAAAAAAGGGGTGGACAATTTTGAAGAAAGTATTTATGTTAATCAGTTTAATTCTTGTTAGTTTGTTAGTTGCTTGTGGTACTGGAAATGGAGAAAATTCAGCAAATAGTGATAAAAATCCAGAAAATGGAGAAAACACTAACAGTGAAACCGCAGAGAACACAGGGGAAAAGTGGAGTCAAATTGAGGAAAAGGGCGAACTAGTTGTAGGAACATCTGGAACATTAATTGGTGCATCTACATATGAACAAGGCTCCGAGGAACTTACAGGCTATGATGTGGAAATAATGAGAGAGGTTGCTGAAAGATTAGGCTTAGAAGTAAAATTTGAAATAATGGGTATTGACAGTATGCTTCCTTCTATTGAAAGTGGCAGAATCGATGTTGCTGCAAATGATATCGAAGTAACAGATAAACGAAAAGAGAAGTTTTCTTTTACTGACCCATATAAATATTCTTATACAACGATGGTAGTTAGAAAGGCTGATTATTCGGGAATCAGCAGCTTGGAGGACCTTGAAGGGAAACGAGCTGGCGGCGGAGCGACAACAATATACAGTCAAATAGCAGAACATTTTGGTGCGGAAGTAGTCACATATGGGAATGCACCAAATGAAGCTTATTTAAGGGATGTGAATAATGGCAATACAGATGTCATCGTGAATGATTACTACTTATCGAAATTTGGTATCGCTGCATTCCCGGAATTTGATATTATGTTACATCCTGAACTGAAATTCCATCCGACAGAGCAAGCAGCTGTTATGGCAAAAGATGCGACAACTTTGCAGGAAAAGATAAATGAAAAGCTTGCTGAAATGCGAGAAGATGGTACATTATCTGAACTTGCCATGGAATTTTATCATGAAGATGCTTCCCAAAAGCCAGAAGGGGATATTGAGGAGATAGAAGGACTTGATTTATAAGGTGTGAGATACACGATGCAAGATTTTTTTGATGTAAAATTAGCGATTGAAAACTTACCATTTATTTTAGGCGGTCTACCAATGACGATTGCAGTTTCTTTTGTTGCAATGGCATTTGGGCTGTTTCTGGGGCTGTTTATCTCACTGGCAAGAAGCTCTGAACTCCTGGTATTAAGATACCCGGCCAGGGTCTATATCTCATTTATGCGAGGGACACCAATATTGGTTTTCTTATTCATTTTATACTATGGTTTACCAATGATAGAGCTTCGGATGTCTGCATATATGGCTGCAGTACTGGGATTTGGTTTAAATAGTGCAGCATATATTGCAGAAGTGATTCGTTCCTCGATCAATAGTGTTCCAAGTGGTCAGTGGGAATCAGCTAAAGCATTAGGTTTTAGTTATTGGCAAACTTTGCGAAAAGTAATTTTGCCTCAAGGGGTAAGAATTGCTATGCCTCCATTGACAAATATATTTTTAGATCTGGTTAAAGCAACATCCCTTGCTGCTGTTATCACAGTGCCTGAGTTATTTCAAAAAGCACAAATTGCTGGCGGCAGGGAATTTGATACATTAACAATGTACATTCTGGTTGCACTAATTTACTGGCCGCTTTGTATAGTAATTGCGTTTTTCCAAGAGAAGATGGAGGATCGTTTTAGTCGATATGTAAAATAAAAAGACAGGAGTAAACCCTAAATTGGTTTATTCCTGTCTTATTTGTTCAAAGATTAAGCATAATCTTTGAAATCATGTTGTAAACTTTTCACCATTATAACAGGTCAGATTCTTATGTGGATAGTTTCGTACACGCTTCTCTTATTCCTTTATACCAATCACACGAATTCGTTTATAATCTGCCACCCATTTACCATCAATATACATATGTTTTTGGAGGCTTGCCTCCATATTAGCTAAGATTTCTTCTTTCCTATCGTCATTTGTTTGTTCGAAAAAGTGAGAGGCGAACATTTTTATCCATTTTCTAACACCATCTTGTCCTTCAAGTGGTGTGGGACGATCAAAGTGTTGTGCAAAAATAACCCGCAACCCAACTTTCTCCATTAATGTACTGTATTCTGCAATACTAGGAAAATACCATGGGTAAAGTTCAGAACTTTCGTTAATATGGAACTGTTTCATCAGTTCCTCTGCAATTAATTGAATATTACCTCTTCCCCCAAACTCTGCAACAAATCTTCCGCCATATTTCAAGGAAGCGTAGATATTACGTAAAGCTAACTCTGGTTGTTTTACCCAATGAAGTGCAGCATTTGAGAAAACAGCATCAAAATCATTTCCCACATCCATTTGCAAAACATCTTCTACTCTAAAGTCGATCTCAGGGTATTTCATAACAGCTTGGTCAATCATATTTTTAGATTGATCAATACCTATTACCTTAATACCCATTTTTGCTAACTGATTAGCCAGATCTCCAGTTCCGCAACCAATATCAAGAATTTTTTCTGTTTTTTTAGGAGCTAATAATTCGATGACTCCACTTCCAAACTTTGAAACAAATGCATGTTGTTGATCATATAAATCAGCATTCCACGTATCTTCCGTCATAGCTACACATCCCTTTTATTATGAGTTAGTGATATTATATTAGAAAGAACTTATAATGAAAATTAAATATTATGATAAATTTTAATAACTAAACGTTATTAATAAAGGTAGGAGACATATAACTATGGAGATGAAATGGATAAAGACATTTGTGGTTGCCGCAAAATATGAGAATTTCAGGAAAACATCGGAGGAGCTATTTTTAACACAACCAGCTATTACAAAGCATGTGAAGAGATTAGAGGAACATCTCCAAACTAATTTATTTGATAGAGTGGGAAAAATGGTGATGCTAACAGCAGCAGGAAAGCAATTCTTGCCATATGCAAAAGACTTATTAGTAAGCTATGAGGAGGGATTAGCTAATTTTGAATCATGGAAGCAAGGGTATTCAAGAAAATTGATACTCGCGACTGCTCCGCAAATCGCATCATCTTTTCTTCCAGATCTTTTACGTAAATTTATGGAAGTGAAGCCTGATATTGAGGTGTTTATCAATGTGAAGAGCTCATTTGAAATTGGCGAGGAGATAGTAAGGGGAAATGCTGATATTGGTTTGACGAGAATGGAACCATTACAAAAAAACTTGAATTCGGAGGTTTTGCATCAAGAACCTGTCATCCTGGTTGGACCTTCAAGTAAACAACTTAGTGAAGCGGAGGCATTAGCAAATTACAGATTAATCACACATAATCATCCGGAATACTGGGATAGCTTATTACTTGATGTAAAACGATCTTTCCCTGCGATTCAAACGATGGTGGTTAATCAAATGGAAGTTACGAAAAAATTCATCGAAAGTGGTTTAGGTGTATCCTATCTGCCCAGATCAATTGTAATAGAGGAAACGAATCAAAGAAAACTAATGGAAATAGAAACAGGAATTATAATCCCTCCTTCATCTTTTACCTATGTCGTGACAAAAGTAGAGACAACAGAGGCAAGAGAATTTATTTGTTTTTTGAAAAAACATTTACCTGATTAAATAATAATTTAAAAGTAAAGGGATTTAGATGGTAAACAGAGAATGTTTAATATAACGATATAGATGGGTGGGTTGGTCGATATGATGATATCAAAGAAAACATTTACCAAAACAAGTAATTGGTTAAAACGAAATGCAAGGCCGCTAGAAGTTGCTAGATGGGAATACGTCTTTGAAGGGAAAGATCGAACGAATGTGTTAGAAGTTTTAAGAGCTTATCAAAATGACGATGGAGGTTTTGGTCATGGTATTGAGCCAGACTTCTGGTTGCCAGATTCGTCACCGATGGCCTCATGGTTTGCTGGTCAGATCTTATTAGAAGTGGAAGCTGCTAATGACGATCCAATGGTTATTGCATTAATGGATTATTTAGTTAAATCCTACAATAAAGAAGCAGGATTGTGGTTATCTGTCCTGCCAGAAAATAATTCCTATCCACATGCACCTTGGTGGCATTGGCAAGAAAATGCACAAGAGAATTGGAAGTTTAATCCTAGTGCAGAATTAGCAGCTTTTCTTTTAAATTGGTCTTCTAAGCAAAGTGATCCATGGCAAATAGGCAATGATGTGCTGAATAATGCGCTGAAGCGTTTAATGGAAGCTAATAAGATGGATTCTCATGAAATCTTTAATTATCAGAGATTATATCGAATGTTAATTCGAAAAGAAGCAGTTCTTACTGGACGTTCAACCTGTACTTTGGATCAAATTTTTAACAAACTGGCGGCTCTTATTGAAAGTAGTGTAGAGAAGGATATAAAATCATGGGCAACAGGTTATAAACCACTGCCATTAGATTTTGTGGTTAATTCTGAGGATCCTTTTTGTAAAATGTTTGGGGATTTAGTTGAAGCGAATTTGAAATTTTATATAGAGCAGTTAACGGAAGATGGTGTTTGGAGAATCCCATGGGAGTGGGGACAATATCCAGAAGTATTTCCTATTGCCAAAAGGTATTGGGAAGGAATCTTAGCGATTGATAGATATACAAAACTGCAATTATTTGATTGTTTAGAATAGGGTGAAATGAAGGTTGAGTCATTCATTAATAAGAAAAGTAGAAGAATTATCCATGAATGCATTTCCCTCATTACAAACATGCTTATATGATGGCTGGATCTTTAACTCAATACATATAATTAAGATTTTTAAAGTGTACCATTATTGATATAGGGTAAAGAATTAAGCGGAAGTTTTATTAAGAAAATGTCGTCTTTTAAAATTGTGTAAATATTCAGATTATAATTTTTAATATTTTTTTGCCTATGATATGATGAAACATGAATATATTTTAGTAGTTACAAGATAACAAAAGAAGAGGTGTATAACAATGAAAATCATAGTAGCAGGTGGAGATGGGTTCTGCGGTTGGCCGACCGCTCTTTATTTATCACAGAAAGGCCATGATGTCTCTATCATTGACAGCATGGTTAGAAGAAAGATTGATAGCGAACTACATTCTAACTCTTTAACACCGATTGCAACACTGGAAGAGCGTGTAGCGAAATGGAGAGAGATTACAGGAAAGGAAATTCGTATATATGATGGAGATCTAGTCCATTATGATTTCTTAAAAGAAGTGTTAAAAAGAGAGACGCCAGATGCTTTTGTTCATTTTGCTGAACAACGATCTGCACCATACTCTATGATTGACCGGGAACATGCTGTATATACACAACATAACAATGTTACCGGGACACTGAATGTATTATTTGGAATTAAAGAAATTATTCCTGATTGCCATTTAATAAAATTGGGTACACTAGGAGAGTATGGTACACCAAATATACAAATTGAAGAAGGCTATATTGAAATTGAACATAAAGGAAGAAAAGATGTACTGCCATTTCCGAAACAGCCTGGTTCCTTTTACCACTTATCTAAGGTACATGATAGTCATAACATTATGTTTGCATGTAAAATTTGGGGTATTCGAGCAACAGATTTAAATCAGGGCATTGTATATGGATTAGATACCGAAGAAACAAAACTTGACCCTGTTCTTACCAATCGCTTAGATTATGATGGTGTGTTTGGAACAGCATTGAATCGCTTCATCATTCAATCAACAATAGGTCATGATCTAACAGTTTACGGTAAAGGTGGACAAACTCGTGGCTTCCTACATATTAAAGATACGGTGCGTTGTATTGAGATTGCTGCAGAGAATCCAGCGGATAAGGGTGAATTCCGAGTCTTTAACCAATTTACAGAAGAACACAGTGTCGGTGACTTAGCCAGAAAAGTTCAAAAAGTAGCGAATGAAGAAGGATACCCTACGAATATTGCCAATTTAGAGAATCCTCGAGTGGAACTAGAAGATCATTTCTTTCATGCTGAAAATACGAAATTAAAAGACTTAGGATTAGAACCTCATCTATTAGATGATGAAGTAATCCGTGAAATACTTAGAACAGTTGTTGACCATAAAGACCGTGTAATAAAAGAAAATATATTGCCACGAGTAACGTGGAAATAAAATCAGTATTGATAAACAATGCTTAGGCTCTCACCATAAGATCAGGAACAAGCCGAATTTCTTTAATAAACATTTCACCATTAAGGATGGTTATTTATGAAAATATTAGTGATCACCGAGACATTCTTACCATCAACAGATGGTGTAGTAACACGTCTGACCAATAGTATTCGCTATTTTATTAAAGCAGGCCATCAGGTGCAGATTATTGCACCTGATCTTGGCGTATACGAATTCGAAGGAGCAAAAGTCATTGGAGTAAAAGCAACTAGGCTTTTTTTCTATCGATCGAAAGAATTTGCTATGCCAACAAGCAAAATGAAGAAGATAATTCAGGCATATGACCCAGATGTTGTTCATGTCGTTAATCCAGCGTTACTAGGTGCATCCGGGGTATACTACGCTAAAAAACTTGGATATCCATTGTTAGCATCCTATCATACGCAAGTCCCGAAATATGCTGATTATTATCATTTATCGATTTTCAAAGGTTTACTATGGTGGTATTTCCGTAAGCTTCATAATCAAGCAGACTTGAATTTATGCACTTCACAAGTTGTTCATCAGGAACTGTTAGAACAAGGTTTTAAAAATGTCCATGTATGGAAAAGAGGGGTAGACACAGCGCTTTATCATCCTCGTAATTACAAAGAATCCATGCGGGAAAAACTTACAAACGGACAAGTATCCAAAAAACTCTTATTGTATGTCGGCAGGTTAGCTCCAGAAAAAGAAATAGAGAAGATTAAACATGTTCTTAAAGCATCTGATCAGTTCGCCTTAGCAATTGTTGGAGATGGCCCGCACCGTGAAGTGCTGGAAAGACATTTTAGAGGAACGAACACAGTGTTTACAGGGTTTATGCATGGAGAAGAGTTATCTAGCGCTTATGCTTCATCAGATGTATTTGTTTTTCCTTCCACAACGGAGACATTAGGTTTAGTTATTACAGAGGCAATGGCTTCAGGTTTACCAATTGTGGCAGCAAAAAGTGGACCCACTTGTGAACAGATAGAAGATGGCGAAACTGGTCTCTTGTATGATCAACATATTGAAGGAGACTTCACTCGAACAATCTTGCAGTTTGAAGATGAGACGCTGAGGAGAAGGCTTGCGAAGAAGGCGCGTGAAGAAATAGCCGATATGGGCTGGGACACTCAATCCAAGCAAGTTCTTGATATATATTATGATTTAACAGGGGACAAGCAGGCAAACATTTCGAAAATAGAAAAAGGGAACGAGCAGTAAAGTGAATAAACATGCGTTTACTGGAGTGGCTTTATGGGTGGTAAAGTGAAAAGAAAAAGTGGTCGATATCAATTTTTGCAGTTTGGGATAATTGGTGTCGTGAATGCATTAATTGATATTGGAACCTTCAACCTTTTGTTGCTGTTATTCTATACAGAAGACCGATTGCTGTTACTTGTATATAATACGATTTCTTATATATTCGCTGTTTTAAACAGTTATTTTTGGAATGCAAGCGTTACATTTAACAGAACATCAAAAGGTAGTAATTATCAGCGTTTTGGTTTTTTAATTCAAGCAATCGTCAGTTTAGGTATCAGTAATATCGTCTTTATTGGACTTAACAGTTTAATGGAATGGCTCGGTATACTTAACTGGTTGAGGTATAATATTGCAAAAGGTCTAGCGATGCTCTTTTCCTCATTAGCTAGTTTTTTTATGGTGAAATATCTTGTGTTTAAGGATTATAAGGGAAGAAATATGTAAACAAGCATACACTCCTTTCATATGCTTATTTGTGATAAACTAACAATAATTAATAGGAGGAGGTATATGTATGGATTTTTATCTAAAAGATGGAGGAATACGTACGCATTTTCCGTATGGTGAGCTCGATATTTCTGGAAATGAAAATTACGGGTATCGGCCTTTTCAATTAATGGTTGCTTCTGTAGCGGGTTGCAGTGGATCTGTCTTTCGTAAGATACTTGAAAAGAAAAGAATTAAAATAGATGATTTTAAGATAAGTGCGGAAGTAAAACGCAAGCCAGATGAAGCAAACAGGATTGAATCAATTGATTTACATTATGTTGTAAAAGGTGTTCATTTAGATCGAGAAAAACTAGAAAAAAGTCTGGAAATAGCAAGAAACAATTGCTCTATGATCAGAACAATTGAAAAATCGGTAAAAATAAACGAGTCACTGGAAGTAATCCAATTAAGTAATTAAATGCAGCGAATAATTCTCCATTACTTACCCAAACTAAGAAAAAAAGAAAGGGCGAAAGTAATGAAGAAAATAGGACTATCTGTCATACTGTTATTTATTTTCTCTGCGAATGCATTATGCGCCGAAAAAATCGAGATCCCTAATCATGTTGTTTCAATTGAACAGGAAAATACTTCTCAACAGATGAGAGAAGAAGAGGCAATAGTGGAACCGAGCAAATTTGTTAAAGAGTTAATTGACAATATTGACATAAAAATAGAAAATCCTGAATTAATTAAAATGTTAAATGAGACAGACATTAATCCCTCACCACTTGCCATAGGGTATCGAGCTAATGTCTACTTAGGACACTGGCCATTACGATATGATTCTAAGAATTCGGATGTTAATTGGGAATTTCAATTAATTAATACAAATGAAGCTAATAACTACAATGGTGAAAAGAATGTCGGGATAAATTATGACCAACTGGAAGAGAAGCATATAAAAGGTGGCTTAACATCAAAGGTTAATCATGCTGATCAAATTATGAAATTGATATTAAATTCAGCAGAGAAGAAACATTCACTCCCATTGTCATTCCATACGGTATATGGAAAAGGTACAAGACTTAGCCAAACATATGATGTACCAGTCAAAAAGGTTGGTGCATTAAAAGCATATGCGGCGGCTTTACAAGAAGAAGGACAAATAACGTTTGGAGAAGTTTACATTGAGCTTAAAGGTTCTAAGAAAAACTTGGTGATTAAAAATGTTACGAAACAAGAGATCGGGGCATTTATGCCAATAGAAAACCATGTATCATTTTCTTATAAGACCTACTAAGACACAATCAAAGTGATTGTGTCTTTTTATAAGGATGAGAGCAGGAAAAAAAGAGAACGAGAGTGGACATTAAGTAGAAAATACATTAGTATTGTCAAGGGAAATGGAAAAACAACATTTGATAAAAGGGGTACAAAAATGGCAGAAAATAATGAAAAAATACTTCAACTGAGACAACAATTGGAACGCTTTATTGAACAATTAGATCGATTGGATCCTGAGGAAACATCCGTTGAAGATGTCGACAAGCTAATCCAATTAATAGAGAAAATTGAGTTAAACTTAGATAGAAAATAAGAGAGGGTTATTATCATGGAATGGATCGTAGCAGCATCCGTAATTACGATGCTTGTCCTGAGTTTACTTCGTGTCCATGTCATTTTTGCTATTATTATTTCAGCAATCGTAGCAGGTATTTTGGCGGGAATGAATATTCAAGACACTGTAGAAATGCTTATCGAGGGAATGGGCGGACAAGCTAGTACAGCTTTAAGTTATATTTTATTAGGTGTATTTGCAGCAATGATTAGCTATACAGGCATTACTACAATATTAGTTAGGGGATTAATACAAGTATTAACTGGAAAAAAAACAATGCTAGTATTAGCTATTGCTGGTATTGCCTGTTTTTCACAAAATTTAGTTCCAGTCCATATTGCTTTTATACCTATTTTGATCCCACCCTTATTAAAGATATTTGATCAGATGAAATTAGACAGGCGGGCTGTGGCAACAGCATTAACTTTTGGTTTAAAGGCTCCATATATGGCTATTCCAATTGGATATGGACTTATCTTTCATGAAACGATTCAAAAAGGGATGAGCACAAATGGAGTAGAATTATCCGTAAGTGAAATAGCTTTATCTCTTTTGATTCCAGTTTCTGGAATGATTATTGGTTTATTGGTCGCTGTATTTATAACATACCGCAGGGATCGCGAACCGAGACAATTGCTCAAAATTAATTGGCATGATCAAAAGGAGAAGGACTTAGCGATAACCTTTAACCGGCAACATACGTTTACAATTTTTGCTATATTCATTGCGTTAGCGGTCCAAATAATAACAGAAAGTCTTGTAATAGGTGCATTAGCAGGTATTATCAGTATGGTTATATTCTTCGCAGTTCCATTAAAAGAAGGAGATGCATTTGTTCAAAAAGGTGTGACAATGATGGGGACAATTGCATTTGTTATGTTAGTAGCATCGGGCTTTGCTGAAATTTTGAAAAAGACGGGAGCAGTAGATGCACTTGTAGAATCTTCTTCTACCATGCTCGGACAAAATCATGCAATTATTGCCCTGATTTTATTATTGGTGGGATTACTTATCACATTGGGAATTGGTTCATCATTTGGAACAATTCCAATTATTGCTGCATTATATGTTCCCATTTGTATTGCTGCCGGTTTTTCTCCTATGGCCATTGCTGCATTAATAGGTACCGCAGCTGCATTAGGGGATGCAGGTTCGCCAGCCTCTGATAGTACTCTAGGACCAACATCCGGGTTAAGTGTTGATGGCAAGCATCATCATATTTGGGATACATGTGTGCCAACTTTTTTACACTTTAATATTCCTTTGTTTATTTTTGGATGGGTTGCCAGCATTATTTTATAATTTATTAGCATAAGATCATCTATTTCACGGAGAATAGTAATAAAAAAGGTGATGGATATGCGAAAATTATATGTAACTTTTTTGATTGGTGTTATATTTACGATGCTGCCAATAGAGATGACTGCTGTAAGTTATGGATGGGGCTATAAGAAAGCAACAGACCACGAACAACCTGATGTAGGAAAATATAAGGAAATCCTTGAGAAATACAATAGCTTTTACGTTGATACGTCTGGTGATAAGCATGTCTATCTTACATTTGATAATGGTTATGAAGCAGGATTTACAGAACAGATATTAGATGTTCTAAAAGAAGAAAATGTTCCGGCAACTTTCTTTTTAACGGGTCACTATGTTGATGACAAGCCTGATTTAGTAAAACGGATGTTAAGTGAAGGGCATATTATAGGAAATCACTCGGATACTCACAGGGATTTTACCAAACTGTCCAAAGAAGAGTTAAAAGAAGATATTGAAATATTAAGCAATAAGCTAAAGAAGGTTTCAAATAAGGCAGTCGTTCAATATGTAAGGCCACCAAAAGGCACGTTTAATGAGCAATCATTACAATGGGCAAATGAGCTAGGTTATACCCATGTATTCTGGTCCTTGGCATTTGTTGATTGGAATGAAGGACAAGAGAAGGGTTGGCAGTATGCATACAATCAAGTTATTGACCAGATTCATCCAGGTGCAATTGTTTTAATGCATACAGTATCAAAAGATAATGCAGATGCCTTGGCACCAATAATTAAAGAACTGAAAAAACAGGGGTATGAATTTAAAAGTCTAGATGATTTAATGATGAAACAGTTACTTCCAGAAGCATTGATTGGATTATAAAAAACTTGGCGGTTTTTATATCGCCAAGTTTTTTTCTTATTCTTCATCATCGAGAACACGATACGCCATATCGAATAATACAAGTTGACTATCAATTAACGATTTAGGTGATTCATCTTTAACATGAGTATAGCTGCCATCACTGTGCTGTATCCTCATTTTTGCTGTATCACGCAAGGTAATATCAAAAATCTCCAATATTCTTGCTTTTATCCGCCCTTCAAATATCGGAAACATTAATTCCACACGTTTAACCATATTTCTAGTCATCAGGTCAGCAGAAGACAGGAAAATTTTTTCTTCTCCATTATGATGAAAATAATAAATTCGGCTGTGCTCCAAAAACCTACCTACAATGCTTCTAACATTAATGTTATCACTAATTCCTTTAATGCCTGGCTTCAAACAGCATATACCACGAATAATTAAATCGATTTTCACACCAGCTTGTGAGGCTTCGTAAAACTTTTGGATTAATGGTTTATCTGTTAAAGAGTTCATCTTTAAGATCATCCTCCCATTACCATACTTTTTATGGTAGGATATCTCTGCATCAATGTATTGAATAATATCATTTCGTATATCGAAAGGTGACATTGATAAGTGATGGAAGTCCGGTTTTTCCGTATAACCACTTAAGTAGTTGAAGAAATTTGTTGCATCAATGCCGAATTTACGCTTGGTTGTTAGGTATGACATGTCTGTGTAAAATTTCGCGGTTTGATCATTATAATTACCTGTTCCCAGATGAACTACACGTTCAATCTTTCCGTTGGTTCTTCTGACAACTAAAGTGATCTTACTATGTGTTTTTAATGAAATCATTCCATAAATGACATGGCACCCTGCTTTTTCTAATGTTTTTGCCCACTGTACATTATTCTCTTCATCAAAGCGTGCCTTTAGCTCAACAAGGACAGTAACCTGCTTTCCGTTCTCAGCAGCTCTCTTCAATCCTTCTATGATAGGAGAATCACCACTTACGCGATATAATGTTTGTTTAATTGCTAATACTTCAGGATCATCTGCTGCTTCACTAATTAAATCAATAATAGGTGAAAATGATTCGTAAGGATGATGTAAAAAGATATCCCGTTTACGGACAGCCTCATATATATTCTCATCTTCATGGATATCTTGTGCTGGTTGAGGAATTAATGTCTGAAAAACAAGTTCTTCATAATCTTTCTTAAGTGTGCTGTAAAAATCTGCAAGGAAGGTTAAATCTAAAGGGCCATGAATGATATAAAGATCTTTACGATGGATTTCAAGCACGTGTAAAAGAAATTCGATCATTTGAGGATTCTCTTCTCGTGCATCCACTTCTAAGCGAACGGCTGCACCCCATTTTCTTTTTTTTAATTCCTTCTCAATCTCCTTAAGTAAATCTCTGGCACCTTCTTCATGAATTGTCATATCGGCATTTCTAGTAATACGAAAAGTTGTTGTCGATTTTACCCTGTATCCTTTGAAGAATTTGCCGATAAAATGACTGATTAGATCTTCCAATAATATATATTGATGTTCTTCTCCTAATCGAATAAATCTGTCTAACAGTACAGGTACTTGTACTATAGCCGTTTTCAATTGATGGGAGTCCAAATCATATAAATCCTCTAACTGTACTGCTAAATTGATAGACTTATTTAGTAACATAGGAAAAGCACGGTATGCATCGATTGCCATAGGTGTTAGTACAGGAAATATGTGTTCATCAAAGTAATTTTCTAAATCATTTAATTGTGAAATGGACAAGTCACCCATTTTCAAAAGCTGAATACCAGCTTTCTCAAGGTATCCTGTTAGATTTCCGTATATATCATATTGCTCTTCAACTAATTGATGATTAAATTTAGATATTTGTGATAACTGTTCTTTTGGTGTAAGACCAGATTTATTATCTTTACGGTTGAAGCCAGCTTTTACTTGATCTTTCAATCCTGCAACTCGAACCATGAAAAATTCATCTAAGTTGGAAGAAAATATGGATAGAAAACGAAGTCTTTCCAATAAAGGATTGCTTTCATCACCGGCCTCTCCCAGTACTCGTTTATTAAAAGATAACCAACTAAGCTCTCTGTTATTATAATAAGAAGGCAGTCCTAGTTGTTTCCCTAATTCAATCGTCGTCATTGATAATCATTCCTTTTTGCAGTTTATGAAAGTTATTTAAAAAAATAGTACTAAAGATTAAATATATCCTAATCTATCATAACGCTATTAAAAGAAATTTTTGTTAATTAAGTGTAAATTTAATGTAAATTACTTCTTTACATAGCTGAAATAAAATGAAGTTTCACTTCCATTTTTGCAAGCTTCTCCAAGTGTTTCTTTTGTTTCTCTGCTTGGTATTCCTCTGGTGTCCAGTCACCGACACAATGGATTGTAAAGATCAATTCTGTTTTCTTTCTATGGATAGTTATATCTTTCACTACTTGTCTTTTTGTAGCATCCAAACAATAAGTGAATTTTAGTAATGCACCAAGATGACGTAATTTTCTCCGTTCTTCTTTTAAGAACCAATTTTTATATGGTTGGATAAATTGTTTAAAAACAGTTTTATTTTTATAGGAAGCAATTAGAGCAAGCATTAATCTTTCTTTGTGCATTAATCCATCGATTGTTCTGTTTGCAAGCAAATAGAAAGTGTGCTGTGCACTAGATTCTGCATCAATATATTCACCTAAATGGCAGAGGTAACTTGCCCTTTTAACAAGATTCCAATCATTTTTATCCAGATGCATTATCCCATTGTGTTTTAAGAAGTCAAATACTTTTCTTGTCAAATATTGGACATGCATTATTTGTTTTGGTTCTAGATTATAGTCATTAATAAGTTCTTGAATACTATCCTCCAACACATTAGGAAAGAGGATAGATCCCATCTCCTTTGATAGTTGTTCATAAAATACCCCATCCCGGAGCCCTTTTCTACTTAATATAAAACATTCTGCTTGTATTGTTTGATATAATGTATGAAAGACTTGGATTGCAGGAATGATGATATCAGCCCTGTCTTTTGACAACCCTTCAACCTTGGGCAATTTCTCTGGGTTTAATGATGTTAAATAATTGTTAACCATTTGAATATCTTTATCATACATTTTGTATTGATGAAGCCCGGCTAACGGATACTCTTTCATATTCTGTTCTATTTGAACTAAGTTCCGTGCACTTCCACCAATTCCAATTAAAGGAACATCTCGTTCGGTTAGCCATGGGAGTGTACGAAATTGTGCTATTAAATAGGAATGAAGTTGTTCAAGTTCCTCATCTGTTGGAATTTCATTTGCAAAAAAATCTTTTAATGTCAGTGCACCAAATGAAAAACTATGTGATTGAATTAGCTTTCTGTTTTCAAAGTAAGTGACCTCAGTACTTCCTCCGCCAATATCAACAGTAATTCCTGTTTCAATTGATGTTGAATTGACTACGGCTAAGTAACCGTAATATGCTTCTTCTTCTTCAGATAGAATACGCATTGGAAGGCCAGTTTCCTGTTCTGCTATTGCTTTAATTACATCTTTATTATTAGCTTGTCTTATTGTAGCTGTTGCAACACATATAACTTCTTTTAACTGATAAACAGACAAGACATCCTTAAAGCTATTCAATGTGGAGACTAATTTGTTTATCCCGGCTTTGGAAAGATTATTATTCAGGTCAAGGAAAGTTCGTAATCTTGCAACAGCTTTCACATTCTCTACTTCTTTTAGGCGGCCACCTCTTTCTTGTAAGTAAATAACTAGCCGCATTGTGTTTGATCCAATATCAATTATTGCATAGTACTGTTTCTTCACTACATATCACCAGTTTTCTTGTTGGAGTTTTAGTATAAAAAATTAATGATGATAGGATTAGAAAAACTACGATCCTGATAAGTCATCATCGTCTATTTTGTATTATTATACCATAACAGGATGCAAACATAATATGGGATTGGTAATAGATATGTGGAAGAAACAGTTTAGATTAAATACATAATATGAACTTGTTTATATAATTATGTCTTTCACATATAACTTATTAATGAATAAATTAAGCGAAGACCCTTATCGTTTCTGCTCGTAAGTACAGAAGAAAGATAAGGGTAGTGCCGTTTTCCCAGTAAGCATAATGCACTTCAATTAGGATGTTTTGGAACGAGATGTTATGTTGACTAATAGATCTTGATAATTCTTTGCTGTTGTCTTATCACCAATAGCATTGTAACTTTTCTGTAAATACTGCAGTGGCTTCGGATCATCTGGAGATAATTCCATCTCCCATTCGAAACATTTGATTGCTTTATCATATTGTTCTAATTGGTAGTAGAGTTCACCAAGTACAAATTGTTTGTCAGGATTCTGTTCAAGTTGTTTCATGTTTTTAAGTTTAGTCGTTACAGGTAATTCGATTTGCTCTAAATAGCCTAGCATTTCTGTTATTGAGATGTGTGGTAATAATTTCCTCATACAATAGTGGACAAGTTTCTCCATTTTTGTTTGGTCATTTTTAAAATTTTTAATAATATAAGAAAATAATTGATCCTTATAATGGAAAAGGAATTCTCCATCAACTGTCAGAAGAGCTTTCTCAAAAACATCTAATTGTATTCCGTTATTCGACATTAACATGTTCGCAATTACTGCATCATTAGCATGATTATCAGCTAGTTTTTTTAAGATTCTATCAGATGCAGGATTTACTTTCAGCAGTTCTTCCCAGAAAGATACAATAATTTCATTATTATTTATTTTATTTAGCAGTGCCTCGAAATTGTCTAATTTATGCGTTTCAATTGGAAATTTTTGAGTTTGGAATAATTGATAATATAGTGCAAGTGCATCAAACCATCGTTCTTCCTTGTCGTAAAACTGGAATAATTGATCGTTTATCGGATTTGAGGTAAGGAAATTAACAGCCGTAGCTTCAATATATAGTGGGTCTGCCCATTTAGTAACCATGGTATTGAAATCTTGATAGGATTCTTGATATTTTTGAAAATCCATATGGTGAATCATATCTGTAGCAAAGCGATCATGCGGTCGGATTTGGATATAGTTAACAATAGTACGAAAGGCCATCTTCATCTGCCCATTACGACGGTATTGATAAAATATCTTCTTACACAATGCTCTAATTTTTCTGTGGTCAAGGAAATTATCAAACATGGAAAGAACATAAAGCATTTCAATATCTGCATATTTATCTTTAAGGTTTTGGAACATTTGATTTGATGTAGTTATACGGTATTTCTTATTGGTGTTGAGAAAGGCTCTCGTAAGAGGATGGTTGGAAGGGTATTGGTTACCATTAGTATAAGCATTGGTAAGAAAGGATTGGAGTTTCATTGCGTTTAGTTTTTTTGCATTAATAAATTTATTTTTATAGAAAATCGCTGTAAAATATTGTTGGTTTGCATCAATCATCTCGACAATCTTGGCCTGTTTGTATATTGTCAGATGTTTCACATTCATTTTTATTTCTTTTTTATGGTGAATAAGCTTAATAGTCGTCATAATCCGCAACAACTCCTTTTTTCTTGGTAGTTTTATCATATCACATTAGATAATGTGGTGAAAGGACATTGTTATGTAAATTGTATGTTAAGAAAACTGCTAATACATTCGATTATTTATTTGGCTATGATAAACTGTAAGAAAAACATAGGGGGATACGAAGTTGTTAAAAGAACTCATCTGGTCCATATTAATAGCTTTATTAATTGTGCTTATCCCGTTCGGTGTTGTTTTATAAAAATAATGAATGAGTCTAACCAGCCTGCTTTCGCGGTTGGTTTTTTTAATTTTTTGAACTATGTTGCATTCTTGATCCTTTAAGTATGTTGAGAAAATTGAGCATAGAACTTGAAAGTCAAAGAAGGTCAAAGTATAATATGAATCAGAAAAGGTCAAATATAGTCAAAGTCAAAACTGACCTACACTAAAGAAATTGAAGGAGGAAGATATGATGAAATGTCAAAATTGTGGAATACGCCAAGCCAACATAACTGTTAGCCTTCGATTCAATGATCAAACTCAACAATTACAAGTGTGTGATACATGCTTTAATGAAATAAAAAATCAAATGAACCAACCGTCTAACATGTTTGGCGGACAAGACTTTCATTCCTTTTTTTCAGGGAATGCTAATGGATCAAACCAAGCCCATACAAAAACATATAATAAAAATAAACGAGGTAACGGTCTGATTGACCAGCTTGGAAAAAACTTAACAGACGCTGCAAGGGCAGGTTTAATAGACCCAGTAATTGGGCGAGATAAAGAAGTGAAACGTGTGATTGAAACATTAAATCGACGTAACAAAAACAATCCTGTACTTATCGGTGAACCAGGAGTGGGTAAAACAGCAATTGCAGAAGGACTAGCATTAAAAGTTGCGGAAGGTAATGTTCCTTCTAAATTATTGAATAAAGAAATATATATTTTAGATGTCGCATCACTGGTAGCTAATACTGGTGTGAGAGGTCAATTTGAAGAAAGAATGAAGCAATTGGTCAAAGAATTACAAGAACGCCAGAATGTAATTTTATTTGTAGATGAAATTCATTTACTAGTTGGTGCTGGAACAGCAGAAGGTTCACAGATGGATGCAGGAAATATACTAAAACCGGCTTTAGCGCGCGGTGAATTGCAATTAATCGGTGCAACCACTCTTAAGGAATACCGGCAAATTGAGAAGGATGCAGCACTTGAACGTCGATTCCAACCGATTATAGTCAAAGAACCAAGCTTGGAAGAGGCGGAGCAAATTTTACAAGGATTAAAAGAACGTTATGAAAATTATCATAAAGTAACTTACTCTGATGAGGTCCTTCGTGCTGCTGTTACGTTATCTAAACGTTACATTCAGGATCGCTTCTTACCAGATAAAGCAATCGATTTAATTGATGAAGCTGGTGCAAGACTTAATCTAGAAGTGTCGGAAACAGATCATGATGCACTACAACAACGACTAGATGAAATTTCTAAAGAAAAAACGGAAGCAGCTGAACAAGAAGATTATGAGAGAGCAGCTAACTTAAGACACCAGGAAATTAAGTTGGAGAAAAAATTGGCTGAAACGAAAGAAGCTCCAAAAGCGGAAATAAGTTTAGAAGATATTCAGTTGATTATCGAAGAGAAAACAGGAATCCCAGTTCGAAAGATTCAGGCAGATGAACAATCAAAAATGAAAAAGTTAGCAAATAACCTGTCTAAAAAAGTAATTGGGCAACAAGTAGCAGTCGATAAAGTAGCTAAAGCTGTCCGCCGCAGCCGTGCTGGATTGAAAGCAAAGGAGCGTCCAATAGGTTCTTTCTTATTTGTTGGGCCAACTGGTGTTGGGAAAACAGAATTAACGAAAGCTTTAGCAGAAGAACTCTTTGGTACAAAAGACGCGATGATAAGACTTGACATGAGTGAATATATGGAAAAACACGCTGTCTCAAAAATAATTGGTTCACCTCCAGGATATGTAGGACATGAAGAAGCAGGTCAACTTACAGAAAAAGTACGCCGTAATCCTTACAGTCTCATTTTGTTAGATGAGATAGAAAAGGCACATCCAGATGTGCAAAACATGTTCCTGCAAATCATGGAGGATGGTCATTTAACTGATAGCCATGGGAGAACAGTAAGCTTTAAAGATACAGTAATAATAATGACAAGTAATGCCGGTACAGGGTCAAAGAAAATTACAGTCGGCTTTACAAGTGGTAACAATGAAGCTGTCTCAACATTGGAAAATTTAAGTGGTTATTTCAAACCAGAATTTTTAAATCGGTTTGATGCGATTATTCCATTTAACGAATTGACACAGCAAGATTTATTGCAAATTGTTGATTTAATGTTAGGGGATCTTGCTGCTCAATTAGCAGAGGAAGGATTAAGTGTGGAAGTTAGTGATCATGCGAAACAGTTCCTCGCAGACAAAGGCTATGACCCAAGATTTGGTGCCCGTCCATTGCGTCGTGTTATTCAAGACAAAGTAGAAGATGGCATTACGGACATTTTATTAGAGGAAGAGAATGTATCTCAAATTTACATCACATTTGAAAATGACGATATTGTGATAACAAAGGAATAAGATGGATAGTAGGTTTACTCTAGCTGATAAATGAAGATCAGCTAGAGTTTTTTTATAAAAATATCATACTTTTTTGCTCTTTATTTGTCTAATGCATATGATGGAAAATAGGAGAGGAGAAATCTTTACATATATTTAGTGGCTTGATTCACTAATAGAATAGATAGAGGAACAGATATCCAGGTTCTGTTAAAACAAAGAAGCACAGGCTTGCTAATCCTTGATAGCAAGTCCGTGCTTAATATAATAATTACTCTTAGTATATGAACTTTTTTTAAAATGATTACTGAAACATAACTTTAAATGTTAGTAAAATAAATGTGAAGAAATTAGGATTTTTCATTCTCTTTCGGCCCATGTAAATCCCCTCCGTTTTTTAAAATAAAATATTGTATATAAAGAATAACATTGGTTTATCATGTGCAAAATTAACTTGTTAGAAAAAGTAACGCAGTTTTTTTATTATAAATTTATGAGCGATATGCTAATATACATAACGAGAATGATTACAATACTTCTTGGTATAATAAAAAGAAAAGAGGAGGGCTTTTTTTATGATCAAACAGGAAACAGAATATGGACGACTGGAAAGAGTGATTTTATGCCCGCCAAAATATATGGAAATTAAAGAAATCATTAATACAACGCAAAGAGTCTACGAGGATGATAACATTGATGTAGACCGTGCAATGAAACAGCATGAAGGTTTTGTGCAAGTGTTAAAACAAAATGATGTAGAGGTAATCTTGCTTGATCCGAAAGAAGAATTTAATGAACAGGTGTTCACGAGGGATATAGGCTTTACGATTGATGATACAATTTTCCTTGCACGAATGGACAAGGATATTCGTAAGCCAGAAGTAGATATACTTAAGGCATACTTAGAAGAAAAGGAAATTAAATACCAAACACTGCCAACTTCCTCAATCGAAGGTGGAGACGTCATTGTATCACCTGAATATGTTTTTGTAGGTGTAAGTACGAGGACAACTCGGGAAGCAATCGATTCTCTGCAGAAACATCTGCCTGATAAAGAAGTAATACCATTGCCAATCAGGGAAGACATATTACATTTAGACTGTGCCTTTAATATAATTAGTGAGAAGGAAGGCATCATTTATCCACCTGTGTTTCAACCGGAGGATGTTCAATGGTTAAAAGAAAGATTTGATTTAATCGAAGTGTCAGAAAAAGAGCAATTTACATTAGGGACAAACGTTTTGTCAATTGGTGATAAAAGAATTATTTCATTAACCGAAAATGATGAGGTAAATAATGAATTAAGAAAAAGAGGTTATCAAGTTATCGGCGTTCCTTTTACAGAAATCATTAAATCAGGTGGCTCATTTCGATGTTGTACAATGCCAATTGAGCGGAAATAGATGTATAAAGATTATCATTGCAAAGCTAAAGACTATTCCAGTCGTTAATGGAAATAGTTTTAGCTTTTTTTATGTTTGTTAAGGGCTGTTAAGTTGGTTTTTATTAATAACAAATCAGGTTATTTTTTACAGAATAGGGAAAACGAATAATAAACAATGAACATATCATACTAAAAATAGAAAGTAGGTGGAATGGATGAAAATTGGTGTCCCAAAAGAAGTGAAGCAAGATGAAAACCGGGTAGCGATGACACCGTCAGGGGTTATGTCATTAAAAAATTCCGGTCATCAAGTTTTTATAGAGACAAATGCAGGTGTGGGAAGCGGTATTTCGGACAGGGATTACCAGGGGGCGGGAGCTGTCATCGTTCCAACAGCTGAAGAAGCATGGGCACATGAACTAATTGTTAAAGTAAAAGAACCGCAAAAGGAAGAATTCGCATACTTTAAGGAAGGGCAATTATTATTTACTTACTTACATTTAGCAGCAGAAACGGAAGTGGCGGATGCTTTAATCTCAAATAAAGTAACAGGAATCGCGTATGAAACCATTCAAAAAAATACGGGTGAATTACCACTGTTAACACCTATGAGTGAGATTGCCGGTCGAATGTCAGTACAAGTAGGGGTCCACTTTCTGGAGAAGATTCAAGGCGGCAAAGGTGTATTAGTTGGTGGTGTGCCAGGAGTAGAACCAGCTAATATTGTGATCATTGGGGGAGGATTTGTTGGAACAAATGCTGCAAAGGTGGCAGTCGGTCTTGGAGCGAATGTAACAATGCTCGATATCAATATCAATCGTTTAAGAGAACTAGAAGATACTTTTCCAGGTAAAATTACCACACTTGCTTCAAATGAGTATAATATTCAAACACAAGTGATGAAGGCAGATCTGTTAGTAGGAGCTGTTCTTGTCCCAGGTGCAAGGGCTCCTAAATTGGTAACAGAAGAGATGATCCAATCAATGGAGGATGGATCAGTAGTTGTAGATGTAGCGGTAGATCAAGGAGGTTCTATTGAATCAATTGATCATGTAACAACACACGAGAACCCTGTATATAAAAAGCATGGTGTCACACATTATGCTGTTGCAAACATTCCGGGGGCAGTCCCCAAAACAGCAACATATGCATTAACTAATGTGACAACACCGTATGTATTAAAGCTTGCTAATTTAGGGATCGATGAGTTCATTAGAAAGGATTCAGCATTTGCAAAGGGGTTAAACACTTATAAAGGCAAAATCGTACATGAAGCAGTTGCTCAAGGACTTGATAGACGATATGTAGAACTTCATACAATTTTTCACTAAAAAAACCGGGATTTCCGGTTTTTTAGTGAAAAAATGCTAATTCTTCTTCAATTGCTTTTCGAATCTTTGCTAAAGTTTCTTCAGGCGTTTTTCCATGAATTCTTTTACCATTTACCATTGCATATGGTTTTAAACGGCACAGCCCGCAGAAGTTGAGACAATCATTAATAAGTACTGCAACTTCAGGATATTCAGATTCGATGATTCCTTCTATATCAAATGTGTTCATTAGATTACTGTCACATATTTCTACAACTACTATCCCTATTTTCATCACCTTCCATCAAAATCTGTAAGACATTAGTAACAGAAATTGCATGAATCGACCTTAACACTAACTATATTACCAATACTTTGTCAACTTATAAGTTTTACTGGAATAAAACAAATAACAAAAAGTGGATGGGCGCACTCATTAAAGCAATATAATATAAATTATGTTGCAGATTTCTGGATTGTATTAAGTGTCGCTTAAGAAAATATGAGAAGGATCAAAGGTACAATTAGCGAGACAATAACAGCACTAATTGTCATGGATAATGCACTGACAGCACCAGTTAATTCACTATCCTCTAATGCTTTAGCTGTTCCGATGGCATGTGAAGCTGTTCCAATTCCTAATCCTCGTGCAACAGGGTGTCTGATCCGTCCAACCTTCCACATTAACGGACCGAACATTGCTCCGCCTATGCCCGCAATCATTACAAAAATTGCAGCTAAGGACAAATTTCCGCCAACTGTATCAGCAACACTTAACGCAACAGGTGTTGTTACGGATTTAGGTGCAATTGCTGCAATAATTGATTGATCGAAATCTAACGTATAACTAAGCAATACACCACTTAACACACCAACGAAAGATCCAAACCAAATACCGATAAAGATTATATAGGAATATTTCTTAATTAAATGCCTTTGTCTATATAAAGGCAAAGCCAGAGAAACGACTAATGGACCCAGAAAGTGATCAATCCACTGTCCTCCGTTCATATAAGCAGAATAAGGAATGCCTGTAATTATTAAAAATAATACAATAAGAAGTGAAGTTACTATGATTGGTAAAGTAAACGGTGTAGCTATAAAGCGATAAAACGTTTTGCTAAGATAATAAAGGATAACAGTAGCTGATAGAAAACAAAAACCGATAAAAAAATCAATCATTTTGTATTTGCCTCCTTACGAAGAAGCCTGTCAGATAAATAGCTAGTCGTGAATATAACCACCATTGTGCTGAGGAAGGAGATTAATAATAATAAGCTTCCTTTCCCTTTAAGAAAATCAAAAAATTCGATCACACCAACAGTCACTGGAACGAAAAAAAGTGGCATATCTTTGATTAACAGATCAATTCCATCTTTAATAATCTTCTCAGGAATAACTTTTGTTAATAATAGAACAAAAAATAGCAGCATACCGATAATGCTACCTGGGATCGTTAAGTTTAAAGATGTTTGAATTGTTTCACCTGTATAATTAAAAAGAAAAAGCACAGCTATTTGTATGACAATACGGATGGATTTGAGCATGATACAAGCCTCCAGAAAAAAAACCTAACCGATTTTTGAGAACTATATTACATAGTACAATAAAATCGGTTAGGTGACAAAGTATTCACATTGCTTCTTCGCCCTCTTTGGATGTTTCTTGGTGTGCGAAGTAACAATCTCTTGTAATAACATATAAATCATAGATTGGTTCATCAGAAGATGCCTGATTCACCTTTTCATATATTTCTGGAAAACTTTCATTTGCGTACATAACAAATGGAACTTTTAGAATCGCTTTCGATGAGCGAAGGTTCGTTTTACGGATTTTAATAAATATTGCATTAATCGAATAATCATAAAACAGCTCACTAAAGAAAGCGTCCTTTGCTAGTTTATTATAACCTTGCCCAAAATAAGGCTTACCAATCCATGTTGCAAGAAAACCAGCTCCATTCTCAATATCAAAAAGGTTAATTGTACCGATCGGATTATAGCATTCATCCATAATGGTACGTGAAATCAATTTTCCATTTTCCTCAGATTCAATCGTCTTTTTTGTTAAAAAGTAAAATTCATCAGTAGAGAATGCCTTATGTCTGACATATGGAAAGACTTCAGGGTGCTTCATTAATTCATATAAAGCAGGTGCATCTTGTAATTCTCTTTTTTTTAGCATTAAAAAACCCTCCTGTTTGGTGGAGGGTGTTATGGAAGAAGACAGGTTTACCCCATAGTAACGTTCCATTCACCCTCGAATTTTTATCAAAAAGCCACAAAAATTCGGGGTGGGAATCGAACCCACTAGAACCAGACTTCTCGCTGGTGGCGCACCATTTGCCTTCCCTCTATGCCGACACATAAATGTTTCAAAAAAATCTATCCTTATCTTACACAATTAATGTATATGTTGTAAATAGTTTTTTGTTAAAAAATAAAGAAAAAATCAAAGTAATATGGAGTAACTTTAAGAAAAGTTAACATAAATTACACTGGATTAATAATACGTCAAATTATGAGCAGAAATAGGTGTATTTGGCCGAAATATCGAAATTATTTGAAAATTTCTTTTAACGCACTATTAACTGTCGGGTATTTAAATTGGTAGTTTAAAATTAATGCTTTTTCCGGTAATACTTTTTGTCCCTTCACAACAAGCATACTCATTTCACCTAATATTATCTTTAACAGAATAGTTGGCACTGGCAGCCAATTTGGTCTATCAAGAATCTTAGCTAACCTACCTGTCATCTCTTGGTTAGTGACGGGTTGTGGTGATGTTACATGAAACGGCCCTTCAACATATTTATTATCAATTGCAAACACAATCATCCCTACAACATCATCTATATGGACCCAGGAAATCCATTGATCTCCATCACCAATCCTGCCGCCAACATACAGTTTAAATGGCAGTGCCATTAATGAGAGGGCCCCTTCTCTGCCAAGTATGACACCAAACCGTGCAAGAACAGTACGTACCCCTTCTGCTTTCACCTGTTGTGCAGTTTGTTCCCAAGCTTCTGTCACTTCTGATAAAAAATCATTACCAGGCTCACAAGCTTCCTCTGTAAAGGTTTCTGATTTTGAAGTACCAAAGTAACCGACAGCCGAAGCATTAATTAAAACTTCCGGTTTCAAATCTAATTGTTTAATTATTTCATATATTTCATATGTAGTATTAATTCTACTTTGATAAATTCGATCTTTCTTAGTTTTTGTCCAGTAACCAAAAAGCGAATCCCCTGCAAGGTTTACGATAGCATCTATTTCTGGCAGTTCCTTAGCTGGATCTGACCCATCAGTCAACCAACCAACATAGCTTACTTGATCTGTATTTTTATACTTAGCCGGGTTTCTTGTCAGGATATAAATCATATCTCCTCGTTCTGCCAATCTTTTTGTTAAATGCTTTCCCACATAACCTGTACCGCCTGCTATTGCTATTTTCACGATGACGACCTCCCAAATTTAATTGAAGAACAAACGTTTGTATGTTATGATGTGAAAAAGAGGTGAATAGAGTGCCTATTGTTTCGAAAATATCAGTTCAAAAAAAGAATAAGCATCGATATAATATTTTTCTGAAAGATAAAGCCTCTGAGTATTACGGCTTTAGTGTTGATGAAGACTTGCTTATCTCTTATCATCTGCATAAGGGACAAGAATTATCGCAAGAAGTAATCGAACAGATTCAGGAAAAAGATGCCTCTTATAAAGTGTATACCCTTTCTTTAAAATTTTTAAGTTATAGAATGCGTTCTGTACAAGAATTAATTAATTATTTACAAAAGAAAGACATAGAAATTACATTTATAGACGAAGTTATTCACAGATTAAAGAATGAAGGGTTGTTAAATGACCTTGCTTTTAGTGAAGCTTTAGTTAGAACACGGGTAGAAACATCTGTAAAAGGTCCTTTATTAATTAAAAAGGAACTAATCGAAAAAGGTGTAAACCAAACAATTGCCGAAAAGGCGTTAGCTCAGTTCCCTTTTACAAAACAATATGAAAAAGTTGAACAATTAATCAGGAAAAAAATGGACCGGTCATCGAAGAAATCTTTCAAACAACAAATGGACTCTGTAAAACAGTCATTGCTTCAAAAAGGTTATTCTTTAGGCATTATTAATGAAGTATTTCAAAACATAAAAACAGATGTAAATAATGATGAGGAATATGAAGCAATAATTTATCAAGGAGAAAAGGCGTTGCAAAAATACAGGAAGAAAGATACTGGTTTTCCACTGCAGCAAAAGATCAAAGCAAACTTATACCGAAAAGGCTTTGAATCAGAATTAATACAACGTTTTATAGACGAATATGTGCTTGAGGAGAAATGACCACCCCTCCGTTCATAGATAGAGGAATGGTCAGATGATTAGCTTTTCACTGCATTTGTAATATGATCAATAGCTTCAAACACATCATCTACTACATGAGATGCTTTTTGTTGGACAGCAGCTGGCGCTGTAGACATTGCGTAACTATTTGGCGTCATTTCAAACATCGGAATATCGTTATAAGAGTCACCAACAACTGCGATCTCATTAGGTTCCATCTGCAGATGCTGAGCAAGAGCTTTTAAACCTTCCGCTTTACTGACACCTTTAGGAACAATATCTAAGCAATTAGGGTCAGATAGATACGATTCTATATTATCGGTAAAATGTGAAAGCAATTCTGTTTGGATTTTCACCAAGTCCTGTTCTTCACCAAGTAACATATATTTACTTGCATGGATACTCTCTCCATACTGGTCGAGGAAATCAATTCCTTCTATTAAAGGAAAGTATAAAAAGTTTTCGAGTGCTTTCATTTCTGCTGTTATTTTGGAAATATAGAGTTCATCTTTAGTTGAAATACATAAAATATTCTGGTATTTTCTCATTTTTTCATGGATAGCTTTACTATTTGAAACATCGAAAGTCTTTGTATAAATAGATTCATTCGTTTTTGTTTGGACAAAAGTACCATTCTGACTAACTCTATGTGCTGACTGATTAATTTCTTTACATATTTCTAAGATATCCCTGTCTAATCTGCCAGTAGCAATAGCAAAGTCTATTCCATTATCTGATAATCTCTTTATCGAATCTTTATCTTCTTCTTTAATTATATTACCTTTTTTGAGCAATGTACCGTCTAAATCTGTTGCGAATAATTTTACCATATTATATCCTCCCTCTATAACATCATTATAAACATTACAGCAAACTATTACGAAAAATTTGTTTAATTGTGAACGAATAAACTCCGTGCTAAAATAATAAGTAATTAACTATTGGTGGTGGGGAAATGGAACGCAGGTATAGTACGTACACTGTTGAAGAATTGCGTGCAGAGATTGGCATATTAAAAGAAAAAGTACAGAAAGCAGAACAACTAGGTAATGTTAGTGAATATGAAATATTGGAACGGAAATTGCAGATGGCAGCAGCCTATCTTGTAAATCCAAAAGACTTTCATAAAGGGGAACGATATGAATTGGCAGGTGACCCAGGTCAATTATTTGAAATAACATACATTAATGGTGTGTTTGCTTGGGGACATCGGATCAATTTACTCGGGCAAAAGCTTGAAAAAGAAGAAGCAGTGCCATTATCCATTTTACAAGTTCCAAATCAATAATTCTTCAATACGAGTGGTCAGCGGAGAAATTCAAAGTAGGTGAAATATATGCATGAGTCAATTGAAAGCTTAGCAAAAGAATTACAACAAACAAATCAGGAGTTATCATTGATCGAAGCGAGAAGCTGGGTCGAATTGTTATGGGAAGATTTTGAAACAACACGTGCAAAGGCCGGAAGGAAATATGAAGGTGCGGAAGTTACGCTGAAAATAGTCAGACATTGGATCAAACAATATGGTTCAAATCTTAGTGAATTTGCTGAAAGATATCCGAAGTATAAAAGGCTTATATATAATAATGATAATAAACCATTTCATTAAAGTTGATGGTAAAACATTGCCAAATCGGAAGCAAGCCAAGGGAAAGGCTGCTTCTAATTTGGCGGCTTTTTAAGTGGTAAGTTGTTTAATGGTATTAAGTTTCGTTTGTAACTTTTCTTCGGAAAAGACCCAACCTGTGTAAGAATTCATAATCCGCATATTGTCATCAATTTGAACGATTGCAACAAACGGGTAGTGCCCCTCATTACGATAACGAAGATCATAAAAACGAACCTCACTAAAGTCATCATATACATTCCATTCCCAACGATAAATAGGGGAAAAAGATAGAAATGCAGCAATATTCTTATCCCTTTTTGCAACAGAGAATAGCTCATTGGCAGGGACAGGTATCTTTTCGAATTGATCATCAACTTTTATATGACCATCTTCTACTCTTCCTACAAAATAATAATCTTTTGTAATTATAGCTATTCGCCATATGTTTTGTTTCGTTGTTGGTGATGTAGTAACTTTTTCAATATTTTCAAAATGTTGATGAATATAGCTGACAATTTCCCTCTTGTCGAGATATCGCTTAATATAATACAATAGAATAATGAAATAAATTACTAACCAAGTGTAACCAGGATTCGCGCCTAAAACCCACGCGATAATCCCAATAATATGGAAACTGAAGATGTATGGATCAAATGTGCTGATGAATCCATATGCTACCCATTTTTTTGTAAACGGCCGGTATGCTTGAGTGCCGTATGCATTAAAGATATCTACAAAAACGTGGAAGATTACTGCTAAAAAAGTCCATAACCAAAGATGGAGGAAGTTAACTTCAGGCACGAATAAATAGATGACTGAAGAAATTGCAATTCCCCAGAAAATCACGGCTGGAACGGAATGAGTAATCCCGCGATGATTTCGTAAATATGCGGCATTGTTCCGTAATTTTAAAATGGTATCGAAATCAGGAGCGTGGGAGCCAATGATTGTGCCAACCATTACCGCATTAAAAAGGGTTGAATCTTGCTGGACTACAGGATCAAGTGTAGCAAGCCCACCAAGAGCAATGCCCATTGTAATATGTGTTGCTGTATCCATCATAGCTGCCCCCTTATCATTAATATCTAATAAACCTTATCATAGGTGTGGAAGCTTACATATATTCACTTTACCACAGGAAAAGTGAAAATTAACAACATCATTGTATCACGAAGGATGAGCACTTGTGAAAAAAAAGCAATCAAATGAAATACTTATTACAATTAATATACCCCAATTCCGCGATGATTTAATCAATTGGTTTGAAGAAGAGCAAAGAGATTTACCTTGGCGTAAGAATCAGGACCCCTATCGCGTATGGGTTTCTGAAATAATGCTGCAACAGACCAAAGTAGAAACAGTTATTCCGTATTTTCAACGATTTATCAGTAATTTCCCAACGATTGAGGCTCTTGCATCAGCAGACGAACAAGAAGTTTTAAAATCATGGGAAGGTCTTGGTTATTATTCACGTATTAGGAACCTTCAATCAGCAGTAAAAGAAGTTGTCGAGAAATACGATGCAAAAATCCCCGAAGATCCCGACAAATTCGGTAATTTAAAAGGTGTAGGGCCGTACACGACAGGTGCAGTTTTAAGCATTGCTTATGATATGCCTGAGCCTGCTGTTGACGGAAATGTTATGCGTGTACTATCCAGAATATTGGTAATTCAAGAAGATATAGCAAAAGCAAAAACAAGAAAAATATTCGAACAAGCAGTTAGACAATTAATTTCTCATAATAATCCTTCTGCTTTCAATCAAGGGTTAATGGAGCTTGGTGCACTTATTTGTACACCTAGAAATCCAAGCTGTTTATTGTGTCCTGTACAGGAGCATTGTATAGCATATAAAAAAGGAATCGAAAAAACATTACCAGTCAAAACAAAAAAAACAAAACAGAAACAAAAAACTTATTTTGTTTTAGTATTAGAAGATAATAAAGCAAATTATTTATTAGAACAACGACCAGCTGAAGGTCTGCTTGCTCAAATGTGGCAATTTCCAATGGTTGAAACAAAGGAAGTAAGTGAGAACCTTCTCATTCCATTTATAAAGGAACGTTATCATACTGATTGTCAAACCATCGAATATTTACAACCAATAAAACATGTGTTTTCCCATATAACTTGGGAACTAAATGTTTTGAAGATAAAATGTGATAAGGTAAAGGCACTTAATCATCACCAGAGAATGCTTTCAATAGAAGAAATCGGCGACTACCCATTACCGGTATCGCATCAAAAAGTGTATAAACAAATCCTTCATTAGTTTATGTAGTAAGTAATGAGGCATTACTGATAAAACACTTCTTACGAAAAATTTAACAAATGATCGAATCAAATATTTGCCGAATAAAATATTTTCCGCTGGGTAAATTAAAGTTCGTGGAGGTGATTATGATGGCTAAAAGACAAAACCCAGCAAACCAGGCGAGCAAAACAAATGCTCAAGAAGTACAGCGTCAAAATCAAGCAGCAGCACAAGGCCAAGGGAATTTTGGTACTGAGTTCGCTAGCGAAACAAATGCTCAAGAAGTAAGAGCGCAAAATAGAAAGTCTGAAAATAACAAAAAATAATATTGATAAAAAAGCTCGGACCATTTTTTAATGGTCCGAGCTTTTTATTTGTATCTGCATCTGCAAAATAGTATATCCCGTTATTCAAAGCAAATTTATTTATAAAACGATATCCTTTTATAAACTTATTAGGACTCTTAGTTTCTTTAGCGGAAATAAGCGGGGTATATTTAGTAATGACTTTAGCTGGTCAAGTACGCGTATTCGCTTTTTTTATTTTTTATCGTTATAATAGTTAGTACTACAACAAAATTTAAAAAGGAGAAGATACGCATGGATGGCCTAGAACCAGGTAACACAATACAGATTCAAAGCTATAAGCACAATGGTCAGCTCCATCGTGTCTGGGATACAACGACAGTATTAAAAGGAACCAATAATCGAGTAATTGGTGCGAATGATAAAACATTAGTAACAGAAAGTGATGGGAGAACATGGATTACAAGAGAACCTGCAATCTGTTTCTTTCATGTAAAATATTGGTTCAATATTATTGGGATGCTTCGTGATGATGGGATATATTATTACTGTAATATAAGTTCGCCATTTGTGTTTGAAGATGGGGCTGTCAAGTATATCGACTACGATTTAGATGTTAAGGTATTTCCAGATATGACGTTTACATTGTTAGATGAAGATGAATATGAGTTACACAAACAGCAAATGAATTATCCGAAAGTTTTAGACAAGATTCTAACGAATAATTTAAACCATTTGCTTCATTGGATAAGACAGAGAAAAGGACCATTTTCACCCGAATTCGTTGATCAATGGTATGAGTGGTATTTAACTTATCGATCTTGATATCGGTAAATGAAAGAGGTGTCAACTAGTTTGAACAGTATAAAACGCTACTTGAAATTTGTTTACCCATATAAATGGAAAATTTTATTAACGATAGTTATAGGGATCATTAAATTTGGGATCCCTTTATTAATTCCTTTAATTGTAAAGTATGTGATTGATAATATAATTGGATCTGATGTTATGACGACTTCAGAGAAGTTATCGGAGTTATTTTGGTTAATGGGAATCTCGGCTCTGGTATTTATCGTATTAAGACCACCGATAGAATATTATCGTCAATATTTAGGACAATGGACAGGGAATAAAGTATTGTATGATATTCGCGAGAAATTATTTGATCATATCCAACGTTTAAGTTTGCAATTTTACTCACGAACGAAAACAGGGGAAATAATCTCAAGAGTAATCCATGATGTCGAGCAAACGAAAAATTTTGTTATGACAGGATTAATGAATATATGGTTAGATATGGTGACGATTTTTATAGCAATTGGAATTATGCTAACAATGGATGTATGGTTGACAATAGTCGCTGTCGCTTTATTTCCTCTATATGGAATTTCGGTGAAGATATTTTATGGGAAACTTAGGGCATTAACAAGAAAAAGGTCACAAGCATTAGCACAAGTCCAAGGGCACCTGCATGAAAGAGTTCAAGGTATTCCTGTAACAAGGAGTTTTGCATTAGAGGATTATGAACAGGAACAATTCGATAAACAAAATAAAAATTTCCTTGATCGTGCTATTGACCATACAGCTTGGAATGCAAAAACTTTTTCGATTATGAACACCATAACAGATTTAGCACCATTGCTTGTAATTGGTTTTGCTGGTTACTTTGCTATTACGTCAGGACTTTCAGTAGGTACTATTGCAGCATTTATCGGCTATATGGATTTGGTCTATAATCCATTAAGAAGGCTCATTAGTTCATCGACAATACTAGTTCAATCAATTGCTTCTATGGATCGTGTCTTTGAGTTTATTGATGAGAAGTATGATATAAAAGATAAGCCAAATGCGGAGAAATTAAGCGAGGTGGATGGGGAAGTCGAGTTTGAGCACGTTTCTTTCCGCTATGAAGAAGAAGAAGAAGTGGTTTTAAAGGATATATCATTAAAAGTTAAGAAAGGTGAAACTGTTGCATTAGTTGGAATGAGTGGTGGTGGTAAATCAACCATTATCAGCCTAATACCAAGGTTTTATGATGTAACGGATGGTCGCATTTTAATTGATGGCCATGATATCAGGGATGTCCAAGTAAGAACATTAAGGGATAAGATTGGGATGGTTTTGCAAGATAACATATTGTTTAGTGAATCAATTGCCGCAAATATACGTATGGGGAAACCACATGCAACAGATGAAGAAGTTATAGAAGCAGCAAAAGCGGCAAATGCACATGGGTTTATTTCTGAATTAACTAATGGTTATGATACACTTGTTGGTGAAAGAGGTGTCAAATTATCCGGTGGGCAAAAGCAGCGGGTAGCAATTGCTCGGGTGTTTTTGAAGAATCCTCCACTGCTCATTCTTGATGAAGCAACCTCTGCACTTGACTTAGAAAGTGAGAGCTTAATTCAGGAGGCATTAGAAAAATTGGCATCTGACAGAACAACATTTATTGTTGCCCACAGATTATCAACTATCACCCATGCTGATAGAATCGTTCTGATTGAAAAAGGCTTAATAGTGGAACAGGGAACACATCAAGAGTTAATGCAAAAACGCGGCAGCTACTATAATTTATATCATATTCAAGAATTAGAAGAAGGAGAATAAGCCATTATGGCAATATTCTCCTTTTCTTTTTTTTGAAGTTCAGATTTATACCTTCATGGAATTTATGATAACTATATAGCAGTTTCTGCAGATAAAGGATTTCTTTATGATATTCCATCAACCTTGAAGCAAGCGGGAGTAAACTATGGCGATCTTTTTCATCTTTTTCATAAACAAGAAACAATGTATCAACTAAATGAGGTATGTTAGGTGTGGTTATATCCTCAACCAGCTTCCTTTGATTCTTCTTGATTTTCCCCATTGCACTTAATAATAATCTTTCATGTGAATAGATTATTTTGTCTAGCTCATCAACTAAAACTTGCTGAAATTCCTTTGGGATTGTATCAATTTTATCATCATATTGGTAAATTGCTCGTAATGTCTCTAAAGATGTCTTTGATGTTACAATCATTTGTCGGAAGATAACAAGTTTGCGCATTTTAGGAATTCTTGCTTTCCTGCGGTATATTCGTTCTTCACTGTATAGTGAGTATGTATGATCAATATGTGCTATTTCCAGGTCTAACCGATCAATCTCTCCTTTTAATGCAGGGTCATCTGATAAATGTCTAGTAGAGATTCTTAGCCATTGTAATATATCTGCTGTCATTTGATCAATTTGCTTAAATAAACGCAATTCATATTTTGGTGGGAAAAATAGCATGTTGACAAAGAAAGCAGAAACGATTCCTAGAGTTAATGAGGAGAAGCGTAAACCAGTAAAGTTAAGCAGCATCATTTCCGTAGTTTCCATTACAGCAAGTACTGCGATAATCGCAAGTGCAGTCGTATTCTCGTTCATTTTTAAATACATACAAAAACCTATAACAATAATCGTTGTAAAGCCAATAATTAATGGGTCATTTCCTAATGTAAACACAATAAGTGTCGCAATTGACACACCAAATATATTTGCATATATTTGTTCAAACATGGTTTGGAAGGAGCGGTATATATTTGGTTGAATCGCAAATGCTGCTGCAATACCTGCATATGTTGCAGAAGGCAGACCAATTAAATTAGCAATATATAGGGCAACAGTTACAGCAATTCCGGTTTTAAGCATTCTTGCCCCAAGTTTCATAATATCACCTACTATTTTTGGTTAATTTTAGTATAACATGTAATGCTATTACCGACACTGCCTTAAATGAAACGAAAAAGTAGTGCTACAGTTTTTTTACACTGTTATAATGTAGGTTAAATGTAAAAAACAAAAGGATGACTACCTATGAGAAGAAAGTATGTCTTATTATTAATTTTTATTACATGCGTTACGCTAATCTGGTTTTTACAAGACAAACATAATGTTATTAAACCAGTAATAAAGGATGGTTATGTACAGATTACTCCTTTTGAGCAGCAATCTACTATTTATCAATTATCGGGTGAATGGGAGTTCTATCCCAATCAATGGTTAAATTCTAGCGATTTTCCTATAGATGAGCCGACATATATAGAAACGCCGTACTCTTGGGAAGATCATAGTATAATAAAACAACATGGTATTGGAACATATCGATTGCAATATGATATCTCAGAAGAGGAAATAGGGAAAACACATTCTTTCTATTTTCAGTATATTGGCTCAGCATATAAAGCGTATCTGAATGGTGAATTAGTAGCAGAAGTTGGAGAATTAGGCCTGTCTGCAAAAGAAGAAGTACCTTTTTTAAGGGATGAAATAATATTTTATGAAGCAGATCAAGTGAATAATGAACTGGTTATCCAAGTCTCGAATTATTCCTTTCGAGAGGGAGGGATAATAGAGGATGTCTATTATGGAGACCATTTAAATGTTATTTCTTTTATGTTTAAAGATATTATTGAGCAATTATTGTTAATCGGAGGATTCCTCTTCATCAGTATATATTTTTACTTTAAATTTATGATAAACAGGAATGATAAAACATTTCTCTATATTTGCTTAATTAGTTTCATGGCGATGATACGAACCTTTTTACTAACAGAAAATATGTTTCAGGTGCTTTTCCCTTCCGTTACATGGACATTGATGATTAAGATAGAATATACAAGTTTGCTGTTTGGTATGATATTACTCATTCAATTTATGTATGATTTATACAGGCAAGAAATTAATCAAAAAATCTATTATTTCACGTTTATTGTATTGACAGGCTTTCTTGTATTTATCTTACTGACACCAACATATATTTCGACTAACTTTTTATTGTTACACGTTACTATTATTTTATTCACCCTGCTATACTTTGTATTGTTTACAGGTATTAAAGCAATTATTAATAATAGAGAAGGAAGTATCATTAATATAATAGGAATTTTATTAATGATTATTGCAGCAATTGTTGAAACTATTTTCCAAAAAGAATTTGTGAACTTTCCGATGACACTAACGTACAGTATCCTGTTATTTCTAATATTACAGGGTGTCATTATTTCCAAAAGATATGACAGGTTATCCGAAAGAAACTTGGAATTAGCAAATTCTCTATCAGAATTGAATAACACGTTAGAGCAAAAGGTAAATAAACGCACCATTGAACTAGAACGAAAAAATAAAGAACTTATTCAGCTGCATCAAAGCAGATCGGATATGATGGAGAATATTGCACATGATCTAGGCTCACCGATGAACGCTTTTGAAAAACAATTAATTCTGATCAAACAAGGTTATATTAAGCCGTCCGAGCCATTACTAGATACACTTATACAAAAGACCAGGTCAATTAAACGATTAGCTAATGATCTGTTTGAATTGTCGCAATTACAATTGAAAAAGTGGTCAATCCATCGGGAAACAGTGCAAATTAATAAGTTTATTAATGATCTGGAGAACTTGTTTGGTTATGAGTTAAGCCAACTTGGGTTGAACCTGCAGACAACATGCAATATTCCCGAAAATTATTTGATCCAGGTAGATAAAGAGAGAATAATTCAAGTTATCCGCAACTTTGTTGATAATGCAATAAAGCATGGGGAAGAAAAAGATACAATACGGATTGATGCTTCTATCTATAAGGAGAAATACTTATTTATTGAGGTAGAAGACTTTGGGAAAGGGATTGAACAGGCAGAACTTCCTTATATATTTGATCGATTATATCGTACACAAAAAAGTTCAAACACAGGATCAGGACTGGGATTAACTATTGCAAAAGAAATAATTGAGCAGCATGATGGTGAAATCGGGGTTGTAAGCGAAATCGGGATTGGAACAAAGTTTTATTTTATGTTGCCAATAGAATGACGTAGTGGCATGATTATCCACATTATTTATCAAGAGGATGATCATGCTTTTTATTATTTAATAATTCAATTGCTTCTAGCCGGTTCTTGACATTTAGTTTGTGATAAATGAGTGTTAAGTAATTTTTCACAGTACCTGCAGATAAGGCTAATTCATTGGCAATTTCTCTAATAGCTAGCCTGTTTTTTAAATGTATTAATATGTCCTTTTCTCTTTCTGTAAAATCATCATCGAGCCACTCTGGTAATGAATGGTCGTCTAATAATTCTTTACTTTGCAGAAGGTAAAGAGATAATTGTTTGGCTATTTCGGGTGGCAATGTAGTGTTCCCTTCCAATGTATTACGAATAGTGTTCATGATATCTTGAAAATCACCATCTTTTAAAATGTATCCATTTGCTCCATGTGCTAATCCTTCTATAATATAAGATTGATCATTGAAAGTTGTTAATATTAATATTTTTAAATGAGGATATTTTGCCTTAGCTTTTTTAATGAATTCAATCCCGTCTAATTTAGGCATCTGAATGTCCGTTATCACAATATCTACTTGTAAAATATCAATTTTATAAAGGGCATCTAACCCATTCGGGGATTGCTCGACAACCTCCATATCTGGTTGAACATTAATCACTGTTTTGATAGCATCAGAGAACAGTTCTTCATCTTCCACTATGAGAATTTTGTACATATAATCCCCTCTTTTATTGTAGATTTTTACTTAATATACGTATTATAACAAATACAAAGGTTCCATAGTATCTTAAACGAAATTTTAATCGTACATTGTATTAATTTTTTGTTTTAGCAAACAATAGACAGCAGAAACTAAAATGTATATTGATGAAGGAGAAGCGAGATGAAAGGCAAAAAGTTGGATTTATATGCACTAGCTTCTATTCCATTAGTAATGACATTAGGAAATTCTATGTTAATCCCTGTGTTGCCAATAATGGAAAAGGAAATAGGAATATCTTCTTTTCAGTCAAGCCTAATAATTACTATTTACTCGGTTGTCGCTATTATACTAATACCAATAGCAGGCTATCTGTCAGACAAAGTTGGGCGAAAGAAGGTCATTATTCCCAGTCTGATTATAACTGGTGTTGGAGGAATATTGTCAGCGTATGCTGCTTGGAGCATGAATGATCCGTATTTAATGATAATGATTGGCCGCTTTTTACAAGGGATTGGTGCAGCAGGTGCTTTCCCGGTAGTCTTACCAACAGTTGGTGATATGTTTGAAGACGAAAAAGATGTTAGTACAGGGCTGGGAATTATTGAAACATCCAATACATTTGGAAAGGTTCTTAGCCCTATAATAGGCGCACTGCTCGCAGTTGTTATATGGTATTTGCCTTTTGTGTTTATACCGATTTTTTGTGCTATCGCTATATTACTTGTTCTATTCTTAGTAAAACCCCCTAAGGATGATGCAGTAAGCCAGAAGACTTTTCATCAATTTTTCCAAGAAGTGAAAGAAACATTCAAAAATAATGGCAAATGGCTCATAACAGTGTTTATTATTGGGTGTTTAAACATGTTCATATTGTTTGGGTTTTTGTTTCATTTTTCGACAGTGCTAGAAAACAAGTATAATATGGAAGGTGCAGGGAAGGGGGTTATATTAGCAATACCACTCTTGTTATTATGTATCGCTTCTTTTCTGGCAGGAAAGAAGATTGGCAAAAATAAAGTGATCATGAAGTGGACCATCTTTGCAGGGAATCTGATTGCTGCAGGTGGACTTGTTTTTGTGAAGACAGAGTTATCTGCATTAATGATAACAATTTTTTTATCAATTGCTGGACTAGGCATTGGTATGTCATTACCTGCATTGGACGCGTTAATAACAGAGGGCTTGAAAAAAGATGTTCGGGGAACAATTACGTCATTATACAGTAGTATGCGGTTTCTAGGAGTCGCAGCAGGTCCGCCAATAATTGCAATAATGATGGATAAATATGATGGAATTTTATACTGGTTTCTTACAGGATTGAGTATTATTGCTTTTCTAATTACTTTTTTCCTAATAAAACCTAGTTCAGATAAAAAACCAGAATCAATTATTTCATAGAAAAAAGAGGCCCCGTCATTATTTGGGACCTCTTTATTAGTTTACACATTCATCTGGCTGAAGGCGTAATTAACACATTCTATCGTATGTTGGATATCCTCTTCTGTATGAGCAATCGTTAAGAACCATGCTTCATATTTAGACGGCGCTAAATTAATCCCTTGTTTTAACATAAGTTTAAAGAATTGACCGAATTTCTCACTATCTGTTGATTCTGCTTGTGCATAATTCGTCACTTTTTCCTCACCGAAATAGACAGTTAATGCACCTTTTAAACGATTTACTGTAATATTTACTTTATTACGTTCAGCAGCCGAGATAATACCATCTTCCAGCATTGCGCCAAGCTTATCTAATCTTTCATATATACCTTCATCACTTAATACCTCTAAACAAGCAATCCCGGATGACATCGAAGCAGGATTTCCTGCCATTGTTCCGGCTTGGTATGCTGGTCCAAGTGGTGCCACTTGCTCCATAATTTCTTTCTTACCGCCATAAGCACCAATAGGCAGTCCTCCACCAATAATTTTTCCTAGTGCAGTCATATCAGGCTCAACTCCGACGATTTGCTGGGCAGAGCCATATGTGAATCTAAATGCAGTAATTACTTCATCAAAAATGAGTAATGCTCCACTTTCGTGGGTAAGATTCTTGACTTCTTGAAGAAATCCAGGCATTGGTTCGACAATACCGAAATTACCCACAATCGGTTCAACAAGAACCGCGGCCACTTGATCTCCCCAATGATGAAGAGCTTCTTTAAATGCTTTAATATCATTAAATGGGACTGTAATTACTTCTTTTGCTGTTGCTTTTGTAACACCAGCTGAATCTGGGTTGCCTAATGTTGAGGGACCGGATCCTGCCTGGACGAGAACCGCATCAAAGTGACCATGATAACAACCGGCAAATTTGATGATTTTTTCTCTGCTAGTATAAGCACGTGCTACACGAATTGTCGTCATTACTGCCTCTGTTCCAGAATTTACAAAGCGAACCTTATCCATTGACGGAATGGCTTTCTTTAATTTCTGAGCGAAGACATTTTCTAACTTAGTCGGAGTTCCATATAACACGCCATTTTCAGCTGCTTCCTTAATAGCATTAGTGATATGGGGATGAGCGTGTCCAGTAATAATAGGGCCATACGCACCTAAATAATCGATATATTTATTCCCATCCACATCCCAGAAATAGGCTCCTTTTGCCTTTTCCATATAAACAGGGGAACCTCCGCCAACTCCTTTATACGCTCGTGATGGTGAATTAACTCCTCCAACAATATGTTCTTGAGCTTCTTTATGTAAAATTTCTGATTGAGTAAATTGCATAGTAAAACCTCCATAATAAATAATGCATCATTAATTATAGCATTATCTATAATAGAGGAATAAATAATCTAACTTACATTACCTTTTTAATTTTCGCGATATATAGCCCCCTGATAAAGAAAAAGTAAATGGCATAGATAACTAAATAGCCGATAATTAAAGTGATACTAGGCAAAAGGATAGAAGATGCCAGCATATTGTGTAATGCTTTATAAGCAAAACTAGAGTGGAGTACAGCAAGCCCAAATGGTATGAAAAATAAATAGGCAATCTGTCTTGTTGCAATCTTTTTCATTTCTTTTGTCGTAAGACCAATCCGGTATAATGCTTTGTACTGTTCGATATCCTTGTCCAAATCTTGATACATTTTGAAATAAAGTATGGAACCAGCAGCTAAGAAAAATAATACACTAATAAATAAACCGAAGAAGAGGGTATGGGACAATGTAGTTTTCATTACATTGTAAAAATCTGCTTTCGAATCAATATTTGATATTATTTCTGTGTCTAGCTTATCGCTAACCTCTTCAACAATATCCGTATATTTAACCCAGTCTTTAATTGAAAATGCCACATACTTATAAATTTCATCTGGTTCAGCTACTATAGCAAATTGCTCGTAAATGGCATCAGCAACAACAGTCGTATAGCCTATTTGATAGATATCATTAACAGTAGCAGGTATAGCAACGGAATGGAGTTGGATTTGGTGATTTTGAGATTGTACAGTAATAGATTCTGGCAAACTTAAGCTGTTGGTTGTCATCAGGTGTGGTAACATGATCAATGTTTGCTGTTCATTATGTAATGGTTGAATAGCTGCATCAGTCAATTTCGCAAGCTTTTTGTAATCAGAGTAAGATATTAAATGAATCCAAGTCTCATTATTCATATTAGTAATTTGTGCTCTGGTTCGTTCAACTTCAACCAAGTTATAATCCAGGTTGTTCTCTTGAAAAGCTTCGATCACTTTAGTTGTTTCACTATCCATTTTTGCTATATTTTCACCTTTACTAAGATAAGAGAGATCATTCGGTATATAGGCTGATGCCTCTGATTCCGCACTTTGAAATGCACTATATAACACGCCAGAAGCTGTAAAGGAGACAGCACTCAAAATGGTAACAAAAAAAAGTAATCTTGCATGATCTCTTAGTTTATAATTCAAATCCGAAATGGTTAGTAAGTTCGTTTTACACAAATACAGACTTTTTCTTCTTTTTAGTAAGGAAACTAAAGCAACTGAAAATTGCGTGTACAATAAATAAGTTCCTGGGATAATAAGTAATAAGATAATGAACATCCGGTAAAAGATCGTCATAAGACTAGCAGTTGCGGCTAAATAGTAGGCAGATATCACAAGTCCTATTCCAATAATACTTAGTAACCATGAAAACTTAGGCACTTTATTCGGAGCTTTAGCCCCACGAAATAACTCCATCACTGCATTCGTCCTTAATGTCCAAACGACAATCAGCGAATTTAATTCAAACATAATGAAGTAACTAATTACTGTAAGTACAACTGCTTTTGGTGCGATATAAAAACCAAGTGTCCCTTCCATACCCAAAATCTGCGAAAACCCCATAATAAATATATTCGCAAAAATTAGTCCAGCGAGCACGCCTGATATAATAGATATAATACCAATAATTGTATTTTCCAATATGAGTAAACCGCTCAGCTGTCTTTTACTTATTCCAAGTGTCATTAACAGACCATATTCCTTTTTACGAGATCTGATAAATGCACTGGTTGAATATAATACAAATAAAAAAGAAAAGGAATAAATAATAACTTCAACACTCATAATTCCACGCTGAACATTTGCACGGAACTCATGACCATCTATTTCCGGGTGGTACATAATGACCGCATAAATAAAGAAAACTGCAACAGAAAACATACAGCTGAAGAAATAACTCAAATATTGCCTCGCATTTCGCCTTACATTGTTAAAGGCGAACTGTCTGAAAGTCATCTGTATCTCCTCCCAGCATTGATTGTACGTTTAAAATTTCCTGAAAAAATGCTTGGCGGCTATCCCCTTTGTCGATCTGGTTAAACAGCTTTCCGTCTTTAATAAATATAATCCGCTCACAAAAACTTGCTGCAAACGGGTCATGAGTTACCATTAGGGTTGTTGCCTCCTTTTCCTGATTTAAATGACTCAATGCTTCCATTACTTGCTTTGATGCTTTTGAATCCAGATTTCCAGTTGGTTCATCAGCAAAGATAATAGCAGGCTCATGTATGATTGCTCGAGCAATTGCTGCTCGTTGCATCTGTCCCCCGGAAATCTCAAAAGTCCGATTGCGTAAAATGGTGTCGATTCCTAAATGTTTCGATACTTGTACCAAACGTTGCTCCATTTCTTTTACTTTCCATCCATCCAATGTTAGTGGTAACATAATATTTTCAGCAATTGTTAACGTATCTAATAAATTAAAGTCCTGGAAAATGAACCCCATATGCTTCCGTCGAAATTTCGCCAGCTTCTCTTTTGAAAGCCGTGTAATGTCCTGATTGTTTATTTCGATAGTTCCAGCAGATATACGATCAATTGTTGAGAGAACATTTAATAATGTTGTTTTTCCACTGCCCGATGGCCCCATGACACCAACAAATTCTCCTCTGTCAATTATCAGTGAAATATTGTCAATTGCCTTATGCTCGATCCCGCGTCTGCTGCCATAGATTTTGGAAATATTTCTTGCTTCTAAAATTGCCAACCGTTTTCTTCCTTCCTTATTCATTATTGTAGTTTTATTATAAACTGTTTGACCGATTTGTTCCTATTGATAATTCTTTCAAATTAAAAAGGAAACCTTACAAATATGTAAGATTTCGTTAGTTTAGGCTGTTTCGAATGTTATGGTTACAGTAGTACCTTTGTTAACTAGTGAATGGACGGTTAATCGGTGATTTAATGCATCACAAATCTGCTTTGATAAATATAGTCCCATTCCGGTTGATTCCTGGTAATGGCGCCCATTATAGCCAGTGAAGAATGGGTCAAATACTTTTCTTAGATCTTGTTTCGGTATTCCAATACCTTCATCTTTAATATGTAATTGATAGACACCACTGGAATTAGTAACGGTATATTGAATCAGAGTATTTGTTCCGCTCGCATATTTAATAGCATTACTAGTTATTTGCTCTAGGACAAATCTCAGCCATTTAGGATCAGAATATATCGTTACAGAGTCATCAATGTCTACTTTAGGATAGACGTGGTTTCTAATAAAACTGGATTTATAATCTTGAATAGTCGTGCGGAGCAGTTCCGTGAAAGGAATCTTCTCCACATGAAAGTCTCGTTCAAAATGTTGTAATCTCGCCTGATACAAAGCTAGTTGAAGCCCGTGTTTAATACGGTCTAATTCTTCTTCTAGGTCCGCTTTGGTTGCATGTGAAATAGAACCTGATTCCTTTTCTAAGATAAGCTGCATAACAGAGAGTGGTGTTTTCATCTGGTGTACCCATTGCTGAATAAACATACTTTCATGCTTTTTTTCAGCATACAGTTTTTCTAACTCTTGCTTATAGGTATCATATTGTTTTTCATAATGTTCTTTTATTTGAGTCGTTAATTGATCTGGCGGATCTGGGAGCCAAGCTGTTTCTGTTGCGTCATTTGCAGTAAATTGATATAAATCCCTAAATTTAATATAGCGAAAAGTGTGATAGATGAGCAAAAAGAATGTAACAACAACAACCATATAAAATAAATTCGCATTACTGATGGAATAACCTTCAATTCCACTAGCTAACTGTGCAATCAATATGATAAGTGCGATTTGTGAATAGAAGAAAATAATTGAAGTCATTTGATCTTTTATATATGCCAACATTTCACATCACCCATGTTTTTTCTAATTTATAGCCCGCACCACGGATTGTTGTAATGGCATCAGTAATTTGCAGGTCTGCCAGCTTTTTTCTAAGCCTTGTTATATTTACGCTTAATGTATTGTCATCAACAAAATCTTGGTCATCCCACAATTTTTCTAGTAAGTATTCCCTTGAAACGATTTGTTCCATTTGGGCTAGGAGGGCTTGTGCAAGCAGAACTTCTTTCTTGGTGAGAAGAATAGTGTTCTCTTTATATGTTAGATAGAATGTCGATGTATCAAGAGTCAAACCTTCTACCTCAATAATGGAGCCGCTTCTATCTGACCGATACTCGCCGTATACGCGCCTTAGCAAGCTTTTGATCTTGGCTAATACTACCTCTAGTTGAAATGGTTTGGTGATATAATCATCTGCACCATTTTCTATTGCCATTACTTGGTCCATTCCGCTATCTCTTGCAGATATAAAGATAATGGGACAGTTACTAATTGCCCTAATTTTTCTGCACCAGTAAAATCCGTCAAATCGCGGCAAATTAATATCAAGTAGGACTAAATGTGGTTCATACTGCTTGAACTCTGCTTGTATTTTGTCAAAATCTTTTACTATTTCAATGTCATAATTATATTTTATTAAGAATTCCTTCAGAATATCACGAATCTTACGATCATCTTCTACAATATAAATTCGCATCACTTGTCATCACCTCTATGTATCTATCGTAAACTAATAACAGGAAAAAATAAACAGGAATTAAGGGGAGGTCCTCTGTTGATTGCAATCATTTCAATCCTATTAATATCCTTTCTTTTAGGTGGTAGTTTGTATGCATTTATATTTGGAAAGGTACATAAAAAAAGCTACTTCTCCTATGAAATTTTTTATACATTATTAGTTGTTTATTTTACTGTACTCACCTCATTTGCTTGTCTTTATTTTGTTTTGTCATTTCAAGGAGTACTTTTACTGGATGACGGTAAATTACATCAATTACCACCATTAGAAACGTTGGCGCATTCTTTTTACTTTAGTGGAGTAACACTGATGACCGTTGGATATGGAGATATTACACCAATTGGCTGGGGAAGACTGCTTGCATTAATAGAATCATTAATTGGCTATATATTGCCGCCAGCATTTTTCTTAAAGATTTGGCAAGGGAAAAATGGAGAACGTCTCAGTCGTTAATAGTTGAGACTTTCCATTATTTCAAGTAACCTAATACTTAGAAGTTGTTCAAGCCTTTTGAACAAAAATATAATTAGCAGTACTTTACTTAATGGAGGGATTTTTTGTGACAGTAGAAGTAGGCCAAAAAGTAGCAGACTTTTCATTAACCAACAATCAGGGCAAAACAGTTAAACTTTCTGACTATAAAGGGAAAAATGTAGTCCTTTATTTTTATCCTAAAGATGATACTCCAGGATGTACGACAGAAGCATGTGATTTCCGAGATAATTATGAAAGCTTTCAAGATGTCAATGCAGTCATTCTGGGAGTTAGTCCGGATTCAGAGGAAAGTCATAAGAAATTCATTGATAAACATGATCTGCCATTTGAATTATTAGTTGATGAGGAAAAAGAAGTGGCGGAACAATTCGGTGTATGGCAATTAAAGAAGAAGTTCGGTAAAGAATACATGGGAATAGTTCGCTCAACTTTTATTATTGATGAAGATGGTGTATTACAGAAAGAATTTCGTAATGTACAGGTGAAGGGACATGTGGAAAACGCATTACAATACATTCGTGAAGAATTAAATAAATAACTATATCAAGAGTGGAAGCATTAATTTGCTTGCACTTTCTTCATAATTTAGAAATGAGGTAGCCTCAATGCAGATTTACACTCGAACAGGTGATGCTGGGGAAACATCCCTTATTTATGGAAAAAGAGTTGCGAAAAATGACCTGCGTGTGAAAGCATATGGTACATGTGATGAAGTAAACTCCATCATTGGATTAGCTATTAGTCATCTATTAAGAATAGATGACTGGGCTGAAAAAGATGCGATGACATCCAGTCTTCAATATGTACAAACAGTATTATTTCATATTGGATCAGAGTTAGCGACACCACTTGATAAAGAAGTTAAATGGCAAATTGGAGAAAGGCATATTTTCCAATTAGAACAGGAGATCGATGTGTGGCAAGAACAATTGCCGGTATTAAAGAATTTCATATTACCTTCAGGGCATGTTGCTGCATCAACTTTACACCACGCAAGAACTGTTACAAGAAGAGCAGAAAGACTTGTTGTCAGTATGAAGAATGATTTGCATACTCCATTAGTTCTTCAGTATTTAAATCGTTTGTCTGACTATTTATTTGTTGCTGCCCGTTACATCAATCATCAATTAGCGGTTGAGGAACTTATACTTAATCCAGATATTTAGAATAAAAATCCCGTTTCTCTATATACTTTTATTGACAGGACAAGCTGAATAAGAGTACACTAATTATAAGAATTACAAAGTAATAATTGTATTAATACTGTTTATATTGTAAACTGGTATTAGGATAACAATAATTATTCGAATTTTTGTAGGAGAAAGTGAGGTGCATGGCGGTGTCTGAACATATGTTACAAGAAGCTGTTGAAAAGCTGAAGTCATCTGGGGTTCGAATTACACCACAACGTCATGCGGTGTTGGAGTTCTTATTGAATGCAGAAACTCACCCTACTGCTGATGATATTTATAAAGCACTAGAAGGTAAATTTCCTAATATGAGTGTTGCAACAGTTTATAACAACTTACGTGTATTCAGGGAAATTGGTTTAGTTCGTGAGTTAACTTACGGTGATTCCTCTAGTCGTTTTGATTGCAATACATCGAAGCACTATCACATTATTTGTGAGAGCTGTGGTAAAATAGTTGACTTCCATTATCCAAGTCTGGATGAAGTGGAATCATTGGCAGAACAGATTACAGGGTTTGATGTAAGCCATCACCGAATGGAAGTATACGGAGTATGCCAAGATTGTAAAAAAGAGAAGAACCAAATTGTATAATATTAAAATAGCACACGGCTTTAAGTCGTGTGTTTTTATATTATATATGGCAAATGTAAAAAGCCGCTAGAAATCTCAGCGGCTTTTTTGATCTTTCTTCTTTTTTGAATTGTAACTCTCATCAAATTCTTTACCTTCTAGATCCTTATCCAAAGTCAGAGGCTGCTTGCAATGCATACAAGCATCGACACGACCTAACATTTTGGTTGGCTTTTCACAAGTAGGACAGATAATTTGAACAGCTCTTGTAGACAGCAGTCCAATCCAGAAATAGACAACAGTACTGAAGACAATCGCTAATGTTCCCAAGATAATGAAAATCAGCATTAGCCACTCTATTTTTCGGAATAGTATGCCAACATACATAATTCCAAATCCTAAAAATATTAATCCTAGTGCGAAGGACCGAATCCGATTAATCTTGTTTTTATATGTAATTTCCGCCATTAGTTATCCCCCATAGAAAATCCTGATTTCATAAGTAGTATAGCATATAGGGGAAATGATTGTGTAATTTTCTACAGATAGAACAGTGCTAAGCAATGTTTCAACAAGAAAATGATACGGGTATAAAGTGTTATATTGGTTATTTTATGAAAGTTGTTAGAGGAATCTTGTGTTTTTTATCGAATTTTAGTTATTAAGAAAAATAAGGAGGAGTTTGTTTGGAGGATATCTTACGGCCGATATATCAGGAGCGTGCAAGTAATCCGAATACATTAGGCATACTTATAATGGAGAAAAGAGAGGAAATTAGTCCGGAAACAGATAACTTTGACACCATTTTACTCGTGGTTGTCGCTGATTCGGAACAAAAATGGCTGGTTAAACATTATGAGTATGAGGATAAATCAGCAGCATTACATGTAATAAAACAGGAAGTACTAGAAGACTGGATTAATACTAGCAGGTATCGACTAGCAATAGAATGGATCATAAACGGGAGAATCATTTATGATCGGAATCAGTATTTAGAAAAGTTAAAAGAGACATTAAGAGTTTTTCCAACTGAGAAGCGAAAGTTGAAGTTGGCAATTGAGTTTTCTAAATTGACCAGAAATTATACTGAGGGGAAGAACTTATATCATTCTGGAGACTATTTAGATGCATATAGTAGAATGCTGCGTTCTTTGCATTACTTAGCAAGGATTTCAATTATAGATAAAGGTTATCATCCGGAAGTAATGGTATGGAAGCAAGTAAAAAGAATTGATTCGCAAATTTATAAATTATATGAAGAACTTATTAGAAGTAAAGAGGATATAAAGAAGAAAGTCGAGTTAATGCTCATAGCGATAGAATTCTCTATAAATAAAATTATAGACATATGTTCTGACCATCTTTTGGATATTATGAGAGAAAGAAATGAGCCTTGGGGTTACGGCGAACTTAAAGTTCATCCAGAAGCAGAACCATATATATATGATCTAGTTAATGTAATGGATTATTTAATTACTTCAGGAAAAATCGAAATTGCTTTAGAGGAAACAAAGAGTAATGCAATCTTTCACCGTAAATATACTGTGAAGTAGGTAAAGAGAGAGCAACCACTGGTAAAGTGGTTGCTGTTTTTATAAGCATATGCAAAATTAGTGATTATGCACAATTGTGTGCGTACTACATATACTGTTTTTGCAAAGTGTATGAAGGCAGATGCATCATCAAACAGAGAAAACAGATCCATTCAAAGTTTTTTTAAAAAAGTTATTGACTTGAGTTTTAAATCCGTGTTATATTATTAAACGTCGCTGAAACAACACAGCAAAAACTTAATACTTCTTGTTAAAAAAACTTTCGAAAAAAGTTATTGACAAGATGAAGTTGAGTTGATATAATATAAAAGCTGTCGCAAAAACAGCAACAAACATTGATCATTGAAAACTGAACAAAACAACCAGTATGATTAAAAAGTAAGAACAAGCTAGCTTATAGAAGCGAGCAGATCAAATGGACGTCGATAAGTTCGTAACATCCGTGTTGCAACATCGACATCAGCACTTCCATGTGCAATTTTTATTGAGAGTTTGATCTTGGCTCAGGACGAACGCTGGCGGCGTGCCTAATACATGCAAGTCGAGCGCGGGAAGCAAACTGAACTCTTCGGAGGAACGTTTGTGGAACGAGCGGCGGACGGGTGAGTAACACGTGGGCAACCTGCCTGTAAGACTGGGATAAC